>JAABQV010000020.1 GCA_011391255.1 Dechloromonas sp.
ATCTGGAATAGCAGGCAGGGTCGCGAACGGTTGGAGAAAACCGTGTCTTCGCAGGTACGCAGGCGAAACATTTTTTGCAGAAGGTGAATACTGTCGCGCACCGCCCACGACGAGGGATAAGGGCCGAAATACTCGGCCTTGCGATCCGGGTTGCCACGATAAAAACCAAGGCGCGGGAAATCGCCATGGGTCAAAACGATGTAGGGATAGGATTTATCATCGCGAAAGAGTATGTTGTAGCGCGGCGAAAGCGATTTGATCAGGTTATTTTCTAGTAGCAGCGCCTCGGCTTCGGTTCGCGTCGAGGTCGTCACAATATTGGCGATCTGGCTGACCATGTGGGCGATGCGCGGGCTCGATAGATTCTCGCGAAAGTAGGAAGCGACACGCTTCTTAAGATTTTTCGCCTTGCCGACATAGAGCACGTTGTCGTTCGCATCGAGCATGCGATAAACGCCCGGCAGCTCGGTCAAACTGGCCAGAAAGGCCTTGGCGTCGAAACTCATGCGTCGAGGTAGGCCCTGACGCCGGCAAAAACCGTCTCAAAACTCTCCCGCGTCAAACGCCCGGTGCGCCAGTTGTAGCCGCTGCAATGATAGCTATCAAATAAGATCCGGCCATCGGGCAAGCGGTGTTGGACGTTATGGCCGAACTTGAACTCCTTGAGCTTGAGCCCATAAGACCATAGCACCGCCTGATGGGCGATCCCGCCGAGGGCGATAATGGCGCGCAGATTTGGCATCGCCGCCAGTTCGCGTGACAAATGCGGGTTGCACTGGCGAATTTCCGCAGTTGTCGGCTTGTTGGCCGGCGGCAAACAACGCACGGCATTGGTGATGCGGCAATCACTGAGCTGCAAGAGCAGATTCGCCCAGCGATCTTCGCCGAGCGCGTTAGGCTGGCTGGCAAACTGATATTTATTGAGCGCCGGATAAAGCAGTTCGCCGGCCACATCACCGGTAAACGGCCGGCCGGTGCGATTGGCACCTTTTTCTCCGGGCGCTAAACCAATCACCAGCAGGCGCGCATCCAGATTGCCGAAAGCCGGCACCGGCAGGTTATGCCAATCCGGGTCGCGCTTGCGCAGGAAACTCAGGTGCCCCGCCAGGCGCGGGCAGGCCATACAGCCGACAGGATCATCAAAGGCAGACATGGCGGGAATGTTAGCATGGCACCCATGCAGCGAAATTGGGACATTTTCTGCCGGGTCATTGATAACTACGGCGACATCGGCGTTTGCTGGCGCCTGGCGTGCCAACTGGTGCGCGAGCATGGGTTTCGCGTGCGGCTTTGGGTTGATGAACCACACGCTCTGGCCGCCATCTGCCCCCCCATTGATCCCGCACTAGCCGCTCAGCACCATAATGGCGTCGATATTTACCATTGGACTGCCAACTTTCTTGAGCCAACGGCAGCAGACGTCGTCATCGAAGCCTTCGCCTGCGAATTACCTAATAACTACGTACTGGCGATGGCAGCCTCTGAGCGCAAGCCGCGCTGGATCAATCTCGAATATCTGACGGCCGAACCCTGGGCGGCGTCTTGCCACGGCCTCGCCTCACCGCACCCAACGCTGGCGCTAACCAAGTATTTTTATTTCCCGGGCTTCGCGGCAGCTACCGGCGGCTTGTTGCGGGAGGCAAATCTGATTGAGACTTGCCAGGGTTTTGAAGACCACCAAGCCGCCCATGACGGGCTGGATATCAGTCTCTTTTGCTACGAATCAGCCCCGGTTGGTAAGTTGATTGAATTATTGGCCGCCAGCAAATTACCCATCCGTTGCCATCTTCCGCCGGGAAAACCACTAACGGCGGTCAGCGCCTGCCTGGGAGGCAACGGGCCGTGGCAAGTTGGGGCGCTAAGCATCACACCGATCCCGTTTTTGCCACAGGATGAGTTCGACCAACTACTGAGGCGCTGCGACATCAATTTTGTCCGTGGCGAAGATTCGCTGGTACGCGCCATCTGGGCCGGAAAACCGATGGTCTGGCAAATCTACGAGCAGGACGATCAGGCGCATCTTGCCAAGCTGCTGGCCTTTCTCGACGACTACACCAGGGCCATGCAACCGGCGCTTGCTGCTGCCGTCAAAGCGATGTTTATTGCCTGGAACACCGGTGATGGATTACACAACGCATTGCCAACATTCATCGCTTTGCGCGAAGAAATCGCCGAAGCGCACAAAAATTGGGGCAAAAAGCTGGTTGACCGCAGTGATCTCGCTAGCAATCTGGTCAAGTTTTGCGCTAACGAGATATAATCTAAGGCTTTTATTTTTCAGCTTTTTGGGAATTCATATGAAGACCGCAATGGAACTCCGCTCCGGCAACGTCATTATGGTTGGTGCCGACCCGCTCGTCGTCCAGAAGACCGAGTACAACAAGTCTGGCCGCAACTCTGCGGTTGTCAAAATGAAGCTCAAAAACCTGCTTTCCGGCAATCCGTCCGAAGCGGTTTACAAAGCCGATGACAAGTTTGAAGTCGTTCAGCTCGACAAGAAGGAAGTCAGCTACTCCTACTTCGCCGACCCGATGTATGTCTTCATGGATGAAGAATTCAACCAGTTTGAAGTTGAAGCTGAAAACATGACCGACGCGCTCAAGTACCTGGAAGATGGCCTAGTTTGCGAAGTCGTTTTCTACGACGGTAAGGCAATTTCCGTTGAGCTGCCGAACAGCGTGGTGCGTGAAGTGGTGTACACCGAACCCGCCGTCAAAGGCGACACTTCGGGCAAGGTCATGAAGCCGGCCAAGCTGGCAACAGGTTTTGAACTGCCGGTACCGGCTTTCGTCAGCATTGGCGACAAGATTGAGATCGACACCCGCACTGATGAATACAGGAACCGCGTCAAGTAATTCGCGCTTCATGCAGGTGTTTATATTGGGCAGCTCAGGCTGCCCGATTGCATTTCAGGCGAGCAAAGCAGCTATCGTTTTCTGCGCCGCCTGATACCTGGCTTGGCTCTGCAAGGCATCCCAGGCAAGCGATGCCGTCTGCGGAGTGAGTGCCTCAATGCGCTGCGTGCGTTGGTTATCGACGACGGGCTGCCAGCTATCAAGAACCACACCGACGGCATCCGGTGAGTTGCAAACAATCAGCATGTCGCAGCCGGCCTGATAGGCGGTAGCAACCCGGTTGATCATCGCGCCGACGACACCGGCGCCTTCCATCGACAAATCATCGGTAAAAACGACACCGTTGAAGCCGATATCGTTTCTCAGATAGCTGATCCATTTATTTGAAAACACCGCCGTATTACAGTCAAAGCAGTCGTAAATTACGTGTGCTGCCATAACCCCGTCCAGCGGCAGCCGGCGATAAGGTTCGATGTCTTCCTGCATTGCCGCCAGCGGTCGATTGTCGATCGGTAGCTCGAGATGCGAGTCCGGAATGACAAAGCCGTGGCCGGGGTAATGTTTGCCGCAGGTGCCCATACCACCAGCCCGCAAACCTTCACCCAAGGCCGCCGCCAGCGCAATTACCGCCGCTGGTTGGCGATGAAAGGCACGATCACCAATCACCCGCGAGGGGCCGTAATCGAGATCAAGCACCGGGGTGAATGAATAATCGACGCCCAGCGCGCGCAACTCGGCGGCCAGAACGTAGCCCACCTCGTTCGTGGCGCTCAATGCCGCCTCGGCATTCTGATCGTACAAGCGCCCGAGGGTGGCCATCGCCGGCAAACGGGTAAACCCTTCACGAAAGCGCTGCACCCGCCCGCCTTCATGATCGACCGCAATCAGCAGCGCCGGTTGGCGCAAAGCATGGATTTCGCGGGTGAGCGCCGCGAGTTGGTCGCGATCACGGTAATTCCGGGTGAACAAAATCATGCCACCAACCAGCGGATGCGACAGGCGCTGGCGATCCAGTTCGCTCAGTTCATAGCCGGCGATGTCGATCATCAAGGGGCCAAGCGGTAGCTGCATCATGGGGTCTCCAGAACAACGAAGGCGACGGCGTAATCGGCCTCGTCGCTGATGGATAAATGCGCTTTCAAAGCGCGTTTTTTGATCAATTTTCCGAGTTGACCGTGGAAGACCAGGCAAGGCTTGCCCAAATCATCGTGACCAACAGCAATCGCCGGCAAGGTAGCGGGCGGACGAATGCCGGTGCCCAGCGCCTTGGCAAAAGCCTCTTTTGCGGCAAAGCGCTTGGCGAGAAAACGCCCTTTATCACTGGCTCGCGAAAAATCATCCAGCTCGTCAGGCGCCAGCAGTTTTTCCAGCGCCTTGTCACCGTGCCGCTCCCACATCCCGCGCAAGCGGCCGACGGCGACAATATCGGTGCCGATGCCGTGAATCATTATTCGCCCGTTTGGGCAGCCTCGCGCATCAAGGATTTCATTTCGCGCACCGCTTCGCGCAAACCAACGAAAACCGAGCGGCTGACGATGGCGTGACCAATGTGTAGCTCGCGCAAACCGGCCAGTCGCGCTAGCGGCTGAACATTGTAGTAATTGAGCGCATGGCCGGCATTGAAACGCATGCCGAGATCACGTACCGCCTTGCCGGCGCAGCGAATCTTATCGAGCTCAGCCAGCACCGCAAGCGCCTCGGCATCGCGGCCGCAAGCATGAAAGGCATGAGCATAAGGCCCGGTGTGAATTTCGCAAACGCGCGCACCGATGCGTGCAGCGGCTTCAATCTGGGGAATCTCGGCATCGATAAAGACGCTGGTGACGATGCCGGCATCGGCCAATTTGGCGATCACCAGCTTGAGGCGTGCCTCCTGGGCGAGAATATCGAGCCCGCCTTCGGTCGTCACCTCATGGCGGCCTTCCGGCACCAGCATCGCCATTTCCGGCTTGAGGCCACAGGCAATGCCAAGCATTTCATCGGTCGCTGCCATTTCCAGATTAAGTTTGACCTGGGTCAGATCACGCAGGCGACGAACATCTGCGTCCTGAATGTGGCGACGGTCTTCGCGCAAATGCACGGTAATTCCATCAGCCCCACCGAGATGCGCTTCCACTGCCGCCCAGACAGGATCTGGCTCATAGGTCAAGCGCGCCTGGCGCAAGGTGGCCACGTGATCAATATTGACGCCGAGTTCGATCATAATTCCTGCAACCCCCTAAATATTTTGCGTGTTTCCAATTCCACGCCGGATAGATAATAAGCCATCAGCGAACGCATCAACTGCTTGGACTCGACTCTGGAACGCGGGTCCGAGAAATCATCCTCGGCCAGATCAAGCAAGGTTTTACCACGCACCACCTGAGCCGCCGCCTCGCTGTGCGGGAGAAGCACCGGCCCCTCTTCCATGCGGTAGGCGTACCAGGCATCCGACACCAGTGCCCTGCCTTCGCTGTCACGATCCAGCGTCAGTCCATAACCTAACTCCTGCAGCAAGGCTTTTTCAAAGCGCCGCAAATCCGCCTCGCGTACCTTGCCGGCCGGATCAGCCGCCAGGCAAATCAGCATTTCGGCATAACTGGCGTAAAGCCGCTCATGCGCATCTTCGCGCGGCAGCAAATTCATCAACAGCTCATTCAGGTAATAACCGCAAAACAGCGCTTCGCCGGCCAGCAATGGCTGGCCACCTTGCCACTCGGCTTTCATCAGGGTCAATACCTCGCCCTTGCCAGCCCAGGCCAGTTCTAGCGGCTGAAAAGCCATCAATAGTCCGCGAATCGCCGATCTCGGACGGCGCGCCCCGCGTGCCAGCAAAGCCATCCGCCCAAAATCGCGGGAAAACACTTCGACAATAAGACTGGTTTCCCGAAACGGGATGGTGTGCAACACGAAGGCCGGCTGGCCATCGACTTTGCTGCGCAGGTTCATTCGTAACCGAGGCTCTTCAGCAGGCGCTCGTCATCGTTCCAGCCGGATTTAACCTTGACCCAGACTTCCAGATAAACCTTGCTGTCAAACAGGCGTTCCATATCCTGACGCGCCTCGGAAGCGATCCGCTTGAGCGACTCACCGCCCTTGCCGATGACCATCGCCTTGTGTCCGTCGCGGTCAACAACGATTGCGGCAAAAATTCTTCGCATCTCGCCCTCAATCTCGAATTTCTCGATCTCGACGGTGGTGGAATACGGCAACTCATCACCCAACAGACGAAAAACTTTTTCACGAATATATTCAGCCGCCAGAAAACGTTCGCTCTTGTCGGTAATCTCGTCTTCGTCAAACATCAGGCCTTCGTTCGGCAGATGCTTGCGCGCGGCAGCCAATAGATCATCGGTCTGGCGACCTTTGGCGGCACTGATCGGCACCACGGCGGCAAAATCATACTCGTCCGAGACCATGGCAACGAAGGGAAAGAGTTCTTTCCGGTCTTTGATCTGATCGGTTTTATTGACCACCAGAATCACCGGCCTATCCTTGGGCAAAAGGCGAACCACCGCCCTATCCTTATCATCATAGCGACCTGCTTCAACGACAAAGAAAACCACATCAACGTCAGACAGTGTTTGGGTGACGCCACGATTCATCGCACGATTGAGTGCATTGACAAACTTGGTCTGAAACCCGGGGGTATCAACGAAAACAAACTGGGACTTGTCATCAGTCAGAATGCCAGTGACCCGATGGCGGGTAGTCTGCGCCTTGCGCGAGACGATACTGATTTTTTCACCGATCAGACGGTTGAGCAGTGTCGACTTGCCCACATTGGGACGACCAACGATGGCGATATATCCGGAGCGAATTTGATTCATGCCTTGAGTGCCTTTAGTGCGTTATCGGCCGCTGCCTGCTCGGCAGTACGGCGGCTGGTTCCCGCACCAGTCGTGCGCAACGGGGGATTGTCAATTTCGCAGATCACCGAAAAACGCTGATCATGCGCGGCGCCTGTCGCTTCAAGCAACTGATAGCGCGGAAGCGGCTTCTTGCGCCCCTGTAACCATTCCTGCAAACGGGTTTTCGGATCTTTGGTAACGACACCAGGCTTTAGTTGTTCAAACAATGGCGCATAAAGCCGGCCAACGGTCGCCGCGGCAGCATCGAATCCGGCATCGAGAAAGATCGCGCCAATCAGTGCTTCAAGCGTATCGGCAAGAATCGAAGGCCGCTGATGACCACCGCTTCTAAGCTCGCCCTCACCCAACAGCAAAACCTCACCAATCTTCAGAGATAGCGCCAACTGGTGAAGGGTTTCCTGGCAAACCAGATTTGCCCGCAATCGCGACAAATCACCCTCAGGAAGATCCGGTTCTCGGATATAAAGCGAATTGGCAATTACGCAATTAAGAACACTATCGCCCAGAAACTCCAGGCGCTCGTTATGGCTCGCGCTATGGCTACGATGCGTCAGCGCCGTTTGCAGCAAATCCGGTCGTGCGAAAGTATGACCCAGCGTCACCGCCAGCTGAGACGGCGTCATCCTCAGGGGTTGCCAGTCGAGCCTTTGTAGTCAATCAACAGACTAACGTTATAAAAAAGCGGGATACGTTTCTCGTACTCGAAAGAAATGACAATCTTGCCGTTTTCCTTAGTGATATCCAGTTGATCCGCTTTGAAATCGAGGTGATCCACATCGGCAAACTTGTTAAATGCTGCCTTGACTTCAGCCACTGAAGCAGTCTCGGGAACCTGAGCAACTACGGCCTTGCTGTCTTTCAGAATTTTTCCATACTCAATTGCGGTCGGCGCCACTTTCATCCCGAGAACCGCCACCATGACAATAACAAAGCCCCAAAACAGCAATCCAGAGAGGGCAACACCGCGTTGATGGTTCATTTCTCTCACCTTACTTGAAGGAGCCGATGCGGCTCAAATCACTAAAGTTCATCCAGACAAAGAAGGCTTTGCCGACAATATTCTGCTCCGGCACAAAACCCCAATAGCGACTATCGCGACTGTTGTCCCGGTTATCACCGATCATAAAGTAATGACCGGCCGGCACTTTGCAAATAACGCCCACGGCATTGTAGGTGCAATTCTCACGATTTGGAAAACTTGAAGCACCCGGAATAAATGCCGGCGCATCAGAATCATTTAGGAACTTGTGCTCAATATCACCCATTTTGGCGACATATTGCTCAGAGTAGTACATGCGCTCCGTATGGTTGAAATCAGCGATTTTCTGTATCTCGACGACCTTGCCGTTGATCGACAGGCGCTTGTTTTGATACGCAACAGTGTCGCCGGGCAAACCAACCACCCGCTTGATGTAATCAAGCGACGGGTCTTCCGGATAGCGGAACACCATGACATCGCCGCGCTCAGGCAGATTGATGTCAATGATTTTCTGGTTGATGACCGGCAGGCGAATACCGTAGGTGAATTTATTGACCAGGATAAAGTCGCCGACCAGCAAGGTCGGAATCATTGAGCCGGAAGGAATCTTGAACGGTTCGAAGAGAAATGAGCGGAGGATAAAAACGATCAGGATGACCGGAAAAAAACCGGCGCCCCACTCAACCCAAAGTGGCTCTTTGGAATTTTTGTTACGCAATTTGCGGAATTTAAGGACGTCGACCGCATAAAGCACGCCGGTTATCACCAATAAAACGAGGAGGATCAGGGCAAAATTCATTATCGGGGTTTCTTAGTTATCAACGCGTAAAACAGCCAGAAAAGCTTCCTGTGGAATTTCCACGCTGCCCACCTGCTTCATTCGCTTCTTGCCGGCCTTTTGCTTTTCCAGCAGCTTTTTCTTGCGCGAGATGTCGCCGCCGTAACACTTGGCCAGCACGTCCTTGCGCATTGCCTTGACGTTTTCACGCGAAATGATGTGTGAGCCAATCGCCGCCTGAATCGCCACGTCATACATCTGGCGCGGGATCAATTCACGCATTTTGCTTGCCAGCTCACGGCCGCGATAGGTGGCGTTGGCACGGTGCACGATCAACGACAGGGCATCAACCTTTTCGGTGTTGATCAGAATATCCAGTTTAACCACATCGGCGGCACGGTATTCCTTGAAATCGTAGTCGAGCGAGGCATAACCCTTCGAGCAGGATTTCAGCTTGTCAAAGAAATCCATCACCACTTCGGCCATTGGCATTTCATAAACCAGCTTTACCTGGCGACCGTGGTAGTGCATATCGACCTGATTGCCGCGCTTTTGATTACACAGGGTGATGACGTTACCGAGATAATCCTGCGGTACAAAGATGGTCGCCGTAATGATCGGCTCACGAACCTCTTCGGCTTTGCTCGCGTCCGGCAATTTGGCCGGATTTTCGACGTCGACCACAGAACCGTCGCGCATCACCACCTGATAAACCACGGTCGGCGCCGTCGTGATCAAGTCCTGATCGAATTCGCGCTCAAGACGCTCCTGAACGATCTCCATGTGCAAGAGGCCAAGGAAACCGCAACGGAAACCAAAGCCGAGCGCCTGCGAAACCTCGGGTTCATATTGTAGCGAGGCATCGTTCAGTTTCAGCTTTTCCAGTGATTCACGCAGCGAGTCATATTGATTCGACTCAATCGGGTACAAACCTGCAAACACTTGTGGTTTGATTTCCTTGAAACCGGGCAGCGCCTCAGTGGCCTTGCGCTCCATCGTCGTGATCGTGTCACCGACCTTGGCTGCTTTAAGCTCCTTGATGCCGGAAATTACAAAACCTACCTCGCCAGCTTTCAGAAAGTCACGCGCTTCCGATTTAGGGGCGAAGACGCCGACCTGCTCGCACAACTGCTGCGCGCCAGTCGCCATGAACAACAATTTATCCTTGGGCTTGATGACGCCGTCGACGACGCGAACCAGCATGACGACACCAACGTAGTTATCGAACCACGAATCAATGATCAGTGCCTTCAATGGTGCGTCAGGATTGCCTTTGGGCGGCGGAATACGTGCGATGACCGCTTCCAGAATATCGGTCACGCCGAGACCTGTCTTGGCTGACGCCAGCACCGCCTCAGTCGCATCAATGCCGATCACATCCTCGATTTCCTGACGGGCATTTTCCGGGTCAGCCGACGGCAGGTCGATCTTGTTCAAGACCGGCACCACTTCAACATTCAGTTCAAGTGCGGTGTAGCAATTGGCGACCGTTTGCGCCTCGACGCCTTGCGAAGCATCAACCACCAGCAGCGCACCTTCACAAGCGGAGAGGGATCGTGATACTTCATAAGAAAAGTCCACATGCCCCGGCGTGTCAATCAGATTCAGATTGTAGATCTGCCCGTCACGCGCCTTGTATTGCAGCGCCGCGGTTTGCGCCTTGATGGTAATGCCGCGCTCACGCTCGATATCCATCGAATCCAGAACCTGCGCCTCCATTTCACGGTCGGAAAGACCCCCACACAGATGAATGATGCGGTCGGCCAGGGTTGATTTACCGTGGTCGATGTGGGCGATGATGGAGAAGTTTCTGATGTGTTGCATTGGGCCAGACTTGGTTTAATGAGGAAAGCGGGGATCGTGACAAGCTAAAACTCTATCCTTGCTCAGCGGAGAGAGCAGATGAACCGCTGGGTCTCAGGCGGTTCTATCAGCAACCGGGGCGAAAACAATCTCGCCCGGCCAGAAAAGAACTATTTACTGATCAAGCTCAAAAGTGCGATGGAGAACACGCACGGCCAGCTCAAGGTATTTCTCGTCAAGGACAACAGAAATTTTGATCTCGGAGGTAGAAATCATCTTGATGTTGATCCCCTCGTCAGCCAGCGCCTTGAACATTTTGCTGGCGACACCGGGGTGCGAACGCATGCCTACGCCAACGGCAGAAACCTTGCAGATTTTGCTGTCGCCGGTAACTTCACGGGCGCCCATTTTATTTTTGACACCTTCCAGAATGGCTTGCGCCTTGGCGAAGTCGCCACGATTAACCGTGAAGGAGAAGTCCGTCGTATCGTCATGCCCGACGTTCTGGATAATCATGTCGACATCGATATTCGCCTCAGCGATGGCACCCAGTATCTGGTAGGCGATACCCGGGGTGTCGGGCACACCGAGAACGGTCAGCTTGGCTTCATCGCGATTGAAGGCGATACCGGAGATGATCGGTTGTTCCATTTTCTTGTCTTCCTCAACAGTAATCAGCGTGCCTTCCCCTTCCTCCTGGAAGCTGGAAAGAACGCGCAGTTTGACTTTGTACTTGCCGGCGAATTCGACCGAGCGAATCTGCAACACCTTGGAGCCGAGGCTGGCCATTTCCAGCATCTCTTCAAAGGTGATGGTATCGAGCTTTTTAGCTTCCGGCACGACACGCGGGTCGGTGGTGTAGACACCATCGACGTCGGTGTAGATCTGGCACTCATCGGCTTTAAGCGCCGCTGCAAGCGCGACACCCGAGGTATCGGAACCGCCACGGCCGAGCGTGGTTATGTTGCCATGCTCATCCACACCCTGGAAACCGGCGACGACAACCACGTGGCCAGAATCGAGATCACGCCGCATGTTGGCCTCGTCAATCGACAGAATGCGCGCCTTGGTGAAGGTGCTGTCAGTCAGTACTTTGACCTGCCCGCCGGTGTAGCTGCGCGCCTTGACGCCGATTTCCTTGAGCGCCATGGCCAGCAGACCGATGGTGACCTGTTCGCCGGTGGACATGATCATGTCCAGCTCGCGGGGGTCGGGGTTGGCCTGGATTTCCTTGGCCAGCGCAATCAGCTTGTTGGTTTCGCCGCTCATCGCCGAGAGGACAACGACTACCTGGTGACCCTGCGCCTGGAATTTAGCGACCCGCTTGGCGACATTTTTGATGCGCTCGGGATTAGCGACCGAGGTGCCACCGTATTTTTGAACAATCAACGCCATTGATTTATCCGCTTAAACGTTGCAAACATAAAAAAGAGGGTGGATTTTACCCCACCCTCACCTTTTTCTGAAAAATGGACGCTACAGATCGGCGAGGACGCGCAGATGGGCGCCAACACTGCGAGCCAGTGAGGTCATCACATAACCGCCTTCGAGCATTGAAACAATGCGCTTGTCGCAAAGCTCTGCTGCCAGATCCTTGAGTTGCTGGGTGCACCAGGCGAAGTCTTTTTCGAGCAGCTTGAGGCCACCCATATCGTCTTCGTAATGCCCGTCAAAACCGGCCGAGATGAAAATCATCTGCGGCTTGAATTCACGCAAACGCGGCATCCAGACCTGCGTCACGGCATCGCGGAACTCCTCGCCACCGCAGCCGGCGGCCAAAGGCACGTTACACATGTTGGCGGCCGGCTTATCGGCACCGCTGTACGGATAGAACGGGTGCTGGAAAATGCTGCACATCAGCACTTGTTCATCACCGGCAAAACAGTCTTCGGTGCCATTGCCGTGATGGACGTCAAAGTCGATGATCGCGACGCGCTCAAGGCCGTGCACTTTCAATGCATGGCGGGCGGCAACACCAATATTATTGAAGAAGCAGAAGCCCATCGGCGTCGCCTTTTCGCAATGGTGGCCGGGCGGACGAACGGCACAAAAGGCGTTCTCAATTTCCTTGCTCATAACCAGATCGACCGCATGACATCCGGCACCGGCGGCGCGTAAGGCGGCTTGCCAGGTATGCGGATTCATCGCTGTATCCGGATCAAGATGGACAACACCATGTTCCGGCGAGGCGCGCTTGATTCGTTCCAGATGCGACGCGGGGTGCACACGCATCAACTGCTCGAAGGTTGCCAGCGGTGCGTCGTAGTAAACGAAATAGGCATCCAGCCCCTGAGCGATCAGATGATCGCTGATCGCCGTCAGGCGTTGCGGGCACTCCGGGTGATGCGAACCCATATCATGCAACTGACAGTCGCGATGGGTAATGAAGGCAGTGGTCGTCACTTGTTCTCTCTTTGTTAACTAGCGCCCACATCGGCGCACCATAAAAATCTCATTATCGACCCATTCGGCACACCGCTTCAAGCATTACAATCAATTCAAAACTTATTTATGGTGCATCGCTATGCCGGGAACGACAAAATCTTCGCTGACAAATCGCTCAGGCCCGCTTGATCATCTGCTCGCCGCGGCTGGCAATGTCATCCTGGGCAAGGATAGGGAAATTCGTCAGGCAGTCGCCTGCCTGCTGGCCGGCGGCCACCTGCTGATCGAGGATTTGCCCGGTGTCGGAAAA
The DNA here is from genome assembly GCA_011391255.1 of Dechloromonas sp. Lineage (GTDB taxonomy): Bacteria > Pseudomonadota > Gammaproteobacteria > Burkholderiales > Rhodocyclaceae > Azonexus. The sequence continues at coordinate 12,962 of JAABQV010000020.1, forward strand.
ACCACATTGGCGCATGCACTGGCTCGCTTGCTGGGCCTGGACTTCTCACGCGTCCAGTTCACCAGCGATCTGTTGCCGGCAGACATTATCGGCGTCTCTATCTACGAGCGCGAAAAAGGTGTTTTCCGCTTTTTACCCGGCCCGGTTTTTTCGCAAGTCGTGCTCGCCGACGAAATCAACCGCGCGACGCCCAAAACCCAAAGCGCCCTGCTTGAGGCGATGGAGGAGCAGCAGGTCACCATTGAAGGCGAAACACGGCGTTTGCCCAACCCGTTTTTCGTCATCGCGACGCAAAATCCGGCGCACCAGATTGGTACCTTCCCGCTGCCGGAGTCACAGCTTGACCGCTTTCTGATGCGGATCGAACTCGGCTACCCGGAGCGCTCGGCCGAGCGCGCATTGCTCGCCGCCGGCGGCCAGCGTGAACGGGCGGATCAGCTGCCAGCGATTATCCAAGCCGCAGAGATTCCCGCCATTCAGGCGCAGGTTTCGCAGGTTCATGCTGCCGCACCGCTGATTGATTATGTCCAGGCATTGATCGAGGCGAGCCGGCAAAACACTGCCTTCCAGCACGGACTTTCGCCCCGTGCCGGACTCGCACTGCTTTCTGCGGCACGCGCCTGGGCCTGGCTTGACGGGCGCCAGATGGTTCTGCCCGACGACGTTCAGGAAGTTCTGCCGGCCGTCGCCCGCCACCGCCTGCGTTCGGTTCAGGGTAGCGCAATGGCACGCGCAGAAGATATCACCACCCTGATTCGCAGCGTTCCCATTCCTTAATCCGTGCATCTGCTGGCCAGTCTCAAGCAACGACTGTTTCGCTGGAAGAGCGACGGCACGACGCCTTTCCAGCTAACCCAGCGGCGCATATTCATCGTTCCGACAGGCGCCGGCCTGATTTTTGCCGTTACCCTCGTCGCGATGTACACCGGTGCCATCAATTACACTTTGGCGCTCGGCCATGCCCTGGTTTTTCTCCTGATCGGATTGGGCCTGATCGGCATGAACCATACTTTTCGCAACCTGTTTGCGCTGTGGATCACCCCCGGACGAGCGACCCCGGTTTTTGCCGGGGAAATCGCCTACTTCCCGCTGACTTTACGCAACGACCGGAAAATCACACGCCTTGGCCTTGAGTTGCAAGTTGAGGGGCACCCCGCCGTGCAAACCCATGTCGGTGCTGAAGACATTCGCGCGGTGGCGATTCCGCTATTGACCAGCCGGCGTGGCCGGATTAGCTTGCCGCGCGTGCGGCTATCAACGATTTACCCGCTCGGCCTGCTACACGCCTGGAGTTATTTGCAGCCGGATATGAGTTGCGTGGTTTATCCCAAACCGATCACTTCTCCTCTGCCCGCCGAACAATCGACCGCGCTGGCCGGCGAACGTTACGGCGAAGGCGGGCAGGAGGATTTTGCCGGCTTTCGCGACCGCCAGCCGGCCGACTCCCTGCGCCATGTTGCCTGGAAGGCGAATGCCAGGGATGCCGGCCAGCGCCCGCTTTTGGTGAAGCAATTTTCCGGCGGCGCCGAACAGGAGCTGCAACTTGATTGGGCATTAACGCCAGAAGCCGCTGACAGCGAAACCCGACTGGCGATCCTGACCGGCTGGGTGCTTGCCGCCGAAGCGACGGGTGCCGGTTACGGTCTACGCCTTCCCGGGCACGAAATTCCGCTTGGCCGGGGCGACCAGCAACGCGCCCGCTGCCTCGAAACCCTGGCGCTTTTCCAGCCATGAGCACGCCGGCCAGTCTCAGCCTCGATCATCGCTGCACACCCTGGCTGTTTGCCGCTGCGCTGGCAACGACCGCACCGCACGCCCTGCATCAACCGGTCTGGCTAACGCTACTGGCAGGCGCCATCTTCACCTACGCCGGCTGGCTGTGGGCGCGCAACGAACGACTGCCCGGCCGCTGGCTATTGATCGTGCTGGTCGTTCTCACCTGCGCCGGCGTCATGCTTGAATTCCGCACCCTGCTCGGGCGTGATGCCGGTGTCGCCATGCTGGTTTTGTTCATGGCGCTGAAACTCCTTGAATTACGCAGCCAGCGCGATGCGATGGTCTTGATCACCCTTGGCTATTTTCTGTTGCTCACGCATTATTTTTATTCCCAAAGCATTCCGACCGGACTCTGGCTGATCCTCACCATGACCCTCGTCACCGCCGCCCTGATCCGCCTCAACGGTGGACCGGCGAGCAAACCGGTTGCCACGCTGCGCTACGCCGGCCTGCTGACCATGCAGGCATTACCCTTCATGCTCGTCTTTTATGTCCTTTTCCCGCGTATTTCCGGCCCGCTCTGGGGCTTGCCGCAGGATGCCCACAAGGCAAGCAGCGGCTTGAGCGAGCAGATGTCACCGGGGAGCATTGCTGATCTCGCCTTGAGTAGCGCAATCGCCTTTCGCGTTCGTTTTGACGGCGACATTCCGCCGCGTGACAAGCTCTATTGGCGCGGCCCGGTGATGGAGTCCTTTGATGGACGAACCTGGCGCCCGGCCGATTCGGCGAATCAGCCGCCGGTGATTGAGGCGCTTTCCAAACCGATCACTTACGAGAGCACCATCGAAGCCAATCAGCAGCGCTGGCTGCTGGCGCTGGATGCGCCCTCGCCGGCGCTCAAGGAATTTGCCATCAAAAGCACGTTGACCGTAACAACGCCGCAAATCATCAACCAGCGCGCCCGCTTTGCGCTGAGCTCGGTCACTGACTACCGTTACAACGTCGACGAGACTGAGCCGGTATTGCGGAGAAATCTTCTGCTGCCGGCAAACCTGAATCCGCGTAGCCGCGAGCTTGCCGAAAGCTGGCGTCAGGCTTCCGACAACCCGATGCTTACGGTCAACAAGGCTTTGGCGCTATTTTCCGGCGAGGCTTTCACCTACACCCTGCAAGCCCCGCTTCTCGGTGAAAATGGTATTGACGACTTTCTCTTTCAAACCCGGCGTGGCTTTTGCGAGCACTATGCCGCTGCCTTTGTCGTTCTGATGCGGGCGGCCGGCGTTCCCGCCAGAGTGGTTGGCGGCTATCAGGGCGGCGAACGCAACCCGGTCGATGGCTTTCTGATCATCCGGCAATCGGACGCCCACGCCTGGGCCGAGGTCTGGCTGGCCGGCCAGGGCTGGGTCAGGGTCGATCCCACCGCCGTCGTCTCGCCAAGCCGGCTTGAAGGCGGCATAGCCTCCGCACTAGCGGATGGAGAACCGCTGCCTGCACTACTAACAGTGCGCTCGGAATGGGTTCGCGGCCTGCGCTACCGCTGGGAAGCAATCAACAATGCCTGGAACCAGCAGGTGCTCGGCTACAACCCTGAACGTCAGCGCGAACTATTCTCCCGCCTGGGAGTCGCGAATCCCGACTGGAAATACCTGACCTCGCTGCTCGCCGCTGTCATTGGGGTGTTGACGCTGGCCGTTGCTGCGTGGACGTTTTATCACCGCCCGCGCAGCGATCCGGCTCAGCGTCTTTGGCGGCAAGCCCTGAAACGAATTGCCCGCCGCCAAGTCAGCGCCGCGCCGTGGGAAACCCCGCTCGCCTTGCAACGCCGAGTCGAGATCGAACACCCCGAACTGGCAACCGCCTTTACTACCGTAGTTGAGGCTTATCTCGCCATCCGCTACAGTGCCACCCCCGGCGATCTACGCCAGCTGCGCGAAGCCATCGCAAAACTTCCCTGATGGAGAATGATTTGAAGCGTCTTTTCGGTTCCCTGCTACTCACCGCCTGCCTCACCTCAGCCGCCACCAGCGCGCCCGCCGGCAGTTTTGCCAATGACCCGGCGGCCATTGAGTTTGCCAGAAGCCTGGAGCAACGCCATGGCTTCAATGCCGACACCCTGCTCGATCAGTTTGCGCAAATTCAGCCCAACGCCAAAGTGCTGCAATTGATCAAGCCGCCCAGTTCGCCAACGCAGCGCTCATGGGAACGCTATCGCCCGCGTTTCCTGAACAATGTCCGTATCGACGGCGGGATTCGCTTCTGGCAGGAAAACAACGTTGCCCTTGCCCGCGCCCGTGCCATGTTTGGCGTCCCGGAAGAGATCATTGTCGCGATTATTGGCGTCGAAACCGTTTATGGTCGCAATACTGGCAGCTTCAGCGTTCTCGAAGCACTCTCGACGCTGGCCTTCAATTACCCGCGCCGTGCCGAGTTTTTCCGTGAAGAGCTTGAGCAGTTCCTGCTGCTGGCGCGTGAAAATCAGATGGATCCGCTGGCAATCAAGGGGTCATTCGCTGGAGCCATCGGCATTCCACAATTCATGCCCGGCAGCCAGCGGCGCTATGCGGTGGATTTTGACGGTGATCAGCAAGTCAATCTGAGTGCCAGCGTTGATGACGCCATCGGCAGTGTTGCCCGCTTCCTGGAGCAGCATGGCTGGCAAACCGGTCAGCCGATCGCCGTCCCGGCAAGCGTTTCCGGCGAACCGGATCGCGCCCTGATCGAAGCCGGCATTCGCCCCAGCCTGAAAGCCGCTGAACTCTCCGGGCGCGGCATCAAAGCCAATATCGAGAATGACGCAACGGTAACACTGGTCGATCTGGTCAGCCCCGGCCGGGCCACCGAATACTGGCTAGGGTTTGAAAACTTCTACGTCATTACCCGTTACAACCGCTCAAGCTTTTACGCCATGTCGGTGCTTCAGCTTGCCGAAGAGATACGCAAGCGCAAACTGGAAAACTAAATAGAAGGCGCGTATTGAAAGATACGTCTAAAACTATATCAACGAATCCCGCGACAAGCCGCCGCGCTTGATAATTTTGCGCAGGTGATCCAAACCTTCCATCTGAATCTGGCGGACCCGCTCACGGGTTAGTTCAAGCTCGTTGGCTATCGTCTCCAGGGTCGCCACATCGGCTCCATGGAGGCCATAGCGACGCTCAATCACCAGGCGTTGGCGCTGAGTCAGCTGGCTAAGCCAATCCTCGATCAGGGCACCCATCTCATTAGACTGAAGCAAGGCTTCCGGATCAGCACTGTTCTCATCGGCAATCGACTCGCCGATAGTGTGGCTAGGATCAATCTCAAGTGGCGTGTCGAGCGAAGCAATATGTTCGTTAAGCAGCAGGATGCGCCGCACGTCGGCAACCGAGCGGTCAATCAGGGCAGCGACGCGCTCGACCGAATGATCGCGGGTTTCAGCTGACTCAAGATGGCGCATGGCGCGCAAAACCATGTTGATCTCTTTAACCACGTGCACCGGCAGACGAATGGTACGTGACTGGTTCATGATGCCGCGCTCAATACCTTGTCGTATCCACCAGGTAGCGTAGGTAGAAAATCGGAAACCGCGCTCCGGATCAAACTTTTCCAGCGCATGAATCAAACCGAGATTTCCCTCCTCGATCAGGTCGAGCAGAGGAATACCGCGATTCAGATAATGTTTGGCAATATTCACGACCAAACGTAGATTGTGCTCGATCATTTTTTGCCGCGCGGCAAAGTCACCGGCCCACACCCGGCGCGTGGTCGCCAACTCCTCTTCCGGCGTTAGTAGCGGCTTGGCACCGATTTCATTCAGATAAAGCTGAGTAACATCTTCAAGCAGCTCGATTTCACGGGAGACTACTTCGCTTTCAGGCGGCGCTTCAGACTCTCCGGAGTCGGGCTCCAGCAAATCATCCTCGTCCCCGGAAATCTCGTCAGACTCATTCATCGTTTGGGTAGGAAAGGGAGCGGATCAATCGGCTTGCCCTGCTTGCGAATCTCGAAATGAAGCTTGACTGCGTCTGCATCGCTATTGCCCATCTCGGCAATTTTCTGGCCGCGCGTTACCTGATCTTTCTCTTTCACCAAAATTTTGCGGTTGTGGGCATAAGCCGAGAGATAAGTAGCGTTGTGTTTAATGATCACCAACTCACCATAGCCACGCAAGCCGGCACCGGCATAGACAACCCTGCCATCGCCTGCTGCGAGAACCGGATCGCCCATTTTTCCGCCCATATCCAGACCTTTATTTCCTGCCTCGCTGTAGGTGCCGACTATTTTTCCGCTGGATGGCCATGCCCAGGCCACATCGTCGGCTGCAGCAACTACCGGTGCGGGTTCCATAGTGGGCGCAACGGCCACCACCTCCGTCTTGGTCTCAGCTGCCTTGGGTGCTTCCGGAACACTGTTCAGGCGCGCATAAGCCTCGTCAGAATAGGGTTCTTTCCCAACGCGCGGCTCGCGTTTTAGATTGCCATTCGTTGTCTCCGTCACCGGCGGCGCAGCAACCACCTTTGGAGCTTCATCGAGCGGGCGCGACTCAACCACCTGCGAACTGACAACCGGCGTCGCCACAACGCCTGTCGATGCCTCCGCCACTGGAGGAATCACGCGTAGAACCTGCCCTTCCTTGATCTCGTTTACGTTGGCAAGGTTATTCCAGGCAGCGATATCTTTTTGATCCTTGCCGTGCGTGGCAGCGATCCGGAATAGGCTGTCACCACGCTTGACGGTGTAGTAGCCGGGCCCTGAGGGCTGTGCAGCCGCGCTGGATTTTGCCCCGGAATTGCGGTCGACCGCAGGCGCTGGTGCCTGCGACATGCAGGCGGCAACCAACAAGGTGGATGAAGCAGTCAGAAAAAAACGAATCATTGCATTCCAGCCAAAAGAGGAACAAAGCGCACCGCATCAAGCCGGGTCTCAATAAAACCCTGCGGCGTATGTTCAATAAAGCAAAGATACTGCTCAGTCGTACCCACTGGCAAGATCAACCTGCCACCCGACGCTAATTGTTGCAGCAAGGCCGGCGGAACCTGCGTCCCGGCGGCGGCGACAATAATGCTGTCAAAAGGCCCGGCTTCTGGCAATCCCAGCTGACCATCCGCATGTTTTAGACGAACATTAAATTGCTGCAAAGTACGCATGTGCGCCTTGGCTTTCTCAAGTAATGGCCCAAGGCGCTCGACGGCATAGACTTCGCTGCTTAACTGGGCGAGAACGGCCGCCTGATAACCACAGCCGGCTCCCACCTCCAGTGTTTTGCCGATACTTTGCCGGCCATTGAGTAGCAACTCAATCATCCGCGCAACAATAAAAGGTTGCGAGATGGTCTGCCCCATTCCCAGCGGCAGCGCGGTATCTTCGTAAGCGCGGGAAGCCAGCGCCTCTTCGACAAAGACGTGGCGCGGCACCTTGGCCATCGCAGTCAAGACCGCCTCGCTGCGGATGCCCTTTTCACGCAGGCGCTCAATCATGCGCGTGCGCGTGCGCTGCGAGGTCATGCCAATACCGTGCATGGCTTGGGCCGTCATTTCATCCAGCGCTGAACGCCAGCAATTTGTGCCGCGTGGGTCAAATCAATCTGCAACGGGGTAATTGATACAAAGCCACGCTCGACAGCGTTGAAATCCGTCCCCGCCCCGGCATCGGCTGCTGCGCCGGCAGCGCCTACCCAATACACGGTTTCATTACGCGGTGAAATTGTTTTTACCACTGGCTCAGCCTTGTGCCGGCGCCCAAGGCGCGTTACCTCATGGCCTTTTAATTCAGCATAAGGAATATCAGGGACATTCACATTGAGCAAAATCGGCTCGGTAATAGGTTGTTTAATAAAGCGCTCAACCAATTCTCGGGCAATGCGCCCTGCTGTGGCGAAGTTTTTACCTTCAAAGCTGGTCAGCGAGATGGCAATCGAAGGAATACCCAACAGATAACCCTCGGTCGCCGCCGCCACCGTACCCGAATAAATGGTGTCATCACCCATATTGGCACCGTGATTGATGCCGGAAACAATAATATCCGGCAAAGAATCCAGCATGCCGGTGACTGCCAGATGAACACAATCGGTGGGCGTGCCATTTACAAAGTAAAACCCGTTGGCCGATTTCTTGAGCGACAAGGGTCGGTCAAGGGTCAGGGAATTGCTTGCACCACTGCGATTTTGCTCCGGGGCAACGACAACAATGTCGCCCAGGCCGGCAAGCGCTTCAGCAAGCGCCTCAATACCGGGGGAAAAATAACCGTCGTCGTTACTTAATAAAATACGCATATCAAACGGCTAGCGATTCCAGCGCATTACCGCCTGCAACCCAAGCCTCTACCCATTTAGGTTTGCGACCACGGCCTGTCCATTCAAGTTCAGGATTAGCCGGATGACGGTATTTAACTTTGACCTTAATACCGGAAACGGCCTTGACCTTGGCTTCCTTGTTTACCAAATCTTCAAGCGCATAACCGCGAGCTTTGGCAAAAGCACGAACTTCATTAAGGATAATAACTTTATCAAGCGCTTCACGGCGCTTTAACTCAAGGGGGATCTGCTGCTGCAGATCACGCAATTCAGAAATAGAGAGTGCAGCTAAATCCATGATTAACTCCTGACAGTGAAATGAGCCTGTAATTTAAATTGTCTTGATTTGATTATCAAGAATTAAAATTAAATAACCGGAATCAAATTCGCAACTCATAAAACAAAAAGGCCAATCAAACCTACAAGTCTTCTATCCCTGCTCTAATTTCAGCGGCCCTCCCTTGCGCATCGGTCTGCGCTTCCGGTGCCATTTTCGCCAGCTGGCGATAAACAATAGCCAGGCGGTGGTTGGCTGACAATTGCTTGTTGTTCCGGGCAAAAAAATCCCAGTACAGCGCGTTAAACGGACAAGCCTTTTCACCAAGTCGCGCTTTTTTGTCGTAATGGCAGCCCTTGCAGTAATCACTCATACGGTCGATGTAAGCCGCACTTGAAACATAGGGTTTGGTTGCCAGCTTGCCGCCATCGGCAAACTGGCTCATACCGACGGTGTTGGGAAGTTCGACCCATTCGAAGGCATCAATATAGATACCGAGATACCAGCGATGCAAGGCCTGAGGATCAAGCCCTACAAGCAATGCAAAGTTACCGATCACCATCAGACGCTGGATATGGTGAGCGTAAGCCTGTTCAAGCGACTGCCCGATGGCGTGCGCCAAACAACGCATTTTTGTCTCTCCGGTCCAGAACCATGCGGGCAAAGGCAAGGTATGGCCAAAGAAGTTCTGTGACTCGTAGCCGGGCATGTTGGCCCAATAGACGCCACGCACATATTCGCGCCAGCCGAGAATCTGCCGGATGAAACCCTCGGCGGCGGCTAGCGGTACATGCCCGGACTCATACGCAGCGACAGTCCCAATGACGACCTCGCGCGGGTTGAGCATTTTAGTGTTTAGGGAAAATGAGAGCAGTGAGTGGAACATTCGCCAGGCGCGATGAGACATCGCATCCTCAAAATCGCCGAAATTCGGCAGGGCTTCGGCTATGAAATCGTCGAGATGTTGCAGCGCTTCGCCCCGGTTCAACGGCCATGCAAGGTACCCGGCTTTCGGGTCACCAAAGCTGGCGACCCCGGCCTGCTCAATACTGCGCCAGAGCAACGTATGATCGCGCTCAGTGCGCCAATCGGCAGGCTCACGCGGCATTCCCGGCCAAGGCTTGCGGTTGTCGTGATCAAAGTTCCACTGGCCACCAACCGGCTTGCCGGGGCTGGCCATCAGCACGCCGTGGCGGATCCTCATCTGGCGGTAAAAATACTCCATCAGCCACTGCTTGCGCCCGTCGAACAATTGCGCCGCTTCGTTGCGACGAGTATAGAAATGTTCGCTGTCCACCATGCGGCCGGGGATGGGGAGCTGCTGCGCATAGTTTGCCAGTTGTTGATCCAGTCGCCATTCATCGGGTGCCTGATACTCGAATGTGCTGGCCTGATAGCGGGCAATCAGTACGTCCAGATTAGCAGGGATTGATTGACGATTTTCAGGGTCGTCGATCGCCAGGTAATGCACATGGTGGCCGGCAGACTTAAGTTGCATGGCCAAGTCGCGCATGGCGGCGAAGATGGCGAGTATTTTCTGCGCATGGTGGAGAACGTAATCGGTCTCCTGACGCACCTCCATCAGCACGTAAATAGCTTCGCTGCCAGGCGTGGAAAACCAACTGTGCTGTGGATTGAGTTGATCGCCAAGGATCAGTCTGAGAGTTGTCATCCTTTGTCCTTGCGATTCAGGCGGCAGCGTTCTGAGCAGTATTTAACTTCCTGCCAAACCTTTGCCCATTTTTTTCGCCAAGAATAGGGTCGACCGCAACAAAGGCAAATCTTGCTCGGCAGTTCGGATTTTTTGGGCATTTTAATCAGAATTCCAGTGACAGTTGCGTGCCTGCCTTTTTGGTAGGGATTTTTTTGCTGCTCGGTGTGCTGCGCTTGCGTGAACCGTGCTTATCAACAATCGCCGCTTTAGCAGCGCGCACTTCCGGCTCGGCACGGCGTTCGAAAAGTCGCTTTTTGGCGGCACGGGTCGCTGCCTCCAGATTAACCATCGGCTCGGCAATCTCCTCACCGACACGCAGGCCACAACGGGCTTGCAGCTCGGGCGGCATACGCCAGGGTTCAAACAGCCAGCTATCCGGCACCCGGCGCAACGCCGGAAGCCAGCGACGAACAAAAACGCCGCGCGGATCGTGATCCTGGGCTTGCTTGATCGGGTTGTAAATGCGCGGAATATTGATGCCGGTGGTTCCCGATTGCATCTGCATCTGGCTCCAGTGAATGCCCGGTTCATAATCGAGAAACTGGCGCGCCAGCCACTGACCGACCGGTTGCCAGTGTAGCCAGAGTGGATAGGCGGCAACCGAGACAAGCATGGCGCGCATACGAAAATTGATCCACCCTGTCTCGCGCAACATGGCAACGCAGGCATCGACCAGCGGCCAGCCGGTGCGTCCTACGGTCAACATCGAAAAACGCTCCGGATTCCAGTCGTGCTCGCGCAAGCCATCGTAACCACGGTGCAGGTTGCGGGACTCCAGCGCTGGCTCACTTTCGAGCTTCTGAATGAAATGACAATGCCAGTAAAGTCGACTGACAAAGGCGGAAAGTCCGGCCTTGTGGCGACTCTCGCTAGCCGGTAACGCAAGGATTTTCTGGCGCGTGGCCTGGACAATTTCACGCAGACTAAGACAACCGAAAGCAAGGTAGGGCGACAGACGGGAACAGGCTGTCGGCGCTGAGAGTGGTGAGGAAATCCCGCCGCGATACTGTTTGCTGCGGTCAATCAGAAAATCCTGCAATACTTCCAAGCCATGCGACCGTCCACCCAACTGGCGATGTGGCGGCTGAATCAGGCTCAGGCTAAGCGCTTCCGGCCCTGGCGGAGTCACATCAGGCCAAGGCAGCGTAGCAAAACCAATATCTGATGGTGCTTTGCGACAGGGCTGGGTAACGTGCTGCTCCCAGGCGGCTTGCCAGAGGTTTCGATTACTCAATCGGCGAACTACGCCGAACTGGGGAAACTCATGCCAGCCGACACCGTGCGCACGACACCACCTGCCAACGGCAATATCGCGCTGGAAGCTCAGCCCATTGCCGGTTTCTTCATGTGCATATACTCCTTGAAAGGGCGCCAGGACATGCAGGCGGTCGAGGACGTCGACCACTTCGCCGGTCACAACATGTAATTGCCCACCTAGTTCGCGCAGGGCCCGGTAAAGCTCGCGCAGGCTCTCAAGAATGAACTGGTAGTGCTGATTGGCAGCATCCGGCGCCGCCCACAAGCCGGGCTCGACAATGTAGAGACAAAGCACCGGGCCGCGCGCCGCCGCCGCTTCAAGAGCAGCGTGATCGTGCAGGCGGAGGTCGCGCTTGAACCAGACGACGGTATAGGCCGTAACTGCTCGCTGAATCACGTTATTTTGCATGCCAGGATGACCAAAATAGACTTTTCCATGTGGACCACCATCTTAATCCACACCATGCATTATTTTCATTTTGTCCTAGACAAATATAGTCCGGAGCAGACATAATTCTTGTTAAGAAGAGTTGTCCAACTCAGTAATTTCTACCCAGCCGGGAGATGAACATGCAAAAAATCGCGCTAGTAACTGGTGCAGCAGGAGGTTTAGGAAGATTGGTCGCCAGCAAACTGGCTAACGAAGGCTGGAACTTAGTCGTTGCCAGCCGCCAGGCTACGCACCTCAGCGAGGCTTTCGGTGAGCGCTTTTTGCAAGTTGAAGCGGACTGCTCGACAGTGGCTGGCGCCCGCCACATCCTTCAAGTCTGCAAGGAGAAGGATGTGCTGCCGACCGCACTGGCTCACTGTGTCGGAAATATTCGCCTGGGCGCCCTGCACAGGATGAGCGAGGCAGACTTCAACGACTGCCTGAGCGCCAATCTGATCAGCGCCTTTCACACACTTGCCGCATTTGTCGGTTCTCTGCGCGATGCCCGCAGTCCGGGCGCTGCGGTGCTGGTTTCTTCAGTTGCAGCGCAAATTGGCACGCCCAACCACGAAGCGATTGCTGCCGCCAAAGGCGGGCTGGAAGGTTTGGTGCGGGGCACCGCAGCAAGCTATGCGGCGGCCGGCATCCGCGTTAACGCAGTTGCTCCTGGTATTATGGAAACTCCTGCAGCGGCTGGCATTATTGGCAGTAGCGTCGCGCGCGAAGCGGCTGCCCGCCAGTATCCACTGCCCGGCATTGGCTCACCGGACGAACTCGCAGAGCTCATGGTCTGGCTACTTTCAGACAAGGCAGCGCGCGTCACCGGCCAGATTTGGGCGCTCGACGGCGGCTTTTCCAGCATTCGCCCGTTAGTAAAATGACTGAAGACAAGCCCTCCAATACCGCCAGAACGCCACCAAATCCGGTTGCCGTGCTCGGCTATGGCGGATTGCTGCCCTTTGTCTTTCTGAGCACCTTCGCGCTGATTGATCATGATCACAGCGCCCTTTGGAGCGATGCACTCTTCGCTTATGGCGCTATCATTCTCAGCTTTGTCGGTGCACTGCACTGGGGCTTCGCGATGAACCTCCCCGGCCTCAGCGACCGCCAACGCTCAGCGGCCTTCATCTGGAGCGTCATACCGGCCCTCCTCGCCTGGCCGGCCTTATTGATCGCGCCTTTGCCCGGTGCTTCTTTACTGATTTCCGGATTCATCGCGAACTACCTGCGCGACCGCCATCTTGCCAGCCAAGCTGATCTGCCCGCCTGGTATCTACCGCTACGTCTTCGTCTCAGCAGCGTCGCCTGCATTTGTTTAAGTGCCGGCGTTTTGGCGTCATGATCCACAAACACCGACAACACTGAAGGAGCGCACCATGGAACTCTTTAACCGCCTGCCCGGCTTCACCAAAACACCACCCGGGAAGGAGCGCGCTGTCTTGCGCAGTCTGCCTAAATGGTTCTGGCTAGGCAGTGTCCTGTTGGCAATTCCTTCGCTCATTGTTCGCCTGATTGCCGACGAGCATGAGACTCAATTGATCATGACCACCGACATTTATGTTGCGAGTTTGGTCATCCTGCACTGGACGGTGATTTTCACCGTCGCGATTGCCGCTTTCATCATTGTTGCCATGAAAGGCCCGGCCTACGTCGCTGACGCCTATCCTTTGATCGAGGCCGAAACCCTTGATGGCAAGGCAAAAGCAATCAACGATGGCGGTTGATTCGGTCAGACTGAGCGCACCGGTCCCCGGTGGCCGCTGGTCACGCCTGGCTCGCCTCGGCTCTCTGGCCGGCGGAGTTGCCGGCAATATGCTGGCGGAGGGGGCGAAGCAGTTTGCCCAAGGCAAGCGGCCAAAAATCAACGATCTGCTCCTCACTCCGGGCAATGCGCGGCGGGTTGCTGATCAACTAGCCCAACTGCGCGGCGCGGCAATGAAAGTCGGCCAGTTGTTATCGATGGATGCCGGCGAGCTTTTACCACCCGAACTGGCTGAAATTCTCTCCCGGCTGCGCGCCGATGCGACCCCGATGCCGATGAGCCAGGTCGTCGCGGTACTCAACGCAAACTGGGGTGCAGGCTGGGATCGCCATTTTCAGCAATTTTCTTTTACCCCGATGGCTGCCGCCTCGATCGGGCAAGTCCATTTTGGACAACGCAAGGATGGCCGCCATCTGGCGATCAAGATTCAGTACCCCGGCGTGCGGCGTAGCATCGACAGCGACGTTGATAACGTCGCTACCCTGCTGCGTCTCTCCGGCCTGCTGCCCAAGTCCTTGAATATCAAGCCCCTGCTTGATGACGCCAAGCGCCAACTGCACGAAGAGGCTGACTATCGCCGCGAGGGCGCCAGCATGATGCAGTTTGCCGGACTGCTGGCTGATAGCCCTGAATTTGTCCTGCCAGCCATGCATAGCGACCTGACGACCGAGAATATTCTGGCAATGACCCGGCTCGACGGGATTGCACTCGAATCCCTGAGCCACCTTGGGCAGGCAGAGCGTGATCGGATTGTCAGCCAGTTGTTCAGCCTGCTGTTTCGCGAGATTTTTGAATTCAAGCTGATCCAGACCGATCCCAATTTTGCCAACTACCAATACGCCGCCGCGTCACAACAGGTGATCCTGCTTGATTTTGGCGCCACACGCACTTACGGCAGCAGCATGGTCGATGCCTATCGCCGCCTGATGCTGGGGGCAATAGCCGATGACCGGGCAGGCATGAATGTAGCCGCCAAGGACATTGGCTATTTTCAGGCGGACATCAAGGAGTATCAGCGCCAGCAAGTACTGGACATTTTTTCGCTGGCCTGCGAACCATTGCGCCACACCGGTGCCTACGATTTTGGCAACAGCGATCTCGCTGCACGTATTCGCGATGCCGGCATGGTACTCGGCAGGGATCGCGATTTCTGGCACACACCACCAGCCGATGCCCTTTTTCTACATCGAAAATTAGGTGGTTTATATTTGCTGGCAGCAAAGCTGAAAGCGCAAATCAATGTCAGTGAGATCGCGATCAACGCACTCTCTGTGGAAACACCATGGCCGCAGCCAATACAATCGACAGCAAGTTTATATTTGTCCTAGACAAATATTTTTAGCCGCCCTACTATCCTCCTGCACGAATATTCTCTTTGAGTTCTGCTTGCATCGCCGAAAAACCTGGATGATTTGTCATCAGATTATTGTTAGGAGGACTAGTCTTTGATCTCAGCCAAAGCAGATTCGCTGATATTTCAGGAAGTGGATGCTGTGTTCCGCTTCATTGCACTGGAGTTCCCCAAAAATTACCCGCGCTGGTCGCCGGAGGTTAGCCAGCTGGAGCCACTTCAGGATGGCCCGGTGCAACTCGGTTATCAAGTCCGGCAGGTTCGCGTCGACCACGGACAAAAAACTGATTCGATTTTTGAAGTGAGCGAGATGCTGACGCCGCATAAGGTGGTATTCCGTGGCGTCACAGCGCCTTATGTCACGACCTATGAATTCGAGGATCTCAAAGCTTCGACCCGGCTGACCTTCTCTTTCGAACTGCGCGAAGTCGAGGCCCGGTTGCGACCTTTTGAAAAACTTATCCGCATCGCCCTGCAAGACGGCGCCAAGCGTACGGTGAAGAAATTAAAGATGTTGATCGAGAAGGAAATGCTTGATGACTACTAATTTTCCCCGGACCACTTACAACGCGAATTTCAAGCATTCATCTCTGGAGCAAACATGTTTATAACTACTAAAGACCAGGAAGTCATCCCGTATGTACTGACGCAAATTCTTGACGCCTGCGTCAATGGTGTCACCTTGTCCGATCCGGATCTGCCGGACTGCCCGCTGGTCTATGTCAATCAGGTCTTCGAGAAGATGTCAGGTTACAGCCAGGAGGAAATGATTGGGCGCAACTGCCGCTTTCTTCAAGGTGAAGACCGTCAGCAGGAAGAACTGCAGGTGATTCGCGAGGCGATGAAAACCCACGGTGCGTGCACGGTGACACTGCGCAATTACCGCAAAAATGGCGAATTGTTCCTCAACAAATTATCGATCAAACCGCTCGTCGACCGTGACAACCGGGTGATTTACTACCTCGGTGTTCAATACGACTTGACCCGCCAGCCCCAAGCGATCGACAGCAAACCGGAACTGCATTTCGGGCTCAACCAGTCGCCTTGACCACCGATGCTCAAGATTGACGCCGTCACACGCAGCTTCAGTGGCCGGACGGCCCTGCATCCCACTTCTCTGCAACTGCACGATGGCGAGTATGTGGCGATTATCGGCGAGTCCGGCGTCGGCAAATCAACCCTGCTCAACCTCATCGCCGGCCTCGATCGCCCGGATCAGGGCAGTATCCAGCTCGATGGCGAAAATCTGGGAAGTCTTAGCGAAAAGGCGTTGACCCAATGGCGGCGTGACAAGCTGGGTTTTGTTTTTCAGGCCTTTCACATTCTGCCCCACCTCACACTGCTGCAAAACGTCGTTCTGCCCCTCTGGTTGCAAGACAAAGCTGGAGTAGCGGCTGAGCAATCTGCGTTGCTCATGCTGGAAGCCGTGGGACTCGCCGAACGCGCCGCGAGTTGCCCGCATGAACTCTCAGGCGGTGAAATGCAGCGGGTGGCGATCGCCCGCGCCCTGGTGCACAAACCTCGTCTGGTGCTGGCCGACGAACCCACCGGCAACCTTGATCCGGCCAATGCCGCACGAATTCTGGCGTTGCTTGGCAAAAACATCCGCGCCGCCGGCGCGATTGGTATCCTCGTCACCCACTCGCAGGAAGCTGCCGGCACTGCTGACCGCGTGTTGCGCCTGACCGCCGGCGGCCTGCGCGAATGATCCTGGCTCCGGTTTTTTTAGGCGCTCTCGGTCAACGCCGGATGGCCACCCTGTTTTCCTTGTTCGCTATCGTGCTGGGCGTCGGACTGGGTGTCGCCGTTCAGGCCATTCACGAAGCAGCACTCAACGAGTTTGGTCGCAGTGCGCGCTCCCTGGCGGGCGATGCCGACCTGCGTGTTATCGGCCCGGCCAGCGGTTTCGACGAAAATGTTCTGGAACAAATACTAAAACATCCCGCTATTGCCGAAGCCACACCAGTGCTTGAGGTTGAAGCAAAACTGGCTGGCCATGAACAAACTCTCCAGGTACTGGGCATAGACGTTTTTTCATTAGTCAGGGTAGCGCCACGTTTGCTGCCAAGCCCCGGCGAAGAAGCCGGGCGCTTCGCAAGTTTTGCCGAAGACAAAATTTTTCTCAGTGCGGCAGCCCAGCAGCATTTCGCGCTGTCTCTTGGCGAAATGCTTGAATTCCAGAGCGGCACGCGCTCTGTCAAGCTGCAAATCGCCGGTGACTTACCCGGCGTTATTGACGGCCAACGACTGGCAGTTATGGACATTGCAGCAGCCCAGCAACATTTTGGGCAACTCGGCAAACTATCGCGGATTGATCTCAAACTGCGCCCCGAGGCCCGCCTCGAAGCAGCGCACGCGGCATTGCAGTCAATGCTGCCCGCCGGTATCCAGGTCGAAACTCCCGACGCCGCAACCGATCAATCTGCAAATTTGACCCGCGCCTATCGCGTCAATCTCAGCATGCTGGCTGCTATCGCCCTGCTGACCGGCGCTTTTCTGGTGTTCTCGGCGCAGGCCTTGTCGGTGGTCAAGCGGCGCAGCGAGTTTGCCTTTCTACGTGCCCTCGGGCTCGCCAGAAACACCTTGATTCGCTGGCTGCTTGCCGAGGGTGCGGTGGTTGGTCTGATTGGCGGTATCTTTGGCGTGGCTCTTGGTTACGCGCTGGCCTGGGCGGCTTTGCGCCTCTTGGGTGGCGATCTGGGGGCGGGCTATTTCGCCGGTCTGCAGCCCGAACTGGAATTCGAGCCGGTGATAGCAGTGGTATACGTCTCTCTCGGCGTTATCGCCGGCGTTGCCGGTGCCGCTCTTCCGGCCAGGCAAGCGGCAGATATTGCGCCAGCGCAAGCCCTCAAATCAGCGGGCGATGTCATGGCCAGCCAAGCAGGCGTCCGGCCTTGGTGGAGTCTCGGCGCGCTGCTGCTAGCGGTCGCCGCCAGCTTGATTCCGCCGATTGGCGGTTTGCCGCTTGCTGGCTACCTGGCCATCGCTCTCCTGCTGGCCGGGGGCATTCTTCTTCTGCCTTTTGCCGCACATGCACTGAGCCGGCTTTTCAGCTGCTTCGCCCCCTCTCTTGCCTGGCGATTGGCAACAGCTCGCCTGGTCAGCGCCCCCGGCTATGCCGTCGTTGCGGCGGCCGGGGTTCTCACCAGTGTCGCGCTGGCAGTGTCGATGGCGATCATGGTCGCTTCATTTCGTGAATCAGTTGACGAATGGCTGACGCAATTGCTCCCTGCCGATATCTACCTGCGGGCAGGACGTTCGCAAAGTAGCGCCTATATCGACGAAGCCATGCAGAAAAAAATTGCGGCTGTTCCCGGCATCAAATCCGTTCAATTCACCCGCCACGAACAATTACGGCTGGCACCCGGCGCCGCACCCGTTGCCTTGATCGCCCGTTCGGTGTCGGCGACAGGTGCCGAGTTACCCCTGGTCAGCCAGGTAGCGGCTGGCACCGGGCCAAAGCTCTGGATTTCCGAAGCGATGGCCGACCACTACGGCTGGCACAGCGGGCAGCGGGTCAACCTGCCACTCGCTGGCGAGCAGCAGGTTATGCAGGTAGGTGGCATCTGGCGCGACTACTCGCGGCAGACCGGCGCCATCATGCTCGACCTGACGACCTACCAGAAAATCACTGGCGACCGGCGCATTAACGACGCCGCCATCATTCTGGACGAACATACGTCGGGTGGCGAACTGGCCGGCCGACTGACCGCGCTGGCCGGCCCCGGCGGCCTCGAATTGGCCATGCCCGGCGAGATTCGCCAGATCAGCCTGAAAATTTTCGACCGCACCTTTGCCATTACCTACCTACTCGAAGCAGTTGCCATCCTGATCGGACTGGCCGGTATCGCTGCCAGCTTCGCTTCGCTCGCCGCCACCCGGCGCAAAGAGTTCGGCATGCTGCGCCATATCGGCGTCAGTCGCAGCCAGATTGGCTGGATGCTGGCACTTGAAGGTGGCCTCGTAGCAGCCACCGGCGTCATCGGCGGCTTGCTGGCGGGTGCCGGCATTGGTTTGATCCTGATCGAAGTGGTCAATCGCCAGAGCTTTCACTGGAGTATGGATTTGCATATCCCTTGGCTTGGCCTTGGCGTGTTTGCCCTCAGCATGACCACTCTGGCTGCCCTTGCTGCGGTAATGGCGGGACGTCAGGCAATGCGCCAGGATGCCATTTTTGCCGTCCGCGAGGACTGGTGATGCAGCGCCGGCACTTTCTGATTGCCCTCGCCGCCTGGCCTGGCTTGCTCCCGAGTCAGGCGGCAGCCGTGAGTTTCCCGCCGGTTGAGGCCGGGCGCGCGCTGATCTTTCCTGATGATTATGGTGCGCACCCGGATTTCCGGACTGAGTGGTGGTACGCCACCGGCTGGTTAAAGCGGGGAGATGCGCAAGCCCTCGGCTTTCAGATCACCTTTTTCCGCGTGCGAACCGGTATTGGTGAAGACAATCCGAGCAACTTTTCCCCACGCCAACTGGTGCTTGCCCATGCCGCCATTGCCGACCCGGCTCTCGGGCGTCTGCGCCACAGCGAACGGGCCGCCCGCGTTGGTTTTGGTCGAGCCGGTTTTGCCAAGGGGCGCAGTGACGTTTGGGTCGATGACTGGCGCCTGACGCAGCAAGGTGACAACTACCAGGCCAGCGTAAGGGGTGAGGATTTTTCCTATGACCTGACATTGCGCGCCAAAGGTACACCAATACTCAACGGGCTTCAGGGATTCAGCCGCAAGGCAGCAGACCCGCGACATGCCAGTTACTACTACAGCCGGCCGCAACTTGATGTTCAAGGTTCACTGACGCTAGCCGGAAAACGCGAAGTAGTCAGCGGCAAAGCCTGGCTTGATCATGAATGGTCCAGCGAACTTTTGCCCAGTGGTGCCCAAGGCTGGGACTGGGTTGGCATTAACTTCAGCGACGGCAGCGCACTGATGGCCTTTCGCTTGCGCGATGCCAGCGGCAATCCGCTTTGGGCAGCTGCTTCGTTACGGTCAACCGGGAAAATCGACCAATTTTTTGCCCCGGATGCCGTCGAGTTTGTTCCGCTGCGCAGCTGGCGCTCGCCACGCAGCGGGATTGAATACCCTGTCGAATGGCGCTTGCGGGTCGCCGATCAGGAGTGGCAGCTGCAAGCGCTGATTGATGATCAGGAACTCGACAGCCGGCGCTCGGTAGGCGCAATTTACTGGGAAGGCGCCGTGCGCGTCAGCCAAAACGGGCAGCCGAGCGGCGATGGCTACCTTGAGCTAACCGGTTACGGAGACAAAATTCGTGTCGGATGACTGGATCGGGGATACATCCATCTTTTTATCTGTCGAACTTCCATACCAACTGGTACACAACCGATGCTAAAAATGACTTTGAAGAGTTTCTACGTAACCTGTCTGATCGTCAGCACGGGGATTGCCGGGGCTGCCCTGGGCACGCGTAAGCCTCCGCCGGCACCTGCCGAACCTGCCTACTGCAAGGAAGGCGGGCGCTGGCTAACGATTGGAAACAGCGCGCCGCGCTTTGAGAGTGCGCCGCAAATCGTCGCCAACGCGGCCCGGCAGGACGTCGTCCTGCTTGGCGAACAACATGATGTCGAAGACCACCACCGCTGGCAGCTGCAGATGCTCGCTGCCCTGCATGCGCAACGCCCTAACATGGCAATCGGCTTTGAAATGTTTCCGCGTCGGGTGCAGCCGGTGCTCGACAAATGGGTGGCCGGAAGCCTGACACCGCAGGAGTTTCTCCAGCAGGTCGAATGGGACAAGGTATGGTCTTTTCCACCGCAGATCTACTTGCCTCTGTTCGAATTTGCCCGGATCAACAAAATCCCCATGCTGGCGCTGAATATTGAAAAAAGCCTAACGCAGAAAATCTCGGAGGGCGGCTGGGATAAGGTGCCGGAAGCCCAGCGCGAGGGCGTTGGCCGCGCTGCGGCCGCCTTGCCTGAGTATGAAAAGTTTCTCGGCGATATTTATCAAATGCACCTGCAGCAATCTAAAACCCACGCCAGCAAGAACGCGGCCGCTCCGAACAACGCCTTCCGCTTTTTCGTTGAAAGCCAGCTAGCCTGGGATCGCGCCATGGCCGAAGTGCTCTCGATGAGCGTCAGTCTCCGGGATAGCAAAGACCGGATACTGGTCGTCGGCGTCATGGGTAGCGGCCACATCCGCTTCGGGCACGGCGTGCCGCATCAATTGCGCCAGCTCGGCGTGACCAAAATAGCTACGCTGCTGCCAGTTGCTCAGGACGGAGAATGTCAATATCTTGAGGCGGGTGTTGCCGATGCGGTCTTTACCTTACCGGGCAAAGCGACGCCGCCCAGTGAACCGCCACGCTTGGGCGTAGCGCTGGAAGATGGTTCGCAGGGTTTGCGCATCAGCAACGTGACAACAGGTAGTCTGGCTGAAAAGACCGGCCTCAAGGCGGGTGACCGGATTGTCGACATTGCCGGTCGTCCGGCGGCGGGCAGCGCAGAGGCAATCAGTATCATCCGCCGCCAGCCACCCGGCACCTGGCTTCCGTTACGCATTGCACGCGGTGACAGCCAGCTTGATCTCGTCATTCAGTTTCCCCCACGCCCATGAATATCGCCCATTTTCGTCACGCCGCCGGGGCGCTGCTCGGCCTCTTGTTTTGCACCGCCAGCGCAATCAGCGCGACCGATCCTGACCTGCTGCTCGACGTTACGCTCGACCCGCAAACCCGGCAATTCAAGGCCGAAGCCGAGTTGCACCTAGCGGCACGAAGCTTCCGTTTTCTGCTTCATGAATCCTTGCACGTGACCCGCGCCGAGGTTGGCGATCAAATGGTCCCCACCGAACGAAGCGGCGGCCCCAAGGGTTACCGACACTGGACGATCCACCTGGCCAAGGCCAATCAAAAACTGACCATCCATTATGAAGGCCAGTTACCCGCGCTTGAGCGCAACCGCGACCACCGCAGCGTACTCGGCGGCATGCCGCCCATGGCAGCGCCCGAGGGCAGCTTTCTCTCATCAGGCAGTGGCTGGTATCCGCGCCCGGCTGAGCTCTTCTCCTACCGGGTCAAACTCGCCGTTCCCTACGGTCAACGTGCTCTGGTGGCCGGAAAACGAATCGCTGAAACCGTGCCGGCAAAGACCGGCGAGAGCTACCGGGCGAGCTTTGAATTCACCGAGCCGAGTGATGGCATCGACCTGATGGCCGGGCCATGGGTTGTGCGCGAAAAAATCGTCAAGCGTGGTACGCAATCGCCGCTCCACCTGCGCACTTTCTTCCCGGCTGATCTCGACGCCATGCCCGGCCTGGCCGAGGCCTATCTCGATGACACTGCGGCCTACATTGCACGCTACAGCCGTGACATCGGCGCCTACCCGTACAGCGAGTTTTCCATCGTCGCCAGCCCGCTGCCCACGGGCTTTGGCATGCCGACCCTGACCTATCTCGGCGCCGATGTTTTGCGCCTGCCTTTCATCCGAAAAACCTCGCTCGGCCATGAAATTTTGCACAATTGGTGGGGTAACGGCGTTTATGTCGATTACGAGCGCGGCAACTGGTCAGAGGGGCTGACCACCTTCATGGCCGACTACGCCTACAAGGAAGACGAATCGGCCGGTGCCGCGAGTGAAATGCGCCTCGCCTGGCTGCGTGATGCGGCCGTCTTTGCCGGGGAAAAACCCGGCTCGCTGCGCGACTTTCGCTCACGCGCCAACGCCGCCGGCGCCACGGTCGGCTACGGCAAAGCGGCGATGGTCTTCGTCATGCTGCGCGACCGCTTGGGCAAAAAAATGTTCGACCAAGGCATCCGTAACTTCTGGTCCGCGCAGCGTTTCAAAGTGGCCAGTTGGGATGACCTGCAGGCGGCCTTTGAAAAAGCCTCCGGGGAAAAACTCGGCGCCTTTTTTGCCCCATGGCTCGATCAGCAAGCCTTGCCCGATGTTGCCATTGTTCGCGCCGAGAGCGCTCCTCGCGGCAAGCAAAATCTGCTCACGATCGCGTTCAAAAAGCAGGACGCCAGCCTGCCCATGCGTCTGCCCATACAAATCAGCGCGGCTGGCCGGCGCGAAACGCAATGGGTGGAGCTCGATGCAGCGCGCGACACCGCCACCTTGAAGCTTGCTTTCAAACCGCAAACCCTGCGCCTGGACCCGGAAATGCGCGTCTGGCGCCGCCTTGAAGCCAGCCAGCTACCGCCCATCCTGCGTCAATGGATAGCGGCCAGTAAACCGCAATTGGTGAACGTGGCGCGTTCGTCCGAAGCCAATGCTGCGGTCAACCAGCTTTCGGAGCGATTTTTCGAAACCAAACCCGCGCCGCTTGCCGTCGCCCAACTGAGCGCTGCCCTGAACGGCACCAATCCCGTTTTGCTCGCCGGCACGCATGCCGAAATTGACCAGGCCCTGCGCAGTGCCGGCCTGCCAGCCCGCCCGGCCAACCTGGCTGGACAAGGCTCGGCGCAGGTGTGGACGGTGGCCGGGAAATCTTCTCAGCTGGCCATCATCTCCGGCCAAGATGCCGCGGCGCTCAACGCCCTGCAGCGCGGCCTGCCGCACTACGGCGGGCAGAGCTGGCTCATATTTGAACAAGGTCGCGCCGTCAATAAAGGTACCTGGCCGGCCAGCATCCCTGAAATCAAGGTGGCTATTGCCGCAACGAAGGATAAAAAATGAACCGCCTCCTCACCCTCACCACCCTGCTTTTTTCGCTGCTCTGGACGGGAAACCTGATGGCTACTGAAGAACCCAAATTTGAATCGCTGCGCACGGAAGGCAAGATCGAAATCCGCCGCTACGTGCCGGTGATAGTTGCTGAAACCTTTGTCGATGGCGACATGGATATGGCCACCAGCCGTGGCTTCCAGCTCATTGCCGGCTATATTTTTGGCAAGAATGAACGGATCGCGATGACTGCGCCGGTGGTTGCCGAAGCGCAAAGTAGCGCCGAAAAAATTGCCATGACCGTTCCGGTCAGCATCGAACCGCAAAATGCCGAAGACAGCACAATGGCCGGCGCCCAGCGCTGGCGCATCCATTTCGTGATGCCCAGCCAATACACCCTCGCCACCCTGCCCAAACCACTCAACCCGCAAGTTCAATTGCGCGAGATTCCGGCCAAAACCTTTGCCACATTGACCTACTCCGGCAGCAACAGTGAAAGCACGGTGCAGGAGAAAACAGTCGAATTGTTCAACTGGCTAAAAACACAAAAAATCGACACCATCGGCAAACCCCAGCTCGCCCGCTACAACCCGCCGTGGACACTGCCGTTTTTGCGCCGCAACGAGATATTGCAAGAGATCAAGGCGAACTAGACCCGTCAGCAAGATCGCATGCCTCAGCGACTCGAATTCGAACCGACAATGGCTGCTGCGCACGCGCGCATCGATGCAATCCAGCCCACAACCTACGCTCGCACACGAAATTATCTTGATGGCGCAGTCACTCGCCTGTCGCCTTACCTGACCCACGGTTTCGTTCAGGTGCCGCAGGTGATCGACCGGCTGTCGCAGCGCTGTCAGTCGTCGCCCGAGGACAAGATCGTCTTTGAGCTGGCCTGGCGCGAATACTTTCAACATCTCTGGCGGCACTGGGGTGAGGATATATTCGCCGCGCGCCGTCCGCCTCCGGCGGCCAGCTATTCGCCGCACGTGCCGCAGGATGTATTGCAGGGCTGCACCGGCGTACCGGTCATCGACGCGGCAGTACGCACGCTGTACCGCACGGGCTATCTGCACAACCATGCCCGCATGTGGCTGGCCAGTTATCTGGTGCATCTGCGCAAGACGGACTGGAAGGCGGGGGCGATGTGGATGTACCGCCACCTGCTTGATGGCGACCTTGCGTCGAACACCTTGTCGTGGCAGTGGGTTGCGGGCACGCTGACCGGCAAGCCCTATCTCTTCAACGC
This sequence comes from Dechloromonas sp., assembly GCA_011391255.1. Taxonomy (GTDB): domain Bacteria; phylum Pseudomonadota; class Gammaproteobacteria; order Burkholderiales; family Rhodocyclaceae; genus Azonexus. The sequence goes on from JAABQV010000020.1 coordinate 37,606, forward strand.
CGAGAATGTCGAGCGCTATGCCCCGCAATGGTCCAGCCTCGGCACCGTGCTTGACACTGGCTATGACGCGCTCGACCAGCTTGCCCGTCTGGGCGGCGACTGCGGCCCGCACAGCCCGTGCGCGGACAGGGTGGATGAACCACCAGCCGGTGCAATACCTGATCGGGATATCGCGCTGATGCGGCAGGTCGGCGGCGAGGTGTGGCTGATGCACCCGTGGGCGCTGGGGGAGGCGCCACCGGGCAGGGTAATTGGCTGGATCGAGCCGGGTTTCCATGAACGTTTCGCCTGGAGCGAAGCGCGCTGGCAGTTCGTGCTGGGGCGCATGCGTGCCGTGTGTGAAGGCTTCGTCGTCGGTGACGCCTCGGTGCTGCGTCAGCAGTTAGGCAACGCACGAATGATGACAATGCAGAGCTGCAACCCGGGCTATGTCCAGGCCATCGTGGACGCCCGCATCGTGACCAAGACGGTGCCAAAGCAATTCGATGACCCGCCGAGCGCCATGCCCTCCTTTTCGCGCTTCTGGCAGCAGGTTTCGGGCCAAAGCGCTTCCAAGGCGACCTGAAAAATACTAAAAGGCTGAAGCGGCGTTTTCACCGCTCAAAAAAACAACGGGATTCGGCTGAATCTGCTTTGCCAGCGTGGCAAGATGTTGGCTAAACAAGGTCTTTAATGTGGCGATGGTGTGATTGCCGGGAGAGGTGAAAACCCGTGACTCTGGCAGCACTGATGCCAGCAGCGGTGGGCCGGCCCGTGTCAGGATGTCGTTTTTACCGTAGCCCAACCAAATTGGCACTTGAGTGTTGAAATCCTGCTGGCTGATCCAGCCCCACATCATCCGCTGCCAGTCTTTTGGATCGATCTCATTCGGCACCCAGTCAGAAACACCCCCGGCTTTTTGAATTTCGCTATGGATTCCCGGCCAACCAAGGAAGGGGCTGGTCAGCAGAACGCCGTCGATGTCCTCCGGATGGCTGCGCAAGTAGACCAGTGCACCCAAGCCTCCCATCGAAAACCCCGCCAGCCAAATTTGCTTGTAGCCTTGCCGACGCGCAGGGTCGATCACATCTTCCTTCAGCCGCTGCGCAAAGGTCTCCGACTGGTAATAGCCAAAGTGTGCATTGGGCGCGATTACGTCAAAGGGCAGCCCGAGATCGCGGATCTCTTCAATCACGCCTTCTTTGGCAAAAACGGTGTGGTCAGCGCCCAAGCCGCGTATCAGGACCAGCAAATTAGGCTGTCTTACATTATCATCTCGTGGGTAGGTGAGAGACTGAAGCGGCCCGTTGCTCGTTGAAGCACAACCCGACAAAAACAACGAGGCGATCAACAAGGTCAGTATTGCAGGCCATCTGCTGAGCACATACATATCAGTTTTTTTCACGGCAAACCCTCAATTTTGTTTTTTCAATATGACGCGAAACCTGTTCGCCCCGCATAAATCATCTATTGTCCTAGACAAAGACTCGACAGAACCCCAAGAAGTTCCCTGCCGGCCGACAATTTATTTGCCTCGCGGGCAGACTGCTGGCCGATGGCTAGTGCTATTGGCCAGCCTCTTGCTACTCTCAGGATGTGGAAATCTTGCCCGGCTGGCGAAGGACATTCGTGAAACCGGCGATCGGCTCAGGGTTGTCTCCGGGCGCATCAATGCCCCTGTTTGCAAGGATTGCGAGATCATCATCGCGGTTTCGGGTGACGATCAGGGACAGGAAATCCACAACTACCGGGTTTTCGAGCGCTCAGGAAGTTTTCGTTTGGCGGCGTTGCGTGATTCGCGATTTCTCATTGCATTTCAGGACTTGAATCGGGATTTCTCCTATCAAGCCAACGAACCAGCTGCCTGGTACAAACTTTCAGAAAGAGAGATTAAGGCTGGTGACGTTACTGACATCGAACTCCTGTTGCAGGGGCCAAGCGAACGCCCGGTGCCACCAACCTTGGAGAAAATCTTCAATTTGCGAGGAAGCTCCCTCGGCAAGATTGATGTGCGTGTCGGCGAAGTGCTCGATCTCGATCATGAACATTTCAGTCACGAATCAGCAAGCATGGGCATGTGGGAACCGATCGGTTTCATGAAGTCCGGTCGCGCCGGAATTTTTTTCCTTGAACCCTATGATCCCGCCCGAATTCCGGTGCTCTTTGTGCATGGCATCAATGGCACACCACGTAATTTCAAAGCCATCATTCAGGGACTTGATCGCCAGCGATTTCAGCCTTGGGTTCTTAACTACCCGAGCGGACTCGACTTGCGGGCACTGGGCGATGGCCTGGTTGGCATATTGGCCGAGTTGCGCCACCGTTACGGGTTTAATTCCCTTCACTTCGTTGCGCACAGCATGGGCGGCTTGATGGTGCGTGAATACATGGCGGAATGCACGCGTTCAAATGCCTGTGACTACGCCGGCAACTTCGTTTCGATTTCGACGCCATTTGGTGGTGTGGCCAGCACTGCGCTATGGATCGACTACGCGCGAGTCGTCATGCCGGTCTGGCGCAACCTTGTGCCAGATGGTCCTTTCCTGAGTGAGCTTTTTATGCATCCACTGCCGCCCGGAGCCCGCCAAACCATGTTGGTTACTTATCTCAACACATCACGATTAAGCCGCGACAGTGGGGATGGGGTTATACCACTCGAAAGTCAGCTACGACTCGAAGCGCAACGACAGGCGGTTGCCATACGCGGGTTTAATGAAGATCACAGCAGTGTGCTGCAAAGCTCGGAAGCCATTGAAGAGGTGAATCAGGCACTAATCGGGATTCGATAGACGCAATGACTCCAAGGGAACGATCTTGCGCTAGATAACTCTCAAGGCTATCACCAATTGCGAGCACCTGTTTTGAACACCACGACACTTATCAACGCCGATTTTTCTCTGCAAGTTGTCATCCCGCCAGCCGGAGAAGATGACTGGGTGGCATCTCCTTCCACTGGCGTATGGCGACATCGGCTGGATCGCATCGGCGACGAAATAGCGCGCGCCACTAGCATTGTCAGATACTCCCCCGGCGCGCAGTTCAGTTCGCACACGCATGATGGCGGCGAGGAATTTCTAGTGCTTGAGGGCACTTTCTCGGACGAAAACGGCGATTACCCGACCGGTACTTACGTCCGAAATCCACCGGGCAGCATGCACACACCTTTTACACGCGACGGCTGCACGATTTTTGCCAAACTATGGCAGTTTTCACCCGGTGACAGGCAAGCGGTCAAAATAGATACCACTAATTCTAGCTGGCGGCCCGGCTTGGTGCCCGGCCTTTCAGTCATGCCGCTGCATGAGTTCGACGGCATCAGCAGCGCACTCGTCAAATGGGCGCCACACACCCACTTCAACCCGCATGTCCATCCTGGCGGCGAGGAAATTCTGGTGCTGGAGGGAGTATTCCGTGATGAACACGGAGAATACCCGGCCGGCACCTGGCTACGTAGCCCGCGCTGGAGCCGCCATACGCCGTTCACTGGTGCCGAAGGCGCAATCATCTACGTCAAAGTGGGTCACCTCGGTGCATTTATGCTGGAGCCCCAGCCAGCTTGAATCCTTATTGACTATCAGTCCGCTGATGCTCAACCCAGATCAGCTTGTCGGTAGCAAAACCCAGCGCGCGTGCCTGGCTGACCAATTGCTCTTTGACATCAGCAGGTAATTGTTTGTCGCGGGCAAGTATCCACAAATAGTCGCGATCCGGGCCGGCGACCAGCGACCAGCGATAGTCTTTCTGATCCAGCGCAACAACATGGTAGCCGCCGTAAAACGGGCCGAAGAAGGAAACCTTGAGCGATGCCGTATTGCTGTCGCCGGTGAATAATGCGCGGCCAACAGCCTCTTTCCACGCTTGTCGCTGTGAGTCGTAGCCACGGTTGATCACCTTGACGCTGCCATCCTCCTGCAACTGATAGGTCGCACTGACATCGCTCATGCCACGCTCGAAGGAGTGGTCAAGGCGGGCAATTTCATGCCATTTACCGAGGTAGCGATTGATTTCGAATGGCGATACAGGATTGATGCCTGCGGGCGGTGCAGTCGAACAGCCAACCAGCGTCAGGGCACAAGCAATCATCAAAAATATGGTGCGAATAGCAGTCATAACAGACCTCAAACGTAAATGGTGAAAATTCCAATCTGTTACGGTCAACCGCCAAACAGCGTATATTTTTTGCCAAGAAAAAACCGCCAATCGGCGGTTTTTTCTTAAAGCATTTTCAAACTACTTCGCTGACAGGGCCATCATCAGATCATTGATACGCTTGACGAAACCGGCCGGATCATCCAATTGGCCGCCCTCAGCAAGAGTTGCCTGCTCGAACAGCAACGCCGCCCAGTCGTCGAAACGGTTTTCCTCGTACTTCAAACGCAACACCGCCGGGTGTTGCGGGTTGATTTCGAGAATCGGCTTGGCTGAGGGCATCGGCTGACCCGCTGCTTTCATCATCCGCGCCAGATTGCCTGACGGATCATGCTCATCAGAGACCAAGCAGGACGGTGAATCGGTCAGACGGTAGGTGACACGAACATCCTTCACCTTGTCGCCCAGCGAAGCCTTAACCTTATCGATCAACTCCTTGTACTCGTCGGCTGCCTTTTCGGCTTCCTTCTTCTCTGCTTCGTCTTCCAGCTTGCCGAGATCAAGGCCGCCCTTGGCGACGGATTGCATCTGCTTGCCGTCAAACTCAGTCAGGTGACCGACGACCCACTCATCAACGCGGTCAGAAAGGAGCAGGACTTCGATGCCCTTCTTGCGGAAAATTTCGAGGTGCGGGCTGTTCTTGGCGGCGTTGAAGGTGTCGGCGGTGACGAAGTAAATCTTCTCCTGACCTTCCTTCATGCGGCCAATGTAATCTGCCAGCGAGACATTCTGCTCGGGCGTGTCGTTGTGCGTCGAAGCGAAGCGGATCAGGCCGGCGATCTTTTCCTTGTTGGCGTGGTCTTCGCCGACGCCTTCCTTGAGCACGGAACCGAAGGCTTCCCAGAACTTGGTGTATTTCTCCTTGTCGTTCTCGGCCAGATCTTCCAGCATGCCCAGCACCTTGCGCGTACAGCCGCTGCGGATACCGTCGATGTCCTTGCTCTGCTGCAGGATTTCCCGCGAGACATTGAGCGGCAGGTCGGAAGAATCGACCACGCCACGCACGAAGCGCATGTAGAGCGGCATCAGCTGTTCGGCGTCGTCCATGATGAAAACACGGCGCACATAGAGCTTGATGCCGTGGCGGGCGTTACGGTCCCACAGGTCGAACGGCGCACGCGCCGGGATGTAGAGCAGTTGCGTGTATTCCTGCTTGCCTTCGACGCGGGCATGGGTCCACGCCAGCGGATCCTCGAAATCGTGGGCGACGTGCTTGTAGAACTCCTTGTACTGCTCATCGCTGATCTCGGACTTGGAGCGCACCCACAGCGCGTTGGCCTGGTTGACCGTTTCGTCTTCGTCGGTAACGACTTGCTCGCCGTCTTTCCAGTCCTCCTTCTGCATGACGATCGGCAAGGTGATGTGGTCGGAATACTTGCGGATGATCGATTTCAGCTTCCAGCCGCCGAGAAAATCGTCCTCGCCTTCGCGCAGATGCAGCGTGACCTCAGTGCCACGCGTGGCTTTCTCGACCATCTCGACGGTGTAGTCGCCCTCGCCGCCGGATTCCCAGCACACCGCCTGGTTGGCTTCGACGCCGGCGCGGCGCGAAACCACCGTCACCTTGTCAGCAATGATGAATGAAGAGTAGAAACCGACACCGAACTGGCCAATCAGATGCGCATCCTTGGCCTGGTCGCCGGTCAGCGCCGAGAAGAATTCGCGGGTGCCGGACTTGGCGATGGTGCCGAGGTGCTCGACCGCCTCGTCGCGCGACAGGCCGATGCCGTTGTCGGAAATGGTGATGGTGCGCGCAGCCTTGTCGAAGGAAACGCGAATCTTGAGATCACTATCGTCGCCGTACAGCGCGCTGTTGTTCAGCGCCTCGAAACGCAGCTTGTCGCAGGCGTCGGAGGCGTTGGAAACCAGCTCGCGCAGGAAAATCTCCTTGTTGCTGTACAAGGAGTGGATCATCAGTTGCAGCAGTTGCTTTACTTCAGCCTGGAAACCCAGGGTTTCGCGATTGGTATTCGCGGTTGCAGACTCGGACATGCTTGAAACTCCCTATCGAACCAAAAGGTGGGATGGGAGATGGGGGCATCCGGGGGAAATTCAAGGGCCGTGCCACGCGTTCCTTTTTCTGCAACGACTTGGGGAGAGTTTCCATTTCAACGAGGGTCGGCGAGGGAAACGCGGAATGCTTCGAGTCTGGCCTCATAGTCGGCAGCATCACCGTAATCAAGGAAGCGCGAGTAGCGCGAGTGGATGCCGAGCACCTTTCTGGCGTGCTTGATCGGGCAAAAATAGTTCTCGGTCCGCGCCACAATCTCTCCGACATAGGCAATCAGCCCGGCCCCATACGCGCAATAAGTGCAATGGAATTTCTCGATAAAATTGAGGTATTCAAGGTGCTGCCGATCGAAGACGATGTAGTCGGCACGACGGACCTTGGCTACCCCGTAAATCGGGAAGCAAGTCGCCTGATAGAAAGTGACGAACAGATCGAGTATCCCCAGCGGGATGATCAGGCTATAGATGATTGGCCCGGTAAGCAGGTTCTGCGGGTGATTTTTCACCAGCCAGCGAAAAAAACCGGTCTTGAGTTTCCGGTGCGCCTGCCTGACCGAGCGCTCGAATT
>JAABQV010000021.1 GCA_011391255.1 Dechloromonas sp.
TAAGAGCCAGAATTACTGCTGAACACAAGGCAATGTCCGGCAAACCGAAATGAAATTTCGTGTTGTCTTTTCACCAGAGGCGGAGGAGCAACTTGCTGACCTGTATCGGCACATCGCCCTAGTCGCATCTCCAATGATCGCTGAACGATATGTTAACGCCATCATTACTTACTGTGAGACGTTGGAGACATACCCCCTGCGTGGCACCCAACGTGATGACCTTCGTCCCGGCTTACGAATCACCAACTATAAAGGGCGGACACTGATCGCCTTCGATGTGAATGCCCAGCAGGTTTCAATCATTGGATTGTTTTACGGTGGTCAGGATTACGAGACCGCTCTGCAAGATGATGCCGAAGACGATGGCTGATGCCTTTGGGGATATTGAGCTTCCTGCACCCACGACCGTGGTTATCATGACACTGTTCCGCTCGCTGGCCTCAAATATAATATTTCCATAAGTACATTTAGTTGGTACAAACCCCCTCATAGCGAAAATCTTCAGGCAATTGATTTAATTGGTTATTTTTTGATTAGTGGCGTATCCCGCCCACTCCGCCAGCTAGCAAATAAAAACGGTCTTTCGGGACCGTTTTTATTTTTTACTCTGCTCGAAGCTCAACCCAAGACAAATTTCAACAGCGCCAGAACTAGCAAGCTATAGCCAGCAGCAACGAGATCGTCGGCCATAACGCCAAAGCCATTTTTGACCTTTTCGTCAAAATACTTGGCTGGCTGGGGTTTGGTGATGTCAAAGTAGCGAAACAGGACGAAGGCAGTCAGTTGCCAGAAGAAGGTAGCCGGCGTCATCAACAGCACCAGCCAGAAGGGGACGATTTCATCCCAGACGAAGCTGCCGTGATCGGGGTCGCCGATCGCCTTACCAGCGACATTGATCGCCCAGATGCCGAGCAGGTAGCCTGCGGTCAACAGCTGAATCAGCTCGAAATCTGTAACGTGCGGCCGGAAGAAGCCGAAGGTAATCCACGCAAACAGGGTGCCGAAGGTACCGGGTGCCCAGCGCGTCAAACCGCTGCCAAAGCCGCAGGCGATGAAATGCGCCGGATGGGCGAAGAGAAACTTCAAGCCCGGCGCGGGGATTTTGGCTTCAGCCAAAGTGATCGTATCCGCGATGATCAAAATCTATAGCCAGGCCATCGGGGTCGAACACCGTCACTTCCCCGGCTTCACCAGCGGTCATCTGACCAATGCACCAGAGCGGCAATTCGAGCTCGGTGGCAATCGCGGCGAGTTGCAGATTTAGTAGCGGTGGCACGGTGAAACAAAGCTCATAGTCGTCGCCGCCAGCGAGCTGGCAATCGAGCGCCAAGGCGCGCGGAATGGCTTCGTGAGTTGTTCCCTTCGGCAGATGAGGAAGCTGCACCAGCTTGACCGCAGCAGCCAGCCCCGAGCGTTTGGCGATGTGGCCGAGATCGGCCAGCAAGCCATCGGAAACATCAATTGCGGCACTGGCGATGCCAAGCAGTCGCTGACCAAGCGCGACACGCGGCCGGGGTTTTTCAAGGGCGGTCTGGCACAAACGGCGCCATGGCTCCGGCAGCAACACTTTGCCTTGCAGGTGGGCGAGACCCAGGCTGGCCAAGCCAGGACGGCCGGAAACATAAATCAGGTCGCTGGCCTTGGCACCATCGCGGCGCAAGGCCCGCCCCGGATCGACTTCGCCGAAGGCGGTGATACACAGATTGAGTGGCCCGCGCGTCGTGTCGCCGCCGACAATATCGACCCCGTATTCGGCGGCGCAGGCGAAGAATCCTTCCGCAAATTTGCCTATCCATTCCTCGTTGACCGCAGGCAAAGCGCCGGCCAAGGTCGCCCAACGGGGTTTGGAACCCATCGCGGCGAGGTCGGAGAGATTAACGGCAAGCGCCTTCCAGCCGAGATTGAGTGGATTGGTATCGGGGAAAAAATGGGTGCCGGCGACCAACATATCGGTGGTCACCGCCAGTTGCATGCCGGGCGTTGGTTGAACGAGTGCGCAATCGTCACCGGGGCCGAGCACGGCTGACGGGGTCGGCCGTACGAAATAGCGGTCGATCAGCGCAAACTCGCCGGCCATCAACGCCCCTTGTTGCGCGCCACGAACTCCGGGCGAATGGCAGCGGCCACCTTGTCAAGAACGCCATTGACGTACTTGTGCCCGTCGGTACCACCAAAGGACTTGGCCAGCTCGATGCACTCGTTGATGACCACGCGATAAGGCGTTTCGGGATGGTGAATCAGCTCGAAACTGCCCATCAACAGCACACAGGCCTCAACCGGCGAAAGCTCGACAAACGGGCGGTCAATATGTGCGCCGATCTGCTCGGCGAGCTTTTCGTATTGGGCGATAACGCCACGCAGGGTACCGACAAAAAATTCGCGGTCGGCCTTGGCAAAACCCTCCATCTCCGGCAAATGCGCTTCGATGGCGGCCTCATCTGCGCCACCGACGCGCCACTGATAGAGGCCTTGCAGAACAAATTCCCGAGACCGGCGGCGGGCGGATTTTGGCGGCGCCTTCGGCTCATCCGGATTGACGGTGTCACTGAGAAAAGTAGTCATTGGGTCAGGGCTTTCTGCAAATTGGCCATCTCGACAGCCGCCTGGGCGCAATCGGCGCCTTTCGGCTGCATGCGAACTTCAGCTTGCTCGTCGGTTTCGCAGGTCAGGATGCCGTTGGCGATCGGGATGCCGGTATCGAGCTGAACGTCCATGATGGCGCGGCAGGAGTCGTTGGAAACCACTTCAAAATGGTAAGTTTCACCGCGAATCACAGCGCCGAGGGCGATCAACGCATCGAAGGCACCGCTTTGCGCCATCGTTTGCAGGACCAGCGGGATTTCAAGCGCACCGGGCACATTGGCAATGGTCATGTCGCTGTCGGCGACGCCAAGGCGTTTGAGTTCGGCAACACTGGCTGAAAGCAGGCCTTCGCAAACCGGCAGGTTGAAGCGACTCATCACCAGACCGATACGGAGGCCGGTGCCATTGAGGTTGTTGTCGTATTCAAAAACATTTTCAAAGCGGGACATGGTTTAGAGCTCGGCTGGAGAGGTAACAAAACCGGTGACTTCAAGGCCAAAGCCGGTCATTGAGGGCATTTTTCGCGGGCTGGAGAGAAGACGCATTTTAGTAACGCCAAGGTCACGCAGAATTTGCGCGCCGATGCCGTAGGTGCGCGGGTCCCATTTGGTCTGGGTGCGCGGCGATTTTGACTCGAGTTGGCCGGTCATGCGGGCGAGCAAGGCATCGCCGTCTTCCGGACGGTGCATCAGGACAATCACGCCGTGGCCTTTTTTGTCCAGCGCGGCCTGCGCCTGATCAATCGAAAACGATTGCTGCTTGCTGCCCGGATCGAGAAAATCAAGCACTGACAAAGGTTCGTGCACGCGCACCAGGGTTTCTTCGTTGGCGGGAATCTGGCCCTTGACCAGCGCCAGATGCGTCGCACCGCTGGCGCGGTCGACATAGGCATGCAGATCGAAATCGCCATGCGCGGTCGCCACCGTTTTGCTCGTTACACGCTCAACCAGGGTTTCGGAGGCGGCGCGGTAATGAATCAGGTCGGCGATGGTGCCGATCTTGAGTTGATGTTCGCGGGCGAATTCCATCAATTCGGGCAGGCGCGCCATCGTCCCGTCGTCATTCATGATTTCGCAAATCACCGAAGACGGCTCAAGGCCGGCCATGCCGGCGAGGTCGCAACCGGCTTCGGTATGGCCGGCACGAACCAGGACGCCACCTTCGCGGGCAGTGATCGGGAAGACGTGGCCAGGCTGAACGATGTCGTCAGCCGTCGTATTCTTGGCGACGGCCACTTGCATCGTCAGCGCGCGGTCGGCCGCTGAAATGCCGGTTGTCACACCTTCGGCGGCCTCGATTGAAACAGTGAAGGCAGTGCCGTATTGGGTCTTGTTGTTGCGTGCCATCTGGACCAGCCCGAGCTTTTTGCAACGCGCTTCGGTCAGCGTCAGACAAATCAATCCACGACCATGTTTGGCCATGAAATTAACCGCTTCGGCGGTGATGTGCTCGGCGGCCATGACCAGGTCGCCTTCGTTTTCACGGTCTTCTTCATCAACCAGGATGACCATGCGGCCAGCCTTGAGTTCGGCAACAATTTCGGTGGTGGTGGCAATGGTGGCGTTGGGAGGCATGGCAATCCGGAAACAACTAAAAGGGTTGCCATTTTCGCAGAAAGCAGCAGCCAAGCGCTAATTTAAGTAGAGGCTTACGGAAGATAGGCTTCTACCTGAATGTTCATTCGCACCTCATCGCCGACCAAAGGCAGACTGTTGGTTAGCCCATAGTTTGAACGCAGTAAAACGCCTTGAGCATCGCCGCCGCAACCTTGCTTGCCGACCACCAGGTTGAAGCCACATTTGAAACGCTTCAATTCAAGGCGCATCGGCCGCGCTTCACCGAGCATGATCAGCATGCCATCAACAGCCACCAGGCGGTCCTGATCAAAAATCAGCTTCTGGCTACGGAAAAAAATATCAGGAAACGCGGCCGTCTTGAACCAGTCTTCGCCGCGCAAAATATTGTCACGCAACTCAAAACCAGTATCCAGCGAGGCCGCGTCAATGCGGATTTCAATGTGGCCGGTCCGCGCCTCAGGGTTGAAATCCACGGTGCCAGTCGTTTTTCGGAACAATCCGCGCTGCGTCGAGAATCCCATATGATCGATCTCGAAATTGGCATAGGTGTGGCTGGAATCAATGGTGTAAGTCGCTGCGCTCACTGGCAGCGCAAAAATCGCAAGGCAAAGAAAAATCGCTCTGATGATCATCGCGTGCACTCCCCAAGTGGCATAAGTAGAAATAGTCAGCATTTAAGACTCAGGCCAGGCCGATGCGTTCCCCGGCAATTTCGGGTTAGCATCCCGCATCATGCGCCACGCCCTCCTCTTCTCCGTTTTCGTCATTGCCTCCTGCGGGCTGGCTTACGAGCTGGTTGCCGGGGCGCTGGCATCCTATTTGTTGGGCGATTCGGTCATGCAATTCTCGACCGTGATCGGCTGCTACCTGTTCGCCATGGGCGTTGGCTCATGGCTATCCAAATACATCGTCAAGGATCTCGTCGGCCGCTTTATCCAGATCGAGCTGCTGGTCGGGCTGGTTGGTGGCTTTTCGGCGGTTGCGCTGTTTTTTGTTTTCACCTGGCTAACCGGGCCGTTCAAGCTGATCCTCTACTTGCTCGTCTTCATCGTCGGCATGCTGGTCGGGCTGGAAATCCCGCTGGTCATGCGCATTTTGAAGCGTGAACTGGCCTTCAAGGATCTCGTCTCGCAGGTGCTGACCTTTGACTACCTTGGCGCGCTGGTCGTTTCGATTTTGTTTCCGCTATTTTTGGCGCCGCATCTCGGCATGGTCCGCACCGGCCTGCTTTTTGGCCTGTTGAATGTCGCCGTCGCGCTCTGGGCGCTGCATCTATTCCGTGACCAGTTGCCGGCGCGCGGCTGGTTGGCGACCCAGTCATGGGCAGTTTTTGCCGTTCTCGCCGCGGGGTTTGGCGGCGCCGGACAACTCACCTCGCTGGCCGAAACCCACCTTTATTCCGACGAGATCATCTATGCCGAATCAACGCCTTATCAGCGCATCGTCGTCACCCGCTGGCGTGACGACATGCGCCTCTTCCTCAACAACAACCTGCAGTTTTCGTCGCATGACGAGTACCGCTACCACGAAGCGCTGGTACACCCCGGACTGAGCAGCCTGCCGTGGGCCAAGCGGGTACTGGTGCTGGGTGGTGGCGATGGCCTGGCGGTGCGCGAAATATTGAAATACCCGAACATCGAGTCAGTGACCCTGGTCGATCTTGACCCGGCGATGACCGAGCTCTTTTCAACAGCGCCGGCCCTGGTTGAATTGAACGCCGGCGCGCTCAAATCGCCGCGCGTCAAAACGATCAACACCGATGCCCTGCAATGGCTGGAAGACAACCGCGAGCATTTCGATTTTGTCGTCATCGACTTCCCTGATCCGGCCAATTTTTCGCTGGGCAAGCTTTACACCTCGGCTTTCTATCGCCTCCTTGAAAAGCGCCTGTCGGCGCACGGCTTGATCGTCGTCCAGTCAACTTCACCGCTTTACGCCCGGCAATCGTTCTGGTGCGTTGTCAGCACCTTGGAAGACGTTGGTTTCAAAACAGCGCCTTATCACGCGCTTGTGCCCTCCTTCGGCGAATGGGGATTCATCATCGCCGGCCGCCAGAATTTTCAGGCTATTGCGGTCGACGCCGAAAAGACCCGCTTTTTAACGCCGGAAACGACTGCCACCCTATTCCACTTCCCGGCCGATATGGCGCGCGTACCTAGCGAAGTTAACCGGCTCAACAATCAGGTGCTGGTCCGCTACTTTGAAGATGAATGGCGCAAGGTCGTCCGCTAATCCGCATCGATTCGCCCTGACAAAGCGTGGCGGGTATAATCCGCCGCTTCCGATCTGATCGTTTCAGGAGTAGCCCTATGCAGTTTCGTGACGTCTCGTCGCGGGTTAACTCTGCTGTTCGTTGTTTTTCGGTCATCTCCATCAGCATACTGACGCTTCTCTCCCCATCTACGGTGCTCGCAGAAACAAAGGATGGAAACCCGGTTCTTGGCGCAGTCCGTCGGGCAATGAGTCAGTTTATCGGTCCGGCAACGCAAAGCTATGATCTCCTGACAGTTCAAGAGCTGACACCCAACCCGGTATTTTCCCGCAGCATCGACCTCACCGCCCAGCCCGATGATTTGTGGATCCGCATCCGCAATGGCTTCGCGATGACTGATCTGAATGACGACCTGACCCTGCATTACCAACAGTATTACCAGAACCGTCCGGACGCCCTGCGCCGCATGGTCGAGCGCAGTAAGCCCTTCATGCATCACATCGTTGAGGAAATCGAGCGGCGCGGCATGCCAACCGAACTCGCGCTGCTGCCGATGGTGGAAAGTTCGTTCAACCCGATGGCGCACTCGCCGGCGCGCGCCTCCGGCCTCTGGCAATTTATTCCAGCCACCGGCAAGCGTTTTGAACTTGAGCAAAACTGGTGGCAGGATCAGCGCCGCGACATTGTTGCCTCGACCGGCGCGGCCCTCGAATATCTACAGACCATTTACGAAATGCATGGCGACTGGCATCTCGCGCTGGCTTCCTACAACTGGGGTGAAGGCGCCGTCAAACGGGCGATCGAGAAGAATCAGGCGCGCGACATACCGACCGACTATGCCAGCCTGACCATGCCGAGCGAGACCCGGCACTATGTGCCCAAACTTCAGGCGCTGAAAAACATTTTTGGCGACCCGGCCCTGATGGCCAGGCTCAACCTGCCCTCAATCACCAACCGGCCGTATTTCTCGACCATCGAAACCTCGCGCCCAATCGATATCAAAACTGCCGCCCGCCTTGCCGAGATGCCGCTCGATCAGTTTGTCGCGCTCAATCCCTCGCACAACCGGCCGATCATCAAGGCCGATACCTCGCTGGTGATTCCCAACGAAAAACTGCAAGCCTTTCAAAGTAATCTCCGGGCGCATCAGGCACCGCTCAGCAGCTGGCAAACCTACAGGCCGCAAAGTAATGAGCGCCTCGACCGGATCGCCCCGCGCTTTGGCATAACACTCGACGATTTGCGCCGGATTAATGGCTTGCACGGCAAGTTGAAGGTCACCAGCTCGCCCTTACTGGTACCGGCGAACGGCAGCAGCGGCGATTTGAGCGCCCTTGACGACCTGACAAATCTGCCGATTATTGGCGAAGCGCCAGCGCCGGAAAAAGCACCCGCCAAATCGTCTGCTGCCGAGAAGAGTAAAAAGCCGGAAAATGCCAAGGCCGGCAGCAAGTCAGCGGGAAAATCAACGGCCAAAGCAGAGGCCAAATCAACCGGAAAGTCTGCAAGCAAGGCGGCGAGTAGCAAATCCGATGCGAAAACTGCCAAGCCCGCCAAAAAATCGGCTAAATAAATTAACCGAGCAAATGGCAGTTGACCGTATGTGTCGGAGAGACGCTGGAGGTCTTTGGGCTCTGCTGGCGACAAAGCTCGCTGGCCTGCGGGCAACGCGGATGAAAATGGCAACCTGAGGGCGGGTTGGCCGGCGATGGTGTTTCGCCAGCCAGACGAATGGCTGCCGGATGAGCATCCAGCGTTGGCGCTGGCACCGCCGAGAGCAGCGCCTGGGTGTAAGGATGGCGCGGCGTGCGAAGGATTTCTTCGGCGCGCCCGCGCTCGACGATACGCCCGAGATACATCACCGCCACGTCGTGCGCCAGGTATTCGACGACGGCAAAGTTGTGGGTAATGAAAAGGTAGGCAACGCCCAGCTCTTCCTGCAATTTTTTCAGCAGATTGAGAATTTGCGCCTGCACCGACACATCCAGTGCCGAGGTCGGTTCGTCACAGATCAGCAGTTCGGGCTGCACTGCCAGCGCGCGGGCGACGGCGATCCGCTGGCGCTGGCCACCGGAAAACTCATGCGGATAGCGCCCCGCTGCTTCGGCCGGCAAACCAACCTGTAGCAGCAAGGCGGCGACCGTAGCGCGCTGAGCGGCGTTGTCACGCTCCAGGCCAAGCGCTGACATACCTTCGGCGATGATCTCGCCGACGCGCAAACGCGGGTTGAGCGAAGCAAAGGGGTCCTGAAAAATCATTTGCATGTGACGACGGGCGGCACGCAAGCGCCTGGCCTTGATGCCGACCAGCTCCTTGCCAGCCAGTTTGACGCTGCCGGCGGTCGGCTTGATCAGTTGCAGCAACGCCTTGCCGACTGTCGTTTTGCCGCAGCCGGATTCACCGACCAGGGCCAGCGTGCGGCCCGCAGAAATGGCCAGCGAAACGCCGTCGACCGCGCGAACATGACCGACCGTGCGTTGCAACAGACCACGGCGGATCGGGAAATGAACCTGCAAGGCGTCGACCGCGAGGAATGCCGGCGGCTCGCCCCCTTGCTCACTAAGCGCCAGCCTCGGCATAAATTTTTCTACGCTGGCCTCGCCGCTCCAATGGCAACGCAGTTGATGTCCGTCGCCAGCGCTGCGCCAATCCGGCGCAACTTCACGGCAAATCGCCATGACCTGTTTGCAACGTCCGGCAAAACGGCAGGCGGCCGGCATCGCCGCCAAAGAAGGCACCTGGCCGGGTATCGTCGTCAGTGCCTGACCCCGCCGCGAGATGTCGGGCAGCGCCGCGAAAAGCGCTTGCGAATAGGGATGTTTTGGCCGCGTAAAAAAGGCTTCACGACTCGCCACTTCAACCAATTCACCGGCGTACATGACGCCGATGCGCTGCGCCATGCGGGCAACGACACCGAGATCATGAGTAATCAGCAAAATCGCCATGCCGCGGTTAACCTGGATTTTGGCCAATAAATCGAGAATCTGCGCCTGAACGGTGACATCGAGCGCCGTGGTCGGCTCGTCGGCAATCAGCAGATCCGGCTCACCGGCCAAGGCAATGGCGATCATCACGCGCTGCTTCATGCCGCCGGAAAGCTGGAAAGGGTATTCGTTGAGGCGGCGTTCCGGATCGGCGATGCCGACCTGACGCAGCAATTCGACCATGCGCTCGCTGGCCGCTGCACCTTTTAGCCCGAGATGGCGCTCCAGCACTTCGCCGATCTGGCGGCCGACGGTCAGCACCGGATTGAGACTGGTCGCCGGCTCCTGAAAAATCATCGCCATCCGTTTGCCGCGCACCGTGCGCATTTCGGCTTCGGACAAGCTGAGCAATTCTTCACCGGCAAACTGAACGCTGCTGCCGGCGCTGATCACGCCGTTGGCCGGCAACAGGCGCATGATGCCTTGCGCCGTCGCCGATTTGCCGCAACCGGATTCGCCGAGCAGGGCGAAGGTTTCGCCGGCAGCGACTGCGAATGAAATGCCATCGACGGCCAGAAGCAGCTTGCCGGCACTGATGAAACCCAAGCGTAAATTTTTAACCTGAAGCATCAGGCCACCCTCGGATCAAAGGCATCGCGCACCGCATCGGCGAAAAGATTGGCTGCCAGCACGAGGATGAACATCGCTGAAAACGCCGCCGCCAGCGACCACCAGACGACCGGCTCGCGGCCGAGTTCCATGCGCGCATTGTTGATCATCGTGCCGAAGCTGGTCATGCTCGGATCAACGCCAATGCCAACGTAGGAAAGCACCGCCTCGGCGAGGACCAGCCCGGAGAAATCCATGACCAGCGCGATGATGACGATGTGCATCAGGTTGGGCAGGATGTGGCGGACGATGATGCGCCCGTTCGAGACGCCAAAGGCTTGCGCCGCCTGGATGTATTCGAGTTCGCGCAGCTTCAGCGTTTCGCCGCGCAGCAGGCGGCAGAGGCCCGTCCAGCTGGTGATGCCGAGGATGAAGCAAAGGGCCAGCAAGCGCAGGTCGGCGCGCTCGGCGGCGGTCGAGAACCACTGTGGATGGGTGTCGATGACGACCTGCATCATCAGCACGGCAGCGGCGATGAGCAGGACGCCGGGTATCGAGTTGAGCACGGTGTAAATGTACTGAATCAGGTCATCAACCCAGCCGCGAAAATAGCCGGCAATGATGCCGAGCAGCACCGCCATCGGCAGCATCACCAAGGTTGTGACCAGCCCGATGATCAGCCCGGTGCGCACGCTTTTGAGGATTTGATAGAGCACATCCTGACCGACCTTGTCGGTGCCGAAGACGTGGTACTGGCTGGAGAGCGTGAAGAGCGGGACGGCGATCAGCAGGATCAGCAGCAAGGTCACTAACACCGCATCCCAGGCAAAAGTTCTTTCACCGAAGAAAATTTTCCGGCCTTTTTTCCGGTTGACCGCAGCAATCACTCCGTAAATGCCCAGCCAGCCCAGCAAGGCGAGCACCATCGCCTTGAAGGCCGCAAAACCGGCATCGGCAGCAGCGTCGCCCTCGTTTTCGCCGAGATGCTTGCCGCCATGCTTGAGTCGCGGATAGTCGCGAATCGTCCCCTGCCCCGGCACATCCATTGTTTCCTTGGCATAAAGTCGCGTCGCGAAGGGGGCTGAATAGGTTTTCTCGTTGCGCGTGCGCAGCGGCATGGCGATGGCGTCGAGCACTGAAAGCACCTCAATCGCGTAGCTGGCTTTCTGGCCCGGCTTGCCCTCGAGTTGAAGGCGGTAATGCATGGAATCGAGCAGGCCGATCACGATGAAAGCAAGCAAGATGGTTGCCGAGGCCATACCGACCCGGTTGGCGCCA
The DNA here is from genome assembly GCA_011391255.1 of Dechloromonas sp. Classification (GTDB taxonomy): domain Bacteria; phylum Pseudomonadota; class Gammaproteobacteria; order Burkholderiales; family Rhodocyclaceae; genus Azonexus. The sequence goes on from JAABQV010000021.1 coordinate 11,184, forward strand.
ACCCGACGCCAGGCCGCCAGCAAAGGGGGATTTTTGGCGATCAGCACGCCAACACCGATGCCGGCCAGCACCAGCAACCAGATCAAGACATCCGACCACAGAATGACGATTTCAAAGCCCATCATTCGAAACGTATCCGTGGATCAACCAGCGTGTAAGAGATGTCGGTGAGAATCAGGCCGATGATGTAGAGCACCGAACCGATGAAAACCATCGAGCGGACGACAGCGAAATCCTGCGCGTTGATCGCATCAATCGTATAACTGCCGAGGCCGGGGATGCCAAAGAAGGACTCGGTGAGCAGCGAGCCCATGAACAATAGCGGAATGACGACAACGACGCCGGTCAGAATCGGTATCAGTGCATTGCGCAGGATGTGGCGGAAGAAAACGACGGTCTCAGGCAAGCCTTTGGCGCGCGCCGTGCGGACGTAATCCTTGTTTACTTCTTCAAGAAAAATGGTGCGATACCAGCGCGCCGAGGAGCCTATCCCGGAAATTACGCCGATCAGCACCGGCAGGATCAGGAAGCGCCAGGCATCAAGGCCATCGCCAAAGCCGGAAATCGGCACCAGTCGCCAGATTTTGCTGATCAGGTATTGGCCGCCGATGATGTAAAAGAGGCCGGAAATCGACATCGCTGCAACGCACAGGACGACGCCCCAGAAATCAAAGGCCGTGGCGCGGAAGAAGGCGAGCAGCAGCGCAAAGGTGATGCTGACGAGCAAACCCAGAATAAAGGTCGGCAGCGCAATTGCCAGCGACGGCCCCATGCGCACGGCAATTTCACGCGCAACATCGCGGCCGTCTTCAGCACGCCCAAAATCGCCGACAAACATACGGGCGGATTTCTCGAAGAAAATCGTCTCGGTTACGGTCGACAGCCCTTTTGCCGCGGAATTTATCAATAAGGGCTTATCGTAGCCGCGCTCAACCTTCCATTTTTCAATCGCTTCCGGCGTTACCCGCTTGACCCCGAGCTGCATGCGCGCCATATCATCCGGCGTATTCACGACGAAAAAGAGGGCGAAGGTCAGCAGATTCACCCCGATCAAAATCGGGATGGCGTAGAGCAGACGGCGAACGATGTAGGCAAGCATAGCCGGATTATGCCAAGAGCCGACGCAAAATCAGCACGACGCTGACGATCAGGAACAAAATCCAGGCAAAAACTGCGTAATCCGATCGCAAGCGCGGCTCGGCCGGCGACAGCGGATCGCGCAAGGCATCCGGAAAGGCACGCGGCGGCACCGGAATGATTTTCTGCAAGGCCGGATCTTTCGGCACCCGCACCAGATATTCATCACTGGAAACAATCGGGTAATCACCAAAAGCCCGGCTCGATGGAAACTGCGGCACGCGTACCAGCATGATTTCTTCAATATCCTCAGCCAGCAGGCGCTCATATTCGCTCAGTTGCCGACCTGCTTTGCCGCTCACCAGTTTCAACAAATCCGCCCCCATCTCCTCGAAGGCAACGGCCGGGTAGAGACGGGTCTGGTCCTCGGTCATGTAATCAAAAATCGCCTTGCCCTTGCTCAGACTGGCTTCCTGAATGGCGACCAGGGGCAGGCCAAAAATGCCTTTCAGCCAGCCTTCCGGGCCGCGTGCCGGGATCTGCCAGCCGAGGGTGCGCAAGGTTGAGACGCTGGTGCCGGCGCAGTTGGCGCGGGCGTGCTGATAGGTAAATTGATGCCGGTAAAACTGACTGAAAACACGCCCCATCGCAGCATCGAGGTGGATTGCAGTGCGCGCATCCTTGAGTGTCGCGACCAGCATGTAGGACGGCCGATACCAGGCCTGACCGCTGTTGAGATCAGCGAGATAATTATCAAGCGGCACCGGCGCGGCGATGATGCCCTTCTCGCTTTCCGAATCCAGCGAGTAGAAGTTGTACACCAGCACGTCAGCGATTGCGCCCTGCTTACCGACCTGCCCGGTCATCGTCGCGAAGTGGCCGCCATGCGCTTCGTCGTCGTCACCCTGGGCGCCATTGAGCATCAGGCCGACGAGCGGCTGGCCAACACGCGGACCAGCGCTGCCCGGCCGCCGCCAAACCGACTCAACGAAAAATGGGCTTTGCGCGCCGCCCTGCGGCAAGGCGCGAACCCAGGCACGGAAGGCATCGGGATCAGCGGTCAGCGGCTTGCTCAACGGCAACTCAGGGAGGCGAAAATTCTGCGGCCAGATCGTGCGTGCAACGAAGGTCGAGTTGTCCCAGTTTCCGCGCATTTTCAGCGGTTGACCGTGGAAGAAGGCGTGGCTGTTCTGATCAAACCAAGAAGCATTCAGTGGCAGGCGTGGTGCCAGTTTTAGCGGCACCTGCCCTTTGCTGCTGTTGATCGCCAAGGTATCAGCCTGCAATTCAACACCGTTTTCAAGGGCCGGCGCAGCGAGCCAGATCAGCGGTGGATAAGCGCGAACCGTGCCGGTTGGTGTTGCTTTTGCCCAGCCGGCGAGATCATCGAGCACCGGCAAATTTCGCTCAAACCCCGCCAGCGGACGCCCATTCCTGGGAACGGCAATTGTCTCGCGCTGGAAAAACCATTGAGCCTGAGGGATGGTCGTGCAATCGCCACATTGACTATTGGTGACTTCAAAATCGTCGGCAGGCAGTAATCCGTAAACAGGCATGACGGAATTCTGCCTCAAAGCCTCGGCCGACGCCTGAGTGAAGCTCAACAAAATGAAAATCAGGGAAACGACCAGAAAGGCTTTGCGTGAGCGGAACGGCTCAATTCCGTATTTTGGCAGCATCAATGTTTCCCTGAATCAGGCAGTGGTCGGCGCGCGAATATAGCGCCGCCGACCACGTCAAGACAAGCGAAACACTCAGGTCACGGTGACCTGAACCAGTTCCTCGCCATTCGGATCAGTGACATGCACGGCACAGGCGATACAAGGGTCAAAACTGTGGATGGTGCGCAGAATCTCGATTGGCTGCTTGGCATCGTGCAGTTGATGACCCTTCAGCGACGCCTCATACGGCCCCTGATTGTCATCCGGATCACGCGGGCCGGCATTCCAGGTGCTTGGCACGATGGCCTGGTAATTGGCAATTTTCTGATCTTCGATTACGATCCAGTGCGACAGCGCACCACGCGGCGCTTCCATCAGGCCAACCCCCTGCGCCTTGGCCGGCCAGGTCGCCGGATCCCACTTGCTGTCGTTGAAGGTCTTGACGTCACCGGCCTTGATATTGGCCATCAACTGGTCGTACCAGCCCTGCATGGCATCGGCGATGATCTTGGTTTCCAGCGTCCGCGCCGCAGTACGGCCAAGCGTCGAGTAGAGCGCCTGAACCGGCAGGTCGAGCGTCTTGAGCGCCATGCCGACCAATTCTTTGGTCTGCTCGTGGCCGGCCGAATACATCATCAGCACGCGTGCCAAGGGGCCAACTTCCACCGGCTTGCCCTTCCAGCGCGGCGATTTCATCCACGAATAATCCTTGTCGACATCAAGATGTTGATAAGGCGGCTTCGGCCCGGTGTAGTCGAACTCGGTTTCACCCTTATACGGATGAAGGCCCTTGTTCTTGCCGACCGAATACTTGTACCAGGCGTGGCTGACAAACTCCTGAATCTCGCCTTCGGCATTGACGTCTATCGGATGAATTTTCGACAGGTCGCGATCAAGAATCACCCCCGATGGAATCAGGAAGGAAGCCGGATCATTCATCCCCTTGGCCGGAAAATCGCCAAAGGTCATGAAATTGCCAACGCCCTCGCCCTGCTTGAACCAGTCCTTGTAGAAGCCGGCAATCGCCAGCGTGTCCGGCACATAAACCTGATCAACAAAACTGCGCATCTGGTTGATCGCGTTCTGCACCGTCTGCAAACCAACGACATTCAAGGCCGTGCCCGAGTCACCGCCATGGAACTGCGGCCCCTTGCCCTGTCCGGGATGGCCCGGATCAATACTGATCGCGCAGGGAACGCCGCCAACAACAAACATCGGATGCGGGTTTTTGCCGCCAAAGACAGCGTGCAGTTTGACCACATCGCGTTGCCAGGCCAGCGCATCAAGATAATGCGCGACAGCCATCAAATTGGCTTCCGGTGGCAACTTGTAGGCTGGGTGCCCCCAATAACCACCGGCAAAAATCCCCAGCTGGCCGCCATCAACAAAACCCTTGAGCTTTTTCTGGACATCGCTGAAGTAACCGGGTGAAGACTTGGCATAGCCGGAAAGACTCTGCGCCAGCGCCGAGGTGGCCTTGGGATCAGCCTTGAGTGCCGAGACCACATCGACCCAGTCGAGCGCGTGCAAATGGTAAAAATGCATCACGTGATCGTGAATGTACTGCGCGCCGATCATCAGATTGCGGATCAACTGCGCATTGGCCGGCACTTCGATTTTCAGCGCATCCTCAACCGAACGCACCGAAGCCATGCCATGGACCAGCGTACACACACCGCATATGCGCTGGGCAAAGGCCCAGGCGTCGCGCGGGTCACGTCCGCGCAAGATGATTTCTAGACCGCGAACCATGGTTCCGGCTGACGAAGCGCGGGTGATACGGCCCTCGCTATCGGTTTCCGCCTCGATGCGCAGATGGCCTTCAATGCGGGTAATGGGATCGACAACCACGCGCTGCGGGGTTCTGGTTCCTTGCGCTGCCTGATTTTCTGCCATGTTGCGCTCCGTTGCTGCCAATTTTCAGGAATTAAGGAGGCTCTCGACGATGCGATATTGCACCTGAGCCTCGTTGTTTTCGGTGCCTTCGCCAGTCGCAATCACCTCGCAAGTGCGCGCCATGCGGGCGTCCATCGCGCCCTCCCAGACGCTATGCGCACCACCATCGGTCAGTGGCTCAACGCAACGCGCCGCTGCCTTGGCCACAAAATGCCCGGCCTGGCCATTCCAGTCACAGAGTTTGCCGCACTGGGTATAACTGGCAAGTGCCGCCGCTTGCACCGAACGCAACTGCATCTCCAGCTCAGCCTCGCCGACTTCCGCCTGCTTCGCTACCTTGACTGCTGTGGCGACGCGCGGATCAGTGCTCAGCGCCAGGACGCTGTCGATAAACCCGGCCGCTGCCAAACGCAGTTTTGCCGGATTCATGCCCAGCAGCGCACGCTTGAATTCCTTGTCGTTATTGATCGCCATCTTCCCTCCCCCGTTCACTTTGGCTCTGGCAGATGCTCGGCGACCAATTCGGTCAGCCCGATCACTGGCAGTTTCATCGCGTAATGCTCCAAGCCTTCTTCCAGCACAATGCGACAGTTGGCGCAGGCGGTGACCAGCCGATCCGGCTTGACCGCATTGAACTGCCGTATCTTCACGGCAAAGGCCTTGAGCCGGAGTTCTTCGCCCTCTTCGATGGCACTCGCCCCGCCACCGCCACCGCAGCACCAGTTCATGAAACCGGCGTCCGGCATTTCGACAAAGTTCTCCGCCACCTTGTTCATCAGGACACGTTGCTGCTTGATCACGCCACCACGCCGCGCCAACTGGCACGGATCGTGGAAGGTCAGCTTGTCGGTTTCCATGCCCTCGGTCTTGAGCAGTCCTTGCGCCTCAAATTCGCCAAGGACTTCGATAATGTGCTGCACCTTGAAAGTGAATGGACGACCAATCAGGTTGGCCCCTTCCCAGCGTAAGGCCGTATAGGCATGGCCACACTCGGGGCTGATCACTGTCTTGGCCTTCAGTTTCTCGGCGGCATCAACAATGCGCGTGACGATTACGCGGGCGAGGTCAGAATTGCCAATCTGCATCCCGGCATTGGTTGCCTCGAAAGCTTCCGAACTCAGCGTCCAGGTCTTGCCAACGCTATGCATGATCTTGCCGATGGCGCCCAGATATTCGGGGAAATTGATGATTTCCATTGACGAGAGCATCACCAGATAATCGGCACCCTCCATATCGAGCGGCACCTTCAACCCGTAATCGGCCTCGACGTGCTTGATCTGCGCTTTGACCGCCGGCAACTTGATGCCCATCGGGCTGCCGATGGTCACCGTGCGGGTAACCGCACCCTTCAAGCCATCCGGCGCATTGCCCGAAGCTGACATGCCCTCGCGCAACTTGCGCACCATGTAAACAATGTCGTTGCCGACCGGACAAACCACCGAGCAGCGTCCGCACAAGGTACAACTGTTGTAAACCAGCTCCTGCCACTCGGCCAGTTCGGCATCCGTCACTGCCTTTGACCAGCCGATCAGCTTGCCCAGTTTGCCGAACAAGGTGTATTCCTGCTCATAAACCCGGCGCAAGGGCTCCAGTTTGTGAATCGGGGTGTATTTCGGATCGCCGGTCTCAGTGTAGAACAGACAGGCATCGGCGCAAATGCCGCAATGTACACAACTACTGAAGTAGCTGGCGATACGGGAATCAATGACTTCCTTGAGGACGCGTACGCCCTTTTCCATGGTCGCGCTCATACCGCCACCCCCTTGTGTCCGTTCACTTCACCGTTGTACCAACGCGATCCAAAAGCCGTAAAGGCGTGGAACAACTTACTGAAGGGCAGCACAATTAACAGGATTTCAACACTCAGAATGTGGATCGCCAGCATCAGCGTGTATGGCAGCAACAGATGCTGCACGGCCAACCAGCCGGTTAGCAAGGGCATGAAAGTCAGCACCCAGGTGATGTAATCCGCCTTGGTCGAAAGAAATCGCTTGACCGGCTTGACCAGTCGATCAACCAACACCAGGATCATTGCCACCATCGTCACCACGGTAACCAGATCAATCACCTGCGACGGCAGCCCTGGCCAGCCAAAGCCAAACATGTCCTTAATTAGCAGGATATGTGGCACGAAAAAGAGAACCACAATAGCCAGCCCGAAATGGAAAATGATGCCACCCGCGTAAGTCACCGGCGATTTCATCATCGCCTCTTTCTGCGGGAAAGAGCGGCGCCAGATCGTGTGCCAACCGGAGGCAGCTTCACCAGCCCGAGGCTCTGACAAGTCTTTTTTTACCCCTAAGCCGTAAATTTCGATCAGTCGCCAAAGCACGCCGAATACGAACAAGCTCAGCGCGATATCGAGCCCGGTACCGCGAACCCATGTCAAAAAAGCCAAATGGTCCATATCAATATCTCCGGCTTGATTCTATTTTTTAAGATCGGCCAGCGTGGTCGTCTCATGTGCGGCCTTGGCCGCTGCCTTCTTGCCACGATTGGCGTAGAGCGCTGCAGTGCTGATCACCGCCCCGGCAAGCGCCGCCTTGCCGGTCATTTCCAGCGGATTGGCCGGCATCGACAGCGCCTTGTAGAAGCCACCGGCATCCCAGAAATTAGGCTCCGAACAACCAATGCAACCATGCCCGGACTGGATCGGGAAACTGGTACCGTCATTCCACTTGGTCGTTGCACAGGCGTTGTAAGTGACTGGCCCCTTGCAACCGAGTTCGAACAGACACCAACCCTTGCGCGCTGCCTCGTCGTCAAAAGTCTTGGCAAACTTGCCCTGATCGTAAAATGGCCGGCGATAGCAACGGTCGTGAATCGTCTCACCATAAAAAATTTTGGGGCGACCCAAAGCGTCAAGCTCAGGAATTTTGCCGAAGGTCAGGAAATGCACCAGCACGCCGGTCATCACCACCGGAATCGGTGGGCAACCGGGCACATTGATGATCGGCTTGTTCTTGATGATCTCGGCCACCGATACCGCACCCGTCGGATTAGGGTCAGCCTTCGGAATACCGCCATAGGTGGCGCAGGTGCCGACGGCAACAATTGCAGCGCAGCCCTTGGCCGAGTCGACCAGCATGTCGTAATTGCTGATGCCGGCGATAGTTGAATAACCGGGATTGCCCATCGGGATCGAGCCATCGACAATTAACAGATACTTGCCGTCGTTATCCTTCATTGCCTGCTCGCGGGCATGCTCAGCGGCATCACCCGAAGCAGCTTGCAGGGTATGGTGGTAATCAAGCGAGATCAGATCAAAGATCAGATTCTCGAGCGTCGGCGAGTGCGAGCGGGTGATCGCCTCAGTGCAACCGGTACATTCCTGGAACGAAAGCCAGATCACCGATTGCCGTCGCGCCTTGGCAATTGACTCGGCTACGATCGACGCCATACTGACCGGCAAATTCAACATGGCAGTGACGGCGCTGCAATACTTCATGAAATCGCGCCGGCTAACACCCCGCTGAGCAAGACCTTCACCGACAGAACCCGGTTCACGTCCAAACAAATTCTTTGCACTCATACAAATCCCCCTCCAAGGCAATTTGTTGCTAAGAAGCATTGTGCGCGTAAATTACTGTCTGGAGTTGATATAAATCAAGCAACTTCAAAATATAAGTATCAACTAATTATCAATCTGCCAACGATCAATCAGATCCTTTGCCTGCCTGCACATCTCTGGCACAGCCCGATCCACCGCCTCAGTCAGCATTTCACCCCAATCAAGTTTGGCCGGTTGCACGCCGATCAATGCTCGCCGCACTGGCCAGCGTTCGGTTAGTTTGGAGATCGTCATCAAATCAATCAGCCCAACCTCGTGCACACTCGATTTACGGTTCTCGCCGAGGAAGCGATCCATCGCTTCACCTTCTACCATCGCCACCGTTCCAGCCGGCGCACTCAATTCCGCCGCATCAAAAACCAGCAAGGCTGAACATTCGGCAATTGGAACCGCCAAGGTAAAGGAGAGCGTGCCACCATCCAGGAAATCAATCCCCTGGCAAGGATCAAGCTGCTTTTTCAAGGCGTTCATGGCAACCACGCCCACCCCCTCGTCGGAAAGCAGGGTATTTCCTATTCCCAAGACAAGTATCATTTCAGAGCCTCCCACGAACAAATTTACATATCTTAAGAAATATTAGCCCCCCAACGACTACTCCAACCAAATTTAACGCGGTACAGTTAAAAAATTCGGCTACGGCAGGGTAATAAATGAATTGGCTGACAAGCACTAGGGGAACAGAAAGCAAAAAAGCCAATGCGAACATTAGCTTTTTGGGCGCTTCTGGCGGAGGAGATGGGATTCGAACCCATGTGCCAGATTTCTCTGACCATCCGATTTCGAATCGGCGCCGTTATGGCCACTTCGGTACCCCTCCGGACAGGGCAGCATAATATCACGAGATGCGCCGAATCAATCGACTACTGCTCCTCACAATACCTCTCCTTTTCGCTGCCTGTGGCGATTGGGGGTCATCGCTTTTTCACCGGGAATTACCGTTCCCGACCCCTGGGCAACGTGATCTGATCGTTCTCACCACCCCGGGCGAACTAACCTACAAGCTCGAGGAAAAAGGTCAGGCGAGCGGACTGGAACATGACCTGGTTGCGGCTTTTGCCGAAGAACTCGGGGTTGGCGTTAAATACTTGGTCGTTGCGCCCGAAGAAATCGAAGCGAACCTAAGCAACAACAAAGTCCATCTGGCGGCCGCCTGGCTGGCGCCGCCAGATAACACCCTGATCAAGACGACGCCGCACATACGCCACACCCACGACATTCTGATTCAGCATGAAGCGTCACTGCCTATCCTTGATAGCGCCGAACTCAAGGGGAAGACTGTTTATGTGATTGCTGCTTCGCGGCAAGCTGCCGCCTTCAAAACCCTACAACAATCGATTCCTGAGTTTTCGCTCGTTGAAGAAAGCGATCCCGATCCCTACAAGCTCCTCGAAGCACTGAGTGCTCAACGAATCAACTATGTCGCCATGGACTCCGCAATGTTCGACATTGCAAATCAGTTCTTTCCATCACTGCAAGCCACACTCAGCCTGTCCCGGGAGCAACCAATCGTCTGGCTGCTCGGGGAAAAGCCCAATGCCGAACTCGAAGCGCGGCTCAAGGCATTTATCGAACGCATTCAGCATGACGGCACCCTGGCGAGACTGGACGACCGATACTTTGGCCATGTCCAGAGACTCAACCAGGCTGATGTCGTCAAATTTTTGGGTGAAATCGAATCGACGCTCCCCAAGTTCCGCAAGTTTTTCCAGGCAGCCGAAGTCATCAGTGGTATCGACTGGCGTTTGATTGCTGCGGTGGCCTATCACGAGTCGCACTGGGATCCGAATGCAACCAGCTACACCAATGTGCGCGGCATCATGATGCTGACCGGGGAGACCGCCGACCGCCTAGAAGTGAGCAACCGCCTTGATCCGAGCGAGAGCATTCTGGCCGGAGCCCGCTATATCAATCTGCTCAAGGAGATGCTGCCGGCCGGGGTAGCAGAACCCGACCGCACCTGGTTGGCGCTCGCCGCCTACAACATCGGCCCGGGAAGTTTCAATAACGCGAGAAAACTGGCCAGAAAACTGAAAGCTGATCCGGCCTCATGGTACGAAATGAAACTGGTGCTACCCAAACTGGCACAAGCAAAATACGCCAGCCAGATTGGCGCCGGCCGCGCACGCGGCGGCGAAGCTGTCATTCTTGTTGAAAACATCCGCAGCTACTACGACATTCTTCAACGAAATACCTCTGCCCTCTCGCCCGGCTTGGCCAAGGCTGAAAGCCTCAAACGGCTGGTTGACGAGGTGACCCAGCGGCGCAAGGATTATGTCCGGAAAACCACGGCAGCCAAATCACTTACATCTGCCGAGCCTGAAGAGAACGACGAGCTCGCCATCGACGAACCTGGCACCAGCAAAAAGTTGCCGCGCCTGCCAAGCTACGAACCGGAAAGCAGCCGCACGCCCGGCGATTGATAGATAGCTTCCGGGGCTAGGCGCTGAGCAGTTCAAGCCCGCCCATGTAGGGGCGCAGCGCCAGTGGAATTGTTACGCTGCCATCAGCATTCTGGAAGTTTTCGAGAATCGCCACCAGCGTCCGGCCAACCGCCAGACCCGAGCCGTTCAGCGTATGCACCAGTTCCGTCTTGTTTTTGTCGTTGCGAAAACGCGTTTGCATGCGGCGTGCCTGGAAAGCACCGAAATTGGAACAGGAAGAAATCTCGCGATAGGTATTTTGTGCCGGCAGCCAGACTTCAAGGTCATAAGTCTTGGCGGCGGAAAAGCCCATGTCGCCCGAGCAGAGCGCCATACGGCGATAGGGGAGTTCCAGCTTTTCAAGAATAATTTCGGCCTGACGGGTCAATTCTTCGTGCGCTTCAGCCGATTTTTCCGGATGAACGATCTGCACCAACTCAACCTTGTCGAACTGGTGTTGGCGAATCATCCCGCGCACATCTCGGCCGCCGGAACCGGCTTCGGAACGGAAGCAAGGCGTATGGCAAACGAACTTGAGCGGCAGCGCTTCAATGGCGAGAATTTCATCGCGCACGATGTTGGTCACCGGCACTTCCGCAGTCGGGATCAGATAGAGCGGGTCCTGATCGCCGCGCAGGACCTTGAACAAATCTTCCTCAAATTTCGGCAACTGGCCGGTGCCGTACAAACTGGCGGCATTGACCAGATACGGCGCGTAAAGCTCAGTGTAGCCATGATCGACGGTATGCGTGTCGAGCATGAACTGCGCAAGCGCGCGGTGCAGGCGAGCGAGGCCGCCCTTGAGCAGTGAGAAGCGGGCGCCGGCGATCTTGGCGGCGGTAGTGAAATCGAGCTGGTTGAGCTGCTCGCCGAGATCGGTGTGATCCTTGACCGCAAAATCAAACGCACGCGGCGTTCCCCAGCGCTTGACTTCAACATTTCCATTTTCATCGCTGCCGACCGGCACGGAATCATCAGGAATATTCGGCAACGCGGCGAGGATGGCGTTGAATTTTTCCAACAATTCACCGAGGCGTGACTCGGAAGCTTTCAACTCATCGCCAATCGCCCCCACCTGCGCCATTACCCCGGAGGCATCCTGCCCCTTGCCCTTCAACATGCCGATCTGTTTGGACAGCGAGTTGCGCTGCGCCTGCAGTTCCTGAGTACGCGTTTGCAAAGTCTTGCGCTCAGTTTCCAGTGCGGAAAACTCTGAAAAGTCGATCGGCTTGCCGCGTTTGGCCAAACCTTCGGCAACAGCATCAAGATTGGAGCGAAGTTGTTGAATGTCGAGCATGTTTTTTCCTGATTTTTGGCGGTTGACCGTAGCAAACGGTCAGAAAGCCGGAAATTATACGCGAGGCACTCTTTTCGCTATTTCTTTGCCTGCTTGTCGAGTTCGCGCAAATGCACCAGTTTCTGCCCAATCTGACCTTCCAGCCCGCGCGGCGTTGGTTTGTACCAACCTGGCTCGGCCATGCCATCGGGCAAATAACTCTCACCGGCCGCATAAGCCTCTGGCTCGTCATGCGCGTAACGGTAGGCGTGACCGTGGCCGAGTTCCTTCATCAACTTGGTCGGCGCGTTGCGTAAATGATTTGGCACCGGGCGTGAACTGTCCTTGCTGACGAAAGCGCGCGCTGCGTTGTAGGCGTTGTAGCCGGCGTTCGACTTGGCCGCCACGGCCAGATAAATCACCGCCTGCCCGAGCGCCAGTTCGCCCTCCGGCGAGCCGAGGCGCTCGTATGTTTCTGCCGCATCGTTGGCGAGTTGCACGGCACGCGGGTCGGCCAGACCAATATCTTCCCAGGCCATACGAATGATACGGCGCGCCAGATAGCGCGGGTCAGCGCCGCCATCGAGCATGCGCGTCAGCCAGTACAGCGCGCCATCCGGGCTGGAGCCACGCACCGATTTGTGCAGGGCAGAAATCTGGTCATAGAACGCATCGCCGCCCTTATCGAAACGGCGCAGGCTTTGTGCCACGGTTTTCTCGATAAATTCGCCGTCGACCGCAACAATCCCCGCCGTACGCGCTGCGGTACGGATTTGTTCGAGCAAATTCAGCAAACGCCGCGCATCACCATCGGCCAAACCGGTCAAACGCTCGCGCGCCGTTGCGTCAAAGCTCAAACCGGCCAAAGCCTGTTCGCTGGCTCGGTCAAAAAGCTGACCCATTTCCGCTTCGTCGAGCGACTTGAGCACATATACCGAAGCCCGCGAGAGCAAGGCTGAGTTCAATTCAAAGGAGGGATTTTCAGTCGTCGCGCCAATAAAGGTCAGCAACCCTGACTCAACAAAAGGCAAAAAGCCATCCTGCTGCGCCTTGTTGAAGCGGTGGATTTCATCGACAAACAAAATCGTGCGCCGCCCCTGCCCGCGCCACATCTCCGCCTGCGCCACCGCCTCGCGCACCTCCTTGATGCCGGAAAACACTGCCGAAAGCGCGATGAACTCACATTGAAACTGCGTCGCCATCATCCGCGCCAACGTGGTTTTGCCAACACCGGGCGGCCCCCAGAGAATCATCGAATGCGGCTGGCCGGATTCAAACGCCAGGCGTAACGGCTTGCCGGCACCGAGCAAATGCTGCTGGCCGATCACCTCATCCGGCGTTTGCGGGCGTAACTGCTCAGCGAGAGGCGCACTTAGGCGGTCATTAGCCGCAGAGGAAAATAAGTCTTCTGACATCCTCACATTGTATCCAGCAGAGCCCTTGGCTTCTTTACGAATTTTTCCAAATGTCTTAGCCTGCGGCCGACAAATTCAACCGGTTTTTTTCCCGGCTCGCTGATTGATCATTTCAACGCCAAATCGGTTGAGATACCATCGCACATTTCCTTAGCCGATTTCACAGGAGCATCATTCATGGCCATTCCCTGGCTGACCATATTAAATAGCGTACCGTGGAAGGACGTGATCGGCAATGCGCCAAAAGTGGCCGATGGGGCCAAGAAGCTCTGGAAATCGATGGCCAAGAAAGCTGCACCGGCAGATTCAGCCAGCCCTGGCGTGACCCCCGCTCACTCATCCGAGGAGCAAACGATAGAAACGCTGGACTCGCGCATAATTGCGCTCAAGGCTGACCTATCGTCCTTGAATGAGGCAATGCTGGCATCCTCAGAAGTCATCGCGGCACTGGCCGAGCAAAATGCACAGCTGATCAAGAGCATCGAGATATTTCGCGGCCGGGTGCTGCGCCTTGGTTTGTTGACCGTATTGCTGGCGTTGGTCGCGCTGTTTGCGCTTTACCGTTCGTTTCTCTAAGACCGCAAAGCGGTAAAGCTATTCACCAATAACGTCGACACCCGCCGGCGGCGTAAATTTAAAGTGGTTAGCCGGCAAGGCAGGGTTGCGCTCCAGTCGGGTAAAGCTGATTATCGTGGTTTGCCCGAAGCTATCGCTCAGTTCCATTGCTTTCAGATCCCCCCCGGCGAAGCCCATGCGGATTTTGTCGAAACCGCTGTCACTATTTTTAGGCATTGCTTCCAACCAGGAAAGACCTTCGGCATTGCCGGCATCCTTGAGGGTGAAGTTTTTTTCCAGATCATTGTTGCCGGCGAGCAAGGCTGCCGGTGAGCTGCCGATCGCCTGCCCGGCTTTGCGTACCGTGACTTGCTGCAATTCCTGATCGTAGATCCAGATTTTTTCGCCATCCCCGACGATCAGTTGCGGGTAGGGTTTGACGATCTCCCAGCGCAATTTGCCAGGGCGCGAAATGGATACGATGCCTGAAGATTGCTGCGGCTTGCGGCCATTTTTGGCGACGACAATCTGCGCGAATTCGGCTTTGAGCGTGCGCGTACTTTGCAGGAAGCGATGTAACTGATCGACCGCGCCGGCGATCGCAAAATGCGGCAATAACAAGGCTGTTGCGGTCAACAGCGTTTTCAGGCCAAATTTCATTCGGCTTCCTTGCGCGCAACCACTTCGCGGCCGCCACGACCATCCATCGCAGTCACCAGGCCGGCTTTTTCCATCGCCTCAATCAGCCGCGCCGAGCGGTTGTAGCCAATCCGCAGGTGACGCTGAACCAGAGAAATCGAGGCGCGCTTGTTCTTCAAGACAATATCGACGGCCTGATCGTAAAGCGGATCGCTCTCGGCATCTGAACTGCCCTCACCGCCTTCGCCGCCCTCTTCATCATCACCGGCCGCGCCGTTGAGAATGTCTTCAACATACTCCGGGGCACCTAATGATTTCAGGTGCTCGACAACACGATGCACTTCGTCATCGGAGACAAAGGCGCCATGAACGCGGGTCGGATAACCGGTACCCGGCGCCAGGTAAAGCATGTCACCCTGCCCGAGCAAGGCTTCGGCACCCATCTGATCAAGGATGGTGCGCGAGTCGATCTTGCTCGACACCTGGAAGGACAGGCGGGTCGGGATGTTGGCCTTGATCAGGCCGGTGATCACATCGACGCTTGGCCGCTGCGTCGCCAGTACCAGGTGGATACCTGAAGCACGGGCTTTCTGGGCGAGACGGGCGATCTGCTCTTCGACCTTCTTGCCGACAACCATCATGAGGTCAGCCAGCTCGTCGATGATGACGACGATGAAGGGCATCGTCTTCAACGGCTCCGGGGTTTCCGGCGTCAGGGTCAGCGGATTCGGGATGTGCTCGCCGCGCTTTTCGGCATCGCGGATCTTGGTATTGAGGCCGGCGATGTTACGCACGCCCATCGCCGACATCAGCTTGTAGCGCTTTTCCATCTCGGTGACGCACCAGTGCAGCGCGTTGGCGGCCTGCTTCATGTCGGTGACGACCGGCGCCAGCAGATGCGGAATGCCTTCGTAGATGGACAGTTCGAGCATCTTGGGATCGACCATGATGAGGCGGACCTGATCCGGCTCGGCCTTGTAGAGCATCGACAAAATCATCGCATTGACGCCGACCGACTTGCCCGAACCGGTCGTCCCGGCCACCAGCAGGTGCGGCGTCTTGGCCAGGTCGGCGACCACCGGCAGGCCGCCGATATCCTTGCCGAGGCAGACAGTCAGCGGGCTGCTCATGTCGTTGTAAGGTTTGCTGGAGATGATTTCGGAGAGCTTGACCATCTGCCGCCGGGGATTGGGCAATTCGAGCGCCATGCACGACTTGCCGGGCACGGTTTCAACGACGCGGATCGAGACCATGGCCAGCGCCCGTGCCAGATCGCGCGCCAAATTAACGATCTGGGCACCCTTGACGCCCACTGCCGGTTCGATCTCGTAGCGGGTGATGACCGGGCCGGGCAGCGCAGCCAGAACCTTGACCTGCACGCCGAAGTCAGCCAGCTTGCGCTCAATCAGGCGCGAAGTGTACTCAAGGATGTCAGCACTCACCGTCTCAGTCACCGGCGGTGCCGGATCAAGCAAATGGAGGGGCGGCAAGCGGCCACCAATGATCGCCTCAGGGAACAAGGCAACCTGTTTTTCCCGCTCTAGTCTCGCTTCCGCCTTTTTCGAGACCGGCACTTCAGGCGTCGCTACCTCAAAGTGAATAGGTTCGTGTAACTCAACGCGCCGCTTCTCCTCCTCAACCACCACCTCGCGTTGCTGCGCGACTTCCTTGCCGATCTGGCGATCACGCCAAGTATCGACACGACCGTAAAAGAAACCAACAAAAGTCTCAAGAATCAGTCCCAGCTTCTCGAACGCCCATAGCCAGGACATCCCGGAGAAGTAACTCCAGGCTGCAGCGAGCGTCGCCAGCAGCAACAGCGTCGAACCGGTGTAACCCAGTTGTTGCTCAAGTAACTGGCTCAACTCGATACCGATCAAGCCGCCCGGACTAAGCGGCAAGACGGCCTGTGAACTGTGAAAACGCAAGGCTTCCAGGGTCGAACTGGCGAGCAGGAGAATGACAAAGCCGCACAGGGCTAAGAGCAGTGGGCGAGGTGCGCTGGCGTCATCACCATTCAACCGCCGTAAGCCCCACCAGACAAAAATTCCGAACAAGGCCACCCACCACCAGGCGGACAAGCCAAACACATAGAGCATCAAATCAGCCAGCCACGCCCCGGCACGCCCGGTCGGATTGTGCAGATGGGTGCTGATCACTGAATGAGACCAGCCCGGATCGTCCTTGCTAAAACCCCACAAGGCCATCGCCAGGAAAATAGCGACCACCCCCAACCCGATCCAGCGCGACTCCTGTAAGAGGCCACCCACTTTATCCGGCAACGGGCTGGCATTACGTTCAAAGGCTTTTGCGCCCAAATCAATCTCCTACGATGGTCAAGACATTGCCATCGCTAACGATGTAACCACTGAGCTCCAGGTCACGCATCACCTTGCTGACCATTTCCCGCGAGGCGCCGATCATCCGCGCCATATCCTGCTTGGAAATTTTCTGTTTAAGCACCCGCTTGCCATCTTCCTCAACCGACATATCGAGGAGAAGTCGCGCAACCCGGCCATAAACATCAAGCAACGCGAGACTTTCAATCTTGCGATCAGCCTCGCGCAGCCGCCCAACAAGAATCTGCATCAGTTTGAGAGCGACCTGAAAGTTATCCTGCATGCAACGATGAAAAGCGTCGCGACTCAAGATTAACAACTCGCACGGTTCGGTTGCAATCACGCTGGCTGAACGCGGGCTACCATCAATCAAACCCATCTCGCCAAAAAACTCGCCGGGGCCAAGCCAGGCGAGAATAATCTCGCGCCCTTCTTCATCGCTGTTAGTAACTTTAGCCCGCCCGCTCAACAGGACATAGAGCGAATCCGTCGCGTCGCCCGCGCGCACCACGTAGGCGCTTCGAGTTACCCGCTTGCGCCCGGCAATTTTTGAGAGCTTTTCGAGCTCAAGCTCATCCAGCCCCGAAAAAAGCGACAGGTTACGCAAAACAACCAGGCTCAAGCCAAAATTATTCGCAGGCACAAATCAGTTTCCAGTCATATAGTTACACAAGAATTATAAACCGAATTCACGAACCACAAGATTTACAGGGGAAAAAGATAGGCAGTGGCGGCGCTATAATTTTCTGATCCACAATCACAAAGGATCAACATGACACAGCCGCCCAAGCACTGTCGCCTCATCATTCTCGGCTCCGGCCCGGCTGGCTACACCGCCGCCGTATATGCTGCCCGTGCCAATCTCAAGCCGGTACTAATTACCGGCATGGCCCAAGGCGGCCAGTTGATGACGACGACGGAGGTCGATAACTGGCCGGCCGACCCGGACGGCGTCCAGGGCCCCGACCTGATGGCACGCTTTGAAGCGCACGCACGGCGCTTTGAAACCGAAATTATTTTCGACCAGATCCACACCGCCCAGCTAACACAAAAGCCTTTTACGCTGATTGGTGACACCGGCACCTATACCTGCGATGCGCTGATCATTGCGACCGGTGCTTCGGCGCAATATCTTGGCCTGCCCTCCGAAGAGGCTTTCATGGGTAAAGGTGTTTCCGCCTGCGCTACCTGTGACGGCTTTTTCTACCGCAATAAATCGGTCGCCGTCGTCGGCGGCGGCAATACCGCTGTCGAAGAAGCACTTTACCTGGCCAATATCGCCAGCCATGTCACGCTGATTCATCGTCGCGACAAGTTCCGCGCCGAGAAAATCATGCAGGATCACCTGTTTGAGAAGGAAAAGGCCGGCAAGATCACGATTCTCTACAACACCGCGCTCGATGAAGTGCTTGGCGATGATTCTGGTGTCACTGGTCTGCGTGTCAAAAACGTGCAAACTGGTGCGACGCAGGATGTCGATGTCTTTGGTGTCTTTATCGCCATTGGCCACAAGCCGAATACCGATATATTTGCCGGCCAGCTTGAAATGGACGGCGGTTACCTGGTCACCGAAATGGGGCGTCAGGGCAATGCCACGCAAACCAGTATCAAAGGCATTTTTGCCGCCGGCGACGTGCAGGATCACATCTACCGTCAAGCATGTACTTCGGCCGGTACCGGCTGCATGGCGGCGCTCGACGCCGAGCGCTACCTGGATCAACTGGCATAAGGCTTGATCGACCCTGACGATATTGCTGCCTTCCGGGCGGCAGTGGCAGATGCCCGGCCATTGCCTGCCTCGGGTCGCGTCCATCTGAGGGGTACGTTACCGCCACCGCGACCGCTGCAGCACCTCGCTGACGAACGGGCAGCGCTGCATGAAAGCCTGCACGGCAAAATCGGCCTGCAAGACCGTCTCGAAGGTGGCGACGAACCGCATTACGTGCGGAATGGCCTTGCGCAAACTGTCTTGCGTGATCTGCGGCGCGGGCGCTGGGTGATTCAGGACGAAATCGACCTGCACGGCCTCAACCGCGATGAAGCCCGCCATCTGCTCGCCGGCTTTCTGGCCGAATGCCTGCGCGACGGCAAGCGCTGCCTACGGGTAGTGCATGGCAAAGGGCTGAGCTCGCCGCAAAAAACTTCCATATTGCGCCAACTGGTGCGCGGCTGGCTGGCCCAGCGCGATGAAGTTCTCGCCTACTGCCAGGCCAAGCCGCACGATGGCGGCGAAGGAGCTTTGATCGTTTTGTTACGCGCCCCGAAAAAACTGAGGGCAGCCTGAGCTGCCCTTGAGTTTTTGCCCTATTTCGGGCGTTGACCGGAAGACACCGATCAAATGGCCGCTTCGTCGGTCTCGCCAGTACGAATACGGACGACCTGCTCAACCGGCATGACAAAAATCTTGCCGTCGCCGATCTTGCCGGTGCGGGCGGCCTTGATGATGGCCTCAATGGCGGCGTCAACCTGGCCGGAGACGACGACGATCTCGATTTTTACCTTGGGCAGAAAATCAACGACATACTCGGCGCCGCGATATAGCTCGGTATGGCCTTTCTGGCGCCCGAAGCCTTTAACTTCGGTCACGGTCAGCCCGGAAATACCCATGGCGGACAAAGCTTCGCGAACTTCATCAAGTTTGAACGGCTTGATAACGGCTTCAATTTTCTTCATGCTGCATCTCCTGAATGAATCAATAATTAAAATTCGTCGACATAACGGTTGGTAATCGGGTAACGCCAGTCCTTGCCAAATCCGCGTGGCGTAATCCGTACACCAACCGGTGCCTGACGGCGTTTGTGTTCTGAAATGCGTAGCAGGCGAACGACACGGCGCACAGCCTCTTCGGGCAAACCGGCCGCGATAATTTCACGCGGACTGCGATCCTCTTCCATATAAGCCCGTACGATAGCATCAAGCATCTCGTAGGGGGGCAGTGAATCCTGATCGGTCTGATCCGGCTTTAACTCGGCCGAGGGCGGGCGAACGATGATGTTCCCGGGGATCACCGCCGAGATCGTATTACGATAGCGCGACAGACGATAGACCAGAGTCTTGAAAACGTCCTTGATGACGGCAAAACCGCCGGCCATATCGCCATACAGCGTGCAGTAGCCGACCGCCATTTCCGATTTGTTGCCAGTCGTCAGCACCAGCGCACCGGTCTTGTTCGACAAGGCCATCAGCAGGTTGCCGCGAATGCGCGCCTGAATATTTTCTTCGGTGGTGTCGGCCGGCAAGCCGGCAAAGAGCGGCGCCAGCATGGCGTCGTAGGTTTGCATGGCCGGTGAAATGGCGATCTCGTCGTAGCGCACGCCGAGCTTGCGGATCATTTCACGAGAGTCATCCAGACTCATTTGTGCAGTGTAAGGCGACGGCATCATCACCGCATGCACTTTGTCAGCTCCCAGCGCGTCGACCGCAACGGTCAAGGTCAACGCCGAGTCGATACCGCCGGAGAGCCCAATAATTGCGCCATTGAAGCGGTTTTTGCCAATGTAGTCGCGGACGCCTAGCACCAGCGCCTGATAGGCCTCGGCTTCGGCGGAGAGTTGACCAGCCATGTCATCGGAACGCAAACGGCCACTGTCGTAATCGACAATGCCGAGCGACTCTTCAAACTGCGCCAGACGCATTCGGCAGTTGCCCTGGCCATCGAGCGCGAAGGAAGCACCGTCAAAAACCAGTTCATCCTGACCACCAACGAGATTGGCGTAGATGACTGCCATGCCGGTTGCGGCAATCCGCTCGGAAAGCACTTGCACGCGTTGCTGATGCTTCTCCAGATGACAGGGCGAAGCATTAAGCACGAGGAGCAGCTCAGCACCGGCGGCATGCGCCAACTCGGCCGCCCCGGCCTCCCAGATATCGGCGCAGATATTGATCCCGCAGCGCACGCCCTCAATGGTCACAACGCAGGCATCAGTACCGGCATCGAAATAGCGCTTTTCGTCAAAAACTTCGTAATTGGGCAGACGGATTTTGCGGTAAACCGATTTTTTACGGCCATTTTCGATGACCGTAGCGGCGTTGTAGCGACGGCCTTCGGATTCTTCCGGGTGGCCGACGATCAAGGTCAGATCGGGCACCCTCTCTGCCAAATCATCGAGCGCGTGCTGGCAGGCGCGGTAAAAATCCGGACGCAGGAGCAGGTCCTCCGGCGGATAACCGCACAGCGCCAGTTCCGGCGTCAATAACAATTGGGCGCCACGCGCCTTGGCTTGCGTGGCGAATTCAATGATACGTTCGACGTTGCCCGTCAGGTCACCGACAGTGGCATTGAACTGGGCAACGGCGATACGCAGCATGACGGCTTAGTAGGCCGGTTTGTCTTTCGCGTCTTTGAAACGCTGAATACCGGTCATGACTTCATTGCGGGCAGCATCGATGCCTTCCCAGCCATTGACCTTGACCCACTTGCCCGGCTCAAGATCCTTGTAGTGCTCGAAGAAGTGGGAAATTTGCTTACGCAGCAATTCCGGCATGTCTTCGAAGTTTTTGACATCCTTGTAGAGCGGGGTCAGCTTATCGACCGGAACGGCCAGCAGCTTGGCATCGTCACCACCTTCGTCAGTCATCGACAACTGACCGAGCGGACGGCAGCGCACAACGACACCTGGCGGCAGAGAGAACGGTGCCACGACCAGCACATCAACCGGGTCGCCATCGCCGGCGATAGTGTGCGGAATGTAGCCGTAGTTGCAGGGGTAGTGCATGGAAGTGGACATGAAGCGATCAACAAAAATCGCGCCGCTTTCCTTGTCGACTTCGTATTTAACCGGCTCGGAATGAGCCGAAATTTCGATGATGACATTGAAGTCATCGGGAAGGGCCTTGCCGGAAGGAACGTAGTTAAGTGCCATTTTTATCTCTCTGCGTTTAGGTTTTGAGAACTTACGATTATAACGTCGGGCTATCGATTATTCACTGCCAGGCAGTGAGAAACTCCTGCCAATGAGGCTTGGCAATTTTCTCCAGCTGCGTTTTGACAAAGTCAATTTCGGCTAATTCTTCAGCTGCCGTCAATTCGCCACGGAAGCGCCGGAAACGGTTATAGACGAGGTAAGTATTGACGACATCGGTTTCGCAATAGTCGCGAATCTCGGCGCTTTTTCCAGCCTGCCAGACTTCCCAAACCTTGCTGCCGTCCATGCCGAGCTTGCCGGGAAAGCCGTAAAGCTTGGCCAGGTCATCGAGCGGCGCATTGGCTCGGGCATTGTAGAGGGCCAGCAGATCCATCAGATCGAGATGGCGCATATGGTAGCGACTGATGTAGTTGTTCCACTTAAAATCGCGCGAATCGGCGTAGTCGCCATCGCCAAGATCCCAGTAACGAGGTGCTGCAACGCCGTGCAACATACCGCGATAGTGCAGCACGGGCAGGTCGAAGCCGCTGCCATTCCAGGAAACAATCTGCGGGGAGAATTTTTCGATACCATCGAAAAAGCGCTGGATAATCGCGCCTTCGTTCAAATCCGGCTCAGCCAGGGACCAGACCTTGAGCCCGTCGCTGGTGCGCAGCACGCAGGAAATGGTCACGACACGCTGCAGGTGCAACTGGAGAAAGTCATTGCCGGTCTTTGCACGCCGCTGCTGGAAGGCGAGTTCGGCGACCTCATCATCAGAAAGTTCAGCCGGCAGATCATTGAGGCGACGATACCCGGCGACATCGGGAATCGTCTCGATATCAAAAATCAGCACCGGCTTCATGCCGGAAAGACGCCCGTCGACAAGTAACGATCCCCGCGATCACAGATGATGCTGACAATGACAGCGTTCTCGAGCGTTGCGGCGAGGCGCAGGGCGACGGCAACACCACCGCCGGAAGAAATCCCGGCAAAAATACCCTCTTCTGTCGCCAGGCGACGGGTCATTGCCTCGGCATTGGCCTGACTAACGTATTCGATACGGTCAACGTTGGTTCTATCGTAAATTTTCGGCAGGTAGGCTTCCGGCCATTTGCGGATGCCGGGAATCTGGCTACCGTCTTCCGGCTGGCAGCCAACAATCTGGATCGCCGGGTTCTGCTCCTTGAGAAATCTGGAGGTCCCCATGATGGTGCCGGTCGTCCCCATACTGGCGACGAAATGGGTGATTTTGCCGCCGGTATCGCGCCAGATTTCCGGGCCGGTACCCTCGTAATGCGCCAGCGGATTGTCGCTGTTGGCGAACTGATCGAGGATGACGCCCCTGCCCTCATTGCGCAGCTTTTCGGCGACATCGCGGCACAACTCCATGCCACCATCCTTGGGCGTTAGAACCAGCTCGGCGCCGTAGGCACGCATGCTTTGGCGGCGCTCAATGCTTTGATTTTCCGGCATAACGAGGATCATCTTGTAACCCTTGATCGCCGCCGCCATCGCCAGAGCGATGCCGGTATTGCCGGAGGTTGCTTCGATCAGCGTATCACCCGGCTTGATCTCACCGCGCGCTTCTGCACGTGTAATCATCGACAGCGCTGGCCTGTCTTTCACCGAACCGGCCGGGTTATTACCCTCCAGCTTGGCCAGAATAACATTGCGGCGCTGCTCGTTCGCCGCCCCTGGAATACGTACCAGGCGCACCAGCGGGGTGTTTCCAACAAAATCCTGCAGGGTTTTATACATTCTTTGCCAGCCACGCGACATACTGGGCAACGCCTTCCTCAACCGTCGCCATCGGCGCATCGTAGCCGGCAGCCCGCAAACGCGTCAGATCGCCTTGCGTAAATGCCTGATACTTGCCTTTCAAAGCCTCGGGGAAGGCGATGTATTCCAGCAATCCCTGCGCCCGTAACTCATCAAGCGTCAGTGGCGCGGCATTTTCCGCCCCGTTTTTTGCCTGCAAACAGCCGTTGACCGCAGCAACCGCGACATCATTAAAACTTTGCGAACGGCCTGCCCCCAAATTGAAGATGCCCGATTTATTTGGATGATCGAGGAAGAACAAATTGACCTTGGCGACATCGCCGACATAGACAAAATCTCGCATCTGCCCGCCGTTTTCATAGCCATGCGAACCTTCAAACAACTTCACCTTGCCATCGGCACGGAACTGATTGAAATTGTGAAACGCAACTGAAGCCATGCGCCCCTTGTGCGTTTCGCGCGGGCCATAGACGTTGAAATAGCGGAAGCCGACGATCTGCGACGACGGGTCTTTGGCCAGACGCTGGCGAACAATCTGGTCAAACAGAAACTTCGAATAGCCATAAACATTGAGTGGCCCTTCGTACTGGCGCTCTTCCTTGAACACCGAGGTGCTGCCGTAGGTCGCCGCACTTGATGCGTAGAGAAACTGCACCTCCTGATCCTGGCACCAGTCGAGGAGAATCATCGAATAGCGATAATTGTTCTCCATCATGTAGCGGCCGTCGGTTTCCATGGTGTCGGAGCAAGCACCCTCATGGAAAATGGCTTCAATCTCGCCATCAAAATGGCCGGCCTGAATCCGCTCGATGAAATCGTGCTTGTCGAGATAATCGACGATGTCGCAATCAATCAGGTTCTTGAATTTATCAGCTTTGGTCAGGTTATCGACGGCGATAATGTTCTTCAGGCCACGCTCGTTGAGCGCCTTGACAATGTTGGAACCAATAAAGCCGGCGGCGCCGGTGACGACGATGTACATTTTGAATTCTCCTTAGAGCGCAGCAGTCAGTTCCTGGCGCGTCACCACTGCGGTGCCCAATTTACCAACCACAATGCCGCCGGCAATATTGGCGACGCGTATCGCTTCCGCCCAATCAGCCCCGGCAGCAATCATCACTGCCAGAGTTGCTATGACTGTATCTCCGGCGCCTGAAACGTCAAAAACCTCCCGCGCGACGGCCGGTTGATGGTGGGTTTCATCGGCAAACAGCGTCATGCCGTCTTCGCTGCGCGTCACCAGGAGCGCTTCGACACCGAGATCGCCACGAATTTTGCGCGCCTTGGCTTCCAGTTCCTCTTCCGATTTCCAGCCGCCGACTACCTGCTTCAACTCGGAGCGGTTCGGGGTAATCACCGTCGCGCCGGCGTATTTTTCCCATTCATCGCCCTTGGGATCAACCAGCACCGGCTTGTCGTGCGAGCGGGCGATGCGAATCATCTCGCCAACATGGACAAGACCACCCTTGCCGTAATCGGAGAGGATGACCACATCGGCATCGATCACGCGCTGCTCGAAATCGGCCAGCTTGGCCTGCAAAACCTCATGCGAAGGCGCCGTCTCGAAGTCTATGCGCAGCAATTGTTGCTGCCGGCCGATAACACGCAACTTGACAATGGTGTCGATGTCACGGTCAACGTGCAAATTGGCATCAATTTGTCCTTCGTCCAGCAAGCGAGCGAGACTGCGCCCGGCCTCATCGTCGCCAACCACCGAGAGCAAAGCCGTCACCGCACCGAGCGAAGCAGCATTGCGCGCCACATTGGCGGCACCGCCAAGGCGCTCTTCGATCCGCTCCACCTTGACCACCGGCACCGGCGCTTCCGGCGAAATGCGATTGACCTCGCCAAACCAGTAACGATCGAGCATGACATCGCCAACCACGAGCAGGCGAACCCGCGAAATTTTATCCAGCATGAAAATTAACGTCCGATGGCAAAATACTCGATGCCGGAATTACGCACAAACTTGGGATCGTAAAGATTACGCCCGTCAAAGATCACCGGATTTTTCAAAGCCGCCTTGATCGCTTCAAAGTCCGGACTGCGGAATTCCTTCCACTCGGTGGCGATAATCAATGCATCGGCCTCATCAAGCGCGCTCATCGGGCTCTCGGCATACTTCAGGCGGGAATCATCACCAAAAATACGCTGCGTTTCATGCATCGCCACCGGATCGTAGGCGCTGACGGTGGCACCGGCCGCAAACAAATCCTTGATCAACTCACGGCTCGGCGCATCGCGCATGTCGTCAGTATTCGGCTTGAAGGAAAGCCCCCACAGCGCGAAGTGTTTGCCTTTGAGGTCGGCGCCAAAACGCGCCTTGATCTTCTCGCTGAGGATATGTTTTTGCAGGTCATTGGCTTCCTCGACGGCGGTCAACACTCTAAGCGTAATGTTGGCATCATCGGCTGCCGTCTTGATCAGCGCCTTGACGTCCTTCGGGAAGCAGGAGCCGCCGTAGCCACAACCGGGATAAAGGAAGTGATAGCCGATACGCGGGTCGGAGCCAATGCCCTGACGCACCATTTCGATGTCGGCACCGAGCACTTCGGCCAGATTGGCAAGCTCGTTCATGAAACTGATGCGCGTCGCCAGCATGGCGTTGGCAGCATACTTGGTCAGTTCGGCACTCTTGACGTCAGTGATGATCAGGCGTTCATGGTTACGCTGGAAGGGCGCATAGAGGGCGCGCATCAGGTGGATGGCCTGCTCCTCTTCAGCCCCGACGACGATACGGTCAGGACGCATGAAGTCTTCAACGGCAGCCCCTTCTTTCAAAAACTCGGGGTTGGAAACGACGCTATAGGGAACTTCAAGGCCACGCTTTTTCAATTCGTCAGCCACGGCCGCCTTGACCTTGTCGGCGGTACCAACCGGAACCGTGCTTTTGTCGACAATCACTTTGTAGTCAGTCATCGTCCGCGCAATGTTGCGTGCAGCAGCAAGGACGTACTGAAGGTCAGCCGAGCCATCTTCATCCGGCGGCGTGCCAACTGCGATGAACTGGATGGTACCGTGCTGGACAGCCTTCTCGACATCGGTCGTGAAATGAAGCCGGCCGGCGGCGACGTTGCGCGTGACCATCTCCTGCAAACCCGGTTCGTAGATCGGGATACCGCCGTCTTCAAGTATCTTGATCTTCGCCGGATCGACATCGAGACAGAGCACATCGTTGCCGACTTCGGCGAGACAGGTACCACTTACCAAACCGACATAGCCGGTGCCAACCACTGTAATTTTCATGTGATATTCCTATAAGCTTGAGTCAAATTCTTCACTGCGCCTTGGCGGATAAGTTTCCCAGCCCCCGCAAGCCGGGCATCGCCAGTAGAACTGACGCGCCTTGAAGCCGCAATTATCGCACCGATAACGCGCCAATCGCTTGGTGTAGCCCTGAATGATCGTCCTGGCGATTTCGACATCCGGCCTGACTTCTGGCGCCACCAGCGGCAGGCGCGCACTCATGAGTTTTTCGAGGCCAAGCAGGGTCGGGTTGCGTTGCAACTCATCACGAACCAAACGGTAGGCCACTTCGTTACCCTCGGCCTCAAGCACCAGCTGATAGACCACATCGAGCAAATCGAGCGAGGGATAACGCTCGAGAAATCCGCTAAGCAGGGCAATACCTTCATCGCGCCGCTCCAGCTTGCGATAGCAATCCAGCAAGCGCTGGGCAACCAGTGCTAGAAAAGCAGGATCCTGCTGTTCGATACGTAACCACGCCGCAATCGCTGCTTCCAGCTGGCCTTCCTGTATCAGCAAATCTCCCAGCAACAGGCTGGCGCGCACACATTTACGATTTTGCTGAACCGCTGCTTCAAGATAGCCACGCGCTGAATCGGGCTTTGATCGAATAATTTCGTTGGCAGCAAGTTCGCAATAAAACTCTGCCACCTGCTGCTGCGAGGCGACATCCGGCAACTCGTTGGCCAGATCAATGGCTTTCTGCCACTCTTTTTCGACCTGATAAATTTCGAGAAGATTACGCTTGGCGTCGGCTTCAAACGCCGTTCCGACCATTTTGTTGAAAATTTCCTCGGCGCGGTCGAGCAAGCCGGCCTTCAAATAATCCTGCCCCAATTCCGCCAGTGCATGCAAACGAACACCTTCATCCAGATCATCGCGGTCAATCAGATTCTGGTGCATGCGGATCGCCCGCTCGGTCTCGCCACGGCGGCGAAAGAGATTGCCCAACGCAAAATGCAGCTCAACGGTTTGCGAATCAACCTTGGCAACCTCAAGAAACGAATCAATCGCCTTGTCCGGCTGCTCATTGAGCAGAAAATTCAGACCCTGAAAGTAGGATCTTGGCAAAGCGCGTGACTCATGCACCACCTGGCGCATATCAACACGCGCAGCAGCCCAGCCCAGTGCAAAAAAAACGGGGATAAGCAGTAGCTGCCAATATTCAAACAATTCGCTCATGCCGCAAAAACACTCAAAAAAATCAATAAAAAAGGGCAGTGAAACTGCTCACTGCCCTGAATCTAACACATTGCCTCTAGCGTCATAAAATCGATTGATCGACCCGTTCACGCAGTTCCTTGCCGGCCTTGAAGTGGGGAACCCACTTCGCAGGTACGCTGACCTTCTCCCCCGACTTGGGGTTACGGCCGGTGCGCGGCGGCCGGTAGTTGAGCGCAAAGCTGCCGAATCCGCGGATCTCGATACGATCACCACGCACCAAGGCGTCGGCCATCGCATCGAGAATCATCTTGACCGCAAAGTCAGCATCCTTCGCCACCAGTTGCGGGAAACGTTCCGCAAGCCGGGCGATGAGCTCGGATTTGGTCATACTGTCGTCCATTAGCCCTGCTGATTAAGCTTGGCTTTGAGCAAGGCGCCCAGGTTGGTCGTACCGGAAGCAGCGGAATTCGACTCGGCAGAGAACTTCTGCATCGCTTCGTGCTGCTCGGCTTGATCCTTGGCCTTGATCGACAGATTGATACCACGGGTTTTGCGGTCGACGTTGATAATCATGACTTCGAGCTCATCACCGACTTTGACGTGGGTGGTGAGGTCGTCGATACGATCACGCGAGAACTCGGAAGCACGCAGGTAGCCTTCGTTCTCACCATCGAGCGTAACCACGGCACCACGCGCATCGACCGTCTTGACGGTGCCGCGCACAATGCTGTTCTTCTCGTGAGTAGCAATGAAGTTGGTGTAGGGATCGCCTTCCATCTGCTTGATACCGAGAGAGATACGCTCTTTCTCGACGTCAATGGCCAGCACCATGGCTTCAACTTCGTCACCCTTCTTGAAGTTGCGGATCGCATCTTCGCCGGTCGACGACCAAGAGAGGTCAGAGAGGTGAACCAGACCGTCGATACCACCCGGCAAGCCGATGAAGATACCGAAGTCAGTAATTGACTTGATCGCGCCGCGAACTTTGTCACCCTTCTTCTGGTTCATCGCAAAGTCATCCCAAGGATTGGCTTGACACTGCTTCATACCGAGGGAGATACGGCGACGCTCTTCGTCGATTTCGAGGATCATGACTTCGACTTCATCACCCAGGGAAACGACCTTGGACGGATGAACGTTCTTGTTGGTCCAATCCATTTCGGAAACGTGAACCAGACCTTCGATGCCTTGTTCGATTTCAACAAATGAACCGTAGTCGGTCAAGTTGGTGACC
The DNA here is from genome assembly GCA_011391255.1 of Dechloromonas sp. Classification (GTDB taxonomy): domain Bacteria; phylum Pseudomonadota; class Gammaproteobacteria; order Burkholderiales; family Rhodocyclaceae; genus Azonexus. The sequence continues at coordinate 40,303 of JAABQV010000021.1, forward strand.
TTGCCGAACAGGCGGGTACCAGCCGGGTAACGGCGGGCAATACCAACCCACGGATCGTCGCCCAGTTGCTTCATGCCCAGGGAGACGCGGTTCTTCTCGGCGTCGAACTTGAGGATCTTGGCGGTAACTTCGTCACCAACGTTGAGCACTTCGCTCGGGTGACGGACACGGCGCCAGGCCAGGTCGGTGATGTGCAGCAGGCCATCGATACCACCCAAGTCGACGAATGCGCCGTAATCGGTGATGTTCTTGACGATACCCTTGACGGTGGTGCCTTCCTTGAGGTTCTCGAGGAGCTTTTCGCGATCTTTATCAGCGGTGGCTTCGAGCACGGCACGGCGGGACATGACCACGTTATTACGCTTACGATCAAGCTTGATGACCTTGAACTCCATGGTCTTGCCTTCGTACGGCGTGGTGTCCTTGACCGGACGCATGTCGACCAGGGAACCCGGCAGGAACGCACGGACGCCGTTGGACATAACGGTCAGACCACCCTTGACCTTACCGGTGATGGTGCCGGTGACCAGGGAGTTGTTGTTCAGGGCTTCTTCCAGGAAGTTCCAGGCGGCGATGCGCTTGGCGCGATCACGTGACAGGCGCGTTGCGCCGTAGCCGTCTTCCAGCATTTCGATAGCGACTTGAACGAAATCGCCGACAGCGACTTCAAGTTCGCCCTGATCATTCAGGAATTCTTCGAGCGGAACATAGGATTCCGATTTCAGGCCGGCATTGACGACAACAAAGTTGCGGTCGATGAGTACCACTTCTGCAGTGATGACTTCGCCTTGACGCATTTCCTGGCGAGCCAGGGATTCTTCAAATAGTTGAGCAAAAGATTCCATTACGGAGAGAGCTTTCAGTTACCGCGAATCGTTAAATCCACAGCGGGTTAGAGTTTAAAAATCGCCACCAGTCGGTCGACCGCTGACGCCTTGCTAGATCGCTTCCTTGCTCCACAACAGCACCTGATTCACCGCCGCTTCGATGGTGAGATCAGTCGTGTCAAGCAATTTGGCATCCACATCCTGCCTGAGCGGCGCCACGCTACGTTGGGAATCCCTTTCGTCACGTTGCTGCAGATCCAGCAGAAGGTCGGGGAGATTAGCAGATAATCCTTTGTCGATCAACTGCTTATAACGGCGCTCCGCCCTTACTTCGGCACTCGCCGTGAGGAAAACCTTGAGCGGTGCTTGCGGAAAGACCACCGAAGCCATGTCACGCCCGTCGCCAACCAAACCCGGTGCCTTGTTGAAAGCGCGCTGGCGGAACAGCAAGGCGTCACGCACTGCCGGCAAGGCAGCGACTTTCGAGGCACCAGCCGAAATTTCCTCGGTACGAATGGCATCGCCAACGAGCTGACCATTGAGTCGGATATCGCTCTCTGAAAACTCGACATCCAGCGCTGCAGCAATCGCCGCCACAGCGGCCTCGTCTGCCCAATCAACACCCGCTTGTTTTGCAGCCAGCGCGGTCAACCGGTATAAAGCGCCGGAATCCAGATAGCCAAAACCAAGCGCGGCAGCCACCCTCGCGGCAACGGTGCCCTTGCCCGAGGCCGAAGGGCCGTCAATGGCAATCACCGGTGCCGCTTTGGTCACCGAGGCAAAGCGCTCAAAATAATCCGGGAAGGTTTTGGCCACACACTTCGGGTCGTTAATCCGCAAAGGCGTACCAAAAGCCGCCAGCGAAAAACACATCGCCATCCGGTGGTCATCATAAGTATCAATCGCCGCCGCCTTTAGCCCCCCTCCCCCGCAAGCGGGGGAGGGGCTGGAGGAGAGGGCAACAACCGGCGTCACCCGAATGAAATCTTCACCCTCCTCTACCACCGCCCCGAGCTTGCGCAACTCGGTCGCCATCGCGGCAATCCGGTCAGTCTCCTTGACCCGCCACGAAGCAATATTGCGCAGCGTCGTCGTACCTTTGGCAAACAAGGCCGTTGTCGCCAGCGTCATTGCAGCATCAGGAATATGGTTGCAATCCAGGTCGACCGCAACAAGTCCGCCTTTTGGAGCACGCGCCGACATCCAGTTCGGCCCCATCTCGATCTCGGCACCCATTTTGGCCAACGCTTCGGCAAATTTCACGTCACCCTGAATCGAGTCCCGCCCTACCCCTTCGACGCGAACGGAGCCACCACCAATCGCCCCAAGCGCCAGGAAGTAGGAAGCCGAAGATGCATCACCCTCGACATAGATCGTGCCCGGCGAAACGTAACGGCTCCCGGCCTTGACCGTAAACCGCTGCCAACCCTCGCGCGCAACCGAAACACCAAAACGCGCCATGATCGCCAACGTAATTTCAATATAGGGCTTGGAAGTCAGCTCACCAACGACGTTGACCGACACCGTTTGGCCAGTCAGCGGCAACGCCATCAAAAGGCCAGTCAAAAACTGGCTGGAGACGTCGCCACGCACACTAATGACGCCATCCGGCTGAATGCTGGCTGGCTTGAGGTGCAGGGGCGGAAAGCCCTCGTTTGCAAGGTAGGTAACATCAGCCCCCAATTGGCGCAGACCATCGACCAGATCGCCAATCGGCCGCTCATGCATGCGTGCCACGCCCTTCAGAATATAATCGCCACCAGCCAAAGCCAACGCCGCCGTCAATGGGCGAAACGCTGTGCCAGCATTGCCAAGAAAAAGCTCTGCCTGCTTGACCGGAAAGTTACCGTTACAGCCCTTGATTAACCAACTTTCACCACCCTGATGTACAACGCCAACACCCAGGGTCTGCAAGGCATTGAGCATGCGCTCGGTATCGTCAGAAGCCAACAAATCACGGACTTCAGTTTCACCCTCGGCTAAAGCTGCGAGCAAAAGTACGCGATTGGAAATACTCTTGGAACCGGGCAGCCGAACGGTGCCGGCGGCGGAGAGCAATTGGGGAAGATCGAGAAATTCCATTAAACATTCCGTGAAAACAACTTTGAATTGGTCACTCCGGGCTTGACCCGGAACAACGACTTTAAAAACAGCTTTGCTGCATGACTTATTGCCCGTCCCGTAACAAATGGAATGAACGTCATACCGGCGAAGGCCGGTATCCAGTGCTGGCGTGGCCTGACCAACTAGACCCCAGCCTGCGCCGGGGTGACGAAATCAAACATCTACGAGCCCAATCGATAGCGAATTCCAGCTCCCAGAGAACAGGAGCAGTATCAGTCGCGCCCATCCTCAATGGCTACGGGCAGCCCTACACCTAGATTAACACCCCGGCGCATTTTACGCAGCTGTGCCATGACGCTGGAAACACGCTCCTTCTGGCCTTGTTGAGCCAGGCTGGCATTGCTGATAGAGACAATGCGAGCAACGGGACTACCATACCGGGTAATGGTAATTTCTTCACCCTGCTCAACGGCCGACAACAATTCAGAAAAACGATTTTTTGCCTCAACGATAGCAACGGTTCGCATATCAAACCTCAAAATTCTGGATAGCCCGATTGCAGGCGCCTTCGCTCAACGCATTGCCAATTTTCAGGCACATCGATATTCTCTCACCATCATCCGGAGAAAGCAGCCATGGCACCCCAACGCCTCACGGAGCATCGTCCTGACCCAATTCAAAACCCATCGGGGTTTGCCT
>JAABQV010000022.1 GCA_011391255.1 Dechloromonas sp.
GAGGGTGACATTCCGATTCGCGTAGCGAAAACCCCTTTTGCACGACTGGTATCCGTCAGGATTCCAGCGTGCCGGCGAAGCGTCAGCGTAGCCGAGGCGACGGCGAACGCCGACGCCTAGCGGTGGCCGGGTCGGTGCCGGTCTGCTTGACCGGCATCGAAGCACGGACGCCAAGAATGGTGGTGCGCTGCCGCCCATGGCAAGCACGACCATACACCTGTTGAGAGCGGGTAGCGCGGTGGCCGAGGGCCAGCGCGATGCCCTCCTGGTCAATGCCGGAGGCTTTGAGCTGAGAGGCGACCGCATGACGTAGCGAGTAAGGCGACACCGTGCCCCGCATTCGCGGGAATGCGCGTCGCCCGGCTTGTGTAACGGCATCAGAAAACCGTTTCGGATGCGTAGTCACGATCACCTCGCCGTCAGCGGCGAGATTCGCAAGATGGATTGCAGCAGCACCGTCCAGGGCAACCAGCAAGGTACGCGACGGCTGGCCACGGTGCTCGCCCAGCTTCGCGCCGTGGATGGTCAATACAAGGCCATCTGGCGTGAGGCGAAGATGAACGCCGGCAGCGATTTCGGCGGGTCGAGCGCCGGTAACCAAAGCCACTGCCAGTGCGTCGCGGTGGATCGGGGAGATGTGATCGAGTAATGCCCCTTGCCAGCCAGGACGACGCACAAGGGCATCCAGGCCGATGCGCTTTGACTGAGAGCGAACCCGCCCGCCTTCCGCCTCTTTTGCACTTTTAATGTCGCTCCAGCGAACGCCAGGCGAACCGTCGGATTGTCGTTTCCGGTCGGGATCGGGCGGGTAGTGTTCGAAGACGGCACTGATGCGCATAATTTCATCCATTGCCGTCGACAATTCGACGGACCCGCGCGCTGCCTTATCCCTTGCTGTCAGTGCGTTTCTGGCCTGTAGAGCGCTGACGTAGATCAGTGCAGCACGACGACGATAGTAGTCCGCCCTGCTGCATGCATCCTCGGGTCTTTGGCTGGTTCTTACCAGTCTTTCGTAAAGCCGTTGATAGTCAGCGGCGGTGCTTGTGCTGATGTGTCTGCATACCCCGGACAGGCTGCGGCGCAACTGGGCTACGATCAGGAATTCCTCCTCTTTGGCGATCATGGCTTGAACTCGTCTGTGGGCAGCGGTCGCAGGGATGGAGTCTGAGTGCCATCGTCATCCTGAGCTTTAGTCGCACGCTTTGTGCTGGACTTGGTGACCATGGGAAAGCGCTCAAGAAACTGATCCGCCGCCATGCTGTTTTCAATGGTGCCATACATGAGGTCGGTAGCGACGGCATGTAGGCCATCGGGTCGGTGCTCTATGTCCCAGTCAGTACCGGCCATTATGGGCGGCGGTGGCAACAAGAATCCTTTTTCAAGCCCCATTTTGACCAAGTTGGGATTCTGTTCCCAGGCCTTGATGCTATCGAGCGGGCACCAGTAGATGGTTTGCTTGCAGTTGTACCACTGCGAGAAAATTGCCGCGTTATCGGTGACTTCCAGCAGTGTCAAATAGAGTTCGTGGCTATCGATACGGCGTAGATCGAAACGGTGCCCTGCGGCTTCGATGCGTTCTTTCAGATCAAGCATTGCGATGTAGGATGCTTCATCTGGCAACGCCGGTAGGTTAATCGTTGGCCGGGCGGTACGTGGCGGTGTAGAAAGTATGGATTTTGGGTACATGGATGTCTCCGTCTGGAAGAATATATTTCTAAAATAAGACATCCGAATAATCTATTCAAATAAAAAATGGGTTAATTGATTGACTATGTGTTTGATTTATTTGTATGAGTAAAAAAAGAACAGGTGGGGTTGTGTTTGGGGTTGGTAGGTAGGGATGGGGGGGTAGGATTCTGAAAAAAGATACAATATAAGTACGGTGATTTCTGAAGAAATCCCTTGAAACTCAACAATTCATATTCCGATTTTCTGGAATATTCATCCGCCACAGCGGAATCGCAAGGAAAAATTGATGTCTGGTGACTTCGTAAAAGGGAAGGCGAAAATCGAGGCTGGCAAGGTCGATACAGACCTCGTCCATGTGCTGATCCCGCTCAATCAGCAACCGGCTCGGCACCTGGGAAAACAGAGATGGGCCTTGCTGTTCCTGGACCCGTGCCGTGAATTAGCAAAACTCAATCTTAGTGGCCAAGATTGGCAGGTGCTAATGACGCTTCTGTCATACATGGACTTCGGCAACAGAATTGCCGTGGTGCAATCCACCATTGCCGCGGATCTCGGAATCCAGCCGTCGCGTGTTTCCGAAGCGATCAAAAAGTTGCTTAGTCTCAGTGTGCTGGTTGAAGATACGAAAGTTGGCGGCAGTCGGGTGTTTCGACTAAATGCAAAGTATGCTTACCGCGGCAAGACGAAAAACGTCAGGGCAAAGCAGTCCGAGGACAAGGAAAAGATTGCCAGAGATTTGCCCGGTCGCCACGCAACCAACCTTTTAAATGCGGAGGTAAAAGCAATCGAAAAGGCAGTCAAGCCGTTGGCGGACGATCAGAAAGATCAAGCCAGGTCGACGCTGGCCTCGGCCGCCATCAACAAAATCGATGACGACTACTGCTCTGACCAGTCGTTCGATCCTGAGCGCTTCGATATTGGGGCGAGCATCATTGCGCGTCTAGTTAAAAAATACGGAGTGCCGTCGCCTTTCTAGCAACCAACTCGCACGGCTGGGAAACAGACTAGGTGATTACTTGCGTACAAGCAGTCGCCGCGGTGCATTTGGCATTTTGAATGGCGGGTGAGTCAATCCGAAGTCGAGCATTTCAACATAGTTTTGCAGCACCTTTGGCTCTGGCAATCCGCCATAAATGTGATATGTAACTCCGGGTTTCTTATCCGAGTTGTCGTCTTCGTAACTCTGGCCGCAGATAGCTGCCGCCCATCGCTCATCAACCTTCTTGTTCATCCATAGGGCGATTACGGTATGTCGAAACGAATGGGCGTCCAAGCCTCGTCCGACCTTAACGCCCTCGGCGGTCATGTGCCTGTTCCACCAGTTCCCGGCGAGCTTGGAGTGTTTTTCGCCACCGTTGTCCAACCTTGGAAATAGCTTGATGGCACCACTACCTTTCATCGTCTCCACGTACTCCAGAAAACCCGCTTCGAGTATTTTTGAGTGAATCGGTATGCGTCTTCGGGACGCATCATTTTTCAAACGCTGCCGGCTGATTTCATCATCCCATATAAGGATGCAGGGCACTTCATTTACCGTGACAATATCTTCCACCAAGAGTTGGCACATTTCATTCAACCGGCTTCCGGTATAGAGCAGCAGTAGCGGTATCCAAAATTGGTAGGGGTCTTCGTATCTGTGACGACTGAAAAACTCCGATTCAAAAAGTTGGCGGAGTTCATCGATCTTGAATCCGCGCCGGAAAGAGCGGGTTTTATCACGCGATAGCGCAAGGTCAGCAGCATAGTTTTCGTCGATGAAACGCTGTCGCTTGCACCATCCAAAAAAATCGCTCCAGCTCCAAGCGTAGTTGTTGCAGGTCGAGGCGCTAAGCGACTTTATGAACGACTCGCGGTTGACAGTGTGACGTTCAGATTTCGATACCGCCCGCATCGCTTCGTCGTATTTTCTGATACGTGCGATTTGAGCAGCGATGATTTGGTCAATAGGCTTCTCGCGCCATTCTTTAGACTTTTTCCAGTTCGGAGGGAGTATCTGGAGACGCTTCCAGGCGTCATCGACCAGATCGAAACTGATCGTCGAGACTGGAACATTGCCGACCAGGTCGAGCAAAACGGCGAGGTGTGCAGGACGCTCTAATTTGGCCTTTGCAGTATCCCAACCGCGGGGTTCTTTCAGGGTGGCCTGGTCGATCTCAGCCATCCTCTTCAGAAACAGGTCAATCGCTGACCCGAGAGTTTTCTCACCCGAAGGGGTTGCAACCTGCGGTGCAGCTTGATAGACCTGCTGAGTGCCCCGGAGGATTTTCAGTGCTTCGAGCAGCGCGTCGTTGTCCCCCGGAACCGTGGGGTCGGCATGCAACCCTTTGATGCTGCCGTCGGTGTGAAAATCGACTTTAAGCTGGCCGATTATTGCTTTGTCTGGGATGCGTACCACGATGTGTTTTGACGTTTGAATAAAACACTCATGATACCGCCCGGCAAGAATCCGAGAAAGGCGAGCGGCCTCGGTTTTGTTTCCGGTGCGCAGTGATATACGAACCTCGGTGCCAAATTCTTGCTGAAATGCAAACGGAATGCGAATACGGAAGTAATATACTCCCGATCTTTGGTGGAGGTACGACGCGGTGTGGATCACTCTGTGTCTCGCTGCGTGTGCCACACACGGTTTGTGCCCAGGACGGGCACAAAAAAGCCACCGAAAATCAGTGGCTTAATGTATTTTTGGTGCCCAGGAAGGGACTCGAACCCCCACGGAGTTACCCGCTAGTACCTGAACACAGCGGGAAAACTAGTCGTACCAAGCGTTTCGGCTAATTTGCGCTACGATATACAGTGGTTTTACTGGTTAAGTCGTAGCAATGCTTTCCGGTCTTTGTAGCATCATTTGCGGAGCGGAATTTTCGTGATTACGGCACCTCGGCGGCGGTTTGTATAGTGCTCTGTCATGGTCACGGAAGTATGGCCAAGCAATGCTTGTGCAGACTCGATACCTTGCTGATCCTTCAAGTCGCTTCCCGACTTCGAGCGCAGATCGCGGAACTGGAAATCCTTGCCGGCAATCCCGGCATCTTCCCTGGCCTTCTCAAATCTTGCGCGCAGCTTGTGCTTGGTCATCTTCTGGCCGCGATCGTCAACCAGCAGGTAAAGCGAGTGCGTTTTATATGCGGCCTTGCGCAGCTCTATTCGCTTCAGTAAATCATCAAGCTGGCCGGCTATGGCTATCCGCTGCGGCATGTCGGTCTTGGCCTGGCGGTATTCAAGCACGCCGTCTTTGATGTTGATCTTGCTCATTGCCAGTACGTCAGCCGGGCGCTGGCCGATGTAATAGGCCAGGTCCATTGCGTCCTTTAGCGCGTCGCCGGCTTTCTGATAAACCGCTTCCAGCATTTCATCGCTGATATAAACGCCTCTTCTGCCTGGCATCTTCTTGAGCGTGACAGATTCTTTCGGATCGTTCTTTGTCAGCCCGATACTGCGGGCAAACCGGAAGATCATCCCAAGCACAGCGATTTCACGCTGCGCCCGGTGCTTTGACTCAACGCCGCGCTTTTGCAGATAGAGATTCAAGATTGCCGGCTCAACATCATCAAGCGGCGCCTCTCCGAATGCGTCCTGAATCTTGTCGATGGCGAACTTGTAGTCGGCCTGCGTTCCGGATGAAAGTGCGGCATAGGTCGGGCTGGACAGGTAGCGAATGATTGCGTAGCCGACTGTCGGGCGCACTGGTGCCGGTAGAGAATTAAGCTCTGCCCATTGCTGCACGGCCAGCACGTAATCAGGACCGAGCGGCTTTTCCTTGCGCGGCTTCCCGCCCAGGTCATAGTAATAGTAAATCTTACCGCTTTTCTGCATCCTGGCCCGCATGTGCGATGGCAGGTTTAAATTTTTCGTCGGGTGTCTGCCCATGTCAATCACTCCAATCAGGCCGCATTAGCCCAGGATGGAACCCATTTTTTAGGCTGATCTTGTGCCGGCTTTGATCCTTCAATGGCTGACTTTGCTACTGCCGGCCGGCCGGCAGCATTTACTCGAAAGGGTACGCCCATGCGGCGCAGTTCTGCAACTTGCTTGCTGTGCCAGCGGTATCCGGTCAGAACAAATAGTTCTTCATCGTCTAGGAACATCTCATCACCCTCCAAGCCTCAAGCGCCAGCCGGTGTTCTTCCTCATGCCCTGCCATTGGCGCACAGTGTCCATCAAGAGCACGGCCTAGTTTGTCGCATAATTCACCTTGCTTCTTGATCGTCTTTGCCTGAGCTAGATTCATTTCGTATAGGCTGACAATCTCCGCTGCCTGATCGTCAATCTTCCCCTGCAAGCCAGAGCACTTAGTCGCCAGTCGAGCGAGTTCGTATTCTTCCTTGCTCATGCAGAATGCGTTATTAACTCCGTCCATGGCTTTCCTCCGAAACAAGCGGCAGGGCAATCAGATGTTTGACTTCGGCAGCATTTGGAAAAGGTAGTTGACCGCCAGCTAGTTTTACAAAGTGCGATTCGACAAACTCAGCCATACCAAATTCGTCATCTGCGGTGTAGCCAATAACATCACTTTCAGCCTCCACCCGCTTGATTAGTGCGTGGGCGAAGTTGATATGACTGTGCCAATCATTTGTAGTGGCCCCATCGCTTTCTACTAATTCAACTACAATAGCTTCAAAAGCTGCTTTGCTTATGGTCATTCGTCACCTCGACACATAACCCAAGCTGCCGCCCAAGCAAGCTCAGCAGCCTTCCACTCACGCGAATCAAGGCACATACGTATCGATACACCACCCTCGTATGGACAGTGGTCAAGCCACTGCTCGAAAGACTCTCTACATTTTTCACTCATAATGTCTCTCCCAAATAAATCGGCTGATGTCTATCTTGCAGCCGTTTCTGATTCGATAAATGTTATAGCGAGAGTTACCCGCTAACTTTTGCCCGGCTGTTAGACGCTTACGCTTAGGTCTGCTCCGAACAGGCTGGCCCCACTCAGATCGGCCCCGAACAGGTTGGCTCCGCTCAGGTCTGCTCCGAACAGGTTGGCCACACTAAGATCGGCTCCGCGCAAGTTGGCCCCACTCAGGTAGGCTCTACTCAGGTAGGCTCTGCGCAGGTCGGCTTTTCCTTTTTCCGCAGCTTGCTTAACAGTTTCTACGTCAAACTCACAAATCGTTGCGTTTGAGTACCGATTTTTAATTTCAATCACGATTCACCTCTCTATAAATAAGCGCTTTGTCTGCCATAGCGTAAATAATCTCAGGCGTCCATCCGACCGAAGCAAACGCACAAGCCAGCCGATCCCGCAGATTGGTAATATCCCGCTTCTGCCCCTTGTCGATTATCTCGACGGTTGATTCCAGTTCCGCTAGGCGGGTGCGGAGTAGGTGTAGTTCTGCTTGTTCGCTCATTTCATTCTCCAAAGTCGGAACAAACGCAGCTACTTACGAACCGAACGGCTGTTATTAACAGTGCCGTTTCCGTCGCCGTCGCCGTCGCCGTAGCCGTCGCCGTAGCCGTCGCCGTCGCCGTAGCCGTAGCCGTTTCCGTAGCCGTCGCCGTAGCCGTTTCCGTCGCCGTCGCCGTAGCCGTTTCCGTAGCCGTAGCCGTTTCCGTCGCCGTAGCCGTCGCCGTATCCGTTGCCGTAGCCGTCGCCGTCGCCGTAGCCGTCGCCGTAGCCGTTTCCGTAGCCGTAGCCGTAGCCGTTTCCGTCGCCGTCGCCGTAGCCGTTTCCGTAGCCGTAGCCGTTTCCGTGGCCGTCGCCGTCGCCGTATCCGTTGCCGTGGCCGACAGGTCTAAAGGTTATAGCCCCCATGATTCATGCACCGGAACACAGAAGATTTCAGCCCCCTCTGGAATATCTACATCGGCGATGTGACGCAGGTCAGCTTTTTTGGTGTTTTCAATAATCCCGGCAAACCCAACTGATTCCCACTTGAATACGTGGAGAGCACGGCCTAGCTTAATGCGCCCGTTCTCGCGGGTTACGTCGCCTGCAAAAATCCAGCCCCGATCTACGACAATGATTGCTCGGTTTCCGGCTGGTTGTTCTTTGACTGAATCAGCGCGGGCATATTCGACTTCGTTGATTTTGATAGTTTCGATTGCGTTCATTTTGTTGCTCCTTGGTATAAAAATTAGTAACACCCATCCCGCCGCCGTGATAATTCCAAGACTCACAGCAATAAGTTGTTTAAGGTCAGTGACTCTTGACCGTCGCTGGTGGGTGATCGTCAGTTATGAGTAACCACCCACAACTCTGTTTTGCTCTTGCTCGTCCTGTACTTCCTGATTTCAAGAATCTCGTCGTCAGTCATGGTCTTCATCTTTTTTTAGGTTGTCGGCCATCACACCACCCGCCAACAAGCCAACCTGGTGCTCGGCGTCGCCCGGCGCACGGCTTTGCTGATCTTGCGTGACTCAAGCAAACAGCGCAGCGGGTACAGACTCGTTATCGTGCGGCATGGTGTAGCGGTGGCAGTTGTTGCGGCTCTGGCAGTTGTTGCCGGCGCAGCGGGTATTTGTGGTCATCATTTGATCCTTAACGAAGTGCCGCGTGTAAGGCGTGCGCCAGGTACGTTGTAGCCGTCTTTGATCGCTGCCTTGACCATTCCCTTATCTAGAACGTACATAACAGGCACTTCCTTGAAGTAGTCACGCGGGATCAGTGATTCGTCATCAACCGTTACAGCCTCGGGGTTCTGTGCGATTGATACGCAAAACCACGGACATTCGATTTTCTGAATGCCGGCGACTTCCATGTTTGTCTTGAGGTATGTCTTCAGGCTTTCGGCGCGTTTTTCGATTGCCTTGCGACGTTCGGCTAGTTGCTGCTCTGCCTCTTTGATCTGCTTGGCGTCAGACTCAAGATTGCGGAAAACAGCAGCGACGTTCTTTCCTTTCTCGACAAGATCAGTGCTTTCGCCTTCTAGCGTATCGAGAATGGTTTGGTCGTCAAGGTCAATGTCGTGCAGCTTGTCGGCTAATGCGCGATGCTCTGCGGCCAGTATGAATAGAGCGGTCATTTGTTTTCCAATTGCGCCAGCTTGTTAGGCCGGCGCGTTGTTAGGTCAGAACGGGATTGCTGACTCTTCGTCGTAATCGCTCTTTGCAGTTGCTTTCGATCCTTTCCACTCAGGGGCGCGTTTAATCGCTTCCTGTAATTTCTCGTGGAAACTTTCAAATAGCGCCATGTCAGGGTTATCCATATCGAAAAGGATGTTTCCATGTACCGGCGCTGGCTTGGCATCCTTGAGCGCCGTTGGTAGCTTGGTCAGCCCTGCTACGTTGGAGTAAGTCTTTCCGTTGTTTTCGCTGGTGGTCACATTGACCATGCAATACGCGCCCATAAGCTTTGAAATATCGAATGCCTTGGCCTCGTCGTCGGTGAAGTCACGACCGCGCCAGCTAGCCAGGTCACGGCGCAGGCCGGACTTTTCATGCAGGCTGACGGTGTAGCTTTTCTTGATGGTCATCGGCATGGTGCGGCCCTCAACTTCAACGGTCAGCGGCTGGCCGTCATCATCCTCGCCGAACAATTCCCATCCGATTTGAATCTTGTGCTGATCTTTCGGGCCGTACTGGCCTTCGCTGTGCTGCGTGCCAAGATCAATCAGCGAATAGCAACGTCCGATGAATGCGCCAGAAGGAACGCGTTTGAAGTTGCTGCCGCCTGAGTCTGATGCGATAAATGCCATTTTGATTCTCCTTGAGTTTCAACCGGCTTAGTCGGTGCCGGATTACCGTTAAACATTTCTTCAAATTGTTGAAATTCTTGCCAGTGACGCAATCCGCCGTCGTCATCGGAGTCCATGATTAAGCTGCCAGTTGAATCGGCGCTTTCATTGCCGCCAGTTCGCTGTCATCAACCAGCAGGCTATAGCCGTCATCGGAGAACAGATCGATGTTCTCGGTGGTGCCGTCTGACATGGTGACAACCAGATAGCGGCAATAGAAAGCGCCGCCCATTTCCTCGCTGCGCACAACGCGCTTGATCGGCGTCAGTTCGATTTTTGTTACGTTGTGTAGCTGCGTATCTGCTCGCATGTCTTTCTCCTTGTGTTGGTAATGCCGGCGCTTCGCTAACGACTCGGGCCTTTGGCCTTGCGTGCAATGCACCTATGCGCCGGCATTTCTAAGCACTCTCAAACGCTAGGGCCAATTCCCATCACTGCGTCTGCAGAAAGTGCTTACAAATTGGTTAAGCTGCGAACGCCAGGACAGCCAGCAGCCCAAACAAGACGGAAATCACAATCATTGCGTCCGCCATGGAATTAGCGATCTTCATTTCTTGCGCAAACTCTTCGCTGCGAAATGTGCTGTTACGGACAAAGCGGAAATCGCGCTCGGTTGGTGATGCGAATTTTGTTTTCATTTTCTTACCCTCTCGACGTGTTTTAAGCGTGTGCGTCCTTGGTGTTACACAACGAACCAGCTAGGTTTGACGAGATATTGCTTGTCGTCTTTTCCGCCCTTGCCCACCTGGGGCGCCGGCTGCATCGTGTTGTTTGTTGCTTGGATGTATTACACAACACGTGTAATGCTTTGTCAAACAGTTTGTGTAGTTTTTTGGTAAAATCTTCCCGTCGCCAAAACGATGGCGAAAAAAATCCCGCGCTCGGCGGGTTTATTGGGGGTGCGTGATGCTAGATGTTTTCGTAAGGGTCGTAGTCTTGCCGTTGCGCTCTGCTATTCCGGCAATCATCACTTGCGGGTTGTTTGTTTTGCTGGTGATGCTCGGCGTCGGCCTCGATGTTTTGTATCTTCGCTTTAAGCTTTTCGTTCTCGGCTTTTAAGTCTGAGTGTTCGCGCAACAGTCCACGAACGTCGACAACGTGCCGCCAGAAATTAAAGATGTCGCGAATTGAAATCAATGACTGAGTTTGTAGGGGGTTTATATGCGTGAAGAGACTAAGAACCAGGCGGAAGGTGGTCTGCTAGAAGGATTTGTAACTTTCGTAGATCCGCAACAGCCGATGAGTCAAACACTACGTCGAGCACTTCGCCGTTCTTTTGAAGTAAGCGTAGACCAAACGGGCCTTTGTCGTGAACAAAAGCCTGAAGGCCCACAACAACCCGAGAGTATGAGAAGTCACGGTCCGGATTGATGGTCATTTATCTATGCACTCGAACACGATCTCTGCGCGTGGCCAGTTGCCAAGAATGTGGGGCGGTGTAGATATGGTTTCGGTTAGCACGCGATACTTTTTGCCTTGCTGTTCGCAATGGCGTGTCGCTCTGGTTTCGGCGTCATTCAACGCGGCGGCTACTGGTATGTACCCGGTTGAGCTTTGGCTGAACACTCGGTAGTTGGTGGAAGTCTGCGGTGCGTTTATTTGTGTTGTTTGGCCAGGATAAACAGCCCCTTCAAATCCAGATCTGGTGGAAGATGGTGACACCGGGCCATAAACAGCGCATCCGGCCATGAGTGTTGCGGTCAACGCCAGAAGTAGGTCGGTTTTCATTGGTTTTCTCTCAGGCCGTCTTTATGGAATAGGTTAAGTATCGTTTCATAAGCAGCTATCAATATTATTGACTCGATCAAAATCACGACCGGCACAAAAAATCCCCACCAGCTTGAATAAGTTGGGGGATCAAACCAAAGGTGAGCGCCAATGTACAGGTTTGTTAAAACCGTCATCGATAATGCTATCTCGCCATTGTGACGAGCGCCGACTTTTCCAATCCCGTCGGCCAGTCCTCGCCATCCAATATGTGCGTTTATCAGCAGCCATGCGCAAATGGCAACGCTCCAGCCGCCAGTCCAGAATGAAGAAATTATCGAGATTGCCGCAAAAACAACCGATATACCAACTGATAAAACAAGCAGAAACCCTGAAAACGCTTTAATCATCTTCCCACTTCCCAATAACTTTCCCGACTACGGAGAATTCTTCGTATATCGGCGGATGACTGTCGTTAAGTGGGCGTAACCAGCATCGCCCGGCATCCTTCGTGAACACCTTGAATGTAACTTCGTGCGTTCCTTGCAGCTTGGCAATGATGCGGTCACCGTTTTCAGGCGTCCTGTTTTCAGGATCTACGAAGATGATGCAGCCTTCGGGGTAGGTCTTTCCGAATCTGGCCGTCATCGAGTCGCCGACTACGCGCAGTGCGAAGGTTCGATCTCCGTTCGTTTTGAGAAATGGCAGCCATCGTTCGGCATAGCCTGGCTCGTAAATATCAACTGCTTCAGTCCACCCGCCAGCTTGCACCCATGAGATAAGCGGAATTCTGTTTTGTACGTCCGGCGCTGCCTGGACGTTCTGATTAGATTGTCCGCCTTGTGACTGGATTTGGGTATTAGACGAAGGTAATGGTTGTGGTTTTGAATACGTCAAAAACTGTGGCAAAACACCATTTTTTATGTAAGCAACATTTGCCTTGTAGAGCATGGCTGCTTCAATTATTTTTTCTTTTGGAACGCCTCTTGTTTTCCAGTTTGTAGCCGACTGATCCGATCCACCGAGCGCTTTTGCAATCTCGGTGAAGTCTTTTGCACCTGAAGCCTTTCCTATTTCAAGCAGTCGCTTTGCCGTTTCGTGGATTGGTTTTTCTGTCTCGTTCATGCCGTCAACGATAAAACTTTTACACAAATCGTTGCTACACATAACGATTTCGTCTAGACTACACGGCATGTGTAAAGATCGTGACATTATCAATCTCCTTGGCGGGCCATCAAAGGTCGCAAAAGACTTCGGGTTCTCTGTGCAGCGCGTCTGCAACTGGGGAGTTCGCGGCATACCCGCTGACGTAATTCTTGATAGCCCTGAATTTGCGGCAAAGATTTATGAAGTCGGATATGAACGCGGCACCGCCAAAGAGGCCGCCTGATGATTTTCCAGTTGTCTACCTCCGTCGGCAGCAATGCCGAGCTTTGCCGGTCTGGCCTTCGGGCTGGATCGGTTTTTTTTGGGGCGAATTAATGTCGACCGCAGGAATGATCGAGATCCGTTTCGAGGTAGATGCCGACGAAACGAATGTGCTTGAGGGGTATTGCAAGGGCACAGGAAAAAGCAAAACGGTTGTCATGCGCCGGATCCTCAAAGAGTGGTCAGAAGCAAAAGCCCATGAGGCAACTCTAGTTCTCCGCTTCGCTGGCGGAAACGGAAGCGAATCGGAGAGCAATCGGAAATGAGCAGCGCTTTTACAGGTGCCGCTTTTTTTTGTGCCAAAAACGCTATGTGCGGTAAGCAACCGACAAGGATTAATTTCCTATGACCGACCTTTATCACGCAGGCGGTGGCGTTGGAATCTCCAGCTTCAGAGCCAACACAGAGAAGCAGCGCGTTATGGCGGGCGCTTCAATCACGCCGACGATGCAGAAATGCACGTCATGCGGCAAGCGCCGGACTGTTGTTACCGGAAAAATCACAAAGGCCGTGCGGTTTGTTTGCTGTTCGTGCCACTCACCGAGAGCGATCGCTTAATGGATAACTATCTCGACATCACCCTCGGCGAAGAATTTACGCCGGACTTTGGCGACTGGCTGACTGAGAACATGCCGATCTATCGTGAGTTTGAACGTCAGGCTCGAATGATTGCGTCGCGTCGCGATCGCTACTCAGCCAGGACGATCGCCGAGGTGATCCGGCATAACTCTTTGCTGGCCGAGCAGGGCGGGCCGTGGAAGATCAACAACAACCGGATCCCTGACATGGCTCGCCTGTTCTCGGCGCTTCATCCGGAGCATGAGGGTTTCTTTCAGCTGCGCGATTCATGCTGCCGCCTTGGGCTGGCGATACCTATGAGAGAGGCTGCGTAATGAACTATTACGAGCGACATCTTGGCGATTACGCCAAGGATACAGCGCACCTTTCAATGCTTGAGCATGGCGCCTACGGATTGCTGCTTGATCGTTATTACGGCACTGAGTCTGGCATACCAGAAGCGCAAGCGCACCGCGTCGCAAGAGCGCGCAGCAAAGAAGAGAAGCAGGCAGTGGATGACGTGCTTGCCGAGTTCTTTGAGTTGATTGACGGCGTCTGGGTTAATCATCGCACTGAGCGCGAAATAGCCAAGGCACAAGCAAAAATCAGCGCTGCTAAGGAAAACGGAAAGAAAGGCGGGCGTCCTGTAAAGAGCAAATCAGGTTCCGAAACAGAAACCCAAGAGAAACCCAGTGGGTTATCTGTTGTTTCTTGTGAGATCGTCGATAAACGCTTATCAGAAATAAATTTTCAAAACGAAAACGGTTTGTGCGATGCAGCAATTAATTTATCGACACAACCAAAAGAGCACGGGGAAAACCAATTAAATCAACAAAACAATAAACCCAGTGGGTTATTGGTGGGTTCCGAAACAGAAACCCAAGAGAAAGCTCTCCAAGCACCAAGCACCAGACACCATATAAAACCTAAAAGTATAGCGGCATCACTAGATCAACCTGTGGCGCGAGAGCGAACAGAAAACGCCGCCGCTTTGGCTGACCCGATTGTCGGCAGGGCGATTGAAATCACGGCACTGCTGGCCAAACGTGGCGCAGCGATCCAGGCCAGCAACCCAACGGTCAGGGCCTGGGCAGAGCAAGGCGTCACCGACACGCAAGCCCTGCAAGCGCTGGACATCGCCAACGAGCGGCGGCAAGAGCGGGCAGATCCGTCGCCGGTCAATGCCGGCCTGCTGAACGCGATCATCGGCGACATCCGAAACAAACCGCTGGCCAGGGCATCGCCGCAACGGATCAGTCATTCGGACGCATCGAAACTCGCAGCGGCAAGGGCAATTTTTGGAACAGAAATCGAAGGAGATCAGCATGGACAGAGCATCGGCAGAGTCATTGACATCACGCCAACCGCTGCCCGAATCGTGGGTTGCTAAGATTTTTCAGACCATGCAGGGCCACTACGGCACGCGGTTTTTGAACATGTGGAAAACCGGGCAGACACTCGCTGACGGCACCGATGTCGGCGTGAAGAACGCGATGGCTTGCTGGGCTGAAAAGCTATCCGGCTTTGCCGAACAACCGGAACGCATCAAGCGGGTTCTCGATACGCTTCCGGCCGAGCCGCCATCGCTGCCGCAGTTTGTCGATCTGTGCCGGGCGGTTCGCGTCGATGGCGGAGTTCAGTCGTTGCCCTACACCCCAACCGCCGAGGATCGTCAGCGCCAGCGTGAGGCAGCCAGCGCAGTGGCCGGGGCACTGAAGTCGAAGGGGCAGGACGGCATCGACGTGCATTGGGCAACGCATCCGCGCAGCGAAATGCACTTGCGTTTTATCATTTACGCAGCGAAAAAAGATGCGCGCTTTCAGGTCTGCATCGCCGACATGGTGGCCGACGGGGTCGTCAGCGAAACCGGCAAGCTGCTGAAGGTTTATCGCGACTCGGCGTTTCAGCTGGTGGCGGCATGACCAACACCGAACGCCTGGAGAACGCCCGCGAACTGTTCGAGGAGCGCGCCGGGATCGTTGAGTTCAGCTCTGGCTATCCGCGCAACGAGGCCGAGCGTGTTGCCAAGGCCGCGGTCGCGTTGTGGCTGATTGATCATCCGGCCGAGGTGGCGAAATGAAATGGGCCAGGTCAGGCGACACCGCAATGCGCTGCGCGCCATGGACTGTGGCCAAGGTTTCGGTCAAGGGGATTTTTTTTTATGAACTCTGGCACGACAAGCAGGCCGGCATGCTCTCCAGTTTCTCGACGTTTGATCTGGCCAAGGCCGAGGCGATGAAACTTGAAACCGCGGGGCAGGGATGATCGTCACGCTACCTTACCCGCCGTCAGCAAATCGCTATCTTCGGCATACGTCGCGCGGCACTTATCGGACGAAAGAGGCGAATTCGTACAAAGATGCGGCGCAATGGATGGCCAAATCGCAGCATTTCACGATCGCCACTGGATTTGTTTTGGTCAACGTAACCCTTCACCAAAGGCTGACCAAAAAAAACGAACCAAGCGCGACTGTGATGGATCTTGATAATTGCATCAAGGTGGCCATGGACGCGCTTCAGGGGATTGCTTTTGAAAACGACAAGCAGGTAAGGCGGATCGTTATGAACTACGGACTGCCGATGCGCGATGGTGGTTTGACTTTGGAGGTGTTGCCGTTATGAGGGTGATGGTCAGTGCAAACGGTAATCGAATTGGTGAGTCGCACCCCAAGGCGATGCTGTCGGATGCCGAGGTCGAGCAACTTCTGGCTGATCGAGGCCCTGATGATTGCCCGCTGAAAAGTTACAACCAACTTGCCAAGAAATACAAAATCAGCAAGTCGGCTGTTGCCGATATTTGCAAGGGTCGGAGACGGGCAATCCGCGGTGTGATTGTTGAGCGGAAAGAGTCTCGAAGGAATGGCGACAAAGTTGTTTTACAGGTCAGGGTTTCGCTTAAAGCGCGGCACGTTATCAGGAAAAATGGCGGAGGAAGATGGCTCGATTCCGTAATTTTGGGTCTTGGGAAATAAATTGAAAATCAGCAATTTATCGGTGCGCAGTAATGACTGTGCGCGTGCGCATGTATTTATTTTAGGCGGGTAAAAATGTCAAAGAAACGTACTCCAGAAACGAAAGCAATGCAGCAGGCGGCGGTGCTGACGGGAATACATGAAGGGGCGAGCATGCGAAAGGCGTGTATTGCTGCTGGGGTTCCTGCGGCGACATTCGTAAGCTGGGTGGAAAAGGATCCTGTGCTCGCTGAACAATACGCCTGCGCGCGCGAAGTCATGCTGGATAAAATGGCTGACGACCTGCTTGAAATATCGGACGAGGCGGTGCCCAGTACGGCAAATGGCGGGCTTGATTCTGCCGCTGTTGCAAAGCAGCGATTGCAGGTAGATACAAGAAAATGGTTGCTGTCTAAGCTGGCCCCAAAGAAATACGGCGAGCGTCAAACGCTTGAGCATGAGGGCGGCGTCTCTTTAACGGTAGTGACCGGCGTCGATGTCTAAGCAGGTCAGGCTAGACTACTTTCCGCGCGACTGGCAGCGCGAGTGCCATGGCAACCTGGCGCGCTTCTCTGTGCTCGCGCTGCACCGACGAGCCGGAAAGACCGAACTCGCGATCATGGAACTGCTGAACCGCGCGCTGAAGTTCGACAAGGATCTCGGCCTGTTCTTCTACATCGCCCCCTTCCTGAAGCAAGCAAAGGCGATTGCCTGGGCGCGACTCAAGCAGAAGGTCGAACCGCTTTCACGCTTTGGCGCCGTTGAGATCAACGAGTCTGAGGGATGGGTGCGCTTTCCGCACAACGGGGCGATGATCAGGATATTTGGCGCAGACAATCCGGACGCGATGCGCGGCGTGCGCCTGGACTTCGTGGTGATCGACGAGGTGGCGCAGATCAAGCCTGAGGTGTGGAACGATATTTGCCAGCCGGCATTGTCTGACCGCAAGGGCGGCGCGCTGTTCATCGGCACACCGCAAGGCGTAAATCTGTTCTCTGAGCTGTATTACAAGGCGCAGGCGCTGCCGGACTGGCATGCGGCGCTTTACACGGTGAATGATACGCAGGCGATTGATCCGGAAGAGGTCGAGCGTTTGCAGCGCGACATGGCCGAGACATCGTTCGCCAGGGAATACCTGTGCGACTTCTCGGCATCGGGCGACGATCAACTGATCTCGCTATCGGATGCCGAGATCGCTGCCCGGCGCGTCTTTGGGCCGAGGGAGATGGATCATGCGCCGAAGGTGTTGGGGGTTGATCCGGCGCGTTTTGGTGATGATCGCTCGGTGATATTCATGCGTCAGGGTTTGGTCGCGCACAAGCCGGATGTGTATCGCGGCATCGACAACATGGATCTGGCGGCTAGGGTGGCGGCGAAGATCATCGAAGAAAAGCCCGACGCGGTGTTCATTGATGCGGGGGCAGGCTCGGGGGTGATCGACCGACTGCGCCAGCTTGGGCATGATGTAATCGAGATCCCGTTCGGCGGAAAGGCGACGCGACCGGATCTGTACGTTAATCGGCGAACCGAGATGTGGTTTGAAATGCGCGACTGGATACACCAGGGTGGCGGCATTCCAAACGATAGCGGACTCAAGCAGGAGTTGGCGACGCCATCGTTCAAGTACGACAACCAGGGGCGCAGGATGCTTGAGTCAAAGGACGACATCAAGAAGCGGTTGCAGGGTGGCGCCTCGCCGGACATGGCCGACGCGCTGTGTCTGACCTTTGCCTCGCATGTGGCGAAGCGCTCGCCGCTCGATGCGCTGCGCGTCAAGGGCAACCACAAGGACTATGACCCTTACGCCTAGGGTGCGCGTATCACTTACCGGCCGGCCTAAATTGCCGGCATGGAACAGACCCTAATCCCTTGCGAAGATGACGCGCTCGCCTTGATGGCCGGCATGCCGGACGTTGCGACTGTTCGCCAGCTTGAGTACTTTTTGCTGACGTTGCCGCAGGTGGATCTCGGCACAACGCATTTTGTCCATGGCAAGGTTTCGGCCAGGACAATCCTGATCCCGGCCGGCACGGTGCTGACTGGTGCGCTGACCAACCTCGACAACATCTGCATTATCTGCGGTGACATTACCGTGACCACCGACGATGGCCCGAAACGCTTGACCGGCTACCACGTACTGCCGGCCAACGCCGGGGCAAAGCGCGTCGGTGCAGCGCATGCCGATACCTGGTGGACAACACTTCACCACACTGAACACACAGACATCACGGCCGTCGAGGAAGAAATGACCGACGAGGCTTACGGGTTGCTGACGCGCCGCGCCATTGCTGGCAACGAAAAACCAAAGATTGAGGGGCAACTGATATGAGTTTCGGATGGACAGCAGCAACCTGGGCAATGATTGGCGCGGCAGCCGGCGCCACTGCCTCTGTGTATAGCGCAAATCAGTCAAGCAAGGCATCCAAGAAATCCCTTGCGCAGCAAGAGTCCGCGCAGAACGAAGCGCGCCAGCAAGCCATGGCTCAAGAGAAGGCCGCCGACGAGGCGACCAACGCAGCGAGTATGAAGTCGCCGGACACCAACGCGATGATGTCGGCCGCGATGATGTCGGGCAAGGCCGGGGTATCCGGCACCATGCTGACTGGTGCGCAGGGCGTCGAGAAAGACAAGCTCAAGACTGGCCGCAGCACGCTGCTGGGCATGTGATGATCCGGCCCATCGTCGTCGCTGATGTGATTGACCAGATCCTGCCGATGATTCGCGAGAATTGGGCAGAGACTGGCTTCGACTTCGAGATCTCGCCCGACGTGGCGACCTATGCAGCGATGCAGGAAGCGGATCAACTGATCGCGATTGGCGCCTTTGATGGTGGCGAGATGGTTGGCTATTCGACTGCGATGATCGGCGGCCATATCTTCAACCCGAGCGTGATCATCTGCCAGTCTGATGCGCTATTCGTGCGCAAGTCGCACCGGCACAGCACGATCGGCGGCCGGTTGATGATTCAGACCGAGGACATCGCCAAGCACCGCGGTGCGCACTTCATGCTCTGGCAAACCCGGGCTGGCACGCCGCTGGCTGGATCGCTACTGCGCCGCGGCTATGAGCCAGCCGACGTTGCGCTGATCAAGGGGTTGTGACATGGGTGCCATAAAAAGTCTGAACAACGCGGTCAACAAGGTGATGAAAGTTGTCGACCCGATCGGCGGCCGCCTCAAGGAATACACCGAAGAAAAGTCGCAGAAGGCCGTCGCGTCGATGCTGGGTGGTGGCGCCCCCAAGCCGGCCAACAGCTACGAGGATCTTGGCGGAACCAGCAATCAAGCGATCTCCGAGGGTGCGATGGTGCAGGACAAGGCCAAGAAGTACAACGCGAACAAACAGAAGCGCCAGGGTTTCTCTGGTGGATCGACGCTGATCACCAGCACCGAGGACGAGGATCAGAAGATGAACAAAAACACTTTGCTCGGGATGTGACCAATGGCTGAACTGACCAGGCGCGACAAACTGACACAACGCTGGAACGCTTTGAAGAACGAGCGCACCAGTTGGGATTCTCACTGGCGCGAGATCAGCGAACATCTGCTGCCGCGCTCCGGCCGTTTCTTGCAGAACGAGCGCAACAAGGGCGACAAGAAGCACAACGCAATCTATGACTCAACGGGCACGCGCGCGCTGCGGGTGCTGGCTGCCGGGATGATGGCTGGCATGACATCGCCTGCCCGGCCATGGTTTCGCCTGACGACCTCGGATCCTGAGCTCGACGAGTCGGCCGCGGTGAAAGCCTGGCTGGCCGATATCACGCGACTGATGCTGATGGTCTTTGCCAAGTCCAACACCTACCGCGCGTTGCATACAATGTACGAAGAACTCGGCGCCTTTGGTACGGCCAGCAGCATCGTGGTGCCTGACTTCGATGGCATCATCCACCACAACACGCTGACGGTCGGCGAGTACGCGCTGACCACCGACCACCGCGGCGTGGTCAATACGGTGTACCGCGAATTTCAGATGACGGTCGGCCAGATGGTCGGCGAGTTCGGCTATAAGAATTGCAGCAACCAGGTGCAGCGTCTCTACGATCGCAACGCGCTCGAACAGTGGGTGCCCGTCATTCATGCCATCGAGCCGCGCAAAGAGCGCGACAGCACCAAGCGCGACAACCTTAACATGCCGTTCAAGTCTTGCTATATGGAGCCGGGCGGCACCGAGGGCAAGTTCTTGCGCGAGGCCGGGTTCAAGGAATTCCCGGCACTGTGCCCGCGCTGGATGACAACGAGTGGCGATGTCTATGGCAACAGCCCGGGCATGGAAGCACTCGGCGACATCAAGCAACTACAGCACGAACAACTGCGCAAGGCCCAGGGCATCGACTACAAGACCAAGCCGCCGCTCCAAGCGCCGACCAGTCTCAAGGCGCGCGACGTGGATATGCTGCCGGGTGGCGTCACCTTTGTCGATTCGGCATCACCGCAGGGCGGGATCCGCTCGGCCTTCGATGTCAACATCGACCTGTCGCATCTGCTGGCCGACATCCAGGACGTGCGCGAGCGCATCAAGGGTGCGTTCTACGCTGACCTCTTCCTGATGCTGGCCAACGGCACCAACGCCACGATGACCGCAACGGAAGTCGCCGAGCGCCATGAAGAGAAACTGCTGATGCTCGGCCCGGTGCTTGAACGCTTGCACAACGAGATACTGGATCCACTGATCGAAATGACGTTCGGCAAGATGGTCGAGGCGGGCATTGTGCCGCCGGCGCCGGAAGAAATGCAGGGCATGGAACTCAACGTCGAGTTTGTCTCGATGCTGGCCCAGGCGCAGCGGGCGATCGCTACCAATAGCGTGGATCGTTTCGTCGGCAACCTGGGCGCAGTGGCGCAACTCAAGCCGGAAGTGCTCGACAAGCTGGATGCTGATCGCTGGGCTGACGCCTATGCGGACATGCTTGGCATCGACCCCGAACTGATCGTTCCCGGTGATCAGGTTGCACTGATTCGCCAGCAACGTGCAGAAGCGCAGGCGCAGGCAGCGCAGGCCGAACAAATGGCGCAGGCCGCCGATGCTGCTCAGAAGTTGGGCAGCGCGGATACCTCCGGGCAGAACGCATTAACGGACATCACGCGCAACTACTCGGGGTACACATGAAAACCTGCGGGAAGTGCAAATCCGAAAAAGACCTGACCGAATTCTCTTTTGACAAAGGTAAGAAGGACGGCCTTTGCCCCCACTGTAAGTCGTGCATGGCTGCAAAAACTCGCGCATCATGCCGCTTGCACTTGGTGGCAAAAACGTAGATTCAAATATTCAGCTATTGCGATCAATTTGCAACTGGACAAAGCACTCAAAGCATCCGGTTGATTTTATGCAGCAGCGTGGATTTCTAATTTAGCGATACACCTAAGGAGCAACCGAATGATTCAATACACCAAAACCGTGCCCGACTCACTGCATCACACTTGCGTGATCGCGACCTGGGCGAACATGCAGAACGGCGACGACGGCCAGCCGATCGAACTGGCTAACTTCGCTGATCGCTCGGCGCAAGTCTTTGGCACCTTTGGCACTGGCGGCAACGTGCGCATCGAGGGCAGCATCGACGGCACGAACTACGCACCGCTGACCGATCCGCAGGGCAACGCGCTCGACATCAACACGGCCAAGATCGAGGCCATCATCGAACTGGTGCGCTGGATCCGTCCGGTCGTCACCGCTGGCGACGGATCGACCTCGCTGACCGTCACCATGCTTCTTAAGGGGAAATAAATGAACAAGACACTGAAAGCCTCTGACGAGGTAAAGAAACTGCACCGCATGTTCGCGGCACTCGGCGAAGTGGTTGAGGTGCTCGATCGTGTTGGCAGCGTTGAGCAGGCCGAGCAGGAAGCATCTGCCCGCGTTGAAAAGCTGAAGGTCGAGGCCGACAAGCTGGCGACCAAGATCAACGCGGCCAGCATCGAGGCACAGGAGATCGTTGCCGCGGCCAAGGTCAAAGCTGACGAGGCCATCGGCGAAGCGATCACCGCTGCGCACAGTATGCAGTCGCAGGCCCTGGCTGAATTGCAGGCCGCCAAGTCTGATGCCGATCTGATGGTTTCCACTGCCCGCGAGATGCTGCAGAAGGCCGAGGCCGATGCCGCTGCCGCGGAAGCCCGTCGCCGGGTTGCCGACGACGAACTGGCCGAGACTGAGAAGAAGATCGACGCTGCGCGTAGTCGCATCGCCAAGTTGCTGGGGGCCTGATCATGTCAAAAAGTAACGCAACAGAAAACGACTACGTTAAGTTCGTTTTCAATGCCGTGGCGATGCCAGCATACGGAGCAACGCTTCAGGTAAATCTCCACACCGCGGATCCAGGAGAAGCTGGAACGTCCACGACCAACGCACTGACTTACACCGATTACGCTTCAGGGCTGGATACGTAAGCAGGAGCGCGTGAAATGACCTTCTACATCACATACAACCCGACACTCAATAACTTCCTTCTCGGCCTGTCCGAAGATGAACCGTTGAATCTCCCCGAAGGCGCAGCGGTTAAAGCACGCGCCGGTGATATACCCGATATCTCCAAGATGGCGTATAACCCTGCTACCCTGAGTTTCTACGAGCGCCACAACACGCGCACCTTGAGCAAGCTGGCTTACCTTCGCCGCTTCACTGGCGAGGAACGGGTGACGATCCGCACGGTTGCCAAGACCAATCCGGTGCTTGAGGACTATATGGCGCTGTTGGAGTTGTCGGAAGAGATCAGTCTTGACGATCCCGATACCATTGCGGCGGTAAAGATGCTTGAGGGTGCTGGCCTGATTGCCGCTGGTCGTGCTGCGGAGATTCTTGCGTGACAGCCTTTACACTCACCAAGCATACCAACATCAGACAACTCACCGTTGCCGGTGGGTATTCGGCACGTACTGGCGGCGATACGATTGCCAACACGAACGGGTGGAACTTCACCATTGACCAAGACACGCGCTTTGGTCTAGGCGCGCCGGTTGATGCTGCTACGACCTCTGGTTCGTTTGGCTCCATTACGCAAACCGCTGCCTCCGGTGGTGACATATACATTGATGGCACAACGGTCTGGCTGATCCCCTACAACACTGGATCAGGTACGCTGGTGCCTAGCCTTGCCGGTGTGACGATCAGCGGCGTGACCTGCAACACGATTGGCCTGTACTCTGCACTCAATGTCGCGCCTGTCCTTCCGGGTGTTGCGGCTGGCTGGCTCAAGGTCACAGCGGTATCAGGTACGCTACCTTCATCCGGCACTTTCACCTCAGATGGCTTTACCTACACCATCACAGGCGCAGCTATTCGCGGCTGGATTGAAGTGGCTGGCGATGATGCGGCTACATTCACTGGAAACCGTCTCGGCAAGTTCCAAGTACGCGGCGAGTACTTCGACCTCGGCACAACCACAGGTGATAACACCACGACCTACCAAGTGCCGAACAACGGCAAACAGTTGTGGATTCCCAGCATTGAAGTTCAGGGTGAGACTTGGACAATTACTGGCGCTACTTGGGCTAACGGCAAGGCAACATTCACCACTTCAGCAACGCACGACATGCTGGTCGGGATGCCGGTCACGATCACAGGTGTAACCCCTTCGGGTTATAACTGCACCGACATTCTGATTGACTCTGATCCAGATATTACCGACAACACATTCAGCGTACCAATGGCTGATCCCGGCGCTTATGCCTCTGGTGGCTCGGCAGTAGCTTATGAGCAATATACATGCTTCGGTACTCTGTCTGCCGGTGCAACAGCCAATGCGGTTGTCTATAACGAGAACACCCGTCGCGGTAAAGTCTTCTGGAATACCAACGCCACGACCTCACTTGCACTTCCATTGGGCGTACTGCGCTTCAATCACGATGGTACGAACGTCGGCAAAGGCGGATACCTCCCGCCAGCAGGCAGGAAACTTCGCATCCCGAATGTAATATTCACCAACTGCACCACGGCAGCACGTAATCAGAACTCTATCCCCCATGCCACCCTAGCCACCCGCTACGACTTTACGATGACCGGCGCAGGGCAGATTGACATTGATAAAGCCACGATGAATTGGTACTTGTCATCCACTCAGGCTTACTCGGTGAAATTGACGAATAGCGGGTTTATGAGTCAGTTTCTGATTCAAGAATGTCCAACGGTCATCGAGGTAACGAACTGTGCCGTAGCTCCGGAAGCTGCGGTGGTTGCGGTCTCGCCTGTCACTTGCGGCCTAAACACCGCCGGCACGATAATGAAGAACGTCGTCGGCGCTAAGTCGGGCAGCACAGGAACAAATATTGAGAGCGGGTTTAACATAACGACATCGGCGAACGTGCAGATTATCGACTGCGTTGGCAGTATGTACGCATTCAGGACAAGTGTAGGCAAGTATTCAAGCTTCGACACATGCCCAAGTATCAAGCTGACCAGATTTCACTGCATTAATCAGCGGGTATACATTGCCAACTGCGCCGACATGAACGTGGTCGATACGAAATACACCGACACAAGCGGTTTGCGTAATTCAGCACAAATTAATATACCAATCCAAACGACCGGGGCGCTATCTTCGGGTGTTATCTTAGGTCTAAAGTTTGTCGGTTATCGGGCGCAAAACTGGGGTGCATTGGTATCTCCCAGCAACAGCCGCAACCCGCTCAAGATTCGCAAAATTGGAACCTACGACGCACCGCTTGAAACAGGAGATGGCCCATACCGTGACATGGCTTGGACGAGGGGAACGGGTACAACGGTTTGTACGGTGACTCACGTTGCTCACGGGTTAATGGTCAATGATCCAATTGTTGTCTATTGGAATACATCAGCCAGCGCAATCTCAATCGGTATTAAAACGGTTGCCACAGTACCAACAGCGGACACCTTCACCTTTACCTGTACAAACGGCGGGGACACTTCAGGAACACTGAGCTATTACTTTTGCCCTGTTAATGGCACGTTCAATTCAGGCGGTAGCGGTAACGCTGAGAACGTAACGACGCAACGCTGCTACGTTAAATTTACCAGATACGCTGGTACGTCAGACAACTCTTCTGCCAAGACCGGCACGGAGAGCATGTTCGCCACGTTCGATCCGACAAACGCGTTTCAAAACGCAACATACGTCAATTTGAATACAGCAATCAAGTTTTCTACACCAAACACGGGGCAGAGTGCGTCTGTCTATGGGACAACTTGGGCAGATGGCCCTGTCTATGCTTTGCCGGATACGACCTCATACAACTGGGCGCGCACTACCGCAACCGCAACCGCGACAATAACCTCTGGCTATCACAACGTCCAGCAGTTGAGTAGCAACTATGTCGAGGTATTTGACTCAAGCGATGAGGCGGCGCTAAATAACGGCATCAGTGCGATTATTCAGACAACCACCGCTGGCGATACCGCGAACAAGATGCGTCTCACTGCGTACAACACAGGGGCGACCACAGGCACAGCAACGGTTCTCAACGATTCAGGGCGCATTGCCATCTACATGAACGAGGGTACAGCAGCTAATACCCACTACACCTTCACCGCTGGCAATCCAACATTCACGGGCGCAGGAACGCTGCGTATGCCGACGGTTGGCGATCAGGTGGTCTTTGAGTCTCCGTACTGGATAAAAGGCCATACGGGTTTTATGAACGCCGTCCCAGTGCTTGCTACGGCAACCATCGCAAACTTCTGGATTGAGTACGACATTGATACTGGATCAGGGTATTCCGGTACGTGGAAAACGGCTTTCAGACAAAGTGCTACGTCGGTAGCCGACGGTACGGCAGGTGCGAATACAGTAGTTCAGGTCGCTGCCGGTGATAACTGGATTGCCAACGGTGACTATATTGGAACCTCGACGCTAGGTGTAATGAACCGCGCAGCGAAGGTAGTCTCTGGCGGCGGCACGACAACGCTGACGTTGAGCAAAAACCACAACACGACTTTTAGTAATGTACCGCTTCAGGCTTGGGGGCTTCCTAACGCCAACGCAAGCATTGATTGGTCGGTAGGCTTCAAGCTCAAGATTCGCATCACGACGCTGATTGCCAACACAGGCGCAGCCAATACCATTGGCCCATTGCTGTTCCGCACCTTCACCACGGACGCATCACGCAGGGTTCAGTTGCCACTGGATACGATCACGCTGACGCTGACTGGGCTGCCGACTGGCTTTGATGCTGTGGTGCTGACGGCAGGGACTTCAACCATTCTGTCGCAGTCTGATTCAGTCGCGGCGACAAGTTACAGCTACACCTACGAAACGCCAAGCACGGTGGATATTGGCATCATCAAGCCGGGATATGTCCCTTTCTACATCCGCAATCTAACGCTCGGCACGACCAACGCATCAATTCCCGTCAGCTTAACCCCAGACAGAAACTACCAGTAAGGAGCCGACAATGGCTAAAATCACAAGTAAATCCGGCTTGACAGAGGGCGTCAACATCATCATTGATGAAGGCGCTAAAACCATCCAACTCCTTGCGGCTGGCGGTCTGGTGTTCAAAGACGGCGTGACGATGCAAGCTGTTTATTCGTTCTGCGTCGATGCGTGGGCTACTGCGGCAAAGCAAGATTCTCCTTTTCCATTCTATGCCTTGGATAATTTATCTGGTCAGTACCAGATCGGCACAGACGGCGCATCATTTAACGGCTGGACATTCTCTGATACGGCCACCCGCACCGCAATCCGTGACGCAGGCTGGTCTGAGTTCAACGCTGCTGGTGTAGAAACTGCACAGTACGTTGGCGCGGTTGGTCTGGGTTCAATCACGCCAGCCACGACATGCCAACCGTACTACCACCTCGCTGAAACCGACGCCGCTATCAACTTCCCATTCACCGACCAGTTCAACGTCGGCGTCAAGGTGAAGGACAACGTAGGTCTGGATAAGAAAACCTACTTCAAAGCTTACATCCGCGAGTACGGCAAGAAGTTCAAATCATCAACGCTGGCCGATACCGGATCAAGCGGCACCGGCCCGTTTAAGCAGAACTTTCTGGTCGCCAACGAGGATGATCTGAAGATCACCGGACTACTTGGCTCGGTAGCGGCTACTGCTGACGCGGCAATGTCTGGCGCACCGTACAACGGCATCACTGTCGCTTACTACTCAGCCAATCAGACCCGATCCATCGGTGGCAGCAACTACAACTTCAAGATCATTATTGAAGGCAACGGCGGCACACTTGAGCAGATTTACGCCAAGGTTCAATACCTCCTTCGCCAGAACTCTGACATCAACGTGGGGGGAACGGCGGGTACCAAGACGGGCAAGATTCAGTCAGACCTGCTCTCGTTCGTGGGCGATACGTTGGTCACTAGCCAATCAGTGTTTATTGATGACGTACTCTCTGCTGACTCAAACCGTGTCGAGTTCTATGATGACTCCAACACCAAGCGGGTCAATCCTTACACCGCTGCCGGCACGATGACATTCAATGCCCCGCTGGTCGGAGCGGGTTCAAGTTATCGCCTGATGTACGCTGCCGGCCCCGGCGCTAGTGATGACTTCGGCGAGTCTGGTGCAATCACCGTTCTGGACGCCAGCGACAACCCAATCACCGGCACGATCAGCAGCGGCTCTATCTCTTTCACCTTCGACTATGACGGCGACAGCGCAGGTGGCACAGCCGGCACCGACAAGAATGTGGTGCTGATTGGCATCAAGCCGGGAACGGGAAAGTACGTTTCAGCAACGGGTACGCTCACACGCAGCAAGGCAATCGCGCTGTCTCTTGTTGCTGAAGTTGATCGTGTTTACTCACCTGCCTAACTATGAGCATAACTTTTGATCCTGCGGCCAAGCGGATCATCCTAGACTCCGCTTCCACCACCGCGACTGAGATATTCAGCCGGTGGGAGGACTGGGCTGCGCTCTCGGACAACATAAAGTACGGGATGGTGCTGCGTCAGGTAGGCTCAGACGATCTAGGTGGTGGTCTATCCATCCCGCCGTACTTCTTCCTGCAAGGAGCGTGGCGCGTCCGTCCTATGGAAGCTAACCATAATCTAACGATCACCGGCAACCTGTTCGTTGAAGGTGGCGGAGTGCCTGTGGTTCAGACGCTAGGAAGCTATCAGGTCAATGTGAATTACACCGTGCCTGTACAGGCGCAGGGGATCTCTACGTCAGGCTCAACGGGCCCGACTGCTGCCGAGATCGCCGCTGCCATACTAGACGCTGCGCAGATTACGCCAATCTATGCTGACACGCGCAAGATGAATGGTGCCAATGTGCTCGGCACCGGCATCGAATCAGACAAATGGCGCGGCAGTGTTTGATGACCGCTCATTCGACACGCGATCGTTCGATGACCGCTCATGGTCTTTCGGTGCCCTGGTCGCGCTTGTCACCAACTGGATCCTGATCGCCAGGCGCCGCCTCCGTCGATAGGGGTGCGCGTATCGATGGCCGGAAAGCATAAATTGCCAGCATGAATCATTCAGACCCGTTCGATCTGCAATCGCAAGACCGCGCCATCGCTGACAACAGCGACAAGGCAAAGCTGGCGCACCAGGTCGAGATAGACGATCTGAAATGGTTAATGAGTAACAAGCGCGGCCGCCGATTCGTGTGCCGCTTGCTTGAACGTGCAGGGGTGTGGCGCATTTCCTTCAACACCAATGCGTTGACCATGGCCTTTAACGAGGGCATGCGCAACGATGGGTTGAGGCTAACGTCGCAAATGAGCATCCACTGTGCCGACCGTTACACCGAAATGCTCAAGGAGAGCAAGGAACCATGACCGAAGAAACGCTGATGACTGAAGGCCAAAACACCACTGGAGCCGACCAGCAGCAAGCCGCGCCAACCGCGGAAGCAACCGCGACCACGGACAACGCAGCAACACAGCAGCAAGCACCAGGCACGACACCTGATGCCGCGAAACCGGAAGCCAAGGATGCCCCGCAAGGCGCGCCCGAGAAGTACGAGTTCACGCCACCGGACGGGTATGGGTTTGACCCGCGGACAATCGGCGCGTTCTCCGAAGTGGCCAAGGAACTCGGCATGCCGCAGGAGTCGGCACAAAAGATTCTCGACAAGATGGCGCCGGCAATGGCCGAGAAGGAAGCGGCGCGCATGGAAGAGATCCGCAACGAGTGGGCGGACGCGGCGAAAGCTGACAAGGAATTCGGTGGCGACAAGCTGACCGACTCCCTGGCTTCTGCCAAGAAAGCACTCGATGCGTTTGGCTCGCCTGAGTTGAAAACGCTGTTGAACCAGTCGGGCCTGGGCAACCATCCGGATGTCATCCGGTTCATGGTGCGCGCAGGCAAGGCGATCAGTGAAGATGGTTTTGTATCTGGCGCCCGCGGTGCAGGCAACACGCCCACGGCACAGAGTCTTTATTCAAAAAGCAACATGAATCCTTAAGGAGTTTTTAAATGGCAACCCTTGCAAGTACCAACCCGACCCTGGCCGACCTGGCCGCGCGTATGGGCGCAGATGGCAAAATCGACCCGAACATTGTCGAAATGCTGAACGAAACCAACGAGGTCTTGGATGACATGACCTTCATCGAGGCCAATGGCTTCACCGAACACAAGACCACGATCCGCTCTGGTCTGCCGGCAGGCACCTGGCGCAAGCTGAACTACGGTGTCCAGCCTGAGAAATCCCGCACCGTTTCGGTCAAGGATTCGCTCGGCATGCTGGAAACCTATGCCGAAGTTGATAAGGCCCTGGCCGACCTCAACGGCAACTCTGCCGCCTGGCGTTTGTCTGAAGATCGCGCCTTCATCGAAGGTCTTAACCAGACCATGGCGACGACCCTGTTCTATGGCGATTCCAGCCTGGATCCTGAGAAGTTCATGGGTTTGGCCCCGCGCTACAATCTTCTGTCTGCTGAAAACGGCCAGAACATTATCGACGCAGGCGGCACCGGCTCTGACAACACCTCGATCTGGTTGGTCGTTTGGGGGCCGAATACCTGTCACGGTATCTACCCGAAGGGTTCGCCGGCTGGCCTTCAGTCTCGCGACCTCGGCGAAGATACCCTGACCGACGCCGCTGGTGGTCGCTATCAGGGCTACCGCACCCATTACAAGTGGGATAACGGTTTGACCCTGCGCGACTGGCGCTATGTCGTTCGTATCGCCAACGTCGATGTTTCCGATCTGACCAAGAACGCATCTGCTGGCGCTGACTTGATCGACCTCCTGACCCAGGCCGTCGAACTGATCCCGAACATCGGCATGGGCCGTCCGTGCTTCTACATGAATCGCAAGCTGCGCAGCTTCCTGCGTCGCCAGATCACCAACAAGGTCGCCGCTTCGACCCTGACCATGGAAGATGTGGCAGGCAAGAAAGTCGTCAGCTTTGACGGTGTTCCGGTTCGCCGCTCTGACTCCCTGCTCTCAACCGAAGCGCGCGTCGTCTAATTGATACCGGGGGCTTAGGCCCCTGGTTGATCATCTCTATAAGGAATACGAAAATGATTATCGACAAACTTCTGCAAGTCTCTAACGAGCAGGTCGTGACCGTTACCGCGGCATCGACCGACGTGATTGACTTTGGCCAACTCAATCCGAACAGTGGCATGGGTCAAAACACCACCGTCGCCATCACGGTTGACGAAGTAGCAGCTGCTGCTGGCGCTGCCACCGTCACCTTCTCGGTGCAAGACTCGGCTGACAACTCCAGCTTTGCTGACGTGGCAGTCACTGCCGCCATCGGCAAGGCGACGCTGGTTGCTGGTGCGCAAGTGCTGATCCCGATGCCGGTTGCTCACCGTCGTTATGTTCGCGCTTACTACACCGTCGCGACTGGCCCGCTGACCACCGGCAAGTTCTCTGCTCAGATCGTGTCTGGTGTCCAGGCTAACCGCGCCTATCCTGACAGCGCAAAGATCTCCTAATCGGTGACGTATGAGAGTGATTGCTAAAAAAACCGGATTCGATGGTCGCAAGATCCGCCAGCCTGGCGAGGAATTCGACATGCCGGAAGGCAGCAAAGGATCCTGGTTTGTTCCGGCCCAAAAGGTCGAGAGCAAGAAAGTCAAGGAAACTGCCGAACCCGGCAAGGACTTGGTGTAGTCGCTTTCGCGATCAGGAAGCAGGCAGTAATGACAGGGGCCGCGTGCCCCTGTTTTCATATAGGGGATTGTCATGGCATCCGAAATTGATATTTGTAATCTCGCCCTGTCGCACCTAGGTGACACGGCAACCGTGGCGAGTATCGACCCGCCCGAAGGATCGGCCCAGGCCGAGCATTGCTCGCGCTTCTACCCGATCGCGCGCGATGCCATGCTCGAACTGTTCCACTGGAAATTCGCTACGCGCCGGGCAATGCTCGCCCTGCTGACGGCCGACAGTTGGGATTGGAACTACGCTTACGGCAAGCCAGCCGACGCGCTCAAGATCCTGGCCGTGCTGCCAGCCGGCGCATCGTCGGATGATGAAAGTGCCGAGTTCGATATTGAAAGCGACACCAGAGGCGCCACAGTCATCCTGACCGACGAAGAAAATGCCAGCCTCAAGTACATCGCGCTGGTCGCTGACACTACGGTATTCCCGCCCATGTTCGTCATGGCGCTATCTTGGCAACTGGCCAGCCTGCTCGCCGGGCCGATCCTCAAGGGCGACGCCGGGGCTGCCGAGTCCAAGCGCTGCGCCGGGCTCGCCCAGGCGTATCTCGCCCAGGCGGCACAGTCGGACGCCAACCAGCGCAAGGTGCGGCCGGTGCATACGCCGGCCTGGATGGCGGGTCGATAATGGCCAACGTCAAGACACTGCAACGCGCTTTTGCCGGGGGAGAGGTGAGCCCGGAAATGTTCGGCCGTATTGATGATGTCAAATATCAGACCGGCCTTTCAACCTGCCGCAATTTCCTGATCAAGCCGCAAGGCCCGGCTGAGAATCGACCCGGGTTTGAGTACGTTCGCGCGACCAAGTTTTCGGCCAGCAAGGCGCGACTGATCCCGTTCACCTACTCGACCACGCAGACCATGATGATCGAGGTCGGCGACGAGTACCTGCGTTTCCATACTGATGGCGCGACTCTGCTATCGCCAGCCGGCACGGCCTGGGTAACGGCGACGGTCTATGCCGTCGGTGCTGTGGTGACGCAGGCGGGCAGCAAGTATTACTGCCGAACCGCGCACACCTCTGGCGTATTTGCGACCGATGTCTTGAGCAAGTGGTACTTGATGCCGGCGTCCGGTGAATACGAGATCCCGACACCGTATGGCGACACCGAGGTGTTTGACATCCACTATGTCCAGTCGGCCGACGTGCTGACCCTGGTGCATCCAAACCACGCGCCGCGCGAACTTCGCCGGATGGGCGCGACTGACTGGCAACTGAGCATCATCAACTTTGGTGCAGCGATCAGCGCACCGTCCGGGTTGGGCATCAGCACGGCCGGCCTGACCACTGCCAAATACACCTACCGCTATGTCGTCACGACCATTCACGATGACGGCATCGGAGAGTCGGCAGCATCGGCCGAGGTGTCGATCGCCAGCAATCTGTTTGAGACGGGATGCACGGTGACAGTGACCTGGGGCGCAGTCACTGGTGCGCTACGCTATAACGTCTACAAGTTGCAGGGTGGGGTTTATGGCTACATCGGCCGCACGGCCAGTCTGTCGATGGTTGACAACAACATCGCCGCGGATCTCTCCAAGACCCCGCCGACCTATGATCCTGTGATGGCTGCCGCTGGCGACTATCCTTCTGCCGTGTCTTACTTCGAGCAACGTCGATGTTTTGCCGGCTCGATCAACAAACCGCAGAGCATCCTGATGACCAAGAGCGGCACCGAGTCGAACATGAGTTACTCGCTGCCGATCCGCGACGACGACCGGATCTCATTCCGCGTCGCGTCGCGCGAGGCCAACGCGATCCGCCATATCGTGCCGCTGACTCAGTTGCTGCTGCTGACGGCTGACGCCGAGTGGCGGGTGTCGTCGGTCAATAGCGACGCGATCACGCCCAACACGATCAGCGTGCGACCGCAGTCCTACGTCGGGGCGAGCAACGTCCAGCCGGTGATGGTCAGCAACTCGGTGATTTATTCAGCGGCGCGCGGCGGGCATGCTCGCGAGCTTGGCTACAACTGGCAAGCGCAAGGCTTTATCTCTGGCGACCTGTCGCTGCGGGCGGCGCACCTGTTCGACAATCTCGACATCATGGACATGGCTTATGCGAAAGCACCCTACCCGATTGTCTGGTGCGTGTCCTCCAATGGCAAGCTGCTCGGCCTGACCTATGTGCCAGACCAACAGATCGGCGCCTGGCACCAGCACGACACCGATGGCCTCTTCGAGTCCTGCGCAGTGATCGCCGAGGGCAGCGAGGATCGGCTTTACGTCATCGTCAAGCGCACGATCAACGGCGCCACGGTGCGAACGGTTGAGCGCATCGCATCGCGCCAGTTTGCCACTGCCGAGGATGCGTTTTTCGTTGATTGTGGGCTGACCTATGACGGGGCGCCCGCGACCACGATCAGCGGGCTGACGCATCTCGAAGGCAAGACGGTCAGCATCCTGGCCGATGGTGCCGCGCATCCGCAGCGCGTCGTCACGTCGGGCTCCATCACGCTCGACCAGGCCGCCAGCAAGGTGCATATCGGGCTGCCGATCACTGCGGATCTGCAAACCCTGCCGGTCGCCATGCAGATCGACAACGCTTTTGGCCAGGGCCGGGCGAAGAACGTCAACAAGGTCTGGTTGCGGGTGTTCCGCTCAAGCGGCATCTTTGTCGGGCCATCGCTGGATCTGCTGGCCGAGGCTAAGCAACGCACCACGGAAACCTATGGATCGCCGCCTGAACTCAAGAGCGAAGAAATCCAGGTCATGGTGCCACCATCCTGGGGCGACAGTGGCCAGGTATGGGTTCGCCAGTCCGACCCGTTGCCACTGACCATTGCGTCGCTGACGCTTGAGGTGGCGATGGGCAGCTAGGGTGCGCGTAGCAAGGTGGTCATGGATTACCTTGCTCGCATTACCTTGGGGGCAGCAATGGCGGATTACGGTTATCCATTATCAACGGTTGGTTTCTCGGGTTATCCGATGTCATCGACCTCGACTATGTTGACGCAGGACTACACGCCGGCCGCCTCATCAAGCGGCATGTCGTCATCGTCGGCATTTGGCTACGCCAGCATCTTCACCTCGATCATCGGCGCCATCGGCAGCGCGTCACTCGCACGCACGCAAGCCAAGGCCAACCAGTCGGCACTGAACTTCCAGGCCGACATGAACAAGATCAACGCGCGCATGTCGGAACGCTCCGCGCAGTCTGTTCTTTTTCAAGGACAGCAGCAAATTGCCAGCCTGACGCTACGCTCGGGCAAGGTTAAATCCGCACAACGGGTTGCACTGGCCGCCAACGGTGTCGATCTTGGTGAAGGAAATGCGGCCGAGATCCAGGCAACTACCGACCTGATGACCGAGGTGGACAAAAACACCATCGAGGCCAACGCTATTCGCTCGGCCTGGGGCTATCGCACGCAGGGCGTCAACTACGCCAACCAGGCACTGATCGGCGCCGCATCTGCCGATTCAATCAATCCGAACAATGCGGCGATGTCGTCGCTGATTGGCAGCGCCGGCAATGTCGCGCAGTCCTGGTACGCGATGAACAAAAACGGCGCGTTTAACTAAGGGTCACAGAAATGGTCATGGTTCCCCGTTACGATCAGCCGACGGTCGATAGCAACACGCTGCCGTCGGTTCAGGTGCAGGCGCCGGTCGCCAAAAACTTCGCCATCGAAGAAGGCCAGCAAGCCATGGCCGGCGTGCAGAAGTTTGGCGATGCTACGCAGCGGATCGCCATGGACATGCAGAACCAGGCCAATGCGCTACGCGTGGATGAAGCAACCAACCAGTTCAAAGAAGCCTCGCTGCGCCTTACTTTCGACAAGGATGTCGGGTTTCTTAGCGTCAAGGGCGAAAAGGCCGTGGCGATTGCCGACAGATATGGCGATGAGCTGAAGGGGCATATCACCAAGATTGGCGCAAGCCTTGGTAACGATGCCCAGCGTCAGGTATTCAGCGCACGCGCAAACGACATGCTGACAAGTTTCCGCGGTCAAGCAATGCAGCACGAAGCCGAGCAGGGCAAGGTGTGGGCCGACGAAACCGACAGTTCCAGCATTAAATTGAAGCTGGGCGAGGTTGGCATCAACTTCAACAACCCGGCAAAAGTCGAGCAACTGATCAACGGCGGCAAGGACGAGCAGGGCTACGAGATCAAAGGCATCAAGCAGCACGTCGAAGCAATAGCCAAGCGCACCGGCAAGCCACCTGAGTGGGTCGATGAAAAGACGCGTGAACTGGTTGCCGGTGCGCACAAGGAAATCATCACGCGCATGATGGACGAGTCACCGACCAAGGCGCAGGCATATCTCAACGACAACAAAGAAGCCGTCGGCGACCACGTCACGACCTTGCAGCGCTCGCTGAAAGTGGCCGTGGATCGTGAGCAGGGCAACCTCCGCGGTGAAAAGATCTTTGCTGATAGCGCGCCGTTTGGCTCGACGTTCGACAGCATTGCCAACCGGGTGCTGAAGATCGAAGGCGGCTATGTCGCCGACGACGCCGGCAGGGGCGAAACGAATCTTGGCATCAACAAGACGGCCAACCCCGATGTGGACATCAAGGGCCTGACGCCTGAGAAAGCCAAGGCACTCTACAAAGAGCGCTACTGGAACGCGATCGGCGCCGACTCGCTTCAGCCTGAAATGCGTGCGGTCGCGTTTGACGCTGCGGTCAATCACGGCCCAAGCAAGGCCAACAAGATGCTGGCTGAGTCCGGCGGAGATCCGGCAAAGTTCATCGAGCTACGCAAAGCAGAATACGCGCGACTGATCGCTGCCGACACCGAGAAGTATGGCAAATATGAGAAGTCGTGGAATAGCCGGCTGAACCAACTGTCGGCCAGCCTCAAGGGCGAGCGGTCAAAGTCGGCCATGCTGGAAGAGGCCAACAGTATCGATGATCCAGAGCAACGCAGCATTGCTCTGTCTCGGGTATCGCACCTGGCCGAGAGCGAACGACTGGCCAAGAAAGAAGAGTACGACAACAACCTCAACGCAGCGCAGGAAGTCGCGTTCGCAAAGCCGGGCGGATGGTCGGATATTTCACCGACCTCCTGGTCGCAGTTGAAACCGGAAGATCGCGAGAAGTTGCGCGCCGGGCTGCCGAAGCAGTCTGACCCGAACACCAAGCTGATGCTGCAACAGGATCCTGATCTCTGGAAAGCGGGCAGCATTGAGAAGTATCGCTCACTGCTGTCTGAATCCGACTACCAGCATTTCTACAACAATGCCAACGGCCCGCAAGCCGAGCAGAAGATCCTGCAAGCCAAGATTGACAACGAGCAGTTTTCGGCCGGCATGCTGAGCGCCGGGATGGAGAAGGTGCTTAATGCAAAGACAGGCACGCCGGAATGGGAAACCCGCGTTGAGCTCAAGGCGAAATACGAAACCATGATCGAGGCCGAGCAACAAGCGAAGGGCAAGACGCTGACCATCGACGAAAAGAACGCATTGCTGACCCGCATGCTGAAACCCGTCATCGTCGGCAAGGTGCGCACCGATTCGTGGTTCGTCTGGCGCAATGGACCATACACCGAAGAGGCCCGAGCGTACCAGGCCAAGTCGCCACGAGACATCCAGATCCCGCGCGCGTCACGCGAAGCGATCACCGCTGACTTTGAAAAGCGCGGCATCAAGGCAACCCCTGACCGCATTCTCAACGCTTACCTCGCCAGCAAAGAAACCCAATGAGCGCTTACGACGATTATCTTAACGGCCTTGAGCAAGAAGATCAAAAGCGCAACAAGCTGACGCAATCACTCGGCGAGGCGGCAAGCGTTAATCCGGACGAGTTCGCCAACCAGGTCAAACTGGCAAAGGCTGCCGCGATCAGTCTCGACGTGCTGCCGCAGTACAAGGAAGAGGCGCAGCAGGCCAAACTGTTCGGCGAGGTCGGCCTTGAAAAGTTGTGGAAAGATGCCCCGAAAACCTCTGATTTTCTCTCGCATCCGGATAACGCCAAACTGTCGCACGACGACACCGGAAATCTGAGCGGGTTCGAGCAGGCGGCCAAAACGCTCAAGGCGTGGCAAGGCCCGAAAGCATCATTGTCGTCTGTCGTGACTGGCCTGGCCAAATCGCTGCCGCAAGGCGCCGAGCTCGCTCGCCAGGGCATGCGCCAGCAGTTTGCCGACTTGCTCGGATTCGATGACATGAGTGCCGATGCCAGGCGCAAGTACGAACAAGCGCAGTCTGCCGTCGGTTTGAGCACGCCGGAATTCGAGTCGAGTACGGCCAGCGGCATTTACTCAGGTGGCAGTTCGCTGATCCGCCAGATCCCCGGCCTTGCTGCGTCACTGCTGACCAGAAGCACGGCGCCGATGCTGGCGACCGCTGGCATCCAGACCGAGGCCGAGGCTTACGGCAAATATCGCGCGCGTGATGCGAGCCCCGGCATGGCCGCCCTTGGCGCCGCTGCTGAAGGCGGAATCGAGGTCGCCACCGAACTGCTGCCGATGGGATACTTGCTGGAAAATCTCGGCAAAGTCGGCATGGGCAAATTCATCACCGGCCTGCTGGCACGCGAGATCCCCGGCGAACAGTTGGCAACGCTCGGCCAGGATGCTGTCGATACGGCGATCGCCAACCCCGACAAGACCTGGGCGGACTACGCCAAAGAACGACCAGATGCGGCATACCAGACCCTGTTGGCGACCGTCACGCAAGCCGGCGTAATGAGCTCGGCGATCACGATTGCACAGAAGGTCACCGACCGCGGCGCCCAGCGCGAACAGGAAGCCCAGCAAGCCGGCCAGATGGGCGAACTGCTTACCGGCATGACCAAGCTGGCCGAGGCGAGCAAGCTACGCGAGCGCGATGTTGAAACCGCGCAGGGCTTTTTCCAGTCGGTACTCGATGAAGGCCGCGACTCGGTATTCATCACACCGGAAGCGCTGGCACAGTCCGGACTGGCCGAGCAGATTGCCCAGGCGATCCCGGCCGTTGCCGAGCAGATCCAGACCGCCAGCGAATCCGGTCACGACATCCGGCTGCCGATCGCCGAACTGATGGCGACCATGGCGGGGCCAGAACTGGCGCAGTCGATCATCCCGCACGTTGCTGTCGATCCCGGTGGCTTTACGCCGACCACGGCGCAAGAGTACATGCAAAGCGACAAGGCGGCAGAATTGCAGGCCGAGGTCGAGAAGATCCTGGGCGAGAAGCAAGTCGATGACACCTTCAAGGCATCGGCCGAGATTGTGAAATCGCGCATTATTTCCGAGTTGACCGCAACAACCCGCTGGGATGACGCGAAGAACGAGGCCGACGCAACGATCTATTCAGCCTATTACGCGGTGCGCGCGGCACAGATCGGCGTGACACCGGAAACGCTTTACGATCAGCGACGGGTGAATTTCTCGGACACGATGATTGAGGGGGAGCAGTTTAATCAAGGCGGCAAGCTGGAGGACGTTAGCCAGGCATTCGACGCGGCCGGAATCAAGAATACCGTCAGCGAAAAAGATGGCGTAATCACCTTGTCGCAGATTGTTGTTCAAGAAGGCGAGCGACGCTTCGGTAAGGGCACTGCCGCCATGCAGGCGCTGATCGACTATGCCGACCGCACCGGCCAGCACATTGCGCTGTCACCGTCTGCCGACTTCGGCGGAAATAAAAAGCGAC
The DNA here is from genome assembly GCA_011391255.1 of Dechloromonas sp. Lineage (GTDB taxonomy): Bacteria > Pseudomonadota > Gammaproteobacteria > Burkholderiales > Rhodocyclaceae > Azonexus. The sequence goes on from JAABQV010000022.1 coordinate 38,643, forward strand.
TGGTCGATTTCTATAAGCGCTTTGGTTTTGTGGAAAACAAGGGCAAGAACCGCGCTTTCACAACCAGTGAAAGCATGTACCGGCAGGCTGATGGCAAGGTTTTGTATCAGTCTGCCCTAGCATCCCAACAAGAACAGCAACGACGCGGAGAGGCGTCGATGGAAAAAGCAATCGCCGGCGAGACAGTTGACGATGCGATGTCGCGTAATGGTTTAGGAAGCATTGCGTTTATTGGCGGGAGCGCAAAGGAGGGCGTTGCGCACCTGATTGCAAGACGAAATGCAGAAGGTAGCGATGGGGAAGCAATCGCCAGAATGATGCCGGAAGTTATTGCAAACGGCAGGGTTGTTGCTATTCAAGGCGAAGGGACAAACGGCGAGAGAGTGCGAATTTCGTACAAAGGGCATACTGCCCTGTTGTCGCTTTACCGCTTCGGTGAAAAGAAAACCTGGCTGCTGTCTGGGTGGGATGAAGATGGCGCGGTAGGGGTTAACCCAGGCCGCGCCTACGCTCCTTCGGCTTCCGGTATATCGCCTGCGGAGGGTGCTTCTGAACGTATTACAGAACTAAATTCGCTCGTTGTCAATCCCGAAGAATTAAATCAAGCCAACGAAACAAACCTCGGAAAGTTTAGCCCTGAAAAGCTAACGGTCACGATGTTGCAGGGCGCCAATTTCACGACGACCCTGCATGAAGGTGCTCACTTCTTTTTCGAGAATGACATCTTCCTCGCGTCGAAGATCATGGCCGACGCTGACATCCACGGTTACGACACGCTATCCGTAGGTGAGAAGCAGATCCTGCTGGACGTTTCCAAGCTGATGGATTGGCACGGCATCCAGGGCGACATCACCGAACAGTTGCGCCAGTGGGAGAACATGGATTTCGAGGAAAAGCGCACCTATCACGAACGCACTGCCGAGTCGTTCGAGCGTTACCTGTTCGAGGGCAAGGCGCCCAGCATTGAACTGCAACCATATTTCCAACGCTTCGCGGCCTGGTGGAAGAAGGTTTATACCTCGATGCAGAACTTCCTGGCCAAGAATCCCGAGGCCGGCAAGTTAAATCCTGAGATTACCGCGGTGTTCGACCGCATGCTGGCAACGACCGAGCAGATCCAACTGGCCGAGCAAGGCCGTTCGATGATGCCGCTATTCCGCACGCAGGCCGAGGCAGCCAACATCGGCATGACACCGGCAGAGTTTGAGGCGTACCAGCACCAGGATGTCGACGCGACCAACACGGCGATTCAGGAACTGCAAGCGCGCGGACTGCGCGACATGCAATGGATACACAACGCACGCGGCAGGATCATCAAGCAGCTGCAAAAAGAATCGGCAGCCAAGCGCGCCGAGGTGCAGATGGAAGCGCGCGCCGAGATTATGAGCCAGCCGATTTACCGGGCCTGGGCATTCCTGACCGGGCGCATGACGGCCGACGACAATGTGACGGCACCGAAAGCGGCGAAGTCTGACCCGAACGTGCTGGATGAAACCGTCGATTCACTATTCGTCGCGATCGCCAAGCTGGGCGGCATCAAGAAAGCCGATGTCGTTACCAGTTGGGGCGTCGATCCGAAAGACAAACCGACCAGCGGACTGTTCGGCAAGCCCTTATGGCGCGTCGAGGGTGGCCTGTCGATTGATGGCATGGCCGAGGCTTTAAGCCAATACGGCTATCTTGAGCAGGACGAAAACGGCAAGTGGGACATCCGCGAACTTGAGGACAAGTTCAAGGCCGAACTCGGTGGCGACACGCAATTCTCGAACGCTTACGATTACGCCGGCAACCAGGCACCTGGCAAGGCAGGCGAGGAAGTCGTCAATCCTGACGCAGTGCAGTATGGCCGACTGTCGCTGGCGGCGCTTGAGGAAATGGGTCTGCCGGTTGAACTGATCAATCACATGGTCGCGCTCAAGATGGTCGCCAAAGAAGGATGGCATCCGGATCTGCTGGCCGACAAGTTCGAGTTTTCATCTGGTGATGACATGGTGCGCCGGATCGCAGCGGTAGAAGCGCCCAAGGATGCGATCAACGGCCTGACCGACCAGCGCATGCTCGAACGCTTCGGTGATCTCTCCAGCCAGGAAGCCATCGACAGGGCGGCCGACCAGGCGATCCACAACGAAGTTCGGGCGCGCATGATGGCGAGCGAACTCAACGCTTTAGAAAACGCACTCGGCAAGCGCAAGACGCTGGCCAGTGCTGCCAAGGAATACGCGGTGGCGATGATCGGCCGCGTCAAGGTGCGCGACCTAAAGCCGGGGCAATACGCCAGTGCAGAGGCCCGCGCGCTAAAAGGGGCACAGGCAGCCAGCAAGGCCGGCGACATCGCCAAGGCGGCTGCCGAGCAACGCAACGCGCTGATCAACAACTACGCGACCAGGGCAGCGCATGATGCGCAGGAAGAGATTGATACCGCACTGCGCTACCTGAAGAAGTTTGACAGTGCCGGCGTGCGCAAAGGTCTGGACGTTGATTACACCGACCAGATCGACGCCATGCTTGAGCGGTTCGACTTGCGCAAAGGCCAGTCGCTGAAGGCGATTGACAAGCGCGCAACGCTGGCCAAGTGGATGGAAGCGCAGAAGGCGTCCGGCGTTGATCCTGATATTTCCGACAAGCTGATCGACGAAGCATATCGCACGTCCTACAAGAACATGACGGTCGAAGAAATGCGCGACCTGGTGGAAACCGTCAAGCATATCGAGCACCTTGGCCGACTCAAGCGCCGGCTATTGACGGCAAAGGATCAACGGGAATTTGCTGTGATTGTTGCCGAGGCCGAGGCGAGCATCCGCGAGAATGGCGGCGAAGCGCGCGACGTTGAACTTGAGTCGCCGAGCGGCATTGTGCCGTGGCTGGAAGGCGTCGCTGCCGGTCATCGCAAGTTTGCCAGCCTGCTGCGTCAGATGGATGGCGGCAAGGATGGCGGGCCGTTGTGGCGAGTCCTTGGGCGCACGATGAACGAGTCGGCGACCGCCGAAGCGGTGATGCTCGAACAGGCGACGATCAAGCTGGCCGAAATCTATAAGCCGATACTCGCGCTCAAAGGTGGCACGACCGGCGACCTCAAGTTCATCCCGGCAATCAATGCCAGCCTGACCAGGGGCGGCCGTCTATCGGTGGCGCTGAATTGGGGCAACGAGACAAACCGCAGTCGCGTTATGGATGGCGACCAGTGGAGCGGGGCACAGGTCAATGCCGTGCTGGCGACGCTGAGCAAGGAAGAGTGGACATTCGTCCAGAACGTATGGGATCACATCGACAGCTACTGGCCACAGGTTGCCGAGAAAGAGCGGCGCGTTTCTGGCAAGGTGCCGGAAAAGGTCAAAGCCGAACCGTTCTCTGTCATGTTGCCGGACGGTTCGAGCATAACCCTTTCGGGTGGGTACTATCCGATCAAGTAC
>JAABQV010000023.1 GCA_011391255.1 Dechloromonas sp.
ATAGGTTCTTGATGAGATCAGTCGCCGAACATTTGTTGTCAGTTACAACCTGATCGAAAGCAGATAGAAGAACAGAAACACCCGGAGAGTCCTTCGTCAATTCTGCTGACTTACCTTCAAGTTTTGCCAGTTGTGCTTTGTGATAAGCGATCAGTTCTGCTGGTGTCTTCTTCTTGGCTACCATCATTTTTCTCCTGTCAAAATAATCCCGACCATCATACATCGATGAGGTCACAGGGTTCGAGTGTTGAACCCCACAATGTGTACGCTAGAATGCCGACCTAGTGGACAAGGCGGGTGTAGTTTAATGGTAGAACTTTTGGTTCCCAACCAAATAACGAGGGTTCGATTCCCTTCACCCGCTCCACTTACCTTGTGATGGTTCTCACCCGGTGACTAGCATTCTGTCATTCCCAAGCTAGAGCCGTGGGTTCGATTCCCATCGCCCGCTCCAGAATTTCAGGCAATCGGGAAATCTAAGCAGATTGCTTCGCCAGCCACCTTGTCAATGTTTTGTAGAGCAGTTCCGGTCTAACCGGCTTGGCGATGAAATCATTCATCCCCGCCTCGAAGCAGCGGGCTTTGTCCTCGATGAACGCATTTGCGGTCATCGCCAGAATCGGAACCTCCCGACCATTCGGCAGTTGCCGGATTTCCCGCGTTGCATCGAGACCGTCAAGCACCGGCATCTGCATGTCCATCAGGATCAGGTCGTAACTGCCGCCGCGCACCTTGTCGACAGCAAGCCGGCCATTTTCTGCAAGATCGACATTCAGTCCGACATCCTCAAGCAGTATTTGTGCTATTTCCCGGTTGATCGGCTCATCTTCTACCAGCAGAATGCGCTTGCCGGCGTGCTTGCGCTGGATCGTCAGCTCAGCCTCATCCGTTTCACTAGTGACCGCTTCTTTGTCAGTAGCGGGATTCTTTCTGAGCGTTGCCGTGAACCAGAAGGTACTGCCCGAGCCAACGCTGCTGCTTGCGCCGGCGCTTCCTCCCATCAATCCGGCTATTTTCCTGGTAATGGCGAGGCCCAATCCAGTGCCGCCATATTTGCGAGTGGTTGAATTGTCAGCCTGCTCGAAGTCCTCAAAGAGCTTGGCAAGCACTTCGGGCGGGATACCGACGCCGGTGTCCTCAACCTCGAACCGAAGGACTGCGGATTCAGCGGTTTGGGATGTAAGCTTGACGCGCAGGGTGATCTGCCCGTGGTCGGTGAATTTGATCGCATTCGTGGTGTAGTTGAGCAAGGCTTGTTGGAGCCGGGTGGGATCACCGAGAAGGTTGCGCGGCAGATCGAGGGTTTCGATATTGAGTGCCAAACCCTTTTCCCGGGCTTTCTGAGAAAGCATCGAAGAAATGTTGCCAAGCAGGGACTCGACATGCAGCGGAACGGCTTCAAGGGTGAACTTCCCGGCCTCGATTTTGGAGAGATCCAATATCGCATTGATGATTTCGAGCAGGTGGTTGCCAGCCGCCTCCATTTTGTCGAGCTTGTCGGTTTGTTGCGGCGTCAGGCCCGAGCGACGGAGGATGTGCGCCATGCCGGTGATGGCGTTGAGTGGCGTTCTGATCTCATGGCTCATGTTGGCGAGGAACGCACTTTTGGCGATGTTTGCGGTTTCAGCGGCTTGCTTGGCTAGATTCAATGCGTTCTCAGCAGCTTTGCGCGCCGAGATTTCAGTGATGAAGGTGATGAAGCGTCCGGGCCTTGCCGCTTTTGCCGGTAACAGGTAACCGACGACTTCAACCGGAATTAGCCTTCCATCCTTTGCTCTTTGGGTGGTTTCAAAATGGGCTGAACCGGAGGAGAACATGCGATCGGTATTCTCCTTGAAATCTCCCTCCGAGAAATTGGGATCAATGTCAGGCACTTTGAGCGCCAGCATTTCGGCAACGGAATAGCCCAGCATTCCAGCGGCGTGCTCATTTACATAAACGAGGTTGCCCTGTGAGGTGTCTGCCCAATGGATGCCAATGCCAGCCCGATCCATGGCAAATTGCGTATCGTAGAGTTCACCGCTGCGCCGCTCAACGAGTTCTTCCAACTCGGCTTTGTGCTGCTCCAAAGCACGTTGGGCATTCTTTTGTTCGGTGATGTCGTCGTATACACCGAGGATGCCGATAATCTCACCGGCATTATTCTTCAGTGGCATCTTGGAGGTGCGCAGCCAGATCGTGCTGCCATCCTGAGTACTTTGTGGTTCTTCGTACAGTAGCTGCGCGATGCCGGATTCAATGACCCGAAAATCGTCGGCACGATACAGCGCCGCATTTTCTGCCCAGCTCATAGCGAAATCATCTTTGCCGAGCAAGTCTTGCGGGCTGCTTTTTCCGGCATCTTTGGCAAAGGTGGGATTGCAGCCCAGGTAGCGCAATTCTCTATCTTTCCAGAAGATACGTACGGGTGTTATGTCGATAATTGTTTGCAACAGCCGTTTTGATTCCTGCAGTGCAAACTCGCCTTGTTTGCGACCGGTGATGTCACGGGACGAACGGAAGATGAAGGTTTGTCCGTCAAGCGTTACCGGCACCCTGCTGACCTCAACGTAGACGAGGCTGCCATCCTTGCGCCGGTGGCTCGTCTCGAAAGCGAGCTTGCCTTCACCGGCGATTAATTGCGCGGTGCTGTTACGTGTCTCGCTGGCATCGAGATCTCCGTCCAGCTGCGAGATATTCATACCGATGATTTCTGCGCGGGAATAGCCGAGCATGCTGCAGAACGAAGCGCTGGCTTCCTTAATGGTGCCATCCGAATCCGTGATATGAATGCCGTCGCTGGCATTGCGCAGAAACGCCGAGTTTTTCTCGGCTTCCGTTCGCTTGGCTTCGCGAGAGGCAATCTGCTGGCGGGCCAGGCTAAGCGCAAAGAGCAGTCCGAGCAACAACATCAGTGAACTGACGATGAACAAAAAGGTGATCAGGAGTTGCTTGGCCCGCAAAGATGCCTTCGTAACAGACTGCGAAAAGCCGGTCATCAGGGGCGTCACCGCCTGATTGATTTTGTCCAGCTCGAGAAGAAATCCTTCGCTGTCTACATCAAGCAGGTTGCCACTGTTGATTTTCTCGTGCGCCAATTGCCCAAGAGAGAACAGTTTTTCGACCTGAGCATCCGCTGCAGCCCAGAAGCCAATTGAATCGGCCAGGAGCGACGTTTTGCCAAAATTGCGATACAGCCAAATAATTCCGGGAACATCCTCGGGGCGGTTTCCACCTTCAATAAAGCCCTGATGGGTGATTTCAAGGTCTGGTTCATTCTGATCCAGTGCGAGTCTAGCCTTGCGATCACCCATGGGCATCGAAATGGCCTCGATGAATTGCTGGTATTCAGTATCGGATTGGGAACGAAGATAAGCCCCAAGCGCAATATGGGCTTGCTTTTGTCCCTTGGAGTAAAGACTTTCTCCACCGACAAACGCCCGTACCGTGGACATGATTTCAAGGCTCAAGGTCATTGCGCCGAGCAGGACGAAAATAATCAGCACAAAGGGCCAAACCGTCTGAATCGCCAGTCGAACAGCAGACTGTTGATTTTGCTCATTTCGCACGTTGCGGGCGCTCATTAAATTGGCTCGTTTCCAGTTGGCCTGTTTGCCCGTAGAGAGTCTGCCCGTCGCTAATCCGGAAAATATTCTCAGGCACAAGGAACTCTTGGCAAAGCAAACATGTCAGCAACTTTACGCCTAATACAATCAAGGAGACAAGCATGCCTAATCGTCCAGTAATGCAGTTGATTCAGAATCGCGATTTTCTGACCTCGACCCCGGAAAAAACTGTTCGTGCTGTTGCTGTTCACATGAAACAGTGTGGTGCTGCTGCAGTTCTTGTTGTTGCTGAAAGTGATGGTGTACTGCTCGGGATTTGCACCGAGCGCGATCTGGCCTACAAGGTTCTCGCTGATGGACTGGATCCAAAAACGCCGGTTTCCGAGATCATGACCAGGAACCCGCAGGGCGTCAGCCCGGAAAAAACCTTTGGCCACGCCTTGCACTTGATGCACGAAGGCGGTTTCCGCCACATGCCGGTGATCGATCCGCAAGGTCGGCCAATCGGCATGATTTCCTCACGCGATGCCCTTGGCTTGGAGATGCATCATTTCCGCAAGGAGCTTGAGCAGCGCGAGGATCTGACAGAAATTCTCTAACGTTTCTCAGGGGTGTACGCAGTGCCGTGCTCGAATAGAGATTGAATACAGGTGCCGATCTTTTTTGATGCAGGCCTGCTCGGCTTTGCGAATGGGCTGCGAGCCCCCGTTTTAGATGGTTTCTTTTCGCTGCTGACCTGGCTCGGTTCGCTTTGGGTGTTGCTACCGCTGTCAGAGCTTCTAATACTTTGCTGGCGCGGGCGGGACCGGTGGGGTGCGTGGTACGTTACTGCAAGCTTGCTGTTGGCCAGTTTGATGACGTATTTTCTGAAACATGTGATCGACCGCGCCCGCCCCGATCTCTTTCCGCGTCTTGTCGAGTTGCCTGCCGATGCTGCTTTTCCGAGTGCGCATTCAGCGCAGGCGGCAGCATTTGCACTGGCTCTGATCATCGTCCTTCCCGCGTCCTGGCGCTGGCGAATGGCTGGTGTGTCAGCTGTTTTGGTTTTAGCTGTCGGATTCTCGCGGATTTATCTTCAAGTGCATTGGCCAACGGACGTTTTGGCCGGCTACGCGACCGGAGTGGTGGCTGCGCTGACGGCGCTGTTTCTCAAACGCCGTCTTTGCGAAGCTTAGACGTAATATTTTTTCTCTGATTTACTGGGTCGACCGGACTTCTTCTTCATGATCACCACACCCCTGATGCCATCCAGACTTTCGATGGGCTGATCGGGATAGGCTGGATTCAGGGCATGCAGTGACCAAGCCGCGTCGTGCTTGATCAGCTGGCGGAAAGTGTATTCCTCGTTTTGGAAAGCGACGACATATGACCCGTCCCTGGCCAGGCCTTCGGGCTCGACGATGATTATTTCGCGATCCATGAACTCGGGCTCCATGCTGTCGCCAAGCACCATCAGGGCAAAGGCTTCAGCCTCCGAGCAGGAGCCGCCGGGGCTCTCATCAGTGCGCGCCGGAGCAGAGACGACCGGGATATTGATTGCTTTTCGTTTGCTTTCCATGCCAATTCCGTAAAGAGGGGTTTTGATCAAGGCGAACGCCGGCTCAATTCGGTTTGCGCGTTGGCTTGGGCATGGCGACGAGCTTGCTTTCCGGCGGTTCGTCCGTGTAGTAGGGCTTTTCGTTGTCGGAGAGGCCACCCATCAGGGCGAGTTCCCGCTCGCGTTCGGCGATCAGTCCGAAGAGGTCGCGAATTTCATCGATTGTGCTTTGTTGAAAGGGATGGGGCGTGCCGTGCGCCGGCATGGCGTCCTTGACGATATTGCCCAATACCTTGCGCAGCACGCGCAGGATGCGTTGTTCTTTAGATTCCTGACCAATGTTCAATTGAGTGCTCCATATAAGGGTAAGGTGATGGAGCCAAGGTACAGCACTCCGGCGTTCTGCGCCAGAGATGTGGCCACTTGTGCATCCGATTCGTTTGCTAAAGGTGTCTTAGCGCGCTTCAGTCGAGCAGCTTGCGTTGTTCGAGAAACTTCTCAAGGATCTCCAACCGGGCAATCGGGTCTTCCAGCTCAAGCAGTTTTTGCTTGGCGAGATTCGGGATCGGCAGGACTTCAGTGATCCGGTAACCAACCCATTCTGCCTCGTCGAGCGCATGCGGCTCGGGAATGCGCTCGCTACCGAGATCCTTGATAATGCGTTGCAGTAGCGGCAACAGACGTTGGCGTTCTGCGGGTAGTGGCAGCGGGCCGTTATTGGGGATGACTTCGACCCTGGCGCTGAGTGACTGGTTGGTGCCGCTTGCCTGCTCAAGGATGCGGAAGCGCTTGCGGCCGCGCGCGGTAATTTGCAGGATGCCAAGCTGTTCCATTTCCCAGTCGGTGATTTCAGCCAGGGTGCCGACCTGGTGTGGGCTGGCGGCATTGCCGGTTTCGCCACCTTGATCGATCAGACAAATGCCGAAGGGCTTGTTTTCCTTCATGCAGGCGGCGGCCATGTCGAGGTAGCGCTGCTCGAAGAGGCGCAAGGGCAGGACGCTGCCAGGGAAAAGAACGGTATTGAGCGGGAAGAGTGCAATGCTGAGGACTTCGATGCTGGCCGCCTCAGCCGAACGCGAGTAGTCAAACCAGCCCATTATTCGCCCCAGCGACGGATCAGTTGATGCGGGACGGCGAGTTGATCGAGGATGCGGGCGACGACGAAGTCGATGATGTCATCCACGGTTTTTGGATGGTGGTAAAAGCCGGGGCTGGGCGGCAGGATGACGGCGCCAGCGCGTGAAAGGCGCAGCATGTTTTCAAGATGGATGGCCGAAAACGGGGTTTCACGTGGAACGAGGATTAGTTTGCGGCCTTCTTTCAATACTACGTCGGCGGCGCGTTCGATCAGTTTTTCGGCAAGGCCCTGAGCGATCGCGGCCATGGTGCCCATGGTGCACGGGCAAATCACCATCGCGTCGGGCGGGTTCGAGCCGGATGCCATCGGCGCAAACCATTCTTCGCGACCAAAAACCGTGAGGTTTTCCGGGTTGACCGCAGGAAAGCGTTCAAGCAGGGCTAGTTTTGTATCGGCCGGGCGCGAATGCAGCTCGAAATTCATTTCCTGCTTGGCAACAATCTGCGCCGCTTGCGAATAAAGCAACTGAACTTTGCAGCCGGCGTCCAGCAGGCATTCGAGCAGGCGCAGCCCGTAAGGCATGCCGGAGGCGCCGGTGAGCGCGAGGCAAATGGTTTTAGGCACTGGGTGAAGGCTCCGGGTGGGATTGCAGATCAGCGAGCAGTTTAGTGGCGATCAGGCCGTTGATGGTTCCAAAAATTAGCGCTGCCGCTGCGAAAACCGGCGTCAGCAGGAAAACGCCGTCATGCGGGATCAGCCACAGCCGCGCCAGCAGCAGTTGGCCGCCGATGTGGGCAAAGGCCGCGAAAATACTCAGGCTGACCGGCCCGAACCAGCGCTCCGGCAAATGGCGGGCGATGCCAAGTGTGGCAAGGCTGAAGACGGTGCCGGTGAGTGCGAGGAAGAAGCCGGGGGCGAGGAAGTAGCCAAGCAGCAGGCTGCCGGCCAGTACGCGCAGCCCGCTGACCCAGACGGCGGTTGCCCAGCCGTAGCGCATCAGCACAATCAGCGTGATGATATTGGCCAGCCCCGGCTTGACCCCGGGCAAGGGGCTGGGGATTGCCGCATCGACCAGTGACAAGCCGACGGCGGCCGTCGCCAGCCAGGCGATGCGGCGGTCTTCGTCGGTGACCTTGAGCTCAATAACTGATCGAGTCATAGACCTTGGTGCGTCCGGTAATTTGCAGGCTGACGCGGTTGGGCGCGCAGATGGCGATTTCGCCAGGGCGCATCAGCCAGCCCTGACGGACGCAATATTGACGCGGGCCGGGGTCGGCAACGACGCGGGCGCGGCCGGGTTCAATGGCGATCAGGGTTGACCCAAGCGGGCCGGGGACTTCAAGTTGGCGTTTGCTGCGCAGATCAAGCTCGGCGAAAACCTGGCCGTTCTGGCGGACGATGGCGCGATCAGCAAGGCCTCCCTGCCAGAACAAGGGAAAGCTGACGCCGACAAGCAGGACACCGAGCACGATAACCAGCCAGTCGCCGGGCTTGATGAGCGCCAGCCAGTGCATCCGCTTTAGCGCTCGGCTCCCCTCTCCCGCCAGCGGGAGAGGGGTTGGGGGAGAGGGTGTCTCATGCCTTAGCTGCCGGCCAGCGTGCGATGCCTGACGAGAACGCGGGCCTGCTGCTCGAACTCGCGGCGCAGCCATTCAGCGATATAGACCGAGCGGTGCTGGCCGCCGGTGCAGCCGATGGCGATGGTCAGGTAGTTGCGGTTGTCGCGCACGAAGCTGGGCAGCCAGGTGGAGACAAAGCGGGCGATGTCGTCGCGCATGCGAACGACTTCCGGTTCGGCTTCGAGAAAGTCGACGACTGCCTGGTCCTTGCCGGTCAGAACCCGCAAATTGACGTCGTAATGCGGATTGGGCAGGCAGCGCACATCAAAGACAAAATCGGCGTCGAGCGGGATGCCGTGCTTGAAGCCGAAGGACTCGAACATCAACGTCAGCCCGCCGCCGGGGGTAATCTCGATGAACTGGCGGATCCACTCGCGCAGCGCGTTGGCCTTGAGATTGGACGTATCGATGCGATGGCCGAGGGTGGCAATCGGCTCCAGCAACTTACCTTCGGCAGCGATGGCTTCTTCAAGTGTTTCTCCCTGAGCCGCCAGCGGATGGCGCCGGCGCGATTCGGAATAACGCTTGAGCAGGGTCTCGGGGCTGGCGTAGAGAAAAAGAAAGGTGGCGCGCAGGCCTTCTTTTTCCAGTTGTTCAAGCTTCTCGCTGAGTAGCGTAATGCCATCGCCCGAGCGTGCATCAATGGCGACGGCGATCTTGGCGATGCCTTCATTCCTGAGCATATTGACCAGCACCGTGAGCATCACCACCGGCAGATTATCAACGCAGTAATAACCCGCATCTTCGAGCAGATGCAGGGCGACCGACTTGCCGGAGCCCGAAAGCCCGCTGATGAGTATGAGATCCATGGCCTGCAGCATAATCAAGGCGGCAAAGGCAAGCAAGCTTGGGCATAATAGGCGCCAACAAGGAGCTTGCCATGCGACCAATGATTCCCCTCCTCGATTTGCCTTTTCTGGCCGAATTGACCACCTTGCGCCGCGACATACACGCGCATCCTGAGCTTGCCTTCAACGAGAACCGGACGTCGGATATTGTTGCCGCAGAACTGACACGCTACGGTCTCGAAGTCCATCGCGGCCTCGCCAAAACTGGCGTCGTCGGCGTGCTGCGCGCCGGCAGCTCAGCAAAAATGATCGGCCTGCGTGCCGACATGGACGCGCTGCCGGTCGCCGAGCTGAACGAGTTTCCACACCACTCGCGCTATCAGGGCAAGATGCACGCCTGCGGCCACGATGGCCATACGGCTACCTTGCTTGGTGCGGCGCGTTATCTGGCCGCCAATCCGGATTTTGATGGCACGGCAGTCTTTATTTTTCAGCCGGCGGAAGAATCCGAGGGCGGTGCGGCGGTGATGATCGAGGAAGGTCTCTTCGAGCGCTTCCCGGTCGAGGCGGTTTTTGGTCTGCATAACTGGCCGGGTATCCCGGTTGGTGAAATGGCCGTAATGCCCGGCCCGGTGATGGCTGGCACCTGCGCGCTGGAGATTTTTGTGCGCGGTCACGGCTGCCATGCGGCAATGCCGCATCAGGGCGTCGATGCGATTGTTGCCGGCGCGCAATTGGTCCAGGCGCTGCAAACGGTGGTCAGCCGCACGCTGCACCCGTGCGACTCGGCGGTGGTCAGCATTACCCAGTTTCATGCCGGCGCGGCGTGGAATGTGATTCCCGAAGAGGTGGTTCTGCGCGGCACGATACGCAGCTTCAAACCGGATGTGCAGGAAGCTATCGAGCGCGCCATCGAGCGTTTGTGCAGCGGCATTGCGGCAGCCAACGGGGCGCAGATCAGCGTGCGTTTTGACCATCGTTATCCACCTACGGTCAACAGCGTAAACGAGGCAAATTTTTGTCGTGATGTTGCGCAGCAGGTCTTTGGTGGTGAGCGAGTGCGAACTGACGAGTTGCCGTCGATGGGCGCCGAGGACTTTGCCTACATGTTGCGCGAAAAGCCGGGCTGCTATGTCTGGCTGGGCAACGGCCCGGGCACCGGCGGCTGTACCCTGCACAATCCGCATTACGACTTCAATGACGAATTGCTGACCCTGGGCGTGAGCTATTGGGCGCAGCTTGTCCGTCAGGCCTTGCCCAAAGTTTAGACACTGCTGCATTCGTCATCCTCGCGCAGGCGGGGATCCGGAGCCTTGGTTTGCATGGATGCCCCGCCTGCTCGGGAATGACGGTTCGCTCAACCGGCGACCTGCAGCGGCAGGCTTATTCCGGCTTATCTGAATCGTGTTTATTTAGCGGCGTCAGCACGGCGGGGGCGGCTTCAGCGACGACGCCCGGACCGGGCAGCGGCGGCCGGCCGCAACCCAGGCAATAGCCGGAATCAGGGTCAAGCATGCAGATGCCGACGCAGGGGTAAAGGTCTTCGTCACTCATGCGTATTGGGATCAATCCGGGTGCCGTGCTCCAAGCGGCGTTGAGCAATGTCGGCAAGGATTCGGGCGCGCTGAGTTTCATTGACACGCGACCAGATAGTGATTTCTTCCAAGGTGCGGAAACAGCCGAGACAAAGTTGGTTGTCGGCATCCATTTTGCAGATGTTGAGGCAGGGTGAGGTGATCATTCAGATGAGCATGAAACGATGTTGTTGGTCACGTACCGCCTCGACCGCCTCAAGCGCTTCGTCACGGCTGATGCGGGCGAGGATGACCAGATAATGACGCTTGTCGCGGGCAGTTAGTTCTGGAAAATCAAGGGTATGGAGGTTGGCATCCTGGCTGCCGCTGTCATTGACAATCCCGAGGCGGTCGACCGTGATGGTGACCGGCGTCAAGGCCAGTGACTTTTCAGGGGTATGGAGAAATTCGGCCAGTGCCTCAAGCAACTGGTCGGGCATCAGCGATTCGGCCGACTGGCGCAGCCGCTGGTCGAGTTCTTCCAGATGACGGGTATGGACGGCCTGTTCATGCCCCGAGGCTTTTCCCCGGAAGACGGTGAGGTGGGCGCGCTCAACCGATAGATCGGCGCGCAAGCCTTCCCGCTCGGCACGCAGGGCCTCGACGTGGTCGTGGAAGGTGTTGAGCAGGCTGTCAAGCGAACCGGTACGCAGGTTTTGCAGCGTGGTTTCAAGCGAATTACTGGGCTGGATCAGCGTGTGATCGGAAAAGTAGATAACGGTCTGCGGCACGTCTGCTTGCACGACGGAGCCTTGAACAGCCATCCCAAGCTGGCGCTTTTGCTGGCGGCGGGCGGCAAACAGGGCGTAGAAATACTCGCTTTCCCAGCAGCTTGGCTCGGCCAGGTAGTCACGAACGGCCTCACTGCGCCCGAGCATCTGGTCAATATCATTGGCCGTGGCGAATAGTGCATGAATCAGCGGATCATTGGAAAAAGCCTGGCGATTGACGTCGATCGGACCGGGCAGCGCGCTGATCAGGCCGTCGCAATAACCGAGTGCGTATTCGAGCGGGTTGGCCAGCTTCTGCTCAAAGCCACTGGCCGCCTTGAGTTGTGGATTGACCAGTTCACAGACCCGCAGCAGCGCATTCTCCACCGCCGGACTGAGCGGCGGAGCGGGCTTTAAAAAATCGGCGACGGCAGAAAAAAGGCTCACGCTGGGGCACTCGCACAAAGAGCCCGGCCGGCCTTGGCACCATTCGGGCGGTTGATGACGCTGGAAATCCAGTCGCCGATGCCTGCCAGTTTAGCCAGATCGATGCCGCTTTCAATGCCTAATCCATTCAGCAGGTAAACCACGTCTTCCGAAGCCACATTGCCGGAAGCGCCTTTGGCATAGGGGCAGCCGCCCAGACCGGCGATGGAAGTGTCAAAAGTTGCCAGGCCCATGTGCAGCGAGGCGTAAATATTGGCAATCGCCATGCCGTAGGTGTCGTGATAATGGCCGGCCAGTCGTTCGACCGGAATTGATTTGGCGCAGGCTTCAATCATGCGCTGGATGGAGTTCGGCGTGCCGACACCGATGGTGTCACCAAGCGACACTTCATAGCAGCCCATGTCGAAAAGGGTTTTGGCAATGCTGGCGGCTTGCTCTGGCGCGATGGCGCCCTCGTAAGGGCAGCCAACCACGCACGAAACATAACCGCGTACCTTGATTTCCAGCGACGAGGCGACCGAAAGGATGGGTTCGAAGCGCTTCAGGCTCTCGGCGATGCTGCAATTGATGTTTTTTTGCGAAAATGACTCGGAAGCTGCGGCGAAAATCGCCACTTCTGTCGCCCCGGCCTGAACCGCCGCGTCGAAACCCTGCAAATTCGGCGTTAAAACCGGGTAGACCGCAGCAGGATGCCGGCTGATGCCTTGCATCACTGCAGCATTGTCGGCCATCTGCGGCACCCACTTTGGCGAGACGAAGGAGGTCGCTTCTATAGCGCGCACCCCGGCAGCGGCGAGGCGGTTGATCAGCTCAATTTTGATCGCCGTCGGGACGATCTGATTCTCGTTCTGTAACCCGTCACGCGGGCCGACTTCGACGATTTTTACCTGGGTTGGGAATGTCATTTTCGGCAACCTTTATTGCGTGGAGGTTCTATTTTCAGTCATTGTGATGCTTGGATGCCGAATGCTTACCAGAAGCCGGCTTCCCGTTGATGTCGAATGGCGAGAATCAATACCGCATCGTCGGCCGCTTGGTAATTGTAAAGAGCGATGTAACCGGTTCTGCCACGGGAAATGACCAATTCCCGTAAATCGTCTTCGACAGGGCGGCCGATCATGGGGTGGCGTTTCAAAATACTCACCGCCTCTTCAATCAGTGAGAAGGTGGCTTCTGCCGCAAGCGCGTCGGTTTCAGCAAGGAAAGCGGTGAGATATTCGATATCGGCAAGCGCTGCCGGGGAATAACTCAGGCGCGCCATTTTTTCAGGGAAGGGCGTTCCGAACTCCGGCCGGCCAGACGTGAGCGTATGTAGGCATGAACTTCATCGCCGTCATAGCCTTCACCGCTTTTCAACATGTCATCGCGGGCTGCTGATGCGCGATTGATAAAGCTCTGCCGTGCCTCGGCGGCCTTTGCTGCCTGCTCGATGGCACCAACCATGAAGGCATGCGGAGAAACGCCCTGTTGTTCAGCAGCAACGATGGCACGTTGTTTCAGTTCATCGGGTAGTTTGAGCGAAGTGGTGGACATGGAGAGGCTCCGGATGCTGGTGTTACTAAGGTAGCACCCCTTGTTGTCAGGCGCAACCGGGTCTTTATTTTCTGATTTTGACCATAAACCCGCAGCTGCTTTTTTTAGAGCTGTTGTTCTGTTTTCAGCCATTTGCTGACCGGCTCGGCTTGGTAAGCGGCCATCGCTTCGAGCAGGCGCTCAATGTCAGTTTCGGCCAGCGCCATCGCCCGGTTCTGCTCGCGCAGGAAACCTTCGCTCACCGCATGCTCGAAAAGTGCCAGCAAAGGGTCATAAAAGCCCGCCACATTAAGTAGCCCCATCGGTTTCACGTGGAACCCGAGTTGCCCCCAGGTGAGAATTTCGCAAAATTCCTCGAAGGTGCCAAAGCCGCCGGGCAGTGCGATGAAACCGTCGGAAAGCTCAGCCATACGCGCCTTGCGCGTGTGCATCGAATCGACCACTTCAATGCGCGTCAGCGCCCGGTGATCGACGGCGCGCCCGGCAACTTCCTTGCCCATCAGCGCCTCCGGAATGACGCCAATAACCGTGCCGCCAGCCTCCAGGCAGGCGTCAGCAACGGCGCCCATGAGGCCGATATTGCCGGCACCATAGACGAGTTCGATGCCGCGCGCGGCAAGCAGCCGCCCGAGCTTTTCAGCCTCGGCGCGGTAGATCGGTTTGTGGCCGGCGTTCGAGCCGCAGAAGACGCAGATTCGTTTCAGCATTTTAAAGACCGTCGATGTTGGCCGCAGTCAGGCGAGCGGAAATGACAACAACCGGCTCATTCATGCTGGCTGTCCGGGAGTGCATTTGGATGATTTCAAGCATCCAGGGCTTTCAGTGCGGCGTCGTAGCGTGTAGGCAAGTCTTCGGGGCAGTCGACGGTGATGCCGAGGTCGTGCACCAGACCATCTTTGAGTCCGTATATCCAGCCATGCACGGTCACCTTCTGGCCGCGCGACCAGGCATCCTGGACGACCGGGTTGTGGCAGACATTCGTTACCTGCTCGAGGACGTTGAGTTCGCACATGCGATCGTGACGCTGTCCTTCCGGCAGGCTATCGACATTGGCGAGATGTTTTTTGTGGACGTCATGGACATGGCGCAGCCAGAGATCGACAATGCCGACCCGCTCTCGGCGAAGCGCGGCACCAACGCCACCACAGCCGTAGTGACCGACAACCATAATGTGCTTCACTTTCAGCACATCGACCGCGTACTGGATCACTGACAGACAGTTGAGGTCAGTATGAACGACGACATTGGCGATATTGCGATGGACGAAAACCTCGCCCGGTAGCAGGCCGACGATTTCGTTGGCCGGTACGCGCGAGTCGGAACAGCCGATCCACAGCAGTTCCGGGGTCTGTATCTTGGACAGCTTGTTGAAATAACCGGGATCGACTTCTTGCATCTTGCGCGCCCAGGCGCGGTTAAAGTCGAAGAGGTGCGACAGGTTTTCGCTGCGGATTTCCTCCTCCGACCAGTTGTCGAGGTCGAGAGCGAGGAACATTGTGCCTTCGACCGGCGTCTTGTAGTAGGCAGGCGCCTCGGTGAAACCAAGTTCGCGATAGAGTTTGACCGCCATGCGCATGTTGGGCAGGGTATCGATCATCAGTTTGCGATAGCCGATTTCCTTGGCCGCCTTGATCGCCGCCAGTGCCAGCCGGGAACCGATGCCATGACCGCGCATCCCGGGATCGACATAAAGACGCTTCATTTCGCAGACGCCCTCGCTGTCGGGTAGCGGCCGGACGCCCACACAGCCGGCCGGCTTGCCCTTGATTTCGGCGAAGAAGAGCCGACCTTGCGGGGCCACGTAAGCGCCGGGCAAAGAGGCCATTTCCTGATCAAAATTCTGGTACGACAGATCGACACCCAGCCAGGCTGCGTAGTTGCGAAAGTACTGACGTACCTGCTCAAGTGCCCCGGTGTCGTCGTTGCCAAGGGTGCGAAGTTTCAAGTTCATGGCTGTTCAGCTCCTGTTGCCAAGCTCCCGTCCGAAGCCCGGCGGGAGCGTGTTATGCGGTTTCCGCGAAAATTTCGCGGCCGGTTAGCATTCTACGGATTTCCGGGGCGTGCAAAACGGCTTGCAAGGGCCTCCTGACAGTGCGCACCCGTTAAACCGATCACCGGATATTTTTCGATTCGCTACAGTATGGTACCTTGCATGCCTCTCCAGACTGGTTAGCCCATGTCCCTGCACTACCCTTTTCCCGACTTGCCCGCCGCCGGCGAGAAGACGGAGGTTGCGCCCGGCGTTTTCTGGTTGCGTATGCCACTGCCCTTTCAGCTGGATCACGTTAATTTGTGGCTGCTGCGCGATGCGGACGGCTGGGTGATTATTGATACCGGCTTTGCCAATGATGCAGTGCGGGCGATCTGGGAACAGATTCTCGCGCAGCTTGACGGCCCGGTGACGCGGATTATCGTCACCCACTTCCATCCCGATCATCTTGGTTTGGCAACCTGGCTGATGGAAAAAACCGGTGCCCCGCTTTCGATGACCAGCGGCGAGTTTCTGACGGCGCATGTGGTTTGGAACGAAGTCGGCGGACATGGTGCGGCTTTTATGGTTGATCAGTTTCGCCGGCATGGTTTGAGCGCCGGGCTACTGGAAAAATTTGCCAAGCGCGGTTCCGGTTATCGCATGGCGATCCCGGCTTTGCCTGACTACTACACGCGGATCAAGAGTGGTGATGTTGTTACGGTCAACGGCGAAAAATGGCAGATAATTGTCGGCCATGGCCATTCGCCGGAGCATATGGCGCTTTACTGCGCTGAACTTGGCGTGTTAATTTCAGGCGACATGCTTTTACCGAAGATTTCCACCAATATCAGTGTTTTTGCAGCAACGCCGGAGGCTGACGCCTTGGGCTGGTTTCTTGATTCATTAAGCGCTATGGCGACGGAAATGCCGCTGGAAACCTTGGTTTTACCATCGCACGGGCTGCCCTTTACGGGGGTGCAGCCCAGAGTGGAGGCTTTGCAGGCGCACCATCAGGAGCGTTTGCAGGCCTTGGAGACAAGTTGTCAAAATGCGCCTCAGAGCGCAGCCGGGTTGCTCGATGTGTTGTTTGGTCGGGTGCTCGATACACATCAAACGATGTTTGCGATGGGTGAAGCAATTGCCCATCTGAACTACCTTGAACAGGCTGGTCGGTTGTCGCGCAGTGTCGACGCTGACGGGGTGATTCGTTATATGCGGCTGCAGCATTGAGCCGTCACGCAAAGACTGAGGAGTTGTAGATGTCGAAACAAACTGAAGATCAGGGCAGCAACCGGCCCAATCCTGCCGATATGGCCAAAACCTATGCCGAAGTTGCTCAGAACGCTTCGCGAATCATTAATCAGTACATGGAAAAGAAGGCCAAGGGCGGTGGCATGGAAGCGCCAAGCGATGAAATGGGTATCGCTAAGGCATTCATGGATTTGTCGGCACGGCTGATGGCTAATCCGTACAAGCTGGCGGAAACCCAGATGGAAATGATGCGGGACTACTTCTCGCTATGGCAAGGCTCGATGATGAAGATGATGGGTGTTCATACCCCGTCACCGGTTGCATCGCCGGCCAAGGGCGACAAGCGGTTCAAAGACGAGGAGTGGGAACAGAATTTCCTGTTTGACTATGTCAAGCAGTCCTACCTGATTACCGCCCGCCACATCCATGACACCGTCAGCGGTGCCGAGGGTCTCGACAATGCAACGCAGCAGAAGGTCAACTTCTTCACCCGTCAGTACATCGACGCGCTGTCGCCGTCCAACTTTGCGCTGACCAATCCGGAAGTTTTCCGCGAAACCGTCAAGAGCCACGGTCAGAACCTGATCAAAGGTCTCAACAACCTGTTGCATGACGTCAGCGACGATGGCCAGTTGCGCATCCGGATGACTGATACCTCGGCTTTCGAGTTGGGCAAGAACGTTGCCACGACGCCGGGCAAGGTGGTGTTCCAGAACGAACTGTTCCAGTTGATTCAGTACGATCCGGCGACCGCTGAGCAGTTCAAGAAGCCGCTGCTGATCATTCCACCCTGGATCAACAAGTACTATGTGCTTGATCTGCGTGACAAGAATTCAATGATCAAGTGGGCGACCGATCAGGGTCACACCACCTTCATCATCTCCTGGGTCAATCCGGATGAGAAGATGGCCAAGACGGCTTTCGACGATTACATGCTCAAAGGCACCCTTGAGGCGGTCACCCAGGTTTGCGCGCAAACCGGCGCCGATTCGATCAACACCGCCGCTTACTGTATCGGCGGCACGCTGTCGATGACGACCCTGGCTTACATGGCCGCCAAGAAAGACAAGCGCGTCGCTTCCGCCACCTTCTTCACGACCATGCTCGATTTCTCCGAGCCGGGCGAAATGTCGGTCTTCCTGGATGAAGGCACGATTGAAGGTCTCGAGAAGAAGATGAGCAAGCGCGGCTTCCTCGAAGGTTCGGAAATGGCCGGCACCTTCAACATGCTGCGCGCCAACGACCTGATCTGGTCGTTTGTCGTTAATAACTACCTGATGGGCAAGGATCCGTTCCCGTTTGACCTGCTCTACTGGAACTCCGATTCGACCCGCATGCCGGCCGCGATGCATAGCTTCTACTTGCGCAATATGTACCTCGGCAACAAGCTGAAGGATCCGGGTGGTCTGACGCTGGGTGGTGTCAAGATCGACATCAGCAAGGTCAAGACCCCGTGCTATTTCATCTCGACTATCGAAGACCACATTGCCCCGTGGAAGAGCACCTACATGGGTGCCCGTCTGCCGACCGGCAATACCAAGTTTGTTCTCGGTGGCTCCGGTCACATTGCCGGTATCGTCAATCCGCCGGCGGCCAACAAGTACGGTTACTGGATCAACGATGCTACTGACGGCAATCTGCCGGAAAGCCCGGAAGACTTCCTCGCCGGCGCCACCCAGAACGCCGGTTCCTGGTGGACGCATTGGCAGGCATGGGTCACCAGCCTGCCCGGTGGTGATGCCAAGGTCAAGGCACGCAAGCCGGAAGATGGCACGCTCAAGGTGCTAGAGCCGGCACCGGGCAGCTACGTCAAGTTCCGTCTGGATGCGCAAAAGGCAGAATGATTGCCTGAGTTGGAACAATAAAAACGGGGACTTCGGTCCCCGTTTTTATGGGTGCCCTGTGCCTGAAACGCTAGGGCTTGAGCGAAAACCCCGGCAGCTTCGGCATCAATTCGCGCCAGTTGGCAGGAGGAATTTCCAGTGAATCGAGCAGGTTTTTAACCAGCAACCCCAACTCGGTGTTGCCGGTAATTTCCAGTTCGCGATTGAAGAACAGCGTGTCAGGATCTTCCTGGCGGGCGATTAGCTGGAGGTAGGCCGAGAGATTGGCTGAAAAAGACAGGTCAGGCTCGTCGAAATGCTTGAACAGCGGGCGAAACAGGCCGTTCCGGTAAGTGAAGGTAGCGGTGCCGCCGGTGTCGCGGATGTGGATGCGGAATGTTTTGTCTTCGAGTGCGGTCAACTCGCTTTCCGGCAGGAGTTTTAGTTTCAGCGCGCTGTTAAGGGCGCCAACAAAAACCAGACCGTGCGGCCATTGCGGTAGTTGCTCGCCGATGCCGGCGATAAAGGCCGGCAGGCGGAATTTGGGGATGGTGAAGTTCGGGTTCATGCGCATGCTCCAAGTTGGGCGAGGGCTTGTGTGTGGCGTTGAACAATGCCGGCATCGCCGAACCAGTAGCCGTCAACCAGGCCGCAGGCGTCCCAGTGCTGGCAGTCGGTTTGGCTGGCATGGCCTTGGCGCGCCAGATCAAAGGCGGTGATGATTTCCGGCATGTGGTCTTTTTGCGGGCTGATCCGGATGATGTCGATACCTGTGGACAGCAGGTCCGGGATTTCGTGCAGCAGATTGTAGCTCTGCGCCGACATTGTCTGGATCCCGTTAATGTTAAGGAAAGCCTCGCCATCGCGGGTCTTCAGGGTCAAACCTTCGGCGTGGTCGAGGCACTTGAACTGGCAGTCGTCCTTGTTCAGATTGTAGTGGCGGGCGGTAAAACAGCGCGCCGAGAAGGCGAGCGGGATGCGGCCATAGACGAAAACCTCGGTTTCAACGCCGGCCGGTTTGTTCGCGTGCAGGATTTCGATCAGGGCTTTGCTGGCTTCCAGCGGCGGCACCCAGCGTGTCATGCCGTAGCGCGAGAAAGTGGCGAGGGCTGCTTCGTTGTAGATGTTGATGTGCGGCCCGGCGACAAAATTTGCCCCGTTTACCAGGTTGACCGCACCCAGGTCATTCGCCTCAAGCATGCAGCCGGCCTCGTCGATCAGGCGGCGCAGGGCTTTCAGGTCGCTTTCGGATTCGAGCAAGGCCTGGGCGGAAACGACGACCTGCTTGCCGGCATCGCCAAGATCGCGGGCCAGCCCGATCCAGTCGGCGAGGCGCAATTGCTGGCGGCGTGAGCAGACAACTTCGCCGATATAAATGATGTCGATGGCCGGGTTTTGCGCCATCTCGGCATAAAACTCCATAACTTCGGCCTTCGGCCAGAAATAAAGCAGGGGCCCAAGCGAGATTTTCATTCTTATCTCCACGGCCGGTTATAGGCGCCGAGCGTTGCCTGGCTGCCTTCGGAAACTTTGCTCAGCTCGGCTTGCCAGGCCGCCTTGACCTGATAGGCATCGCCTTCTCTGGCCAGCGAATCGAGCGCCGCGCGTAGCGTGCGGGTGACTTGCGTGACGTAGGCCGGGCTGCGCTGGCGTCCTTCGACCTTGATCGCGCGGACGCCGATTTTGATGATCTCCGGCAGGATCGGCAGGACGTTGAGGCTGGTTGGCTCTTCCAGCGCGTAATACGTGGCACCCTGAACCTCAAAGCGACCTTTGCACAGGGTAGGGTAGCCAGCCGGTTCGTCATCGCCAAAGCGGTCGATCAGGATGCCGTTGAGGCGGGTTTCCATGGTGCCCGGTTGCTTGTCCCATTTGACGTACTTGGCCGGCGAGCATGCGCCGACGGTGTTCGGTGACTCGCCGCAGGCGTAGGACGACAACCAGCAGCGCCCTTCATTCATCACGCAGAGGCTGCCGAAGCCGAAGACTTCGATTTCAACGGTCGTGTTTTTTATCACCTGCTCAACCTGCGCCAGCGTCAGCACGCGGGGCAGCACGGCGCGTTTGATGCCAAATTCGCGCTGGCAGAAATTGACCGCTTCGTAACTGGTCGCCGAGCCTTGCACCGACAAATGCAGGCGCTGTTGCTGATGGCGCTGGCTGGCGTAATCGAGCAGCCCGACATCGGCCAGAATGATCGCGTCGACGCCCTGGTCTACTGCCGCATCGACTGCTTTTTGCCAGTCGGCAACGCGCCCGGCCTGGGCAAAGGTATTGATCGCCAGCAAAACCTCACAGCCCTTGGCGTGCGCGTAACGGATCCCGTCGGCCATGGTTTTCTGGTCGAAATTGAGGCCGGCAAAATTGCGCGCGTTGGTATCGTTCTTGAAGCCGAGATAGACGGCATCGGCGCCGTTATCGACCGCCGCCTTGAGGGCGGGCAGGCTGCCGGCGGGGCAGATGAGATCGGGCAAGCGGGTCATGGCAGGTCTCGAAAACAGAGTCGGCCAGTATAGCCAGCCCGATTCGCCAACCCTTGATCAAGGTCAAACCATAGCCTCTCTAGCGGATGACGAGGGTCGGCTTGAGTCCAAGTGCTACGCGAATTTTCTCAGCGACCTTGTCGGCATCGGCGCGGTTGGCATAGGGGCCGAGTTGCAGGCGGTGAATATTGCCGGAAGGATAAACGCGCATCGGCTCGCTCAGCCAGTCCAACTCGCGGGTCAGGTGGTTTTTCAAGGATTCGGCGTTATCGGCATTGGCAAAAGCGCCCAATTGCAGATACACCCCATTCGCCATTCCATTGCCGGCCGGCGCGATGTTTTGCACTGGCGCCTCCTCTTTTGCCAGTTGCTGCGCCATGGCGGCGATTTCGTCCTTCTCAGCGCGGACAATTGCCGGTTGCGGTGGCGTGACTTGTGCGTAAGTGGTACCGGTTGGCTCACCGGGGATGATCGCCTCAACCTCGACCTGACCGCTTCCGCCATTGATTATCCCGAGCTTGTAGGCGGCGGTGTAGGAGAGGTCAATAATGCGGTCGGCGTGAAAAGGGCCACGGTCGATGATGCGGACAATGACCGATTCGCCGGTCTGCACGCTGGTCACTCGTGCGTATGAGGGCAGGGCGAGCGTGGTGTGGGCGGCGGTCATCGCGAACATGTTGTAAGGCTCGCCAATCGAGGTTTTTTGCCCGTGAAACTTTTTGCCATACCAGCTGGCAATGCCTCGTGCCTTGTAGGGTTTGACGCTTGTGTTCGGCATATATTCCTTACCGAACACAACATAGGGTTTGGTTGCCGGTTTGTGCAGCGGCTCCCATTTCGGTTCGGCGTTGGGAATGTCGTCCAGCCCGTCCGGTATATCGTCGGCCGGGCCGTCATCCTTGTAAAAGCCACCACCTTTTTTGAGGACAGCGGTTGATTTTCGGGTTGGTGTCTTGCCCTTTGAAACCGGTTCTTTTGGCGCGTTGACCGCAACATCACCCGGGGTGACTGACGGCGTGCTGCCACAGGCGGCTAGCAGCATAGCGGCGAGAATCGCCGTCAGGCGGAGCGTCATGTTTTCATCATCCGGCGATGGGTTTCAATCGACATCAGGATACCGATACCGAGGAACAGCGTCACCAATGCCGTGCCGCCGTAACTCATGAACGGAAGCGGGACACCAACCACCGGCAAGATCCCGCTAACCATGCCCATGTTGATAAAGGCATAGGTGAAGAAACCAAGTGTGATCGCGCCGGCCAGCAGGCGGGCAAAGGGTGTTGCTGCCGCCGCCGAGATCATCATGCCGCGCCCGATTAGCAGGGTGTAAAGGAAAAGCAGAACACCATTGCCGAGCAGACCCCATTCTTCGGAGTAAACGGCAAAAATGAAGTCGGTGTGCTTTTCCGGGATAAATTCGAGATGGGTCTGGGTGCCGTTCAGGTAGCCCTTGCCAAGTGGCCCGCCGGAGCCGATGGCAATGGTTGATTGGATGATGTGATAGCCGGAGCCTAGCGGGTCGGTGGTCGGGTCAATCAAGGTCAAAATACGCTTGCGCTGATAGTCGTGCAGCATCCCCCAAAGCAGCGGGGCGGCAGCGCCGGCAGCAGCGACCAGGCCGATGATGATTTTCCATGGCAGGCCGGCGAGAAAAATAACGTAGAAGCCGGCCGCGCCGACCAGCAGCGCGGTGCCCAGATCGGGCTGTTTGGCAATGATGATAAACGGCAGTAGCACGAGTAGGGCAGAACCCAGGTAATGGCGCAACTTGAGCGTTGCCTCAAATTTGTGGAAATACCAGGCAAGCATCATGGGCATGGCAATTTTCATGATCTCGGAGGGCTGGATCCGGGTAAAACCAAGCGACAGCCAACGACGCGCGCCATTGACACTAATCCCGAAAAGCAACACGGCGATGATCAGTAAAAGGCCGAAGACATATAACGGTACGGCAAAATTCATCAGCTTTTGTGGCGGAATCCTTGCCACCAGCCACATGACAGTCATTGCCAGTCCCATGTTGCCGGCTTGAGCCAGCATGCGATGACTGCTATCGATGGTTGCCGAATTAACCGTGGCGAGGCCAATCGCCATGATCGCCATCGTAATTAATAACAGCGGGAAATCAATATGCTTGATGGTATTGAGCCACCAGCGTCTGAGGGTGCCGGCAACGTCTATCATTCGGCTTGATCGTCCGCTTCAATCGCCTCGGCATCCTCATTGGCAGCGCCGGCCGGCATTTTTCCCAGTAAATAGTAGTCAAGCACCATGCGGGCAATAGGGGCGGCCGACTGGGCGCCAAAGCCACCATTTTCGACCAGCACCGCGAGGGCGATTTTGGGTTTTTCGGCGGGTGCGTAGGCGATGAAGAGCGCGTGGTCGCGCAACTCCTTCTTGACCAAGTGCACCTTGTATTCTGCACCCTTCAGCGAGTAAACCTGAGCTGTTCCGGTCTTGCCTGCTGTCTCGTAAGGGGCGCCGGCAAAGGCGCGGGTGCCGGTGCCTTCTTTGTTGACTCCGATCATGGCGCGGCGGATGACGTCTACGTTCTGTGGTTTGAGATTCAGGTCGCGCAGAGGTTCGGGCTCGATCAAGCGCTTTTCGCCGGTTTTCGCATCGACAATATGGCGCACCAGATGCGGGCGGAACATCACGCCGTTGTTGGCAACAACGGCAGTCGCTTGTGCCAGCTGGATCGGTGTGTAAGCGTTGTAACCTTGGCCGATGCCGATGGAAATCGTCTCACCGGCGTACCATTTTTGCTGCTCGGGTTTCTTGAAGCGCTTTTTCTTCCACTCCTGCGAAGGCAGGACGCCTTTTGACTCGCCTGAATCATCCTTGCCGAGATCGACGCCGGTACGCTGGCCAAACCCCAGCTGAGCCATAAATTTGGATATGTTGTCGATACCCATGTCATTTGCCAGGACATAGTAATAAGTGTCGCAAGAGTGAACGATGGATTTGTACATGTCGACAGTGCCGTGCCCGCCCTTCTTGTCATCACGGAAACGGTGGTTGCCAAAGTTGAAGTAGCCAGGGTCGCTGATGCTCTGGCCAGGTGTGCGCTTGCCCATTTCGAGCGCCGCAAGCGCCATAAAGGGTTTGAAGGTCGAGCCTGGCGGGTAGGCGCCGTTGATCGCACGGTTGACCATCGGCTTGCTCGGGTTCTCGTTAAGTTCTTTCCAGTTTTCGGGTGTGATGCCATCGACAAACATATTCGGGTCGTAGGTCGGGGTCGAGACCAAAGCCAGGATGCCGCCAGTTTCCGGCTCGATGGCGACGACCGAACCTTTGCGGTCGCCAAAAGCCTTTTCGGTGATCTCCTGAAGCTTGGCATCCAAAGTCAGCTGCAAATTATTGCCTGAAACCGGTGGGATACGTTTCAGGCTGCGCACGGCACGACCCCCAGCGTCAATTTCAACTTCTTCGTAGCCGGTTTCGCCATGCAATTCAAACTCGTAATGCTGCTCGAGCGCGGTTTTGCCAACGTGGTCAGTGCCTTTGTAATTGGCCTGGCGCTCTGATTCTTCAATCCATTTGAGGTCGCGTTCGGTAATCCGGCCAATGTAGCCGATGGCATGTGAGGCAATGTGACCAAGCGGATACTGCCGGAAAAGTCGGGCCTTGACCTCGACGCCGGGGAAGCGATAGCGCTGGGCGGCAAAGGTGGCTACCTCGGTGTCGGTGAGGCGGGTGCGGATCGGAATTGACTCGAAATTCTTGGCTTCGTCGAGCAGGCGTTTGAAACGCTTACGATCCTTCGGTTGAATTTCTACCACTTCACTCAACGCATCAATGGTTGCTTCCAGGCCGGCGGTTTGTGAGGGCGTTATCTCCAGCGTAAAAGCAGAATAATTTCGCGCCAGAACGACGCCGTTGCGGTCGGTGATTACCCCGCGGTTGGGGACGATGGGAATCAGCGCGATCCGGTTATCTTCGGCGCGCGTCCGGTAAAAATCGTGGTTAATGACCTGCAACCAGACAAAGCGCCCAAAAAGAATGGCAAAGCAAATCAACACCAGAGCGATGGTAAAACCAAGCCGAAAGCGGAAGCGGGGCAGTTCGCCATCCGGATTGTGAAATTCGCTCACGGCCGCTTGTCTCGTTAGATTGGACGGTTAGGATCCTGCTCAAGCGGCCGGTATTGTGGCAGTAGCAGAATGAAGGTGGCAGGAATCC
The DNA here is from genome assembly GCA_011391255.1 of Dechloromonas sp. Classification (GTDB taxonomy): domain Bacteria; phylum Pseudomonadota; class Gammaproteobacteria; order Burkholderiales; family Rhodocyclaceae; genus Azonexus. Next base: position 24,543 of record JAABQV010000023.1, read on the forward strand.
AAAGCAGGGTGGCAATCAGCGGCCCGATGAAATAACTCCAGCCGGGAAAGTCGCCGCCGACCAATAGTCGCATGGCGAGCTGAACCGCCTGGCAGAGCAGCAGCAGCGGCAAAACCTGTAGTGCCTGTTGCAGCAGCGGAAACCACAAAATGCGGCGCGACAGAGAGGCGGTCAGGTACGCCAGCAGCACGTAAGCGAAACAATGCTGGCCGAGCACCGAACCGTCGGCAACATCCATCAGCAATCCAAGGACGAAGGCCCAGCCCATGCCGACGCGGCGGAATTCACGCACGCTCCAGAAGCAAAGTACCAACGCCACCCAGTCCGGTACTCCGGGCCAATGGGAGGTGGGCAGGAAGTTCAAGACCAGCGCGGCGATCATGGTAAAAAAGATAAACCAGGGTCGAACCGGTAGCAGAATTCGTGAAGAGGAGTGATTGGCTTGCATCAGTTGGCCTTAGACGGGCGTTTGTTTTTCGGACGCAAGCCCTTGTCATTGCCGCCGTCACCACTCCGTGACTTGCTTTCCGGTGGCGCAGGCGGGAGCGCTTCGCGCGGATTCAGCACCATTAGCTCGCCGAAGTTTTCGACGCCGGCAATCGGCGCACAGAAGATGCGGGCAAAAGAATAGGCGCTATCGCGTTCGATATTGACTACCCTGGCAACCGGAAAGCCGGGCAGATAAACGCTGTCAAGGCCCGAAGTGACAAGCACATCGCCGACCTGAACGTCAGCGTTGGCTGGCATGTAGCGCAATTCGAGCTGGCCGTTGCCGAGGCCGAAAACAACCGAGCGCTGGCCACTGCGAACGATCTGAACCGGTACTGCCTGATCCTTGTCTGTGATCAGCGTGATCTCGGCAGAGAAAGGAAAGACGCGGGTCACCTGGCCAACTACCCCGGCCTCATCGATCGCCGGTTGGCCGCCAACAATGCCGGATTGCTGACCTTTGTCGACGATGACGCGACGTGAAAAAGGGTCGCGGGCGGTATAAAGAATCTGCGCCACCTGACCTTGCGCCTTTTCGCGCTCCTTGACCGAGAGCAATTTGCGCAGGCGCTCGTTTTCGCTCTCCATTTGCGCCAGGCGCTGCAAATCCGGGGCAGTGGTCAACTTGGCGTGCTTGAGCTCCTTGTTCTCGGCGTCGAGCGTCTGAATGCCTCGCAGGTAATTGCCAGCATAATCAACCAGGCTACCGGGTGTTTGGGCAACGCGTTGTACCGGATCAACGAGTAATGAGATGCTTTGCCGGACGAGATCGAGACTGTGCATGCGCAGGTCGACGACAAACAAAGCGACCGAAATGGCGATGTAAAAAGTCAGCAGGGCCAGCGGTGCTGGCCCTTGCTTGAAGAATGGCGGCGGAGCGTGGTCGATGCCGGCCACGATGCTCTATTCCCTTTGTCTCAGAAATTAATCCGAGGCAAAGATGCTGCCGAGCTTGTCCATCTTCTCGAGCGCCAGGCCGCAACCGCGGGCAACGCAGATTAGCGGCTCGTCAGCAACTACAACCGGCAGGCCGGTTTCTTCCATCAATAGACGGTCGAGGTCACGTAACAAGGCGCCACCACCGGTCAGCACCATGCCGCGTTCGGCAATATCGGCACCGAGTTCGGGCGGGGTTTTTTCGAGAGCGGATTTGACGGCAGAAACGATCTGGTTGAGCGGATCGGTCAGCGCTTCAAGAATTTCATTGGACGAAATCGTAAATTTGCGTGGAATGCCTTCGGCCTTGTTAATACCGGAAACTTCCATTTCCCTCACTTCGGCACCCGGGAAAGCGGAGCCTATCGTCTTCTTGATGTGCTCGGCGGTGTTCTCACCAATCATCATGCCGTAGTTGCGGCTGATGTAATTGATGATCGCATCATCGAGTTTGTCGCCGCCAACCCGCACGGAACCGGCATAAACCATGCCGCCGAGCGAGATCACGCCAACTTCTGTTGTGCCGCCACCGATGTCTACCACCATCGAGCCGGTTGCATCAGAAACCGGCAGGCCGGCACCAATCGCGGCAGCCATCGGCTCCTCGATCAGATAAACCTGGCTGGCACCGGCGCCAATCGCTGATTCGCGAATCGCCCGGCGCTCAACCTGAGTTGAGCCGGAAGGCACGCAGATGATAATGCGCGGGCTCGGGCTGAACAGCTTCGAGTCGTGCACTTTTTTGATGAACTGCTTGAGCATTTGCTCGGTGACCGTGAAGTCGGCAATCACGCCATCCTTCATCGGCCGAATAACGGTAATGCTACCCGGTGCCTTGCCAAGCATTTGCTTGGCTTCACGGCCGACGGCCTGAATGGTCTTTTTGGCATTGGGCCCGCCTTCGAGGCGGATAGAAACAACCGAAGGCTCATCAAGGACAATACCGCGTCCACGCACGTAGATGAGCGTGTTGGCAGTACCGAGGTCAATGGCGAGGTCGTTGGAAAAGTATTTGCTGAAGAAACCGAACATGTATGCTCCGCTGGGGGGTGCGGTAAAGAAAACTTTTATGATACCTTATAACGCTTTCCATTTTAAGGTTTTGTGCACCGCAATAAAACCTTTTTGAGACCTATGTCGCTAACTTTAGATCAGGTTCAACGCATTGCCCATCTGGCGCGTATCGAGGTGAGCGAGGCAGAAGCTCTGACCACCCAGAGCCACCTCAACGGGATTTTTCAGTTGATTGAACAAATGCAGGCCGTTGATACGACAGGCGTAGAGCCGATGGCGCACGCTCAGGATTTGAGTCAGCGGCTGCGTGAAGATGTCGTCAGCGAGCCGGATCAGCGCTCTGCTTTTCAGGCAATCGCCCCCGAAATAGAAGCCGGTCTCTATCTCGTGCCGAAGGTGATCGAATGATCAACGCCAGCCTCAAACAATTATCGCAGGCGCTGGCCGCCAAACAAATTTCCAGCCTTGAGCTGACGCAACTGTTTCTCGACCGCATCAATCGCCTCAATCCGACGCTGAATGCCTTTGTTACGGTCGACGCCGAAAAGAGCCTTAATTCTGCACGTGCTGCCGATGCTCGGATTGCCGCCGGTAATGCAGGTTTGCTGACCGGCATCCCGATTGCCCAGAAAGACATCTTTTGCGCCGAAGGCTGGCTGACCACCTGCGGCTCGAAAATGCTCTCCAATTTCGTTTCACCTTACGACGCAACGGTGATTCGCAAGATGGAAACTGACGCTGGCCTGGTTTCATTGGGCAAGACGAACATGGATGAATTCGCCATGGGTTCGTCGAATGAAACCTCGTTTTTCGGCCCGGTGCGTAATCCGTGGGACATTGAGCGCGTCCCTGGCGGCTCTTCCGGCGGCTCGGCGGCAGCTGTTGCGGCGCGTTTGGCGCCGGCAGCGACCGGTACCGATACCGGTGGCTCGATCCGCCAGCCGGCGGCGCTTTGCAACTTGACCGGCCTCAAGCCGACTTACGGCGTGGTGTCGCGCTACGGCATGATTGCCTTCGCCTCCTCGCTCGATCAGGCCGGCCCGATGGCGGCGAGCGCTGAAGATTGCGCGCTACTGCTCAATAGCATGGCGGGCTTTGACGAGCGCGATTCAACCTCGCTGGAGCGCCCGCTTGAAGATTACGCCCGGGATCTGGAGAAACCGCTCAATGGCCTGCGTGTCGGCCTGCCGAAAGAGTTTTTTGGCGATGGCTGCGATGCCGAAGTAATGGCCGCCGTGCGTGCTGCGATTGGCGAATACGAAAAACTCGGGGCGACGATGGTTGAGGTCTCGCTGCCAAACTCGCACCTCTCGGTGCCTGCTTATTATGTTATCGCGCCGGCTGAAGCCAGTTCCAACTTGTCGCGCTTTGATGGCGTGCGTTACGGCTTCCGTGCCGAAAACTACGGCAATCTCGACGACATGTACATGAAGAGCCGTGCCCAGGGCTTCGGCGCCGAGGTCAAGCGACGCATCATGATCGGTGCCTATGTGCTGTCGCACGGCTATTACGACGCCTATTACCTGCAGGCGCAGCGGATTCGCCGGCTGATCGCCAATGACTTTGTCGAGGCGTTCAAGACTTGCGACATGATCATCGGGCCAACTTCGCCATCGACGGCTTTCAAGCTCGGTGAAAAGGCCGCTGATCCGGTACAAATGTACTTGTCGGATATCTACACCATCGCCGTCAACTTGGCTGGTTTGCCCGGCATGTCGGTGCCTTGCGGTTTTGCCGGCGGCCTGCCGGTGGGCTTGCAGTTGATCGGCAATTATTTTGCCGAGGCGCAATTACTCAATGTCGCGCACAAATATCAGCAGGCGACCGATTGGCACCAGCAGCGGCCGGCAGGTCTCGATTAAGGATGCGACTTGCTTGGGCGTTGGTCGCGATCTCGTTTTTGGCTGCCTGTGCCGAGGTCGAGAAAGTTCCTGAGCCGGAGGTAAAGGTTGAAGAAGTGCCAGTCGCACCTGCTTCACCGAAATTCAAGTCGGATACCCTGAAATATCTGTCAAAACGCATGATCAAGCCGCAGCCAACCCGCCCGCTGAACGTGCGCTCGAAGTGCTCGCACCGCGATGCCATCGGCACAACCACCAAGCTGGATTTGTTGGTCAAGGAGGCGGTGGTCAACACCTTCTCTGCGCAGGTGACGATGAAGGGTTACGGCACTTGCAGCTTTGACCTGAAGAATTTCGAGCAGTCTGAAAAGCTGCCGCAAGCCCTGCTCAAGCACAAGAGCGAAGCCGGCTGCACGGTGCGCATGTGGGAGCAGGGGCCCAAAGTAACGATTGCTTTCAATAGTTGTCCCAAGTCCTGCGAAGGCGATGCTTTCAGCTATCTCTGGCCGATCATGCTGGAAGCCAAATCGGGACGTTGTTTCTGAACGGATGAAATTATGAATCAGTGGGAAGTGGTTATCGGTATCGAAACGCACGCGCAACTGGCGTCAGTCTCGAAGATTTTCTCCGGTGCATCGACGGCTTTTGGCGCCGCGCCGAATACCCAGGCTTGCGCGGTCGACCTCGCTTTGCCCGGCGTTTTGCCGGTGCTGAATAAAAAGGCGGTTGAGTGTGCGATCCGCTTCGGACTCGCGATTGGCGCTGAAGTCGCCAAAAAATCGGTTTTTGCGCGAAAAAACTACTTCTATCCCGATTTGCCCAAGGGCTACCAGATCAGCCAGATGGATCTGCCGGTGGTTGTCGGCGGTGAGATTCCTGTCGTCGTTGGGCAGGGCGACAAGGCTTACGAGAAAGTCGTCCATCTGACCCGTGCTCATCTGGAAGAAGACGCCGGCAAATCTTTGCATGAAGATTTTCATGGCAAGTCGGGCATTGACCTCAACCGCGCCGGCACGCCGCTACTGGAAATCGTTACCGAGCCGGACATGCGCTCGTCTGATGAAGCGGTGGCTTACGCCAAATCCCTGCATGCGCTGGTGCGCTGGATCGGTATTTGCGATGGCAATATGCAGGAGGGCTCCTTCCGTTGCGATGCCAACGTGTCAGTTCGCCCCAAGGGGCAGGTGGCGCTTGGTACGCGGCGCGAGATCAAGAATCTCAACTCGTTCCGCTTCCTGAAGGAAGCGATTGATTTCGAAATCCAGTGGCAGATCAACGAAATCGAAGAAGGCCGCAAGATTCAGCAGGCAACCGTGCTGTTCGATCCCGATAAAAGCGAAACCCGCGTCATGCGAACCAAGGAAGACGCGCATGATTACCGCTATTTCCCCGATCCTGACCTTTTGCCGCTGATTGTTTCTGACGAATGGCTGGCGCGCGTCAAAGCTGAGTTGCCCGAGTTACCGACCCAGAAGCGTGCGCGATTCATCAACGAACTGGCGCTCTCGGCTTACGATGCAACGACACTCACGGCAACGCAAGAAATGGCCGCCTATTTCGAGTCGACCGTAACAATTGCCGGAAAAGCCAACGCCAAGCCATGCGCCAACTGGGTGATGGGCGATCTCGCCGGACGTCTCGGAAAAGAAGGCAAGGAACTCACCGATTCGCCGGTTTCAGCCGCCCAGCTGGCCGGTCTGATCATCCGCATTGCTGATAACACGATCTCCAACAACATTGCCAAAAAGGTCTTTGAGGCACTGTGGAACGGCGAGGCGGCTTCGGCTGATCAGATCATCGAACAGCAAGGTTTGAAGCAGATTACCGATAGTGGTGCCATCGAATCATTGGTGGATGAGGTGCTGGCAGCAAATCCGGGTAATGTTGCCGAATTCCGGGCGGGCAAGGAAAAGGCCTTCAATGCGCTGGTCGGTCAGGTGATGAAAGCCGCCAAGGGCAAGGCAAATCCGCAACAGGTCAATGATTTGCTGCGCCAGAAACTGGCGTCCTGATCAGCGGGTATTCGGCTTCTTTATGATTTCCAGATAACGTTTGCGGTCGCTATCGTATTTGGCTTTCACAGTTTGGTAGTCGCGCCGTTTGATCTCGCGCGTCTCTTCCAGCAACTTGATGTTGTAGTCCGCCTCGCGCAGCCCTTTGCTGATTTCGGCTGGCATGCTGCCCTTTTTGTAGAACTCGGACTCGCGCTCAAATTTCTTGCGCTGTTCCTTGATGACATCAATCTGCGCGTTGGCGGTATCAATTGCCCGCTGCAAGTCGGTTTCCGCTTGTTGTTGTGAAACATCAATGTCCTTGACGCTGCTATAAGTGTCTAGCAAGGCCTGATCCTTGCGCCGCTGTTCACGGGCGAGCGCATCCTGCTCCTGACGTTGCTTTTCAAGTAGCGCGGCTTCAGCTTTTTGTTCCGGCGTCAGCGGCGCGCTGACGTCCTTGATCACGTTTCCTGCGCCATCGATGATCCGGTAAGCCTTGCCGCGACAAACATCCGGCAGGGTATCACCGCAAGTGCGTCGCCCGTTGGCATCCGGGCAGCAGTAAAAAGTACCCGCTGCCTGCGCCGAAAAGGCCGCCAGCATGAGGCAAAACGCTATAAGTCGTTTAGCTAGCAACACCGTATTTCGTCCGGTAAGCCGCCACGGCGGCGCGATGGGCGGCGAACTCCGGGTGATGTTCGATGAAAGCCATCAAATCACCGAGGCCGGCTACCGCAATGACCGGGATGTTGTAGTCGCGCTGTACTTCCTGAACAGCAGACAAATCGCCGAGGCCGCGCTCCTGGCGATCCAGAGCAATCAGCACGCCAGCGGGTGTGGCGCCAGCGGCGCGAATCAACTCGACAGATTCACGTACCGAAGTGCCGGCGGAAATGACGTCATCAACGATCAGGACGCGACCGCTGAGTGGGGCGCCGACGATGCTGCCGCCTTCGCCGTGATCCTTGGCTTCCTTGCGGTTATAGGCAAACGGGAAATTCTGGCCGCGCTGGGCAAGAGCAATGGCAATTGCCGCGACCAGCGGAATGCCCTTGTAGGCGGGGCCGAAAAGCATGTCGAAAGGGACGCTGCCGGCCTCGGTGGCTTTGGCGTAAAATTCTGCCAGACGGCTGAGTGAATCGCCGTCGTTGAATAAACCGGCATTGAAAAAGTAAGGCGACAAGCGCCCTGCCTTGGTGGTGAACTCGCCAAAGCGCAAAACCTTGCAGCCCAGTGCGAATTCGATAAAGTCCTGACGAAAGTCCATTTTTCCCCAATTGCAAAGCCCGCCAGATGGCGGAGGAAACGCTCCCAATGTTACGCATCATCTCACTGAATCTCAATGGCATCCGCTCAGCGTGGAGCAAAAATGTTCTGCCCTGGGCGATCTCGCAGCAGGCCGATGTCTTTGCCTTGCAGGAACTCAAGGCGCAACTGCCTGATCTGTCTGCCGAGATGCTGGCGCCGGCCGGCATGCACGCGGTTTACCATGCGGCAGAAAAGAAGGGTTACAGCGGGGTCGGGCTGTGGAGCCGGGAAAAGCCGCAAATGGTCGTGGAAGGTTTTGACGGTGCCGAGTTTGACGCCGAAGGCCGCTACATCCGGGCTGACTTTGGTAACTTGTCGGTGATCTCGCTGTATTTCCCCTCGGGTTCTTCATCGCCGGAGCGCCAGGAGGCAAAGTTCCGTTTTCTCGAAGTGTTTTTCCCGAAAATGCATGCTTTACAGGCTGAGGGTCGCGAGATAGTTCTCTGCGGCGACTGGAATATCGCCCACCAGCCGGCTGATTTAAAAAACTGGAAATCGAACCAGAAAAACTCCGGCTTTCTGCCTGAAGAGCGGGCGTGGCTGAGCCGGGTATTTGACGAACTTGGCTGGGTCGATGTCTATCGCCGCCTGCATCCAGAGGCAACCGAGGCTTGTTATACATGGTGGAGCAATCGCGGGCAGGCGTGGGCCAAGAATGTCGGCTGGCGTATCGATTATCAGATAGCAACGCCAGGTATCGCTGCTGCGGCGGTTGCGGCCAGCGTTTATAAAGCTGAGCGCTTTTCCGATCATGCGCCATTGATCATTGATTACGATTGGCCGGTCGTCTGATACGGATTGATTTCGTAACGCGGACGGGCTAACCTGTGCCTTTCGCATAACTGTTCTCTGAGAGGTTAAATATGTCTGATGAAGCGGCTGTTGCCAACAAACAAAAACTGGTTTCCGACCTGAAGGTTGTTATCTCCGATACCGAAGAGTTGTTGCGTGCCACGGCGGGTTCTGCTGGCGACAAGGTCGGTGAGCTGCGCGAGCGTATCGGCCTGCGTCTGCGTGATGCCAAAGAACGCCTGATCGATCTGGAGGTTGCCGTGGTTGACAAGACCAAGGCTGCAGCCCGTGCCACCGACGATTTCGTCCACGAAGAGCCATGGAAAGCCGTAGGCGTTGCTGCTGCACTGGGTCTCGCACTCGGTGTGCTGATCGGCCGTCGCTAATCAATGACGGTTGAGACCGGCAGCGAAGGTGGTCGCGAAGGCCTCTTCGTTTCCCTCAAAAATCTCCTCGCGACGACCATCGCGATTGGCAAAACGCGCGCCGAACTTCTCGTCACCGAAATCGAGGAAGAGAAATATCGCCTGATGTCCCTCTGGGGCAAGGCGATTGGCGCTGCGTTGCTACTCACCATCGGCCTGATCATGGCAGTGTTGTGCATTGCTTTCATGTTCTGGGAACAGCGGGTGATTGTTTTTGGCGTGTTTGCGGCGCTCTTCATCGTGGGCGGATTGTGGCTGGTGGCTTCCTTGAGGCGCCAGGCTGCGCAGCCGAGCAAGCTGTTCCGTGCCAGTTTGTCTGAACTGGAAGAAGACATGGTGCAACTGCGTCGACGCGGCTCCCGCCAAGTATGAATTCCCGTCTGCTTAAATTGGCGACCCGTCACGGTGCGCTCCAGGCTCGCATTGATGCCCAGCGCTTGCGTCTGGCGGATCACGCCGCACCGCTCGAAAGAGCCTTGGCGAACGGCGACCGGGTGCTCGATTGGGTGGATTGGCTGAAGCACCATCCGGCGGTTGTTGGTGCCGGTGTCGCGGCCCTTGTCGTGGCCAAGCCAAAAAGGGCGTGGCGTTGGGCTTCGCGCGGGCTGTTTGTTTGGCGCGGTTGGCAAGGTATCAAAAAATCCCTGGCAAAAGTCGGTTGACCGTGACGGAACTTCAGTCAGGCGCCGGGCGTCTTCCCGGTTGGTGGCAGCAACTTGTCTTTTCGCAGCGGCGGGAGGTCTGTCGCATTTTGCGCGAACTTGCGTCGGCACGCGGCATCATGCCTTTGCTGATGAAGGCACGAAATGGCAACCAGTGGACGCCAGCCGAGAAAGAAGAAATTCTCGGCCATCTGCGCAACATGGCCCATCTCTCGCCCTATCTGATCGGTCTGATGTTGCCCGGCTCAATATTATTGCTGCCGGCTTACGCCTGGTGGCTGGATCGCCGGCGCCTCAGGCGAGGCGAGTAGCGTCCTCGGCGCGCACCTTCCACGGCGCGACTTTAAGCAGCAACAGCATGCCGGGAACCGCCAGTACGGCGCACAGCCAGAAGAAATTTACCCAGCCCAGGCTTTCAACCAACCAACCCGCCGAGGCGTTGATGAAGGTGCGTGGTACGGCGGCGAGGCTGGTAAACAAAGCCATTTGCGTTGCGGTGTAGGCCGGGTGGGTTGAGCGGGCAATGAAAGCGACGAAGGCCGCCGTGCCGAGCCCGACGCCCAAGGCTTCAAGACCAATAACGAATGCCAGCGAGAAGCGCTCGACGATGCCGATACTGTCGAAATGTCCTTGCAGGGCGAGCCAGGCAAAGCCGAATATCGACACCAGTTGAACGACCCCAAACAGCCACAAGGCGCGGTTGATGCCCAGTTTGATCATCCACAGCCCGCCCAACATGGCGCCGAAGACCGCCGGCCACAGTCCGGCGTGTTTCGCAATCAGGCCGATGTCGGTCTTGGTGAAACCCATATCGAGATAAAACGGTGTCGCCAGTGCCGTGCACAGACTGTCGCCGAGCTTGTAGAGAAAGATGAAGGCAAGCACCATCAGTGCACCGCGCCAGCCTTGCCGGCCGATAAATTCCTTGAATGGTTCAGTAACAGCCTGACGAAGGGTTTTGGGCGCCCCCTTGACCAGCGGTTCAGTGACCAGCCAAGCCATGACCATGCCCGGAATCATGAAGGCGCCGGTGATCCAGAACACTTCATTCCATGGCAGGCGGTCGGCGAGGATCAGCGACAGCGAGCCGGGGACGAGACCGGCAATGCGGTAGGCGTTAACGTGCACGGCGTTGCCGATGCCGAGTTCTTCGTCGTTCAAAATCTCGCGGCGGAAGGCGTCGACCGCAATATCCTGGGTCGCCGAGAGCAGCGAGAGCAAGGTCGCCAGCCACAAAATGGGCCAGATATTGTCTTTCGGGCTCAGTCCGCCCAACGAGCCGATGACGAACAGCAGGCCGATCTGGGTCAGCAGCATCCAGCCGCGCCGGCGTCCAAAACCGGGGATGTTGAAGCGGTCAAGCAGTGGTGACCAGAGGAATTTCCAGGTGTAGGGAAACTGGATCAAGGCGAAGAAGCCGATCGTTTTGAGATCAACGCCCTCACTGCGCAGCCAGGCCGGCAGCAGGTTGAGCAGCAGGTAAAGTGGCAATCCCGAACTGAAGCCGGTGAAGATGCAGATCAGCATCTTCCGCGTCATCAAAACGCCAAGCCAGGCCGGCATCAGCGGCTTTGCGTCAGGCGATAGACCGCCAAACTGCCGAGGAAACTGACCTCGCGGTGGTCTTCGCCGGCGACGATATTGCCGTCTTCGTCGAGGACGTGGCGCTCACGGATGATCAGGCCCATCTTGGTGCACAAATCCTCGAAATCGAGCAGTGTGAAAAAGCGCACATTCGGCGAGTCATACCATTGATAAGGCAAGTCTTCCGAAACCGGCATGCGCCCGTCGAGCACTGCCCGCAGATTCTTGTGATAAGCGAAATTCGGGAAGGAAACCACCGCTTCGCGGCCGATCCGCAGCATTTCGCGCAGGATGCCCTCGGTGTGGCGGACGGTTTGCAGTGTGCGCGACAAAACGACGTGGTCGAAAGCCTGATCTGCAAATTCATCGAGGCCGCGTTCGAGGTTGCCTTGAATGACGTTGATGCCGTTCTTGATCGCCGCGAGGACATTGGCGTCGTCAATTTCAACGCCAACGCCCTGGACGCCGCGTACGTCGATCAGGTGGCGAAGCAGGCTGCCGTCGCCACAGCCAAGGTCGAGGACGCGATGGCCGGGCTCGATCCAGCCGGCGATCAGCTCAAAGTCGGGACGGCCGAGCGTGTGCGTCATAGCTTGATGTTCCGCAGGTAGGCTTCAACAACGGCATGGTAATGCGCGTCGTCCATCAAAAAGGAGTCGTGGCCGAAATTGAGGTCGATTTCGGCGTAGGAAACATTGCGCCCGTTGGCGAGCAGGGCAGCGACCATTTCTTTTGAACGTGCCGGCGTAAAGCGCCAGTCGGTGGTGAACGAGGCGATCAGAAAATTGGCTTTGCTGCGCGCCATGGTTGCCGTCAAATCGCCATTGTCTTCGCGCGAGGGGTCAAAATAATCGAGCGCCTTGGTCATCAGCAAATAGGTATTGGCGTCGAAATAGCCGGCAAACTTGTCGCCCTGATAACGTAAGTACGATTCGACTTCGAACTCAACGCCGAAACCGTAGGAAAACTCTTCGTTACGCAAATCGCGGCCGAATTTTTCACCCATCTGGTCGTCCGAGAGATAGGTGATGTGTCCAAGCATGCGCGCCAGGCGCAGGCCGCGCGAAGGGCGGGTGTTGTGCTCGTAATAGTGGCCACCGTGGAAATCTGGGTCGGTCAGGATGGCCTGACGGGCGACGTCATTGAAGGCGATGTTTTGCGCCGACAACTTGGGTGCGGCGGCAATGACAATCGCGTTGCGCACGCGCTCCGGGTAGGTCACGCTCCAGCGCAGCGCCTGCATCCCGCCGAGGCTGCCGCCCATGACCGCAGCCCAGGTGTCGATGCCGAGCAGATCCGCCAGACGGGCTTGTGCATGCACCCAGTCGATGACCGCGACCATCGGGAAATCAGCACCCCAGAGTTTGCCGGTGGCCGGGTTTGGTGAGGACGGCCCGGTTGAGCCGTGGCAGCCGCCGAGATTGTTGAGGCCGACAATAAAAAATTTGTCAGTATCCAGCGGTCGACCGGGACCAATGATGTTGTCCCACCAGCCGATGTTGTCGGGATCGTCGGCGTAGTGGCCGGCGACATGATGGTGGCCGGAGAGGGCGTGGCAAACGAGGATGGCGTTCGACTTGGCGGCATTCAGTGTGCCGTAGGTTTCATAAACCAGATCGTAGACGGGCAAGACGCCGCCGCTGCGCAAATTTAATGGCTGATCGAAGTGGGCGCGCTGTGCTTCGACGACGCCGACGGATTGTCCTGGCATGCTGTTCCTGAAAACGAAAAACCCAGTTGGCTAAAAAACGCGAACTGGGCGGTTCCCGTTTTAGCAGTATTTATAGCGCCCGCAATCAGAGCTCAAATCGGCGCCGCCAGCATAGTGCCGACGTGGAACGGACGATACCGAGCGGGGCGTTAAAAGTCAATCTTCAGTACAAACTCCCGGAAAATGGATATTTTAAATGTTAAGTTATTGTTAATATTGGGGGATAAAAAACAGGGAGAGGCAATGCAGGATCAGCGGCGGCATCAGCGTATCCGGTTTGGTCAGCCGCCAGTCGTCAAGATTGGCTTTGGCGGCATGCTGGGCGAAGGTTTGATCGAGAACTTGTCGCTCTCGGGGTTGATGATACGGTCCTCGATGCGACTTGAAGTGGGTCGTTTGGCCGGCTGTGAGTTTGCGCTCTTCGGTTCCCCCTTGATTGATGTACCGGTAACCATTGTCAGTCTGGTCGGCGATCTGTACGGCGGGCGGTTTCAGGCCGGCCCGATCAATCAGATCGTTATCGACGATGCAATCAATGCGGCGCTTGCCAAGGGGGATGCTTCGATACTAAGCGTCCATGAATTGAGCGGGCGCAAGGTGATGCGTATTTCGGGCGGCCTCAATGGTGCTTTGCGAAATGATTTCATGCATGCATTGACGCGCGTTGGCGTCAATGAAATAGATTTATCGGGCGTGACGGCGATTGATCAACCGGGTTTGGCGCTCTGTTTGGTCGCAACCAGTCGGCACGGTGTTGAAATTGGTGAGCAGTCGGAAAGTTTCGCCAGTGCCTGGAAAAATGCGCTGGCGCGACCGGGAACAAGCACTGGTGATGGTGCTGAATGATGCAGTCTAAGTTAGCGGGCGAATTTCAGTTCTCAAGGCTGGTAATAGCGATTGCGGCTGTGCTTGCTGCCATGGGCAGTGAGGCCGCTGAGGAAGACATCTATTTTAGCGAGATGCCGATTGTCGCCTCGGTCAGCCGCTTGCCGCAGCGCCTGGCTGACGCGCCTACCGCCGTAACGGTGATTGATCGCGACATGATCAAGGCGTCCGGTGCCCGTGAGTTGAGTGATGTATTACGTTTGGTGCCGGGCTTTCAGACCTTCCCGAACAATACTGATGCGGCGCGCGTGACCTATCACGGGCAGACGGATGATTTATTCTCTCCGCGTGTGCAGGTGCTGATTGATGGGCGTTCCCAGTATTCGCCGTTGTTCCGCGACGGCGTCAACTGGGCGATCTTGCCGGTGGCGATGGAGGATATCGAGCGTATCGAGGTGGTGCGCGGTACCAATACGGTGTCCTATGGTTCCAACGCTTTTCTCGGGGTGATTAACATCATCACGGTTGATCCGGCTTTGGTCAGGGGCGCATCGGTATCGATTAATCAAGGGAACCAAGGCGTTCGTGATTACACTTTACGGGCCGGTGGCAAGCTGGGCGAAGCAGGCAATTTGCGCTTCACGTATCAGCAGAAAGACGATAACGGTTTGACTGACCAGTTTGACTGGAAGGATTCTTTCCGCTCACGCATGTTCAATGTGCGCTCGGACTTTACCCTCAGTGACCGCGATACGCTGGAGATCGCCGGGGGCTACATTGAAGCGAAGCTGCCACGCGGCCGTCTGGCGAGCAGTGGAACTGTGCTGACCGGGGGCTGGAAGCTGGACGATCCACCCCGTGAGTTTGACCAATCCAGTGCCTTCTTGCAGGCTCAGTGGCGGCGCAATCTGGGGCCGGACTCCGATTTCCAGTTGCGTTATGCCTACACGCAGGACAAAGCTTCGGAGGACTACCTTTCCGAGAGCGAATCTTCCTTTGAGCAGAACTTTTTCTATCTCCGTGATGACTTTGGCGACAAGGGAACGCGGCATGAAATCGAGGCCGTGCATAATTTCGCTCTGGGAAAGACCGCACGCATCTCATGGGGCGGCGCTTATCGCAGGGACAGCATGACTTCCCCTGTCTATTTTCATGGTGTCAACACGGTCAAGCGAACCGTCGGGAGGCTTTTCGGAAACCTCGAGTGGAAGCCGCTTGATTGGTTTACCGGCAATCTGGGCTTGTCCGGTGAGCAGGATTCTCTGGCTGATGATCACCTATCACCCCGTGTCAGTGGCAATTTTCACATTACGCCGGAGAACACAATTCGCCTTGGTTATTCGCGGGCTTATCGTACCGGTAGTCCGGTCGACTACCGGGGAGATCAATGGATTACCCCGGTTGCTTACGACAACGGCAATCCATTTCCAACTGAGGCATTGTACAAGCGCAAGTTTTACGGCAATCCGAATATGGAGTCGGAGCAACTGGATACCAGGGAAATCGGCTTTCTCGGTGACTGGCGAAAGGTCAGGATGAGCCTGGATGTGCGCGTTTTTGAGGAAAAAATTCCGAACAAGATGTTCGTGTTGGAGCGTGTGCTGACTGATCCAGCGCAATGCATGGTGGTGACTATCGGTGGCCCATGTATAAGTACTGATGAAACAAAAGCTG
>JAABQV010000024.1 GCA_011391255.1 Dechloromonas sp.
CCCGATCAACGGCAAGGATGGCGACGGCAGTTATGACCTCAATCGTATTTGGCTGACGGCGATCAAATTTTTCTGACTGCAAAATCCAGATGTCTATTCAAACTACCGAAATCACCAACTGCTTGCCACACGCCTCCACGTACTTGCGCAACGTAGCTAGCGTGGGTGAATGTTTGCCGGTAGTCATTGATGACTCCAACCGCGCCACCGCTGGCGCCTGCGTCCCCATACGCTCCGCCACCTCGGCCTGCGTCAAACCTGAAGCCTTGCGGGCGGCGAGAACGATGTCGAGCAGCAGAAATTCTTCGCTGGCGTTCAACCGGTCGTACTCGGCCTTTACATCAGGGTCAGCCAGCATTTTTGCAATCAATTCATCATGTGTCAGCATTTTTGATCTCCTTCAAACGTTGCTCGGCAATTCGTTTTTCACGCAAAGGTGTTTTGTCGGACTTCTTGATAAAGCAGTGAAGCATTACGACACGACGACCAATCCGGGTGCAGTAAAACACCCTGCCGATGCCTTCAGCTCCCTAGATCCGAAGCTCAAACAAGCCACCACCAAACGCCGTGGTGTGAGGCGCACCCAGATCGGGGCCGAAAGACGCCATCCGCAAAGTCAGTGCCGCGTAACGGATACCAAGCGTCTTGGGCAAAGACAAAATGTCCGCCTGCACCCGCTCGCTGTAGTACTCAATCTTAAAAATATCGCTATCCATCAGCGCCAACATAACAAACTTGTTACTTTTGTGCAAGAGGCAACACCATGAACAAATCCTTCCGCATCGTCTGGAGCGCCGCTCGTAACGCCTTTATCGTCACCCACGAAAAGTCCAGCAGCCACGGCAAGCCATCCTCCACGCAGCGCGCCAAACTCCCCTCGCCCCGTGAGGGAGAGGGGCCGGGGGAGAGGGGGAGTATTAAGCACCTTACCTTGTCGCTCGCCCTTGCAATAGCCACCCTCCTGCCAGCACCAACTTTCGCCGCGCCACCGGTCAATACCCTGCCGACCAATGGCCAGATCGTTGGCGGTGCAGCTGCCGGCAACATTGCCACCAGCGGCAATGCCATGACCGTCACGCAAAACCAGCAGCGCATGGTCGCCAACTGGGAAAGCTACAGCATTGGCAGCAATGCCAGCGTGCACTACCAGCAACCCGCTGGCGGCGTCGCGCTCAATCGCGTCACCGGCACGGCCCCGTCGGAAATCTTCGGCAAACTCAGCGCCACCGGCAGCGTTTACCTGCTCAACAGCGCCGGCATTGTCTTTGGCCGTGGCGCACAAGTCGATGTCGGCGCACTCGTAGCCTCCACCGGCAAAATGACTGATAGCGACTTTCTCGCCGGCCGCATGCGCATCGTGCAGGAAGCCGCTGGCGGCAAAATATTGAACGAAGGCGAACTCAAAGCCGCGATGGACGGCTACATCGCCCTGCTCGCGCCGGAAGTCCGTAACCAAGGCGTAATCTTTGCCCAAAAAGGCACCGTTGCGCTGGCCGCCGGCCAAGCCTACGAACTGCAATTTGACGGCACCCGGCTCGCCAACGTGCGCGTCGAGCCAGCCGCCTTCAGCGTGCTCGTTGAAAACGGCAATGCCGTCGAAGCCCCCGGCGGCCTCATCATTCTCTCAGCCCACGCCGTCAATCGCCTGCAAAGCGCCGTCATCAAGAACAATGGCACGCTCGACGCCAGCAGCCTGACCATGAAGGGCGGGCGCATCGTCCTCGAAGCCAGTTCATCGGTCGAGAACACCGGCACCATCACGGCCGCCGGCAATGCCAGCCACGCCGGCGGGCAGGTTGAAATCACCGCGCCGCAGGTCGTCCAGAACGGCACTGTCGATGTCTCGGGCAGCACGGGTGGCAGCGTTCAGATCAAAGCCAATGACAGTCTGACCATGGGCGGCCAGATTCTGGCCAAGGGGCTGGTCGACCGGGGCGGTGATGTTCGCCTGCTTCAGGCGCAAACCCTCACCTTGCAGCCGGCCAGCCGCATCGATGCCTCGGGTAACACCCAGGGCGGCAGCGTTTACGCCGAATCGGCCAATGCCATCAAAGTTGACGGCAGCATCGACGCCAGCAGTGCCAACGGCAGCGGCGGCAGCATCGACCTCGCAGCCGGAACGGAAGTCGCGCTGAACAACGCGACCGTGGACGCCAGCGGCGCCACCCTGGGCGGCACCATTCGCGTCAGCGCGCGAACAACGACCCACACCGGCTTGGCTGATCCGAACAACCCGATCAATGATCCGACGGCCCCGCCGCAGGACCGCCCGCATGTGGCGGTGACCGGCACGACGACCCTGCGTAGCAGTTCCCGCAGTGGCCGAGGTGGCAAGTTGGAACTGACCGGCGATGACATTCTGCTCGGCACCGGCAGCAGCATCGATGCCACCGGCGCTACTGGCGGCGGCACCGTGCTGGTCGGTGGTGACTGGCAAGGCAGTAACGGGGTTTATCAGGCTTCCACGGTCAACCTGGAAAACGGGGCAAAAATTGATGTCTCGGCCAAAGCCAGCGGCGATGGCGGCAAGGCGGTGTTGTGGTCGAATATCCACAATGCTTCTTCCGTCACCCGTGCCGATGGCGAAATTCTCGCCAAGGGCGGTAGCGAATCCGGCGACGGCGGCAAGGTGGAAATCTCAGGCCACGACCTGCAACTGGGTGAAAACCTCCGGGTGAACACGCTGGCTCCTGCGGGTGTCAATGGTCTACTCTTGCTCGACCCAAAGAACATCATCGTTAGCGCCTCCGATCCTGGCGGATCAACCTATACGGCCAACTGGAATACGCTTGCATACGCAACCACTGGTTCTGACACGAATTACTGGACGTACGCATCGACGATCGTCACTTTGCTTAACACCGCTCAAGTCTGGCTTTCGGCCTACAACGACATCACGATCAACACCGCCATCAATGCTTCTGGGAATTCAACCAGCAATCTACTGAAAATAGAGGCGGGGCGCAGTATTTTTGTTAACGCTGACATTACCCTGCGCGGCGCATTCAGCGCTACGGCCAACTTCAACACCATCGCAAACTCATCTAACCAACGCGGCACCGGTGCGGGCAGTTTCACCATGGCTAGCGGGACCACCATCAGTACCAACGGTGGCGGCGCGGCATCCGTCTCCAAGGCGATCGACATCAAAATATCCAAGGATGGAGAAGCCGCAGGCACCGCAACGATTCAGAACCTCACCGCCGGCAGCGCTACCGGAGCATCGCAGGACATCACCATCCTCGCCGACAGCATCACGCTGGCCGGGGCTGCCAATTCCATCCAGGGCAGCGGCGCGGTAACGTTGAGCCCGGTAACCGCTTCGCGCGCCATTCAGGTGGGGGGTACAGACCCCGGTAACGCCCTGTTTATCTCCGCCGCTGCAATGACCGCCCTGAAATCAGGCTTCAGCGCCATCAACATCGGCGACAACACCGGCGGCACCCGTGACACCACCGATGTGGCACTAACCGGCACAACCACCGTGGCCGGTTCGCTGACAGCCAGCAGTGCGCTCAACTTCTTTGGCGGCACCTTTACCCAGAACACGGGTACCACCATAACCGCGCCCGGCGTTGGCATCTACGCCGACACGATGAATCTCAACGGCGGCACCAACTCGATTACCAGCACCGGCTACGCCGCCTTCGGCCCAGGCACGTTCACCAAAACCTCGGTCATCGGCGCCACGGGCACGGGCGGGCAATGGTCGTTCGACGCAGCCAAGCTCAGCACCGTGCAATCCGTGCTGACTGCGGGCTACACGGGCCTAAAGCTTGGTGCCCCGGCACAGCAGTTATTGACTTCGTCAGGCAGCACCTCGCTGGCCGGTTCCGTGGCCACTTCGGTGCCGCTCACCATCATTGGTCGTGACGTTACGGTGGATGCGGCCTATAGCTGGAGCGACGCCAGCACCCTGACCCTGACTGCCGATCGCAATATCACGATCAACGCCGCCCTTGCGGCTAGCAACCCCAGCGGCAAGCTGGCGCTGAATTCCGGACAGAGCGGCACGGCGGCAGAGGTGGCGGCCAGTCCCGAGTATTACGGCAGGTACACCTTTGGTAGCGCAGGCAAGGTCAACCTTCAAACCGGGCAGAACCTCATCACCAAGTCTGGCTATAACGGCACGGTTAACAACTGGCAAGTCATCTCCAGCCTTGGTGTCGCTGCAGACTCAAGCTCAGGTGCTCTGACGCTACAGGGCATGGCCAGCAGTGCCAATCTGGCGACCAGCTTCGTGCTCGGCGCCGATATTGATGCGACCGGCACCAGCGCCTGGAACAGCGGCGAGGGCTGGACGCCAATTGGCAATACAACCACCCCGTTCTCAGGCACCTTCGACGGCCTCGGCCACACCATTACGGGTCTGACGATCAACCGTAGTGCCGAGATGCAGGGTCTGTTCGGCCAAACCTCGGCAACGAAAATCGACAATATTGGTCTGGTGAATGCCAGCATCACCGGAAACAGTGGAAACAAGGGCATCTTGGCGGGTTATGTTTCCTCTTCGTCGGGCATTACGCTCAACAATGTCTACGCCACCGGTACGGTTTCCGGCTCCAGCTCTGTGGGTGGCCTGATTGGTGGATCGTCAAAGTCGATAGTCGCAAAGAACAGTTACAGCAACGTCGCCATCACCGCGAGTGGCACCAGTGGAAACGGATTCGGTGGAATTGTTGGTACCGCCAGCGATGGCGTAAACCTGACCGATGTGTACACGCTGGGAACGGTTGCTGTCGGGGATAACAATTTCCGTGTAGGCGGGGTGATCGGGGCATTGTCAACCTCTTCTACGCTAACCCGCGTGTACAACCTTGGTCAGGTCGGAATAAAGGACGTCAACAACTATGCCGTTTCGAACAGCGGCAACCTCGACGTGGGCGGCCTGATCGGCTATGCACTCGGCGGCTTGATTAATCTGACCATCGACAGGTGCTACAACAAGGGTGACGTGTACGGACACACGACTATCGGCGGCCTCGTCGGCAAGGCGGAAAACAACTACACCACTATCTATTACAGTTACAACACCGGCCGCGTTTCAACCCCACAAAACTTCGGCACGTATGCCGGCGGTTTGTTCGGCGTTATCGGCAATTCCATGATCAGCAACAATTATGTACTCGGCAATGTCTATGCAGCCCAATATGCCGGCGGCCTGGTCGGCGCCTTGGGCGGCGGCGTAGGCTCCATAACTATGTCCAAGAACTATGTTGCCAGCGCCAGCGTCTTTTCGCCCGCCCTCATGCCGGCTAATGAAGCTGGTGGCGACGCTGGTGTTGGTGCCTATTCTGCGACGATAGGGCGCAAGGGGACTAGCAGTATGGGGGTCACCATCCAAGGGGTTACCTATAACAACCAGATTGGCCAGATGATTTCCTGGTGGAATGCAAGTAATGCCTACAATCTTTACGGTGACGGTTTGTTCGGTGGAGCCGCAATGCTCGGTTTGTCCTTGGCAACCATGCAGCAAAGCAATCTATACGGCTTTACATCCGGCTACGCCAACGCAGGTTTCAGGTTTGATTTCACGAACTATTGGGCACGGGATGACGGCATCAACAATGGCCTTCCATACCTCAAGTCCAACGTCCCCCTGACCTTCGTCACCATCACGCTGCCCAGCTACAGCATGACCTATGGGGATGCCGTCCCCACTATTACCTCGGCCTGGTCAGCCACTGGCGGCACCAGCTACATCTCCGGCCTGAACTGGGGTAGCAGCATCGGCACCAAGCCCAACGCCGGCACCTATGGCTACGGCACCGATAGCAATCTGTTCAGCATCACCTATGTTGGTAGCGCAGCCAACTACAGCATTTCGTACTCCAGCAACAGCCTGACGGTCGACAAGAAAGCGCTGACCATCACCGCGCCAACGGTGACCAAAAACTACGACGGCACCACAGCGGCCACCGGCACGTCGACCTACAGCGTTGCGCTGGCAACAAACGACAGCGTATTCACCGCCCCGACGCTGACTTTTGACAACCGCAATTTCGGCACCAACAAAACAGTGACACCCTCGGCCGTCGTCATCAAGGATGGCAGCAGCGATGTCACAGCCAATTACCTGATTAATTACACAACGAACACTGCCAGCGCCATCAACAAACTTGCTCTGACCGTCACCGCGCCCGACCTGACCAAGACCTACGACGGTGGCCTTAGCGCAACGGGCACGGCCATCTATTCCTCAGCATTAGGCAGCGGCAACTCGGCCTTCGGCACAGGCGACAGCATCACCACCAACCCGACACTGGTCTTTGCCGACAAGAACTTCGGTATCGACAACAGAGCCGTTAACGCCTCGGGTCTGGTCGTCAACGATGGCAACAGTGGTAACAACTACACCATCAGTTACACCAGCAACACGACCAGCACGATCAACAAACTGGCGCTGTCGGTGACAGCACCCGACCTGACAAAAACCTACGACGGCAGCCTGACCGCCACCGGCACCGCCACCTTCGATTCCGCGCTGGGCAGCGGCGCTTCGGCCTTCGCCTCGGGTGACAGCGTGAATGCAGCGCCGACACTGGCCTTCACCAACAAGGATGCCGGTACCGCTAACAAGACGGTGAGCGCTTCCGGCCTCACCATCAAGGATGGCGCCAGTGCCAACATGGCGGCCAACTACGCGCTCAGCTACTTCGACAGCATCAACAGCACGATCAACAAGGCGACGCTGACGGTTACCGGTAGCAAGGTGTATGACGGCACAACCAACCTGTTAGGTTTTTTAACACTGGGCGGATTCATCGGTAGCGAGACTGTGGGCTACAGCGCTGCCACGGCCAGCAATTCGCATGTCGCCATAACGAACAAATACGTCAGTGCCATTACCCTGACAAACGGCACGCTTGGTGGACTGGCGATCAATTACCAGATTCCCGCCAGTTACGGTGTCGGCACAAATGCGCTGACCATTACGGCCAAGACGCTGACGCCCAGCCTGAGTAACACCGGTGTCACCAAGGTGTATGACGGCGATACCACGACGGCCATCACACCGACTTTCAGCTTCAGCGGCTTGGTTAGCGGCGACACCGGAGCAACACTAACCAATACCGGCAAGGCGTACAACGACGAGGATGTGGCCGATGCCAACAAGGTTACTGTTTCGGGATTGGCGATTTCTGCCATTGCCGGCAGCAACAGTTCGGTGGCAAGCGACTACAGCCTAAGCACAGCTTCGCTCGATGTGGCAGCCAACATCACGCGTAAGGATGTTTCGGTGACCTCAATCAGCGTTGCCGACAAGGTCTACGATGGCACAACCAGCGCGAGCAGCGTGCAGAGCACGGTGTTAAGCGGCGTGATTGGCGCCGATGCTGCCAATGTAAACACCACCGGCACGCTGGCCAGCTTCAGCGGCAAGGATGTCGGCAACTACAGTATTTCAGTCACCGGGCTGGCCCTCACCGGCACAGAGTCGGGCAACTACACACTGACCGGCGGCCCGACGGCGACCGACAGCAGTGTGTTGATCACCGCTAAGCCGCTCACGCTCTCCGCCAGCAAAACCTACGACGGCACCACCAGCCTGACCGGCTTTGTCACCCTCGGCGGGTTGGTCGGCCTAGAAACGCTGATTGTCACCAGTGCCACCGGTAACGACAGCCACGTTGCCACCGCCAACAAGTACGTGAGCGCGATAACCTTGGGCAATGCCAGCGATGGTAGCGGCGGCATAACGACCAACTACAGCCTACCGGCTTATAGCTACAGCGCCGGAGTGAATAGCCTCGCCATCAACACCAAAACCGTTGGCCTCTCCGCCAGCAAGACCTACGACGGCAACACCAGCCTGAGCACTGCAGTAACAGTGACCACCGGCGTGAGCGGCGAAGCGCTCAACTACACCGGCGCCACCGCCAGCAGCAAGGATGTGGCCACGGCAAACAAATACATCGACGCCATCACGTTGACCGACAGCTCGGGGACGGCGACTGACTACGCCTTGCCGGCGCTCGATGCTGCCAATGCCGCCGTGACGATCAATGCCAGAACGGTGAGCCTCGCCGCCACCAAGACCTATGACGGGAGTACCAGCCTGACCGGCGCAGTAACAGTGACCACCGGCGTGAGCGGCGAAGCGCTCAACTACACCGGCGCCACCGCCAGCAGCAAGGATGTGGCCACGGCGAGCAAATTCATCGACGCCATCACGCTGACCGACGGCACGGGAACCGCAACCAACTACGCGCTGCCCTCAATCACCGCTGCCAGCGGCAGCAATGCCGTAACGATCAACACCGCCGCCCTCACGCTCTCCGCCATTAAAACCTACGACGGCAGCGCCAGCCTGACCGGCTTTGTGACACTGGGCGGGTTGTTCGGCCTAGAAACGCTGAATGTCACCAGCGCCACCGGTAACAACAGCCACGTTGCCACCGCCAACAAGTATGTGAGCGCCATCACGCTCGGCGCTGGCACCAACGGCGGCGTGACGACCAACTACAGCTTGCCGGCTTATAGCTACAGCGCCGGGGTCAATAGCCTCACCATCACCCCCAAAACGCTCACCCCGACCATCACCAATTCGGCGGTTACCAAGGTCTATGACGGTGCCTTGACCAACAGCTTTACGCCGACCTACAGCTTCAGCGGTTTCGTTTCGGGTGACACCGATGCCACCCTGAATAACACCGGCAAGAACTACAACACCAAAGACGTGCTTACCGCCAACCTGATTACGGTGTCCGGCCTTTCCATCACCGGCATCACCGGCAACAAGAGCTCTGCCGCCACCGACTACGCACTCGACGCCACCAGCAAGACGGTGGCCGGCACCATTACGGCCAAGTCGCTCACCATCAGCGGATTAGCCGCAGGCGATAAGGTGTACAACGCCAACACGGCAGTGAGTATCAGCAACTGGGGCAGCGTGAGCACTGGTGTGGACAGCGGCGCGGGCACCGAAACCCTGGTGCTCAATTACGGTAATGCCAGCTTTGCCGACAAAACCAAGGCCGATGGCAAGACGGTGACCGCCGTCGGCTACAGTTTGGCCGACGGCATCAACAACGGCCTGGCCAGCAACTACAGCCTGAGTTCGACCAGTAGCACCACCACCGCGAACATCACAGCCAAGGGTATTACGCTGGCGGGCAACACCGGTGTCACCAAGACCTACGACGGCACCACCGCCATGCCGGTCGGCAACTACGGCTATGGCAGTTTGGTCGGCATTGTCGGTAGCGACACGGTCAACGTCACCGGTGCGCCGGTGTATAACTCGGCAAATGTCGCCAGCGCCAGCAGCATTCTGGTTGGCACGGTCGGCATTGGCGGCAGCGATGCCGGCAACTACACCCTGACGTGGAGCAACGGCACCGGCAGCATTAACCGCGCACCGCTCACGGTTAAAGCCAATGACGACGCCAAGTTTGTAACGCAAGCCGATGCCGGCACCTACAACGGGGTTTCCTACACGGGCTTCGTCAATGGCGAAACCACGTCGGCGCTGAATATCAGTGGCTTGCTCTACAACCGCACCAACGCGGCGACCAACAGCCAAGGCACCTACATAGGCGTCATCCAGCCTTCGGGCGTGACGGCGGCAAACTACGTCATCACCCACGCGAACGGCAATTACACCATCGTGCCGTCTGACCGCCTGCTGGTGCGCGTTAACAACATTGCCAATGCCATCTACGGCACGCCGTCGACCTTCAGCATCACCAGCGCCAAATACTGGAACCCGGCGGCCAATGGCGGCTTGGGGGACGAGGTGCCTCTAACCGGCATCACCGCCAACGGCAGCAATAACTTCACCGTTGATGACGGCGCCGGCGGCAGCGCCGTCTTTACCCTCGGGGCTATCTCGCCTCAGGCCAGCACCAGCGGCGCACTCAAAGCCGGTAACTACAGCATCGGCGCCACCAGCGTCACCGAGACCAGTGCCAACTTCAACAACAACCTGGTCGTGGTGGGTGCGCTTACGGTGAACCAGAAAGCGCTGACAGCCAATGCCAGCAATGTCTACAAGGTCTATGACAGCAGTACCGCCATGAACAACGTTGTGCTGGGCTATACCGGCCTGGAAACCAACGATGTGGTGACGATTAGCGGTAACGGCAATTTCTCGGACAAGAATGTTGGGACCAACAAATCCTATACGGTGAGTTCGCTGACCCTGGGTAGCACAGATGCCGCCAACTATTTCCTCTCCGGCGGCACCTCACTCTCCGGGAACAACGGTGAAATTACGCAAAAACGGGTCAGTCTGTCTGCCACTAAAACCTATGACGGGAACACTACGCTGGGTGCAGGCATTGTGACGGTTGCGACCGGGGTGGTCAGCGAAACACTTGGCTACAGCGGCGCCAGCGTCAATAGCAAGAACGTGGTGGATGCCGATTATGTGAGCGCGATCACCCTGCTGGATGCGGCCGATGCGAGTGGTGGGTTGGCCAGCAATTATCGTGTCGATCTCTCGGGCCCCAACGCCGCCAACACGGCCTCGGTGACACCCAAGACACTGACAACGACTGTGACGGCCGCCGACAAGACCTACAACGGCACAACCAGCGCGACCATCACCCTGGGCAGCCTGCTCGGGTTGGTTGATGGTGAGGCCCTGGGCTTGTCGGGTATTGGTAATTTCAATGACCCGAATGTCGGTATCGGCAAAACGGTGGCAGTGAAGCTGGCATTGGCGGATAGCGCTAACGGTCTTGCCGGCAACTACAGCATTACCGATACCAGTACAACGGCGAATATCAACCCGGTACCGAATGTGATCCCCCCATTCCCAATACCGCTTCCACCGGGACCACCGCCACCGCCAGATTTGCCACCGCCACCTGATTCGGGCAGTAGCTCTGGATCATCATCCTCATCCGGTGGTTCGAGCAGCGGTAGCGGTTCAAGCTCCGGTAGTTCTTCGTCAGGTGGTTCGAGCAGTGGTAGCGGTTCAAGCTCCGGTAGTTCTTCGTCCGGTGGTTCGAGCAGCGGTAGCGGTTCAAGCTCCGGTAGTTCTTCGTCCGGTGGTTCGAGCAGTGGCAGCGGCTCCAGCTCAGGTAGTTCTTCGTCCGGTGGCTCGAGCAGCGGTAGCGGCTCAAGCTCCGGTAGTTCCTCGTCCGGTGGTTCGAGCAGCGGCAGCGGCTCCAGCTCCGGTAGTTCTTCGTCAGGTGGTTCGAGCAGTGGCAGCGGCTCCAGCTCCGGCGGTGACACCTCCAGTGGCTCGGGCTCCGGTAGTTCCTCATCCGGTGGTTCGAGCAGCGGCAGCGGCTCCAGCTCCGGCGGTGACACCTCCAGTGGTTCGGGCTCCGGTAGTTCTTCGTCCGGTGGTTCGAGCAGCGGTAGCGGCTCAAGCTCGGGCGGTGACACCTCCAGTGGCTCGGGCTCCGGTAGTTCTTCGTCCGGTGGTTCGAGCAGCGGCAGCGGCTCCAGCTCCGGAGGTGACACCTCCAGTGGTTCGGGTTCAGGCTCCGGCGGCCGAGGCTCGGATACGGGTTCAGGGCTGGCTAGCAATGGCACCACCACTGGCCGGGAGGGTAGTGACGGCAGGGGCGCCGGCCAGGAGCAGATTACCGTCACGCTGTTGAAACAACCCACCGAGTCGCTAACCGGTGCGATCCTGGTCGAAGTGCCTGGCGAAATGGTGAGAACAGCGGCAGGTTTCAGCTTCCAGTTGCCCAAGGAGTTGATCGATCTGTCGGTCAAAGCCCGCTCGCAGCCGGAAGCGACGCTGGTCAACGGTGATCAGTTACCGCCATGGCTGAGCTTCATTCCGGCAAGCAATATGTTTGTGGCGAAGAATGTCCCGGCTGATGGTTTGCCGATTCAGGTCGTCATCAAGATTGGTCGCACCCGTACCGTGCTTTTGGTGACTGAACGAAACGGCTAGAACATGACGACCGAGTGTCCAAAATCGGCTACCCAGGGCTGGGTAGCCGCCCTTGGCTTGGCTGCCTTTCTGGTTGCGCTGGCTATCGTTCGGTTTGATCGTCCATTCGGTGACAACGTGGTGCATTCAGCGCTGTTCATCATTGCGGTGACTGCATCAGCAATATTTCTGGTGGATCTGATCTGGATGAAAGTGCATCTTCGTCCTTCAACCGGTATCGATCCGACGTTTGACCAGCCTTCCTGGACGCGAACGCTGGTCAAATTTGCCGGCTTGCTGGGCAGCCTCGGCTTCATCGCTTTCTGTTACTGGTTGTTGCCGGAGTATCGGGGCACGTTCTACGAGCGCTACTACCAGATGCTTTGGATCGTTCTGCCACCGATTATTGCCCTGGCCTTACCTTATTTTTACCTGATCGACCGGCGCATGCGTAAGCCACGTGATGGTTACTGGCATATGGGCATGCTGGTGACGTTCCAGTGGGATGCAATTGAGCGCGGCGTGTTGGGGCAGCATGTGCTCGGCTGGATCATCAAGGGCTTTTTTCTGCCGTTGATGTTTACCTATATGTGCAACGATCTGGCCCGCTTTCTGGCGGTCGATTTCGCCAAGTTGAGCAGCTTCAAATTCTGGTTCGATTTCTTGTTCGACTCGCTCTATTTCATCGATGTCAGCCTTGTCTCGATGGGCTATCTGATGTCGCTACGCCTCACCGATACCCACATTCGCTCATCTGAGCCTACCATGCTGGGCTGGGCCGTGGCTTTGATGTGTTATGAGCCGTTCTGGTCCACGATTAGCCGTCAGTACCTGGCCTACGAAACCAACTTCAAATGGGGCAACTGGTTGTGGGACACCCCTGTGCTTTATGGCATCTGGGGTAGCGGAATTCTCGTTCTGGTGGCGATCTACGTCTGGGCGACCGTCGCTTTCGGGGCCAGATTCTCCAATCTGACGCATCGCGGCATCATTACCAGTGGACCTTATCGCTGGACGAAGCATCCGGCTTATGTGGCAAAGTGTCTTTCGTGGTGGATGATTTCGATCCCGTTCATGGCGCAGGCCTCGCCTGCTGAAGCGCTGCGCAATTGTTTGCTTTTGCTGGCGCTGAACGGCATTTACATCCTGCGTGCGAAGACCGAGGAGTGGCACCTTTCGCGTGATTCCGACTACGTGGCTTACGCACGCTGGATCGAGGTGCACGGCATGTTCCGCTTTGTGCGTCATTTGCCGTTGCTGAAGTATCTGGGGTACCGGGAGCCAAATCCCCAATAGTTCAAGACTTGTTCCGGGAAATCCCCGCCAATTTTGCCGTCGACCGCAACAGTCGGCCTCAACCACCCCCCAGCGTCACCATCAGCTCGCCTTGGGCGTTGTGCTGCTTGGCACGCGACGAGCGGCGACGTTGGTAGACGCCCTGGCTGTTCATGTCCCACCCTTGCTGGTTGTCGGCGAGATAGAACTTGAGACCTTCGGTGATGACCCGCTTTTTGAGCTTGGGATCAAGAATCGGAAAAGCCAGTTCGATACGCTTGAAGAAGTTGCGATCCATCCAGTCGGCGCTCGACAGATAGACGTGTTCATTGCCGCCGGCGTAGAAATAAAAAATCCGGTGGTGTTCCAGAAAGCGGCCGATTATCGAGCGCACGCGAATATTTTCGGAGAGGCCGGGCACACCAGGGCGCAAGGCGCAAACGCCGCGCACGATGAGGTCAATTGAAACGCCGGCCTGTGAGGCTTCGTAAAGCGCGTTGATGACTTCAGGTTCGAGCAGGGAATTCATCTTGGCGACGATCAGCCCCTTGCCGCCGGCCTTGGCTGCTTCTGCTTCGGCACGAATGCCAGCAACGACATTCGGCTGCAGCGTGAATGGCGCCTGCCAAAGATGTTTGAGGGTACGTGCCTTGCCGAGCCCGGTCAGTTGCTTGAAGACTTCGCTGACGTCGTGGGTAATTTCTTCGTTGCAGGTCATCAGCCCGAAATCGGAGTATAGGCGAGCGGTGCGCGGGTGATAGTTGCCGGTGCCGAGGTGGGCGTAGCGAACCAGGCCGGAATCTTCGCGGCGCACAATGAGCAGCGCCTTGGCGTGCGTCTTGTAGCCGACGACGCCATAAACGACATGGGCACCGACTTCTTCGAGCTTGGTTGCCCAGCTGATGTTGGCTTCTTCATCAAAGCGTGCCATCAGCTCAACGACAACGGTGACTTCCTTGCCGCTCTTGGCAGCGCTGATCAACGAGGTCATCAGTACCGAGTCAGTGCCGGTGCGATAAACCGTCATTTTGATGGCGACGACCTGCGGGTCTTTGGCAGCTTGATTGAGTAGTTCGATGACCGGCGCAAACGACTGGTAGGGGTGGTGCAGCAGGATGTCGCTGCGGCGGATGCTGTCAAAAATGTTCATCCCTTTGCCGACTGCCTTCGGCAGACCGGGGACGAAATCGGCAAATTTCAGGTCCGGGCGATCAACCCAATCCGGCACCTGCATCAGGCGCACCAGATTGACCGGGCCGTTAACGCGGTAAAGATCGGCGGCGCTCAGCCCGAATTGGGCGAGCAGAAAGTCGGTCATTGCCTGCGAACAGTTGTTGGCGACTTCAAGGCGCACGGCGTCGCCGAAGTGACGGTGCGGCAACTCGCCCTGCAATTTGGTGCGCAGGTTGGTGACTTCTTCTTCATCGACGAAGAGATCGGAGTTGCGTGTGGCACGGAACTGGTAGCAGCCGAGCACCGTCATGCCGGTGAATAGCTCGCCGACGAATTCGTGCAGGATCGACGACAAAAAGACAAAGCCGTGCGCGCAGCCGGCGAGCTCTTCCGGCAGCTTGATGACGCGTGGTAGCACGCGTGGCGCCTGAACAATGGCAGCGTCCGAACTGCGCCCGAAGGCGTCTTTGCCCTCCAGTTCAACAGCAAAATTCAAACTTTTGTTGAGCACCTTGGGGAAGGGGTGCGAGGGGTCAAGGCCGATTGGCGTCAGCACTGGCACCATTTCATGGATGAAGTAGTTGCGGATCCACTCACGCTGAGCTTCGTTCCATTTGGTACGGCGCAGGAAGCGGATGCCCTCAGCTTCGAGGGCCGGCAGAATGACTTCATTCAAATGCTGATACTGCTCGGTAACAATCGCGCGCGCTTCGGTAGATACCTGCCGGAACGCCTCTTTGGCGGTCATGCCATCGTTGCTGATTGCCTGCGCCTTGGCCTTGACCTGCTCCTTGATGCCGGCCATGCGTACTTCAAAGAATTCGTCGAGGTTGCTGGAAACAATACAGAGAAAGCGCAGGCGTTCGAGCAGCGGGACGCGCTCGTCGGTGGCTTGGGCGAGAACGCGGCGATTAAAGGCGAGCAGGCCGATTTCGCGGTTCAGGTAATTTTGGGTCGGGAACTGCGGCTGGGTATTTGGACGAATCATTTCGCTCTCCACATTTTTCTGAAGTATATGCTCCAAGCCCATCATTTTGTTGCATAAATATGACTGCGAGATGACGGCTATCAAAACAGTTTTGCTGCGCTAAGTTGGCCGCTACAGACACCCGCCGAAAAGCAGGATAAAGAAACGCGGGTTTAGCGCTGCGTCGTTTTTGCCTTAATCGCCAGCCATTCGCCGTTGCGCTGTTCGAGCAGATATTCTTCCAGCGCTTCAAAACGATAGGGCGTGCCGTTCATCAGGCCTTGCTCGATGGCGATGGATTTGACCTCGATCTGACGGCAAGTCGCTGCGCTTTCTCCGTCGGCCAGTTTGGCTTCGAGCGAAACGCGACGTTGCTGATAATCCTTGAGACTGGCGATCGATTTGAGTGTGCTATCGACCAGCTCGTCGCGATTGAATTCGAGGCTGGCCATGCCGTTACCGCTGCGCACGGTTGCCTTGGCGACTGCCTCAGGTGCGAACAGGCCAAGGATGGTTTTGACATCGCGGCGGATGATGGCGCGATCAAAGCGACCGAGCCAGGCTTCGCCGATCGTCAGCGGCGGGCAGCCAACAATGGCGACGGGGGCGGGCTCGGCGCCCGCTTGATTACTCGAAGCGCCTGAAGCACTCGCCGCTGCCTTGGCATTTGCCGGCGGTGGACGGCTGCCAGGATTGCGTGATTCCAGCTGTTTCTGACTGGCCGCATCGATGGTTTCGGAGTAGCGATCAAGTTCCTGATCGAAAGCGCCGGGTACGTAAAAATCAGGCACCTTGGCCAGTAGAACCGGCAGCAGGATCGTCATCAAGGCGCGCGAACGGACGCCGGGCGGCGCCGGCGAGCGGGCAAAACCAACCTGGCCGCCCTCGATCTCGACATTGCCGCCGTTCGCATCAAGCACGGTGGCGCCACGATTGACCTTGTCGTAAGTGCCCTGACGGTACGTTGAATTGGCCATTTCCGGTGGCAAAACATAGGGCTCATGGTCGGTGCCGCGGATGCCGATGGTGGCAGAAGGCGTCACCACCCGATGCTCGCTCTTGTTGAGTTGGCCGATCCAGCCCGTAATCACGCGCAAGGAACCGGTGATCAGGCGCAGCACCTGACGGTCACTGGCTTTGCCCTCGGCGGCAAAGCGCTCAGGTACGAATTCAGCGCCGGGTCGCACGGCAACAATGCCGCCATCACCGGTTTTTAAAACCGCCTCGCTATCCGGTGCAGCGCGAACCTGCTCGCCGACATTGATCGTCGCGCCTTCTTTCAGGAGCCTTGGCTTGCCGTTCTTGCCGGTAGCGAAAACATCGCCACGCAAACGCCAGACCGTTGCAAACGGTTTGCCGGTGTCCGCATTGACTTCCGTTGCGCTGGCTGCCTGAACAGGAAAAATGCCTGTCAGGGCAAGCAAGGCGATCAGGATGAGATGCTTGAGGGCGCGAAGTGTAGTCATTGGGTGAATAGCAGACAGTCATCAGGATAGAAGCATAGTGTAATAGTAATCGGTGGCTAAGGTGAAAATCCAGCCTCGTCGCTGCATCGTATTGACGAGGAAGCAGCCATGTTTTCCGGCGGCGCTCGTTCGGTTCGCTGCCCGGTGTATATTCGTCGCTCACCGATGGGGCCGACGCAGTATCGCATTCCGTCAAGTCGAAGCCCGGCCTGGAAATCTACTATGTTTCGTACCCTGAACCGCCCCGAAATATGGATCACGACGCTCGCCGCTGCCGGCATTCTGGCGCTGACCATGGGCGCCCGCCAGTCGATGGGGCTGTTCATTGCGCCGATCAATCTGGATACCGGTTTGAGTGTTGCAACAATTAGTCTGGCATTGGCCGTTGGGCAGTTTTCATGGGGCGCGGTGCAGCCGATTGCCGGGGCGTTGGCGGATCGCTATGGCACGCGCGCAGTGTTGATAGGCGGTGTCATGGTCATGGCGCTGGGCAGCACGATTGCGCCCTTCATGGGAAGCGGCTTCGGCTTCATTGTGGCGCTCGGTTTGCTCTCGGCTATCGGTTCCGGGTCGGCCAGTTTTTCGGTGCTAATCGGTGCAGCGGCAGCGCGCCTGCCGATTGAGTCACGCGCGGCTGCATCCGGCATCATCAATGCCGGCGGCTCTTTCGGTCAGTTCATTTTTGCACCGATTATGCAAAAGCTGATTCAGCTGTTCGGCTGGATCGGGGCGATGTGGGGCATGGCGCTATTGATCCTTTCAGCCTTGCCGCTGATCGGCACCTTGACCCGGCAAAAAATCGAGCCGGTCAAACATGCCGAAGACGGAGGTCTCAAGCAGGCCATTGTCACGGCGATGAAGAACCCCAGCTACCTGCTTTTGCACGCCGGGTTTTTCACTTGCGGATTCCACATTGCCTTTTTGGTCACTCATCTGCCGGGCGAGGTCAATCTCTGCGGCTTGCCGCCGGCGGTTGCCAGTTGGTCGCTGGCGATCATCGGGTTGGCTAATATCGCCGGCAGCATTTATGCCGGACACGCGATTTCAAAATACCGCAGCAAATACGTGTTAACCGCGATGTACGGCTCGCGGGCGGTGCTGGTTGCGCTTTATCTGATGGCGCCGCGTACCGAATTGACCTTTTACCTCTTTGCCGCCGGTCTCGGCTTTACCTGGCTGGCGACGGTGCCGCCAACCGCCGCGCTGGTTGGCAAGCTGTTCGGCATCCGCTACCTCGGCACCTTATTCGGCCTGACCTTGCTGACCCATCAAATCGGCGGCTTCCTTGGCGCTTACCTTGGCGGCTTGGCGATAACCGAGTTCGGAGACTTCGGCTGGATGTGGTACGCCGATATTGTTCTGGCTATGCTCGCCGCTTTGATCAATCTGCCGATCAAGGAAGCGCCGATTGTGCGGGCGCCGGTGGCAGCTTGACTCCCTCTCCCCCAACCCCTCCCCCGCTTGCGGGGGAGGGGAGGTAAATGAAGTCGCTGCGCGACTTTTAAATTAAAAGCGGAGCAGGGCAATCTTCAGCGGCGGCTGGCCGTCCGGGCTGGGGAAGTCAGCTTCCGGGCTGATCCATTCCATGTCGCGTATCGTTCGGCCGTTCTTGGTCGCGCAGCGCTGAAGCTGGTCGGCCCAGACATCACGTGATATCTGTGCGGCATTGTTGCAGCAGATCAGTGTGCCGCCCTCGGCGGTGCATAGCAGCGCAGGTTTCATCAACGCGGCGTAATCATTGACGATATCGACGACGCCAAAAGCGCTCTTGGCGTAGCGCGGCGGGTCGAGAAAAACCACATCGAAAGTCCGCGCTTCGAGCTTGGGGAAATCCGGCATGTGTTTGCGGCGCACCAACTTCGGCTGGCCGATCCCGGACAGTTGGCGCATCGCAGCGAAGGCGTCACTATGGACATAGCGCAGGCGGATCGGCAGATCATTGAGACGGGCGTTTTCCTTGCCGACATTGATGCTCGACTCGGCAAAATCGACATTGACGACATGCGCCGCGCCGGCCTTGGCCGCCGCGACACCGACGCCGCAGGTGTAGGCAAAGAGATTGAGCAGGGTCTTGCCGGCGACTTCCTGCATGATCCGCCGGCGCCCGGCGCGCATGTCAAGAAACAGCCAGGGGTCTTGTCCGCCGTGCCGGCCCTGAACCAGATAGCGGACGCCGATTTCGCTGAATTCGCGCTGGATCTGCGCAGCGGCAAGTTCATCCGGCGGCAGCGGGTTGCAAATGCGCGAGTTGTTCTCGCTGCGGTCGTTATACACGGCCGTCATGCCGGGGATTTGCGGCGCGTAAAAATCGCTGATTTCCTGCCGCTCGGCAGCGCTCAGCGCTTGATGAAAACTCTGGATCAGCAGCAGGTCGTTGTAGCGGTCAACCGTCAAACCGGGGCAATTTTCTGCGCTGCCGTGAAACAGGCGATAAGCATTTGTCTGCTCGGCTTCGAGTTCGGCAAGCAACTCGCGGCGGCGCTCAAAGGCGGCGGCGAGCAGGGGGTGCAGCGTGGATGACATGGTGACCTTGGTTGCAGCTTCAGGCTGCGCATTCTATCGGCTATCGGCCGTCCCGACTAATGTCCAGAGTAGCCAGTGCCCGCAGGCCGAGCGTGCGCGGCGCTCGGAATTGTCCCAGGCGCCACCGAGGCACAGCCCGGTGGTTAATTCTGATTCAACCGCCACCGTTCCCGGTAGTTCGCCAACTTGGCGTTGCCCGCTCCAGCGCTCGCAGGAGGCGCACCGTTTGTTGGCGACTGGCTGGTTCAGCAAGTCTTGTCGGCGCGGCAGGCTATCAGGATCGGCGCAGCCGGGACAACCGGACGACTTTCCTTGATCCAGCGATTGATCCCGTACTTGACGTTATAAACCTTGGCGTAACCGGCCTGCTGCGATAAGAAGTTGCTCACCGCCTGGGTGCGATTGCCGCTGCGGCAAATGACAATCACCGGCTGATTGGGCTTGGCATAAGGCTTTACTTTGTCGAGCCAGGCCGGTGCGTTGTGTTTGCCGTTTTCGTCAAAAAAAGTAAGCAACTTGCTGCCCTGAATGACACCGGTTTGCTCCCACTCCGGTTGGGTGCGGATGTCGATGACGGCGACGCCACTTTTGATCAGCGCCTCCAACTCGGCCGTTTCAACGTTGATAACTTCGGCTTGCGCGTTAAACGCGAGCAGGGCAAGTGAAAGCGAGGCAAAAATTCGGCGCATGGAAAACTCCATCAATATGCAAGCGCTGATTATAGCCTCGCCAATCCCGCCTACTTTCCCTGTTGCCTCATCATCTCGCGAACCTTGGGATCCTTCATTATTTCCTGCATGTTCATCGCCGGCATGCCCGGCATCATCACATCACCCGGTTTTTGTCCGGCTTTACAGGGCCCCAGCCAGCGCGCTTCCTGAGTCATCTTCATTTCGCTCATGCCGCTCTGCGGCGGGCTGTAGCGGATTACCATGTCGTTGCGGTAATTGCTCTCCAGGTTGCCGGTAATCACCGCATCGCTGGTCGTCGTCGTGCCCTGATGTTTGCAGACCGAATGAATCGTGATTTTGCCAGGGCTCTGTTTTATATCCATTACCGGGCAATCAACTTTTTCTTTGGCGCGCTCCTGCATGACATTATCGCTGGCTTGATCGACGCACATTTGAACCGGTCCCTGTCCCGGCATACCGGCCGGCATTCCAGTCATTTGCGTTTTAATTTCCCAGAGGCCGGATTTGCGTTTGGGTGTATCGGCCGCATTGGTGGTGCCGGCAACTGCTGCTGCCAGGATCAGGAAGCTGAGAGTGAAAATCTTGTTTCGGGTCATGGCTATTTCTCCAGTAATTGCGCAAATTCCATCCTAGCGAACTTCGGCTGGGGCGTCATGGGATAATCGTCACTTTTGAACGGCGCATCACCTATGGCTCTTAAAGCGACAATTTTCAAGGCGGATCTTCAGGTCGCCGATCTCGACCGTTCGCATTTTGCCGACTACGCGCTGACGATTGCCCGCCACCCGTCGGAAACGGATGAGCGAATGATGATGCGCCTGCTCGCGTTCGCCATGTACGCCGGTCAGGATCTGGCCTTTGGCAAAGGTGTGTCGAGCGATGACGAAGCGGCAGTCTGGGAAATTGACCCGGCTGGCGTCATTCGCCTCTGGATCGAGGTTGGGCTGCCCGATGAAACCCGCCTGCGCAAGGCTTGTGGCCGGGCTGACCGGGTGATTCTGCTGGCCTACGGGACGCGCACGGTCGATGCCTGGTGGCGGCAAAGTGCGCCGAACCTTAAGCGTTTTGGCAATCTTGAGGTGTATCAGGTCTCCGCCGAGGAGAGTCTGGCGCTGGGCAAACTGGCCGAGCGCAAGATGAAGCTCTCGTGCACGATCCAGGAAGGAACGATTTACTTTGAAGGCGTTGAGTTGCGCCCGCAGCTTTTGCAGGCGAACGGCATGTAGGCGAGAACGGTGTTTAGCGCTACTATTTTGAGTCTGAGTTCTAATTTCTGGAAGGTCGTAGAGCATGGCAAGCAATGATGAAGGGGAAGATATCGGCGTGATCGTCGGCGCGCTGTTTGGCGTTTTTGTGCTTGTTTTCGGTATCAGCATGTGGAAATCGACTCCGGCACCGGTGGCGCCGAAGGCCTCGATGGCGGTCGCTGTTGCAGCAACCGTTGAGCCGGAAATCGCGCCAGTCGGCGAAGCGCTGGCCAAAATTTATTTCGCTGTCGGTCAGTCCTCCTTGAATGAAAGCGACAAGGATGCCATCGCCAGGACCATGGCGGCGCTTGTCCTGAATCCGCAATCTATCGTTTTGCTCTCCGGTTTTCACGATACATCCGGTGATGCAGCGCGCAATGCCGAACTGGCCAAAGGCCGTGCCGTTGCTGTTCGTGATGCGCTGATTGCCGGCGGTATCGCTGCTGATCGTGTCAAATTCCGCAAGCCGGAATCAACGCTAGGCACCGGTAGTGCTGAAGAAGGCCGGCGCGTCGAGATTCGCGTGCAGTAAAACTTTGCCGGGTGTCACCAGGCGAGCTGCGGCTCGCCTTTTTTAATGGCGGATCAGGTTGGCGATCAGTTGAAAGCCATCGATCAGCAGATCGCCAACATCCATATCCTCAAGTCGCCCGCGCTGCTTCTCGCGCAGGTATTTCGATTTCTCACGTTCGCGCATAACGATGGCATCACCCAGGCTGTTGATATCAACGGTGCTGCGCCTGACTTCGGCATTTTTGTAACGAACCAAAGCCTGCTCAACCGCTTCCGGGTCGAGAATCGCAATCGGTGCGCGGCAATGGCCGCAGGCGTGGTCCTTGCGAATGTCTACCGGCGCACCGCAACCGGTGCAGCGGATGACGCCGACCTTGGCACTCAGCTCGGTGATCTCGCTGGCGGTCAACTGCCGAACGAAGCCCTTTTCGATCATGAACTGGGCAAAGGTCGTGAAGCGGCCATGTTTTTGCAGGCAGCGGTGGTAATTGAATTTGCCGCCATGCTTGGCAACATCCAGCCCGTGCAGCAGCTTGTCCTTGCAGCGCGGACAATTCAGCGGGGCGCGCAGGGGTAGGCGTTGATCGTCGCGGTGGCCATGAATTAACTTGAACAATTCGATGATGCCGCCGGGCGTAATCTGGGCGCTTTCGAAATCGTCAAACCAGATGGCGTGACAGGAAAAGCACAGGTCGAGCACCACCTCGCCATGATGCAGGCGTTCAAAGCGATGTTTGCTCATCATTTGCTGGCAGGAGGGGCAGGGAGTAGGTTTCATTGGAAGTGCGAAGATAGCCAAGGGTAAGGAAGAACTATAGCGCAGGCGGCCGCCGACGATCATACCGCCATGCTAGTCATATCATCATCGGTTAATATTCGCCGCTTGCCGATTTACTTTAATCACAGCTACGTTAAGTCAGTCCGACAAGGAATTTTATGGATTTCCCGAGTTTTTTTGAAAAGTACTGGCCCATCCTGGCGCTTCTTATGTGGTTCGGCTACAAATGGTGGCGTTCGCAAAAAGTCGTCGCCATGCTTCCCGAGCTAAAGAAGAATGGGGCAATTTTTGTCGATGTGAGGTCATTGGCCGAGTTCGCCAGTGGCAATGCGCCGGGAACAATCAATATCCCCTTGCAGGAAATTGGCAGCCGCCTGTCCGAGATTCCGAAGAACGTCCCGGTTGTTCTTTGCTGTGCCAGCGGTACGCGCAGCGGGATGGCGGCAATGGTGCTGAAGAAGCATGGCTACAGCAATCTTCATAACGTCGGAACTTGGCGCAAGCTTTTAAACTGATCTTTTCGTGCCGGTTTAAGCTCGCGAATTCAGTCGCCCGTCGCTGGCCTGATTGTCCCGAGGCTCAGTTTGACGCCCTTCTTCATCTTACCGATGACATGCATTTCGCAGGCCTTACAGTCAAATTTCAGGATCAGTTTTTCACTGCCGTTAATCAGCGTCATCGGGTCTGGCTTGAGGTGTTTGACCTCTTTCGGGCAGAGGTTGAAGCTGTAGCGCAGGCAGTGGCGGGTGATCATTAGCGAGACCATGCCTTTTTCCTGATTCGCTTCGTAGGCTTCGGCAATCAGCTTGACGCCATGTTTTTCGTAAAACTGGCGTGCCTTGGCGTTGAAGACGTTGCCGAGGTAGGTGAGTTCTTCCTGCGGGTAGGCAACCGGGTTGGCGGCGGGGCTGGCGCGTGAGGGGCGCGGATGGGCGGCGATACGCGCAGCCTCAAGTTGTTCGGTCGCTTCACGGCGCAGGGCGTTGATTGTTGCGGTGGGCAGGAACCAAGCCTGCGTTAGTTGCAGCTTAATGGATTCAGCAGTGAACATCGAGTTGCCGAACTTGCCCAGTTGCTCCTTGAGCGTGCCCAGCGCGCGCTCGGCATTCTTCGCAATTTCCTTGCCATTTTGGCAGTTGACCGTAACCGTGACCTGATCTTCGTCGATGAGCGTCAAGGCAAAGCCATCCGGCGTTTCGCTGAAGTGCACGGCAACTGAAACGCGGCGCTCAGCCGATTCCTTCTCCAGCGCGCGCTCAAATTCCTGATCGTGGTTACGGAACAGCGTTGCACCCTCGCTGAGTGCTTCCGGCATCTCCAGCGGAAAGAGTTTTTTGCCTTCGGCGCGGTTGATGCGCAGACCGACGACATCGCCATGCGAGTCGTAGAAGCAGACACCATCGCCATTATTGAAGTCAATTCCGGCGTTGACCGTGAAATAGTTGCTGCCTATCTCGCTGACTTCGCCAATCGGCTCGCCGACAAAGGCCGGCGAATCGAAAGCACCAATATCGTCCTGGCGACCGCCGGCAAAGTAGTCGGTAAAGCCCCGGTTATAGGTTTTTTCCGGCAGCGGATCGAAGGTATAAGTGCTGTGGCCGGACGAGGCACGGCAAAATTCCGGATGCCGGGCGATCACTTCATCGAGCAGCTTGCGGTAATGCGCGGTGATGTTCTTGACGTAGCTGAGGTCTTTCAGCCGCCCCTCGATCTTGAACGAACTGACCCCGGCCTGCGCCA
The DNA here is from genome assembly GCA_011391255.1 of Dechloromonas sp. Taxonomy (GTDB): domain Bacteria; phylum Pseudomonadota; class Gammaproteobacteria; order Burkholderiales; family Rhodocyclaceae; genus Azonexus. Next base: position 24,214 of record JAABQV010000024.1, read on the forward strand.
GCGCCAGTACGTTTTCGCTCTGGTTGTTGTCCTTCATCGACAGCAGGTGCTGGTCCTCGGCGATGACCTTGCCTTTTTCGTCGGTCAGCGTGTAGGGCAGGCGGCAGGCTTGCGAACACTCGCCGCGATTGGCGCTGCGCCCGGTGTGGGCGTGGCTGATGAAACACTGTCCGCTGAAGGCGACGCAGAGGGCGCCGTGCACAAAATACTCAAGCGTGGCGCTCGACTTTGCCCGAATCGCGGCGATTTCATCCAGCGACAATTCGCGCGCCAGAACCACCTGCGAGAACCCGACATCCTCAAGAAACTTCACCTTGTCCGGGTTGCGGTTGTCGGTCTGCGTGCTGGCGTGCAACTGGATCGGCGGCAGATCCAGTTCGAGCAGGCCCATGTCCTGAATAATCAGCGCGTCGGCACCGGCTTCGTAAAGTTGCCAGGCGAGTTGGCGGCTGTCTTCGAGTTCGTCGTCACGCAAAATGGTGTTGAGTGCGACGAAAACCTTGGCATGGAAGCGGTGGGCGAAATCACAGAGACGCTTGATCTCGCTGACGTCATTACCGGCGCCATAGCGCGCACCAAAGGCCGGGCCGCCGATGTAGACGGCATCGGCGCCGTGCTTGATCGCTTCGATGCCAAAGTCGGCGTTCTTGGCCGGGGCGAGGAGTTCGAGTTCAGTCATGGATTTTGCGTGAAAGTCGCGTAGCGGCTTCATTTTTCTCCCCTCGCCCGCAAGCGGGAGAGGGGCCGGGGGAGAGGGAAACGGAGGTGATTTTCATCTCGGGGTATCTACTCAAAATCATCTTCGTTAGTAAGTAAAGCGCGGAGCAAGTGCTTCGATGCTGAATTCACGCAGAATGGCTGCGGCACGTTCACGGGCAATCTCCTGTGGTCGACCGGCTTTTTCGGGCATTTTTTTGGCGATGATTAACTCGTTTTTCATCGAATGTTCCCAGCCGACCAGTTCGGTGACGGTGACTTGATAGCCATGTGATTCGAGCAGCAGGCAGCGCAATACATTGGTTAGGTGGCTGCCGAGTTCGCGGGTGTGAATCGGGTGGCGCCAAAGTTCGGCAAGCGGAGTTTTGGCCAGCGCGGCATTTTTGCCACCACGCATGGCAGCGGCGACTTCGGCTTGGCAGCAGGGCACCAGCACGATATGTTTGGCTTTCTTGGTCAGCGCAAAGCGGATCGCGTCATCGGTCGCCGTATTGCAGGCGTGCAGCGCGGTGACGACATCAATCTGCGCGGGCAGGGCGCTGGAATGGGTCGATTCTTCCACCGTGATGTCGAGAAAACTCATCCGCGTGAAACCGAGTCGGGCCGCCAGATCGCGTGATTTTTCGACGAGTTCCTTGCGCGTTTCGATCCCATATATGTGGCCATTTTCGCGCGACTTAAAAAACAGATCGTAAAGAATGAAGCCCAAATAGGACTTGCCGGCACCGTGATCGGCCAGATTTTGTGCATCGGCGAGCAGTGGCTCAATGAACTGGTAAAGGTGATAAACCTGCTTGAGCTTGCGCCGCGTATCCTGGTTCAGCTTGCCGTCGCGCGTCAGGATATGCAACTCCTTGAGCAGTTCAATCGACTGGCCGGAGCGTATTTCAGGAATCTCGGCGGGGGTTTTTGGCTTTTTCATAGGCGCAAATTATCTCATTCATTAAGTTCTCAAATTCGTGTCAACCGAACTTGATCAGCGTCGTTATTAGGCTCATGGTGATCCAAACACCGAACTTATAAACGGAGAGACAAATGGGCAGTTTGAGCACAGAATCCTACGAGCAGTTTCTGGAATCCCTGAAAAATGCTGGTATCACGATTTCCAACGAAGCTGATCTGCGCGAGCGTTTGGCCGAAGCTCAACGCTGGCGTTTCGCCTTCCAGACACTCGCCGCCAACGGCAAAGTGATTGGTATCTGTTTTGAAGATCATTCCGAAGGCCGCAACGGCGCCCAGATTGATCGCGCTTTCACCGATTTCCAGTTTTCCGATAAAACCAAAGCAGTTTTTTCTGCTAATCTAAAGCACTGAGTTTTCCGCACCTCGCATTGGCGGGGAGCAAAAAAGAAACGGGCGCCGTAACGGCGCCCGTTTTGCATGGGGTTTGGCGGTTGACCGTGGGACATGGTCGAAAGCTACTTTGGGTGGCTAGTAAGCGCAGATCGAAATGTGGGGGTTATGCGGCTCCCGTTTTGAAACTTTAGGTGCTTCCTATGGCTGTATGTAGCTCTCGCCAGCCGAAAATTTTTACGCCGCTGCGTTCGTAAGTTTCGTCGCCACCATAAATCAGCCAGGGCGCCAGTGCTTCGTCTTCCGCCATGCGGGTGGCGCGTTGTCCGGCACGGACAATGTCGCTGGTGATGGTTTGCCCGGACTTGATTTCGACCATTTGCAGATGATCGCCTTGCTCGAAAATCAGGTCGGCTTCGAGGCCGTTGTTGTCGCGCCAGAAATAGAGATCAGCAGGCTGACCCCGGTTGTAACGAGCCTTGATGAATTCGCCAACAACCCAGTTTTCAAACAGCGCGCCACGCAGTGGGTGCAGGGCAAGCACATCTTCGCTGCGGATGCCGAGCAGCCAGCAGGCGAGGCCGGTGTCGAGAAAGTACAGTTTCGGCATTTTCACCAGGCGCTTGCCGAAGTTGCGGAAGTAGGGCGGTAGGAGGTGGATGAGGTCACTCGATTCGAGCACGGCGAGCCAGCTTTTGGCGGTATTGGCGGTGATGCCGGCTTCGCTGGCCAGCGCAGAAATGTTGAGCAGTTGCCCGGTTCGCCCGGCGCAGAGGCGCAGGAAGCGCTGGAAGGTTGGCAGGTTCTGGATGTTGAGGACTTGCCGGACATCGCGCTCGACATAGGCGGCAATATAGCTGGCGAACCAGTCGGCAGGCTCGACCGGCTGAGTGTGCAAGGCCGGGTAGCCACCTTTGAGCATGAGGCCATCCAGAGATAGCTGGCGCTCCGTAACGGCGGGGATTTCAGTTGCGGCGAGTGGTAGCAGGCGAGTCATGCCGACCCGGCCGGCGAGTGATTGGGTGAAACCGGCAAGCAGGCCAAATTGTTGTGAGCCGGTGAGAATGAAGCGGCCGGGCCGACGGTCGGCATCAACGATGCCTTGCAGATGCGAGAAGAGCTCGGGCCAGCGCTGGGCTTCGTCGAAGACCGCGCCCTCGCTGAATCGCGCCAGAAAACCGCGCGGGTCTTCGTTGGCAAAGGCGCGCTCGATTGGGTCTTCCAGGCTGACGTAGGGTCTGTCGGCAAACTGGGCACGGGCAAGCGTCGTCTTGCCTGACTGGCGTGAGCCAGTCATTGCCAGCACAGGAAAGCTGGCAGCCAGACGGTGTAGTGTCGGGGTAATTGAGCGGGTCAGCATATATACAATTCAATCAACGAATTGATCTAATTGTATATATTTGGCGGGTGGGGTGTTGATCTTTTGAAGGTGTGAGGGGTTTTTGATGATGCATTTCAAGACCTGACCCCAGGCAATACAAAACGGGCGCCGTAATGGCGCCCGCTTTTCATGCTTCCTGCGGTCAACCGCCGAAATAGCCCAAAATTTATCGCGTAATCGGCTTGTAGCGAATCCGTTTCGGCTTGGCGCCTTCTTCGCCCAGGCGCTTGCGCTTGTCTTCTTCGTATTCCTGATAGTTGCCGGTGAAGAAGTTCCACTGCGAATCGCCTTCGGCTGACAGGATGTGCGTACAAATCCGGTCGAGGAACCAGCGGTCGTGCGAGATGACCATTGCGCAGCCGGGGAATTCGAGCAGCGCGTCTTCGAGTGCGCGCAGGGTTTCAACGTCGAGGTCGTTGGATGGTTCGTCGAGCAACAGTACGTTGCCGCCGGTCATTAGCGTCTTGGCCAGATGCAAACGGCCACGTTCGCCACCCGATAAATTACCAACCTGCTTGCCCTGGTCGGCGCCCTTGAAGTTGAAGCGGCCGATGTAGGCGCGGCTGGGCATTTCAAACTTGCCGATTTGCAGGATGTCGCTACCCTGTGCCAGTTCTTCGAAAACAGTTTTGGAGCCGTCCAGGCAGTCGCGTGACTGATCGACGTAGGCAATCTTGACTGTCGGTCCAATGTCGACGGTTCCTGAATCCGGCTGTTGCTGGCCGGTGATCATCTTGAACAGGGTCGATTTACCGGCACCGTTCGGGCCGATGATGCCGACGATGGCGCCGGGCGGGATGGTGAAGCTGACGTTGTCCATCAACAGCTTGTCGCCGAAGGACTTGGTTACGCCACTAAACTCGATGACCTTGCCGCCAAGGCGCTCGCCAACCGGAATGAAGATTTCCTGCGTTTCGTTGCGCTTCTGGTATTCCTGGCTCGACAGTTCTTCAAAGCGCGAGAGGCGCGATTTACTCTTGGCCTGACGGGCTTTCGGGTTGGAACGCACCCATTCCAGTTCCTGCTTCATCGCCTTCATGTGGGCGTCGATCTGCTTGTTCTCGGTTTCCAGACGGGCTTCTTTCTGCTCCAGCCAGCTCGAGTAGTTGCCCTTGTACGGAATGCCGTGGCCACGGTCGAGTTCGAGAATCCACTCTGCCGCGTTATCGAGGAAGTAGCGGTCGTGGGTGACGGCGACGACGGTGCCGGGGAAGCGGACAAGGAACTGTTCCAGCCATTCGACCGATTCCGCATCGAGGTGGTTGGTCGGCTCATCGAGCAAAAGCATGTCCGGCTTGGCGAGCAGCAGTTTGCACAAGGCAACGCGGCGTTTTTCACCGCCCGAGAGGACGCCGATGACGGCATCCCAAGGTGGCAGGCGTAGCGCGTCGGCGGCCAGTTCCATCTGGGCTTCGGTATCCGAGCCGGCGGTAGCGATGATCGCCTCGAGGCGCGCCTGTTCTTCGGCTAGCTTGTCGAAATCGGCATCTTCTTCAGCGTAGGCGGCGTAGACGGCTTCGAGTTTGGTCTGCGCCTGCATTACTTCGCCGAGGGCAGATTCAACTTCTTCCTTGACCGTTTTGGTTGGGTCAAGCTGCGGTTCCTGCGGCAGATAGCCGATGGAAACACCGGCCAGATGCTGGACTTCGCCGTCGTATTCCTTATCCACATTGGCCATAATGCGCAGCACGGTCGACTTGCCGGAGCCGTTCAAACCGAGCAGGCCAATCTTGGCGCCGGGGAAGAAGGACAAGGAAATATCCTTGATGATCTGCCGCTTGGGCGGCACGATCTTGCTGACGCGCAGCATCGACATTACATATTGGGCCATGGCTTCTTTGGTGGAAGTTAAAAGTCCCCCAGTTTACCCAAGAACCGGGGGAGCCGAACATTGTTTGCTGGCTTAGGCGGCGATCGTGTTTAAAGTCGGCAGTGTTTCAGGGCGTGGACGAAGTTGCTGGGTGACGTTCTCCCTGGACAGGGTATTGATGTCGCCACTCAATTCGCCACCCTCGTCGATGACCAGTTTTCCGTAGCGGATTTTGCCGCTGACACGCCCGGTGGCGTGAATGATCAATTGAGTGCGCGCCGTTAGATCGCCCTCGAAATGACCGTGAATCTCGGCAATGTCGATGCTGACCTTGCCGCAGAATGAGCCTTTTTCAGCGATGCGGATGACTCGGCTATCCATCGTTGCCTCAACGCGGCCTTCGACGACTAGCGTGTCGCAGTCAAGAATTTCTGCGCCCTTGAGTTTGACGTCGGGGCCGACAATCAGACGGGCCTCGCTGACCGTTTCAACACTGTTTGCCGCAGCGGGTGGCGGCGTTTCAGGCGCCGCAATGTGAGCCGGCGTGAGGCGTTCTACCGCATCAAGGTTATTCAAAGGTAGGCTGCTGGTGTTGGGTAAATTGATATTTCGTCCTTCTTTGGCAGAGATATTGTCGTTGCGGTTGAGGATGCCGGGTTTGGCGAACATGGGGTTTCCTTTGTTTGATGTCATCAGAGACAGAAGCACTGCGATATCTGTGCCAGAAAAATTAGTTTGTTTAAAAACATGAGCTTGAATTATCAAGCCTGCCTTGTGAAAAGCTTTTTCTGGATACCGTGTCGGGGATTGGCGACAGGTATTTTTGGTTTTTGAAGGTATTGCCGGCCTGCCTTGCGTTGCGTCGTCGCATAATAGCGACAGGCTTTTTAACTGGCTGATTTATTGAGAAATTCTAGTCTGTTCCAGGGCGTGATTCAGAGTGGAAATCAATTCGTTGCGGTCTACACTGAAATTTTGAGAAAAATTGTTTTGATGATCCGAATCTCCTTCCGGCAAGGCATGTTGGCTGGTTTTGCCGTGATCCTCCTGTTGCTGGGTGGTGCCGCAGTGCACAGCTGGCTGCTGCTTGAGCGTCTACTTGAGCGCTCGCGGGCAAGTAATGAATATGCTCTGCAATTGACAGCGGCGATTCAGGAACTGGAAGTGCGAACGATCGATATCGAGCGTAGCGCCCGGCAATATCTGGTACTCGACGATCCGGCGTTTCGCCAGCGCTTTGAGGAGCATCTGGCACAATCACTGGCGCTGGTGGAGCGCTTGAAGGCGCAACCCGGCAGCCGTCTTTTGCCCTTGCTCGGCGGCTGGCAAATGGTTGCCGAAGCCCTGCGCAGCGGCCTTGAGCAAAGGGTACGGCGCGCTGAAATAACCCCCTTGCTGACGCGCCTGGTTGAACTCAATGAATTGCTGCGCCAGGGTGCGCAACGCTCCCTCGAAGCCCAAAATACACAGGTGCTCAATGAACTGGAGACGCATCGAATTCGCCTTGGTAGCCAGATGGCGCTGGCGCTTGCTGGTGCATTGCTGGTTGCCTTGGGCATGGCGTGGTGGTTAGTGCGTCCGGTGCGTCAGATGGATCAGGCGATTGCCCGGTTGGGGGCGAGTCGTTTCGATCAGCCGGTAGTTGTTGGCGGGCCGGCTGATTTGCGCCAGATTGGCCGGCGTCTGGATTGGCTGCGGATGCGGTTGGCTGAGCTGGAGAGTGATCGCGAGCGTTCCCTGCGCCATGTTTCGCACGAATTAAAAACCCCGCTGACGGCCTTGCGCGAGGGGGTGGCACTTTTGCAGGATGAGGTGCCGGCGCCGCTCGCCGGGAATCAGCGCGAGGTGGTGGAAATCCTCCGCCACAACGTGATTAGCCTGCAGCATCAGATTGAAAGCCTGCTCAGCCTCAATGGCGCGGCCTTTGAGGCGCGTCGTTTGCACCCCGGTCTGATCAATCTCAAGCAGTTGTTGACCGAGGCCGTGCAGCGTCGTGATCTGCAAATCAGCAGTCGTCAGATCAATGTCGTCGTTGAAGCCAGTGATGAAAAAATGATGCTGGATGGCGAAAAGATGTCGGTCGTGCTCGATAACCTGCTCTCCAATGCCGTCGATTTCAGCCCGGAAGCCAGCGAAATACGTCTGCTGGCAACGCATGAGGATGACTTGCTGCGCATCGAATGTATTGATCAGGGGGTTGGGGTTGCTGAAGAAGATGCGCAGCGGATCTTTGATCCCTTTGTTCAGGGGCGTAATCCGCCACCGGTGGCACGCAAGGGAAGCGGTGTCGGGCTTTCCATCGTCAGGGAATTGGCGCGCGCGATGGGCGGTACTGTAACGCTGCTGCCAAGCCGGCAAGGGGCGCATTTTTGTGTGGAAATACCAGATGAAACGTAAGTCTATCGCCGCACCGCGTTTGATTGCTCTGCTCAGCATCTTGTTAATTAGTGCCTGCGCGAATACCCCGACTGAGCAGGCGCCGCCCATCGAAGCAGAGTTGCTGCTGCCGGCGCTTGCTTATTACCAGTCACTGCAGCGTATGCCGCTTGCCGAAATGTCGCGTGAACGAACGATTTATGCCGCCCAGCCCGCTATGCCAGGCAGTCAATTACGGCTTGCCATGCTGTTTGGCCATCCCCGTGGTTCGAGAGAGTTGGGTCGGGCGCAGGTTCTACTCGACACCTTGCTCAAATCCGGCGACCCGGACGCTTTACCACTACAACCGCTGGCTCGCGTGCTGGCCGATAATTATGGAGAACGCCTCAAACTCGACGCTCAGCTGGACAAGCAGGGCGTACAACTGAGTGAAAGCCAGCGCAAGGCTGCCGATTTGCAGGAAAAACTGGATGGCTTGGCCGATATTGAACGAAGCTTACCAGTGCGTGCCCGCAGCCTACGACCGGCGATACCGGCAGGCCTCAGGTGACGGTGCCGGGCGCCGTTCAGGGCGCGCATATTCTGGTTGTTGATGACGATGAAGATATCCTTCGTCTGCTCACCATGCGCTTGAGCGCGCGACATTTTCGTGTAACGCCGGCGGGTTCTGCAGAGCAGGCGCTGGCGCTTCTGGCAATCGATCCGCCACGGGTGGTTGTGAGCGATATCCGGCTACCGGGGCGGGATGGCTTGTCACTGTTTGAAGAGGTGCGCAAATCGCGGCCCAGTCTGCCGGTAATCTTGCTGACTGCCCACGGCACCATTCCCGATGCGGTCGACGCGACAACACGTGGTGTTTTTGGCTATCTGACCAAGCCTTTCGACAGCCAGGTGCTACTGGAGAAAATTGATCAGGCGCTGCAGTTATCGGCGCCTGGCTTGCCGTCAGGCGAACCATCGCTGCCCGCCGATGGCAAGATGGATGACGCTTGGCAGGCCGGAATGGTCTATCGCAGTAGTTGTATGGCTGACTTGATGAATGAAGCGCGGATCGTCGCGATCTCTGACGCCAGCGTTCTGATTCGCGGGGAAAGTGGTAGTGGCAAGGAAGTGCTGGCGCGTGCTATCCACCTCGCCAGCTCGCGCGCCCGCGGGCCGTTTGTGGCGATCAACTGCGGGGCGATTCCCGAGCCCTTGCTGGAGTCCGAGCTATTTGGACACGTCAAGGGCGCTTTTACCGGGGCGGGCAGCGCGCGCAATGGCTTGTTTCAGGCGGCCAGTGGGGGAACCTTGTTTCTTGACGAAATTGGCGACATGCCGCTTGCGCTTCAGGTCAAACTGCTGCGCGTATTGCAAGAACGGGTAGTGCGGCCGGTCGGCGCAACGCAAGGGCAGGCGGTCGACGTGCGCCTGCTTTCGGCCACTCATCGCGATCTTGAGGCGGCGATGGCTGAGGGGCTGTTTCGCGAGGACCTCTATTACCGGCTTGATGTCGTTTCGCTAAATCTGCCACGCTTGGAGGAGCGGCGCGAGGACATTTCATTGCTGGCCGCACATTTTGTGCAACTGATCTCCGGGAAATACAAAAAATTCATCACCGGTTTTGCCCCCGATGCCCTTGAAGCATTGGCAACAGTAGCCTGGCCGGGCAATGTCCGGCAACTCTACAATGTCGTCGAACAGTGTTGTGTGCTGACCTCCACCCCGCTAATTCCGCTCTCGCTAGTACTACGTGCCCTGCGTCTACCAAGTATGGAGACCCTGAGTTATGGTGAGGCAAGACAGCGCTTTGAGCGTAATTACCTCATCCAGTTGCTCAAACTGACCGATGGCAATGTCGCCGATGCGGCGCGCATTGCCGAGCGCAACCGCACCGAGTTTTACCGCCTGCTGCAAAAACACGATCTGTCGCCGATGATGTTCCGCGCCGAGGGCAGAGAATAAAACTGTCGCCTGTGCCCGACGGAAGACTAGGCAGGTTTGTTGCGGTCAACGTGGTAAGTTATTGATTTTTCGGTATTAAACGGACCTGGCATGGAATTGGCGATGGTGCTCCGGTGTTCAACAGAAAATGGAGTCGCCAATGATCAGAACAAAATTTATGGCAATGGCAGTCGTTACCTTCAGCCTATTTGCCAGCATGGGTGTCACGGCTTTTGCGATTGACCACCGTGCCGCTCAGAGCGCCGGTGCTCCAAGGAGCGATGCGGTACTCAACGACCGTGTCGAAACCCTGCTGCGTACCGATATCGGTCTCGCCGGTAGCCGCTTTCGTATCTCCACCCACGCCGGTGTGGTAACGCTGGCCGGCGATGTGCCCGACAAGCATTCGCTGGCGCGTGCCATGGATCTCGCCGGTTCGGTGAAAGGGGTGCGCGAAGTACACAATGCGCTGGAGGTCGAATTCCCAAAGTAACTGCGGGCGCTCGTCAGTCGGCGTGGTCGATCTTGGTTAGCTGGATTCCAGCGTTACCAGGGGCGCTCCAGCATCGACTGTATCGCCCGCTGTGACGTGAACCGCCATTACAAGGCCGGCGTAGGGTGTCGGGATGTCAAGTGCGACCTTGCCGGTTTCGAGAACCAGAATAGTCTCGTCGTGCTCAAGAACGTCGCCTGGTTTGGCGAGAATTTCAAGGATAAAGACGTTCCCGCTGGCACAAGAGCCGCAGCTTTCCCAGCACTCGGGATACTTTGGCATATGGACAGTTAGATGCTTCATCGATGCGTGGTTTTTGAAATGCTCGGAAAGAACTTGCATTCTACGCCGCACCCTGTAAAATGCGGCGCTCTTGCAGTGCGCCCGTAGCTCAGTTGGATAGAGTATCTGGCTACGAACCAGAGGGTCGGGCGTTCGAATCGCTCCGGGCGCACCAGCAAAGACAAGTAACTAGGTCAATCTTCGGATTGGCCTTTTTGCTTTCTGTGCCACGTTTGTGACGTGTGACTCGCACCTTGAACATTACCGACTCATTTTGCATAGACGTTCTGCATAGGGTGCCAAGTGATCCGCTGCCAGGTGAGCGTAACGCCGCACCGTCTCCGGATTCGCCCAACCCCCCATCTCCTGCAAAGCAAAAAGCGGTGTGCCGTTCTGTACATGCCAGCTCGCCCAAGTATGTCGTAGATCATGCCACCGAAAATTTTCGATTTTCGCCCGTTCTAAGGCGGCATACCAAGATTTTGTGCTGACTTGAAAGATCGTATTAACGCGTTTGTAGAGTGGCATGGATCAATCTCCTTTCTCCAAGCCACTTGCAACGCTTGCCGAGGCACAGCGTAAAGTGAGCGTAGCCAATCGGCAAGGTCAATATCGATAAAAACCCAGGCACGGCCAGCTTTGGCACCAGGAATTTTTTCCGCTTTAGCACGACGCCTAAGTTCTTCAGGGTGCATCTTCAGGAATTGGGCAGCTTCGCCCAGTGAAAGCGTATGCATCAAACTTCCCCAGGTACTGCATGGTTAATGCGACAGGGGATTCCTTTTACGGATAACTTTTCGACGATTTCATCCGAAGAAAGTCGTTCAGCCAGCCCGAGGCAGGTCGAGTTCTCTTTTAAAACCGTAGATGTAGAAAATGGGGAACCCATACCCCCAAGAATAAGGGGTATTCAAAAACCCATAAAGGGTATTTGTTACCCGTTATGCAACTTCGCGGCGCTGTGCCTTGAGTTCGTCGCTTTTGATTTCGCCGCTAACGGCCTTCCAGAAATTACCGATCTTCTTGGCGATGGTGTAGCCGATTGAGCGATGCGAGCTCGGGCCTTCTTCTGGGAAGAATTCACGGATAGTAATGCCGAGGATTTCCTCGTATTTGCGAATGGTTCGCTTGTTGTGAATCAGTACTAGCGGTTTCCAGCCAATGTGGTCACCTAGGTGCAGCATACCGAGTGCCGCCTCGAGTTCATCGAATTGGCCGGTGAAGCTGGCGAATGCCTGACGCTCGATGGTGTGGAGTTGTTCGACCCGTTCCTGGCTGAAGGGGGCAAGCTTGTGCAGGTTCTTTAGGACTTCGGCTGGTGTGAGTGCCATGTCAGCAACCTCCTCTTGTTGAGGGGTAACGATAACCCATTGAGAGGCGTAGCACAACCTTGTTTGTTGCTATCCATCGAGTTTGGTTTATGACGTTTTTGGTATTGCTTTTAGTGCTCTATTGGACGTAGCATTTCTCAAGGGAGTTTCTATGAAAAGATCAAACTACGAAGTGCTCCAAGTGAGTCAAAAAGCGTTGCCCGCTGTAATTGACGCTGCATATAACAATCTTAAGCCGGTTATGGCCGAAGCGGCTAGTAGAGGTGATGAGGATGCGCGTAATGAACTTCTTTTTGTTGAAGAAGCATACTTAGTGCTCTCCGACCCAGTTCGACGGGTGCTTTACGATGAATCGTTAGTGCCGTTGCATCCGTCAGGAAGTCATCAGATTTATGCCGCAGAACCCTCTCCCTACGAGCCACAGAGTATTTTTTTGGATTGGTGGCAGAACGCTAAAACATCCCGCTTTCTTGTTGCAATTGGTATTTTCGTAGCAGTCTTTTTTGTTTATAAATTTGTTGGTCAACAAGGTGATCACAAAATAGCGACGAAGCACGTTGAGGCCAGAGAGAAGAAGGAAATAGGTGCTGTCAATAACGACGGTTATCGCGCCGAAACCGAGCGTACGTTGATTCAGGGGGTGGTACAGAATCAGGCCGCGGTAATTGACCGCTCGTATGATATTCAGGAACGTGAGGCTGAGCGTAGGCGAACCGAACTCGAATACCGAGCCAATGCTGGAGCTCAACAGTTAGATATGCGACGGCAAGAACAAGAAGCCCGGCTTCAAGAACAAAAGTGGCGCCAAGACCAATACGAGAAGGATCGAAAAATTCGCCAGGAGCAATATGAGAAAGACCGACAGGTGCGGGAAGCGTCTGCTGTGGTAGCTCGAAACCGGAGAGAGTTGTGCAATATCTATCGTTCGCAAGGGCGTATCTATGAGGCGCAGGCTAATGGCTGCTGAACGTTAGCATTTTGGATTTGGTTCTACTGTTATTCGTGTTCTGTCGAAATTGGCTGTGGCATGGGTGTGACAGGGAGTAACTTACAATCTGTTGGGCAAGCGATATAAGTATTTGTTAATAAAAGTAAAATACTTCTGCGATTTGCCTGCGAACCAGAGAATCGGGCGTTCGAATCGCTCCGGGCGCACCAGAAAAGACAAGTAACTAGGTCAATCTTCGGATTGGCCTTTTTGCTTTCTGTGCCACGTTTGTGACGTGTGACTCGCACCTTGAACATTACCGACTCATTTTGCATAGACGTTCTGCGTAGGGTGCCAAGTGATCCGCTGCCAGGTGAGCGTAACGCCGCACCGTCTCCGGATTCTCCCGGCCATCTTATCCAGATTGCGCCGACGAAACTGGAAGAGACCATGAAGATACAGGCTTGCTGCTTCTTCAACCGAGCGGGCTCGGTTCTGAAAGTAAGCAAGGGAGGGCGTGAAGTGGGGATCGAAATGCGCCAGCGCGCTGGCGACCAGTGCTGAAATGCTATTAGAGTATTCGCACGCTCGCGCGCCGCATTAAGCCGATGAAGAGGAGGGCGCAGACATTCATCAGCAGCGCATAGACCACGCCGGGAACTGCCAGCGCCGGCATCTGCAGTACACTGACGGCCAGAAAAATTGCCAGCGCGGCGTTCTGAAGGCCGCTTTCCACCGCGATGGCAATCCGGCCGGGCCGGCCGATGCGCATCATGGCTGCGAGCAGATAGCCAGCTGCCATGGTCAGTACACACAAGGCAAGGGTGGCGGGGCCAATGCTCGGCAAGTGGTCGAACAAGGCTTGTCGCTGGCTGACGAAAGTGGCGATGACTATCAGGATGAGCAGGCCGGTCACCATACGGTTTGCCAGAGCATCGATGCGTGCTACCCATTGCGGCTTGAAGTGACGCAATAACATGCCGAGTGCGACGGGCACGGTGGTGATGATGAAGACCCCGCGAACGATATCGAGGACAGGCAGTACGGTGGTGACAATCATGCCGGTGTGATGCTGCAGGGCGAAGTTGACAATCAGCGGAACAGAAAACACGGCCAGCACGCTGGTGATGGCCGTCAGCGAGATAGACAGGGCGGTTTCGCCGCCAGCCAGCTTGGTAATCAGGCCAGCACTGGCGCCGCCCGGGCAGGCGGACAGCAGGATCAGGCCGACCGCCATCTCGCTCGATAGCGGAAAGAGCGTGCTGATGCCCAAGGCGAAAATTGGCAGCATGAGAACCTGACTGACCAGTCCGATGACAATCGCCCGGGGCTGAAGGAAAACGCGGGCGAAGTCACCGATGGTCAGCCCCAGCCCAAGTATGAGCATGATGAAGGCCAGAGCTAGGGGCAGCAGCTTTTCGATGATCATCGTCGCTTAGAAGTGCATTTCAACGTTGAGCGTGGGCGTCCTGGTATGGGTGCCGATGTCGAGCAGCACGGCGGTGCGCAGCAGGGTTTCGTCCGCCGTGGGCTGGTAGTTGAATTCGTCGCCTTTTTCACCGAGTCGATTGAACAGCCCCTGGAAAACAGCGGGTGTGGCCCCCATCCGGAAAGTAATGGTCCAGGTGACATTGTGCAGGTTGGTGCCGACTTGGATCAGCAGGGTGGACAGGAAGGTGGCGAGCAGCGTCGGCCATTGGGACACCGCGCTTTCGGCCCCGGCCAGCGCAGTACCGGCAAGAATCGGGGTAGTGGCCAGCGTCAGCGTGCGCGGCCGTGCGGCGGCACTACACGGCCCAAGCACTGGGCGGTGCCTTACTGAGAATTAGTAGCCTTGCCATGCGCAGCCGTGCAGAGTCTGGCCGCCCGATTTCAGATTTGCTCGCCAGCCGAAAAGGTGTTTTTTTTCGGCATCGGTACACAGCTCGCGGCTCAATATCCAATCTTCCGTAGGCGGATTTTTTGCACTCAGCTGCACCAGTTCATTCTCGATTGATGTCATTGCTTCATTCAGTAAGAGGGTAGCTTGACCCTCGCGCTCGAGTTTCATCTGATTTTCGCCAACGCGCAGTGACCAGTTCGGACTGTCGCCGAGGGCACGCCACTTTTCATCAAAACGGGCGCTGGCCTGGCAGCGTGCATGTTGGTCAGCGAAGTTCAGCCACGAAACTTTGGCGATCCCTTTATCCATACGGCCAATAAATTCGACATACAACGGTTTCTGATCAGACAGGCCGAAGTTTTGCAGTGCCTTGCTGATGTGGTTTTGCGGTGAGCTGTCGTCAAGCTCGGCGTAGATACGTTCGTTGCATGGGCTGAAGATCATTTTCCCGGCATGCTGCATTAACAAGCCACGGACTACTTTTTCCAGCTTGACTGTAGCCGGGACGTCTGCGGCCATCGCCATTTGGCATAAAAAAACGGTACCGATAAAGAGCAAGGAATTGTGACGGGTTTTGAACATTTATCTCTTTCGAAACTTGCGGCCGGCAAAGTGAATTAGGTGGCGCCAAGGATAGCCTTGAGCTCGGCGATGACTTCGCCGATGGGTCGTCCGTAGGCAAATTTTTTGAGGAAGCTGCCGTCGGGAGCGATCAAATACATGCCTGCCGAGTGGTCGACAGCGTAG
>JAABQV010000025.1 GCA_011391255.1 Dechloromonas sp.
ATCTCGGCAGTCTCTCGCTTGAACAGTTGATGCAGAGCAAAGTGGTTGGCGCTTCAAAAATTGCCCGGCAGATCAGTGATTCGCCTTCCGCCGTCGCCATTGTCACCGCCGACGATATCCGGGCTTACGGTTATCGAACGATTGCCGATGTGATCAACAGCATGCGCGGCCTGTACACCACATACGACCGCCGTTATCAATACATGGGCGGTCGTGCATTTGGTGCCGCCGATGATTACGCTGGACGCATCATGCTGCTGATTGACGGCTACGCGACTCAGGATAATCTGTTCAACGCTGCCTACATCGACGATTCCGGCCTGATTGATCTGGCCTTGGTCGAGCGCGTCGAATATGTGCCGGGAACCGGCTCGGTCACCTACGGCAATAACGCGCTGCTAGGCATTATCAACATCGTTACCAAGCACGGCCGCGATTTCAATAGGACTCAGGTCTCGGCCGAGGTCGGTAGTCACGGCCTGAAAAAGCAGCGCATCACCTTTGGCAAGCAATTTGAGAATGGTGCCGACCTGCTGTTGGCGGCCTCATTGCTTGATGTTGAGGGGCAAAATCTTTATTTCCCGGCCTATGACACGCCAGCCACCAACAATGGCTGGGCGAACAATATCGACGGCGAAAATAGCAAACGGATATTTGCAAAAATTTCTTTTGAAGGACTGACGCTTGAAGGTGCTTTTGTCGACCGGAGCAAAACCTTGCCGACCAACCCGAATCAATATACGGCGTTCAATACGCCGTTCGAGACCAGGGACACCAACGCTTTTCTCAATCTACGCTATGAGACCGATCTGGGACTAAGACTGCAATCAGCCTCGCGTGTTTATTTTGGCAAATACGCCTACAGCAGCACCCGGGAGTTCCAGCCGAAAAGTGATGGAACCTATGACGACTACGGAAGATTTGGGCGGCGCGACTATGATGGGAGTTGGTGGGGCCTCGAGCAAAAGTTTGTCGGTAACTGGTTTAGCGATCATGCGGTTGTCTTTGGTTTCGAGTACCGCAATGATTTCAGTCAGAATTTTGAGTGGCGTTTTCCGGAGGGGCCGACAAACAACAGCGCGGATAGCCGCAATCGTGTGACCACCAGTTTCTTCCTGACGGACGAATATCGCATCAACGACCAGTGGTCCTTGAACATTGGCGCGCGCTACGACAAGGCCAGTGATCTTGCGGCCAACTTGAGTCCGCGCCTGGCGGCGATTTACCGGCCGGGGTCGGCAACGACGATCAAGGCTTCCTACAGCGAAGCCTTTCGCATGCCGCACGCCTACGAACGTATCGACTATGCGATACCGGCACCTGAGTATGTTGAGGCTTATGAACTTGTCCTGCAGCATGACTTCACGCCCAGCACCCGGTTTACCAGTTCGCTCTATCGCTATAACCGTAGCGGTCAGATGGTTTGTGGTGACCCCTGTGAGCCGACCGGTGCCAGTCATGCCGAGGGGCTTGAGTTCGAGTTGGAAAACTCCTGGCAGAGTGGCATTCGCGCCCGTGGCAGCCTGGCCTTCCAGCATTCGGTGGGGCTTGACGGTCGCGATGCGGTCAATTCGCCCAATGTGCTAGGCAAGTTCAATCTGACCTTTCCGATACTGGCTGATACCGTCCGCACCGGTTTCGAGTTGCAATACATCGGCCCGCGTCTGACTTTTGAGCAGCGCATGATCAGCAGCACAACCCTGGCCAATCTAACCTTCTCCAGCGAACGCAAGTGGCACGGCCTGTCGGCTTCATTCAGTATTCGCAATTTGTTCGATAACGAGTACGACACCGTATCCCCGTTCAATTGGCGTCCGGATAGCGGGGTGTCGCAAGATACCCTGCGAATGGATGGCCGGACGTATTGGCTAAAGCTGAATTACGATCTTTGAGTCAGCGTCGTGCATAAGCTAATAGCCATCTTTTTTGTTGCTTTCAGTCTGACAGCATTCGCTGATCAGGTCGCTGAATATCAACTGAAGGCCGGCTATGCCTATAACTTTGCCTCTTTCTCGGAGTGGCCGGAGACGACGCGGGTTAATTTCAACTTTTGCACCTTGAATGAAGAGAACGTTGGCCTGGCGCTAAGGCGCTATGAGGGCCGACCCTTGCAAGGGCGTCGTCTGGTGGTGGCGCGGCTGACCTCACTGGTTGCGATCAATCAGTGTCAGGTGCTTTATATCGGGGCCAGTGAAGCCGGTAATTTGCCGCGTATTCTCAAGCAGCTGGGTAACGAGCCGGTGTTAACCATCAGCGATGTGCCCGGGGTCTCGGCGGTTTGCGTGAAGTTGGCACTCGAAGGCGATCGCCTGGTTTTTGACTTGAACCTCGAGCGCTGCCAGCAGGCCAGGGTGAAACCGAGCGCCAGCATGCTCCGCCTGGCTCGGGAAGTGATCAAGCCATGAGCGGCAGGCTCGAGTGCCTGATTGGCTGTTCATAAATTTGTAATCTGCTCGATTTGAGTGATATATTGTCGTTTAGATATATTAATAGGCAATATATTGATTATGCCGCGTTCCTGCAACAGTGTTTTAGCCCTCCCTGAGGAGTCGCTTTCTGCCTTGAAACAGCTGGGGCTGCGTTTGCGTGCTCTGCGTTTGGCGCAGAACATGACCATCGATCAACTGGCCGAGCGGCTGCTCTGTTCGCCGACGACCTACCGCGCGCTGGAAAGTGGCAAGCCGACGGTCAGTCTCGGGCTACTAGTCCATGCGCTGTGGCTGTTCGGTAAAACTGACGAGCTGGAGAAACTGTTTCCTCTGGATATTGGCATGCTCGGCAATAAGCGAAGTCAACGTGCGCGCCCGGCAATAAAAGGAATCAGCGATGACGAGCGGGATTTCTGAGCGCGCCCTGTATGTCGGCTTGTATCTGCCGGAATCAGCGATGCCGCTGCCAGCGGCCCTGCTCAAGCTGAAACGCAGCAGCCTTCAGGAAAGTGGTGATTTTGCCTACGGTCTTGGCTATCTGGAGCGGCCGGGCGCCATGGCGCTTAATCCGCTGTACCTGCCGCTGCAACGCGAAAGTTTTCGTTTGCCAACGCGTCTGCTGCGCGAAGGTGGCGCCTTGCCACTGACCCTCAAGGACGCGCTGCCCGACGCCTGGGGTCAACGGGTTCTGGCGAATGAACTGGGCGGGCGTCTGCCCGGCGAATTCGAGCAGTTGTTGCTGACCAATGAGGATCGCGTCGGCGCCATGGTTTTCTCGGAAAGCCGCGAGATGCCGCCGCCGGCGGATCTGCCGCCCGACGATCTCGGGCAACTGGCCGAGGCGGTGCGCCGTCTGCAATACGACATGGATATCCCGAAACCCCTCAGGCGCCTCCTGCTGAGCGGCGGCAGTCTGGGCGGCGCGCGCCCGAAGGCTTCTTTTTTCCACAATCACGCCCTGTGGCTGGCGAAATTCCCCGCCGCCGGCGACCCGCTCGACGTGCAATCGCTGGAAGCCATTGCTTCCAGGCTGGCTGCAAACTGCGGCATTCAGGTACCGCAATGCATGACGCTGCCCATCGGGCGCGGTGAAACCGCCTTTCTGTCGCGCCGCTTTGATCGTTTCGGCGAAAATGCCCGGCAGCGCCAGCATTTCCTTTCAGCCAGCGCACTACTTAATATTCCCTACGAATCCAGCGCCGGCAGCTACATTGAGTTCGCCCGTGTGATCCGCCGCCTCAGCCTGCGGCCGGGCGCCGACCTGTCCGAGCTATTCCGGCGCATGATCTTCAACCTGCTGATCGACAACAGCGACGACCACCTGAAGAACCACGGCATGCTCAATATGGGTGGTGATCGTTACGTCCTCTCCCCAGCCTTTGGCATCGTTCCGCAACTGACCAACCTCGGCTACCAGATGCTCTCCATCGACGGCACAACGCAGGAATCCAGCCTGGAACTGGCCATCCAGTCGGCACCACATTTTGATCTCTCAACGGATCGTGCGGTGGCTGTCATTCAGGAATTGGCTGGCGTGGTTTATGGTCAGTGGTGGATGAATACAGGGATGCAGAAAGTGTCGGATATTCTCCGCAAACGCCTGCAAGGCTGCTTCGCGCGGCAAAAGGAGATTATCGGTGCGGCGCGGTTGGGTGTCTGAAAAAGCTCAGGTCGAGAGCGATTGCCGGACATCGCGCCGGAAATTGAAAAAGCCTCCACGTTGGAGGCGTTTTCAATTTCGGACGTTTTTCCAGGTTGACCGTAGTAACCCTTACAACATCATCCCCGCCCCAACCGTGTTGTTGCTGCTCTCATCAATAATGATAAAAGCCCCCGTGCTGCGGTTTTCCAGGTAGCTATCGACGAACAGCGGTTGCGCCAGTTTGAAGCTGACTTGCGCGATGTCGTTCATCGTGAGCTTTTCGGCCGGGACTTTTTCCAGCGTATTAACATCCAGACGATGGTCGATGGCGGCCAGTTTGGCTTTTGAGTCGCGCGTCGTATGGCGGACCAGGTAGGTGCGGGCGCGATCCATCGGGATTTCGGACAGCCAGCAGACGGTGGCTTCGATTTGCTTGACGGCGGCTGGCACTTCGCTGGATTTGACTATCATGTCGCCGCGCGAGGTATCGATTTCATCAGCCAGCAGCAGGGTCACTGATTGCTCGGTGACTGCCTGGCGAAGATTTTTGTCGCCGAGCTGGATCGCCTTGATGGTGGAAGTCAGGCCGCTGGGCAGAACAGTGACAGCATCGCCGACCTTGATTGATCCGGCTTCGATCCGCCCCATGAAGCCACGGTAGTCGTGCAGGTCAGGATTGGCGGAATCTTGCGGTCGACAGACAAATTGCACTGGAAAACGGAATTTCTCGTTGTGCTCGCTATGCGCGGCCGGCGCAGCTTCGAGGATTTGCAGCAGGGTCGGGCCATCGTACCAATCTAGCGAATCGCCACGGTCGACGATCATGTCGCCATTTAAAGCCGAAAGCGGCAGAAAACGGACGTCGCTGATGCCGACTTTGGCGGCGAATTCGAGGTAATCCACCTTGATTTTCTCGTAGGCTTGCTGCGAGTAGGCGACCAGATCCATCTTATTGATCGCCACAACCAGATGCTGAATGCCAACCAGCGAAGCGAGCTTGGAGTGGCGGCGGGTCTGGGTCAGGACACCTTTGCGGGCGTCGATCAGGATGATCGCGAGATCGGCGGTCGAGGCGGCGGTGACCATGTTGCGGGTGTATTGCTCGTGGCCGGGGGCGTCGGCGATGATGTACTTGCGTGTGCCGGTGCTGAAGTAACGGTAGGCGACATCGATGGTGATGCCCTGTTCGCGCTCGGCTTGCAGGCCATCGGTGAGCAGCGATAGGTCGACGGCGCCGAGGCCGCGCTTGGCTGAGGTTTTGGCGATCGCCGAGAGGGTGTCAGCGAGAATGGTTTTGGTGTCGAACAGGAGCCGCCCGATCAGCGTGCTCTTGCCATCATCGACGCTGCCGCATGTCAAAAAGCGCAGCAGGCCGTGGTCGATGATTACTTGTTCAATTGGGTCGCGAGCAGACATCAGAAATATCCTTCCTTTTTACGTTGTTCCATGGAGGCGTCGCTGGTCTGGTCGTCCAGACGGGTGGCGCCGCGTTCGGTGATTGTGGTGGTGGCGGTTTCGAGAACGATTTTGGCGACGGTGTCGGCATCGGATTCAACCGGCGCCGTGCAGGTGATGTCGCCCACCGTGCGGAAGCGCACCTGTAGGTTGACGATTTCTTCACCAGCACGAGCCGGCGTGACATCCGTGACCGGGACGATAGCGCCCTGACGCATGACCACCGGACGGATGTGCGAGAAGTAGATCGACGGCAGCTCAAGGCCTTCGCGCTCGATGTATTGCCAGACATCCATTTCCGTCCAGTTCGAGATCGGGAAGGCGCGGATGTTCTCGCCCTTGTGGCTGCGGGCGTTGAACAGATTCCACAGTTCCGGGCGCTGATTTTTCGGATCCCACTGACCGAATTCGTCGCGGAAACTCATGATCCGTTCCTTGGCGCGCGCCTTTTCTTCATCGCGCCGGGCGCCGCCGATGCAGGCGTCGAAACCGAATTCTTCGATGGCTTCAAGCAGCGTTACCGACTGATGCTTGTTACGCGATTCGCCTTCGTGCTTAAGGATGACGGTGCCGCGTTTCATTGAGTCTTCGACATTACGAACAATCAGACGCTCGCCCAACTCAGCGGCGCGCTGGTCGCGGAAGGCAGTGACTTCGTCGTAATTGTGGCCGGTGTCGATATGCAGCAGCGGGAAGGGGAATTTGCCGGGGCGGAAGGCCTTTTCAGCCAGGCGCAGCAGGCAGATCGAATCCTTGCCGCCGGAGAAAAGCAGAACCGGGTTGGCGCACTGGCCGGCCACCTCGCGCATGATGTGGATCGCTTCGGCTTCAAGCCAGTCGAGATGGGTGAGGGTGGTGCGTTGGTTCATGGCCAGAGTGTCCGGATCAATATGTTTCGAGTCCGGCCATTTTAGGCGTGTCTTAATATTCGATTAAGACGAAATATTCATTCTTATATTCAAATTTAGAATATAAAAAATGCCGGCATTTTAGCCGTTGACCGCAAGCAGTAGCTCCCCGCTTTACGGCACAATCACGCCTTTGAGTTTATTTACCTCGCAAAGGATTCAATCATGCAGAAACTGGCTCTTGGCGCCGCTACTCTTATCGTCGTTCTCTCCATGCCGGCCCTGGCGGCCGAGCCGAAAGAAGAAAAGACCCTTTCCGGGATCGGCATCACCATGCTCAAAGAAGGAAGCGGCGCGAATCCGAAAATTACTGATGCTGTAACGGTGAATTATCGCGGCACGCTGACCAATGGTCAGGAATTTGACAGCTCATACAAGCGCGGCCAACCGGCGACGTTCCCGCTGACGCGGGTGATTCCATGCTGGACGGAAGGTGTACAGAAAATTCGCGTTGGCGGCAAAGCCAAGCTGGTTTGCCCGCCGGAGCAGGCCTACGGGAGTAAAAACATTCCCGGCATTCCGCCCAATTCAACCCTGATTTTCGAGGTCGAGCTGCTCGCTATCGAGAAGTAAAACCTCAGTTACTAGCGAAACGCCGGCGGAGATAGGCGATGATCTCCCCGGATTCGTACATCCACTGATTTTTGCCAACATGATCGGTGATGCGCAGGCAGGGCACTTTGGCCTTGCCGCCACCGTTGACCAGCGTGGTGCGATTGGCGCCTTCCTGTTGCGCGTCGATGGTTTCGATATTGAGCGATAGCCGGTGCATTTCCTGCCGAACCTTGATGCAGAAGGGGCAGGTTTTGTACTGGTAAAGCGCCAGCTTCTGGCAGTGCTGATCAACTTCTACCTGCTCAAGCAGCGGACGGGCGATGGCTTTCGGGCGTGTGACGATCTCCCAAAGCAACATGAAGGGGCCGAGGATAACGCGCAGGGTTTTGAAGAAGGCTCTGATGATAATTTTCATGTTGTTGATCTGGTAGGTGAACGGTGATTGCGCTCGAGGATGAGCGCAGCGGCCTAGAATTTGTAGCGCAGGCCGAAGCCCAGACGTTTGAAATCGGCATTGAAAAAGTCGATATTGGATTCGGATTTGCCATACGACGCATTGACATAGCCGCCCAGCCATTTGTAGCCGAACAACCCCTGGCGCAAGTAATTGACACCCAGCGCATAGTCGGTGCTGTCGGCTTTACGGTTGCCGAACAGCGGATGGCCAGCGTCATAGTTTTGCTGTCCGATGAATAAACTCGCCGCTAGCGTGTCGTTGCCGGTATTGAATCCATAGTCGAGCTTGAACCCGGTGCTGTCGTTGCGCATTGCCGCGCCATCGAGATCATCCTTGCCGATAATCAGGCCGGGCGAGAGGAAGTGGCGCGGTGCAAACTCCCAGTCGTAGGAGAGGCGCAGCCGAGTTGAGGTGCCGTTGCGATCAAGTTGCGCGAGCTGATTGGCTGCAAGAGTTGTACTCCGGCCACTATCCTCGTTTTCTATGTCGATCCGGCGGCTGGTCAGGTCAACGCTGAAAGCAGAACCCATGATGCTCTCCCAGCCAAGGCGCAGGCCCTTGGTGTCGCGTTCGGTTCCGGCACGGGTGGCATTGGTCCGGTACGGGTCGGCCCAAACTTCATTCGGCGCGATGCCATTGAAAACAAAGCCGGCCGACAAAATGCCCCGGCCGGTGATTTCCTGACGAACGCCGAGCAGTTGCGTGAAGTCGAAGCGCAAGGCATCGTGAATCTGGTTACCCAGCACGAACTGGGTACGCGACTCGGCCAGCGTGTAGCGCAGGTCAAAACGGATCATCGGTGACACGATGCTTTGTCCTTGCGGGCTGCCCAGATTGTCGATGCGCTCGTGCTCGTCGCTTTTGTAAAAATTCGAAGCAATTTCGCCGTAGACCGCACCCGCCGTCAGTGAGCCGGAAAAACCGCTTTCCCGGGCAATCGGGTTGATCTGCGCTTGAGTAGTCGCTGTGGCAAGCAAGGCGGCGGTGGTGAGGATGATTTTGTACATGATTTCTCGCGGGTGATTTTGAAGGTTGTTAGACATGTACAGGCAGCGCATGGGCTTTTGCGTACTCCTGCAGCAAGCATTGGTGTAGTTCGCAGCCTTCAAGGTTCAATCCGGGTGACTTGAGCCCAAAGAAACGGACTTCACCGTCGATCAGATCGGTCGCGAGATCCAGTGTTTCATCACCGTAGAGACCGACCAGCGCTGCCTCGTAAGCGTCCGGATCTTCCATTTCAAGCAGCATTTCAATGCAGCTATAGGTGCGGCGACGGGTGGCGTCGAGTTGTTCAAACGAACGCACCCATTCGCAACCTTCGCGCACCGCATCCATCTCGCCGGCAGCCAGCGCGAGCAGGGTTTTCAGTTCGCCAATGCGCAGGTCGGCCCAGATTGAGCCGGCATCCGGGGCGAGGCCGATCAGCGCAGCAACCGGGCGCTCGTCGGCAATATTGAGCTCGTTCAGGGTGTCGAGCAGGTCGCCGCATTCGTCATCGTTCAAATCGGAAAGTTTGAGGATGGCCGGGCGGACGATGGCGCCATTGCTGTTGTTTTCCCATTCCAGATCGTCAATCGGGTAAATCTCCGACATGCCCGGCACCAGAATACGGCAGGCGTAAACGCCGAGGTGGTCGAAGTCGGCAACGTAGATATCGTGGCCGTCGGCCTGAATGCGCTCGGCTAGCCAAGCGTAATCGTCGGCGGTGGTTGAGGTGAAATTCCAGTCGGCGAACTCGAAATCGGCGGTTTCGTTGAAGAAATTCCAATGAACGATGCCGCTGGAGTCGACGAAATGGATCTCGATATTCGGTGCGCTGGCGACTTCATCGAGATCGAAGCCGGGGGGCGGGAAGCCATCCAGTGCGGCCAAAGCGCGACCCTGCAGCAGTTCAGTGAGGGCACGTTCAAGGGCGATTTCAAAGCGCGGGTGGGCGCCAAAGCTCGCAAAAACGCCCTGATCATGCGGGTTGAGCATGGTCACCGCCATCACCGGATAGTTGCCACCGAGTGATGCATCCTTGACCAGAATGCCGAAACCGGCCGCGCGCAGGCCGGCGATACCGGCGGCGATGGCCGGGTAACGGGCGATGACTTCATCCGGCACATCCGGCAGGCAGAGGCCTTCGCTGATCACCTTGAATTTGACGTGGCGTTCGAGAATTTCGGCCAGCGCCTGGGCGCGTGCTTCGGCCTGGGTGTTGCCAGCCGACATGCCGTTGCTGACGTACAGGTTGCTGATGATATTGACCGGGAAAAACACTTCGGCAGCATCACGTTGCCGTACATAAGGAATCGCACAAATGCCGCGCTCGAAGTTGCCGGTGTTGATGTCGATCAGCGCTTCAGCCGGAATGCTGCCTTCCGGGTTGTAGAAGGCTTGCAGTTCTGGCGTCAAAATTTCTGCCGGCCAAACGCCGTCGACCGTAGCAAACCATTTTTCACGCGGGTAATGGGCGAAATCGCGCTGGGCGAAGGCTTCGCCTAGGTAGTAATGATTCCAGAAGTAGTTGCAGGAGAGGCGCTCGAAATACTCGCCTAACGCGCTGGCATGGGCTGCCAGCTTGGTTGCTCCCTTGCCATTGGTAAACATCAGGTGACAGGCGCGGTTGCGCACATGCACAGACCAGACGTTGTCGACCGGGTTCAGCCAGGAGCATTCCTCAATGTCAAAACCACGGGCCAATAATTTCGCCTGCATGGAGGATATGGAGTGTTCGAGAGAGGCATCTTTGCCCGGAATAAAGTGTTCGGTTTGCATCGGGCATCCTGCCAGAAAGAATCAGTCGACCAGTTTACGCCATGCTGCACCAAAGCCATCGTGTATTCGGCGCCTGCATAATTTGTTAGACCCGATCAAGCGAACGGGCTACACTGAACTTTTGCTCTTGCAAATCTCTGCCAGCACATGATCTAGCATGTCGATGAGCGTCTCTTCCCTTGCTGCGCCGCCAGAAGAACAACTTTTTTGCAAGTTGGCCGAACTGCTTCCCTTTCCGTTAGCAATCGTCAATGAGAATGACGAGCGGGTGTTCACCAACCTGGCCTTCACCGATGCCCTCGGCTATTTGCCGGAAGATGTCCCGAATTTGCGGGTGTGGTGGGAGTTGGCATTTCCTGATGCGAGCTATCGTGACGAGGCTCAGGCGATTTGGGGTGAAGCAGTGCGGGCCGCCGCCGAAGGCAATGGGCAGATTAGCCCCAATGACTTTTACATTACGCTCAAGCATGGTGAGGTTCGCATCTTTTCCATATCGGGTGCCTTCTCCAGGGGCGAGCTACTGGCTGTTTTTTCTGACGTTACGGAGCGTCGTCAGGAGAAGGCGCGACTGCTATTCGGGAATGCCATTCTGGAACACATCTCGATTGGTGCCCCGCTGGCCGAGGTGCTTGATTTCATCGTGCGCGAGATTGAGAGTACCGAAACCGGAATGCTCTGTTCGATACTCCTGCTTGATGAAAGCGGCGAGAACCTGATCGCTGGCGCAGCGCCCGGGCTGCCGGAAGCCTACAGCCGGTCCATCGAGGGCGTGGCGATTGGCCCTGAGGTGGGAGCTTGCGGTACTGCTGCCTATCGCGGCGAAGATGTTCTGGTCGGCGATATTGCCACTAGCCCCTTGTTCAAAGGCTATAGCAAACTGGCATTGAGTAATGGTCTGGCCGCTTGCTGGTCAGTTCCGATCAAGTCGTCTGGTGGCATGGTGCTTGGTACATTTGCGTCGTATTGGCCGAAACCCATCTCGACAGTTAGCGACAATGCCCGCCGTTATGTTGAGACTGCAACCACACTGGCGTCGATTGCGATCGAGAGTGCACGCCGCGAACAGGCCTTGCGCGAGGCCTATCGCGGCATGCTGCGTGCCGAGGCGATTGGCCGTATCGGAAGCTGGTCGTGGGATGTGGCCAGCGGAAGAGGCACTTGGTCGGCACAGATGTTGATGTTTTTTGGTCTTGATCCGCTTGGCGATGCGCCGACGCCCGAGGCCTTCGTCGAATTGGTTCATCCCGACGATAAGGCGCAGCTAGTCGAAGTCATGGTGTTGATGAAGGCAGGCAAGGTGCCGCCGTTGATAACCTACCGCCGTCATCCATCGCTCGGGGAAACCTGCTATCTGCAGCCTTCTTTATCGGCAGAGCATGACGGTAATGGTGTCATCACACGCCTGGAAGGGACGCTGATTGACGTCACCGCAACCAAGCAGGCCGAACTGCGATTACACGAACAATTGGCTGAGTTGCAACGCTGGCAGCAGGTAACGCTTGGCCGTGAAGGCCGGATTCTTGAGTTGAAGCGCGAAGTCAATGTTCTGCTGACCAGGCTCAATGAGGCGCCGCGCTATCAAAGCGCCATCGCGCTCGGGTCGGAAACCGTATGAATGCGCTAGTTCGTTTGCTCCTTGCCACTGCCGTTTGCTGTTTCACCGGTTTGGTGCCGGCGCTTGCGGCAGTGCCGGATAAGCTTGTGGTGGCGATTGATGACAATTACCCGCCCTATGTTTTTCGCTCTGCCGAGGGTGAGGTCAAAGGCTATCTGGTCGACCTCTGGGCGTTGTGGTCAAAAAAAACCGGCATCGCGGTCGACTTGAAGGCCTCGGACTGGTCTGAGGCGCAGCGTCGACTTGGTAGCGGTGAGGCGGATGTTCTCGACACCGTGTTCAAGACGCCGCAACGCCTGAAAAAGATGGAATTCTCACCGCCTTACGCGGATTTGCCGGTACCGATCTTTGTCCATAAAAGCATACAGGGCATCGATAGCGTGGCAACCCTCAAGGCGTTTGCCGTTGGTGCCAAGAGCGGTGACGCCTGTGTCGAGACCCTGCAAGCTCAGGGTGTCAGACGGATTGATAATTTCAGCAGTTATGAGGCCCTGGTGCGCGCAGCGGTGGCGGGTGAGGTGCGGGTTTTTTGCCTGGATGAACCTCCAGCGAGTTTTCTTCTGCTGCAAGCTGGGGCAGATAAAGATTTTCGTTCGGCCTTCACGCTTTACACCGGCCAGTTTCACCGCACCGTAGCAATTGGGAGGAGCGAGTTGCTGGCTACGGTCAACGCCGGATTTGGCGCGATTTCTGCGAGCGAGATCGAGATTTTGCACAACAAATGGCTGGGCGCGCCGCTTGCGGCGAGTGCCTATGGCGGCAAGCTCGAGCTGATGATCAAACTGGGGCTTGGTGTCGGGATTGCGCTGCTAGGCTGGGGGTTATTCCTGCGCCGCCAGGCAGGCAAGCAAACCCGTGAATTGGCGAATGAATTGAACGCGACCTTGCAGGCGATTCCCGATTTGCTGATGGAAATTGATGAAACGGGTCTGGTGATTCAGATCTGGGCCAACAAGGAGCTTAAGGCACAGCAATCACGGACAAACCTGTTCGGCCAGACTCTCGCCGGGGTTTGGCCGGCTGAAGCCTATGGCCTGTTGACGGCGGCGATGGCCAGCGCAGCAGATCAAGGGAACTCGGTAGGGCAGCAAATTTTTGATGGTGAACTGTGGTTTGAATTGTCCATAGCTTGCAAGCCGGGCAGCACGCCGCGCCGTTTCATGGTGCTGATGCGTGACGTTAGTGAGCGGGTCGCCGCGCAACAGGAAAACACCCTGGCAAATCAGGAAACGCAACACCTGCTGGAGCTTGCCGAGCAATCCCGCGCGGCCTTGCTAAGCATCCTGGAAGACCAGAAGATCAATGAGGATGCTCTGCGCAAGTTGTCACTGGCGGTCGAGCAAAGTCCTGAGTCGATCCTAATATCTGATCTGAATGCGAATATCGAGTACGTCAATAGCGCCTTCCTCAAAGCTTCGGGTTATGCACTTGATGAAGTGATCGGCAAAAACTCGCGGATGCTGCAATCGGGGCAAACTCCGGCCGATACTTATCAAAAAATGTGGGAAAGCCTGACTATCGGCGAGGTCTGGTCAGGCCAGCTGATAAATAAGCGCAAAAATGGCGAGATTTATTACGAATATGCGTCGATCTCACCGATCCGTCAGCCTGATGGCAGGGTTAGCCATTATCTGGCGATCAAACAGGACATCACCGAGAAAAAACGTATCGGCGAGGAACTTGACCAGCACCGCTTTCATTTGCAGGAGCTGGTTGAGCAGCGCACCCGGGAGCTTGCCGAGGCCAAGGAAGTTGCTGAAATGGCCAACCGCGCCAAGAGTGCGTTCCTGGCTAATATGAGCCATGAAATCCGCACGCCGATGAATGCCATCACCGGCCTTGCCCATTTACTTTCGCGCTCTGTGCTCGATGATTCGCAACGAAACAAGTTGGAGAAAATAACTAACTCTGCCGAGCACCTGATGGCCTTGCTCAACGATTTGCTGGATATCTCGAAGATCGAAGCCGGCAAATTGGTGCTTGAATCCATCGAGTTTGACCTGCGCGATTTGATGGCGCGTAGCTTGGCTCTGGTTGCTGATCGTGCCCGTCAAAAAGGGCTTGGTTTGCAGCTTGAGGGGTTCGCGGCAGGTAACTGGCAGATGCGCGGTGATCCAACCCGTTTAACGCAGGGCCTCCTCAATTATCTGGCCAACGCGATCAAGTTCACCGAGCAGGGCTCGGTCAAGTTGCGCTGCGAGGTGCTTGAGCAAAGCGCCGGACGGGTGCATGTGCGCTTTGTTGTTAGCGATACTGGTATTGGTATGGATAGCGAAGTGCAGGAGCGCCTGTTCGAGGCTTTCGAACAGGCTGACAACTCGACCACACGCAACTACGGCGGCACCGGACTTGGCCTGGCGATTACCCGCCGGCTGGCTGAACTGATGGGCGGTTCTGCCGGGGTGATCAGCGCGCCGGGGCAGGGTAGCGAGTTCTGGTTCACGGCCTGGATGGAAAATGTGACAGCGGTGGCTGAATTACCGCCGGAGGCAAATTTGCCGGCCGAAAACCTCCTCCGCGAGCAATACGCTGGCAGCCGCGTTTTGCTGTGTGAAGACAACCCGATCAATCAAGAGGTTGCGCTGGCGCTTCTGCAAGATGTCGGTTTGAGCGCCTTTCTTGCCGCTGACGGGCATGAGGCGCTGACGAAGCTGGCAGCAACAAACGTTGATCTGGTGCTGATGGATATGCAGATGCCGGTCATGGATGGCCTTGAGGCCACCCGCAGGATTCGTCGGATGCCCGAATATCAGTCCCTGCCGATACTGGCGATGACCGCCAATGCCTATGCCGAAGATCGCCAGGCGTGTATTGATGCCGGGATGAATGATTTTGTTACCAAGCCGGTCAATCCCAATGCACTTAACGCCGCATTGCTCAAGTGGTTGCCTTTGCCTGGCGCCAAACTGGCGCCGGCAGTGGTTGCGGTTGCCAAAGAAGAAATTGATGTCGACCTGTTAGAAATTTTGGGCGAAATTTCCGGGATTGATCTCGATACCGGTCTCTCGATCACCCGTGGGCGTCCTGAGCGTTACGCCCGCCTGCTGCACAAATACGCAGCTGAGCATGCCGGCGATATCGAGCGGCTACGTCATGCGCTCAACCAGGGGGAAAGAGAGCTTGCCGAGCGGATCGCCCATTCGCTAAAGGGAGTTTCCGGCACGCTGGGCGTTTACGAGGTTTATCGTCAGGCAACGGCGGTCAATGACCTGCTACGTTCAGATGTTGCGGTCGACGCGCTTTTTGCCCCGGTTTCCGAGCTTGAAGCCTTGTTGGCGGGAGTTTGCGCAGGTATCGGCAAACTCCCCGGGAATTAACGCCGGCTCTGAATCTCGTCGATGTAACCCTGCATACCGTTGTGGATATTGCCGGCATTGGCTTCATCCGTATCAATATGCATGGCCAGGCGGAAAGCCGGATTAACCCGCACCACCACGTCGCCAAAAATTAGCTCGCGCTCACCTTCAACGCGCACACGGACGACGTAATTGTCACGCACACGCAGGCGAATCGCATCTTCCGGTGTCATGTGAATGTGCCGTTGCGCGCAAATCACGCCGCGCTCGATGGAACTGCTGCCATACGGGCCTTCGAGCGTGATCCCCGGCGTATTGACGAGGTCGCCTGACTGGCGGATTGGTGGTTGAATGCCGACCTTGAACTGCTCGGTCATGGCGATTTCAACCTGGGTTTCCTTGCGTGTCGGGCCGAGTACGCGAACATTGGCGATGCGCCCCTTGGGGCCGACCAGATGTACCTTCTCAGCGCAGGCGAACTGTCCCGGCTGTGATAGCTCATGCTCAGGCGTCAATTGATGGCCGGGGCCGAACAACTTTTCAACATCGGCTTGCGAGAGATGAACGTGGTGTGCGGAGATTTCGACAGGGATCGGTGCATCCGCCTGGTCATCCTGCTTGGCGCTGAAGATCTCGTTACGTTCGACGGCGCGCAGGGTTTCCCAGGCAACCAGACGCTCGTCATCATTGGCGACGACGAGAATGGTGACCGGTGAGTCATCGGTCGAAATGATCGCGTGTGAGACCAGTGAGCTGAGGTTGCGATTCTTTTCCTCGTCCAGCTTGATGCCCATGTAGCCGAGGCCCTGACAGGCCAGGCTGCGCACGGCGGCGCTGGTTTCGCCGATGTCGCCGGTGAAGGCGAGGACGTCGATACCGCCCATTGCCGCAACATAGGCGCCGATGTTCTTGCGCACCTGATAGCAGAAGGCTTTGTGCGCCAGCAGCGCGCGGTGGTGACCATCGTTGGCGGCTTCTTCGATGTCGTGAATATCATCTGAAATGCCGGAAATGCCCTTGAGGCCACTTTCCGTATTTATCAGGTTGGACAGTTGCTCGGGCGACATGTTGTGGTTTTGCAGCAAGTGAATCATCACTGCCGGATCAATGCTGCCGGAACGGCTAGGCATGATCAGGCCGTCGGTCGGCGTCATGCCCATACTGGTATCAACCGAACGGCCATGATCAATGGCGCACAGCGAAGCGCCGATGCCAAGGTGGCAGGAAACGATCTCCAGCTCGCCGAGCGGGCGCTTGAGGACTTCGGCGGATTTCAGCGAAACATAGCGGTGCGAGGTGCCGTGGAAGCCGTAACGGCGAATGCCGTCCTGCTTGTAAAGATCGTAGGGTAGCCCGTAGAGGTAGGCATAGGGCGGCAGGGTCTGGTGAAAGGCGGTGTCAAAGACGGCAACGTGCGGAATGTGCGGGAATTGCTGCATCGCGATGCGGATGCCTTCGACATTGACCGGATTGTGCAGCGGGGCAAAAATCGATAGCGCTTCGATATCGGCAATCACCGCCGGGGTGATGACGACGGAACTGGAGAACTTGCTGCCGCCATGCACGACGCGATGGCCGATGGCATTGACGTCGTTGGGGTGGAAGACAAAGGAATCACCGAGCAGGGCGACTGATTCCTGCATCACCTTGAACAGATCAGCAAGCGGGAAGTGCGGCCGCTCAACGATCTTGACCTGCGGCCCAACCATGACAGTGACGCGGACAATGGCTTCGTCCGAGTTGTCGAAAATGCCATGGACATCGGCGCCGCTATCGTGTGTGTCGTAGATGCCGAAATGAATCTGGCTGAGGCCGGCGTTGATGACGACAACTTTGCCGTGGGTGTTGGTGTTCAGCGACAGGGCGTAGGGGTCGTCCGACTTGGCGACAGCGTGCGCCTGAGCAGTTGCCATATCAACTGACATGGCACGGGTGCGCTCGGTAAGGATGCGCGAGAGGTAACCAACCGCTTTAGCGTTGGTCAGAATGTGGGTATTGAAAACGTCCTGCGGGATCATTAGAACAAAGCAGCGGTTGCCGGCGATCACGTCGGCAATGATGCGGTCGCCGGTGAGCGCGGACATGACACCGAAGACATCGCCCGACTCAAGCTGGGTGATGACATTGCGCGTGCCGGTGTTGTCACTCATCGAGATTTCGGCGTGGCCGCTGATGACGATGCCGATGGCACGACCTTCATCGCCGGTTTCAAGAATAGCTTCGTTGCCCTCGTAAGTGGCAAGCCGGGATTTGATTACGATTTCCTCAACCTTGTCGGCCGAGAAAGTCTCGAACAGGCGAACGTTTTCCAAAAAGAAACGTTTCAGGTCTATTTCACTCATGCTGGTTCTCGCTTGAATCTGATTTTATTAAGCGAGAGACTATCACTTTGTTGCAATGCAGCAAAGTGGATTTTTGTGACAATTTTGTGATTCAGCCCTTTACGTGCAGTCCGCACTCCTTAAGATGTGGTTCTTCCCACCACCAGCGACCCGAGCGAACTTCCTCGCCGGGCGAAATGGCGCGGGTGCAAGGCGCGCAACCGATGCTGGGAAAGAAATTATTGTGCAGTGCGTTATAGGGCGCTTTGTGTTGTAGCAGATAGGCCCAGACTTCATTTTCCGACCATTCGGCAAGCGGGTTGAATTTTTCCAGCCCGTTGCCTTCGTCGTACTCGCGGATCGCCAGATTGCCTCGGGTGGCGGCCTGCTCGGCGCGCATCCCGGTAATCCAGGCGCGTTTGCCGGCCAGTGCGCGCTTGAGCGGTTCAACCTTGCGAATCGCGCAGCAGGCTTTGCGTAGGGTGACGGATTCGTAAAAGCCGTTGATTCCCTGGTTGCGCACATACAACTCAATATCGTCGGCACGCGGGAAAAATACCGTCAGCTTGTGCCCGTAGTGTTTTTCGACCGCCGCCATAAGTTCGTAGGTTTCAGCCGGCAGACGGCCGGTATCGAGGCTGAAGATGCTGATACTCAGGCGCGACTTGAGGATCAGGTCGGTGAGCACCATATCCTCGGCACCGAGACTGTTGGCAAAGGTTGCCGGCGACCAGTTTGTGGCGATTTCGCCAAGCAGTGCTTTGGCAGATGCGGTTCGGGTCGCGACGCTGGCCGTCAGTTCAGGGGTGATGTAGAGCAGATTCGGGTTCATTGATGGATCTCAGGCGGCGCGCCGCCGGAAGTGGGGTTGCGCTTGATCGCTGGCGTTCTGGTAGCTTTCAGTAAATGGGGTAAATCCGCTCTGGAGAGCGATCGCTACGTTTTTTCCGTCTTTCAGCGCGTAGCTGTCGAAACCGACGCGCTGCATGTAAAACAGTTGGTCGTGCAGAACGTCGCCGACCGCACGCAATTCGCCTTGATAGTGATGGCGCTGGCGCAGCAGGCTAGCGCTGGAGTAGGCGCGACCATCGACAAATTTCGGAAAATTGATGGCGATGACGATAAAGTAGTCGAGATCGGCGACGATGTCCGCGACCTTGTCGGCGGGCTGCAAGAGCAGGCCGATGCGCTTGTGGGTGGAAATGATTTCGGTTTTACGTGCTTGCCAGACGGCAAACGGGAAAATGAGGTCGCCTTGCGGCAAAACCAGTGTTTCGGGCGTTTGGTCGGGCAAAATTTCCAGCGTATTCCAGCCGTCGACCGCGCCCTGAAAGAATTCCCCTTGGGGGGCAACAGCATTTTTTTTGATCAGTTGAGCCATTATGCAGCCTCAAAAAATTCCGGTTTTGCGGGATTGCGGGTGCGCCCTACATAGACTTGCTCCTTGAACGGGGCAATGCCAATGCGGTCGAAAGTATCGATAAAGCGCTCGTCGGCGTGACGGTGTTTGAGATAGGTATCAATGATGCGGGTGATTGCGTCAGGCGTTTCGCCAGCCGGGAGCGCCGGGCCGATGATCTTGCCGACTTGCGCAGTGTTGCCTTGGCGGCCACCCAAAGTGATCTGATAAAACTCTGCATCGTTCTTGTCGACGCCAAGAACACCAATGTGGCCGACGTGATGATGGCCGCAGGCGTTGATGCAGCCAGAAATATTTAGGTCGACCTCACCAATGTCGAACAAATAATCGAGATCGTCGAAACGCGCCTGAATAGCGCCGGCCAGCGGGATCGATTTGGCATTGGCCTGCTCGCAGAAATCTCCGCCGGGGCAGCAGATGACGCCGGTGAGCAGCCCGAGATTGGGTGTCGCCAGCCCACTGTTGCGGGCGATCTGCCAGACGCTGAAAAGCTCGGATCGCTTGACGTCGGCCAGAATGATGTTCTGCTCATGGCTGATGCGCAGCTCGCCAAAGCTGAACTGGTCGGCGAGATCGGCGACGATTTCCATTTGCTTGGCGCTGATGTCGCCGGGCGGAATGCCGTGCTTTTTCAGGGACAGGGTGACAGTCGTGTAGCCGGCGCGCTTATGGGTAGAAGTGTTGCGGTCAACCCAGTTTTTGAAGCCTTTTTCGCTGTGCATTTCGTAAGCCGGCGTCGGTTCATAGGCCGGCGCGCCAAAGTGCCCGGCAACGCGGTCGAACTCGGCTTGCGTAATGGTTGCCGGGCCATCTTTGAGGTGCGCCCATTCGGCGTCAACCAACTTGGCAAAGGCCTCAATGCCGAGCGCCTGGACGAGAATCTTGATCCGTGACTTGTAGGCGTTGTCGCGCCGGCCTTCGAGGTTGTACACGCGCAGGATGGCTTCGCAATACGTCAGCAGGTGCTGCCAGGGCAGAAACTCGCGCAGCACCTGGCCGCGAATCGGCGTCCGTCCCAGTCCGCCGCCGACTAAAACGCGGAAGCCAATTTCACCCTCTACCACCTGTAAATGCAGGCCGATATCGTGGAACCAGGTCAGTGCGCGGTCTTCTTGGGTGCCGGAGATAGCAATCTTGAACTTGCGCGGCAGGAAAGCGAATTCCGGATGGAAAGTGCTCCACTGGCGCAGGATTTCCGCCAGCGGACGCGGGTCGATCAATTCGTCGGCGGCGACACCGGCGTATTGGTCGGTGGTGATGTTGCGGACGCAACTGCCGGAGGTTTGAATGGCGTGCATTTCAACTTCGGCAAGATGGGCGAGAATTTCCGGCGTATCTTCGACTTTCGGCCAGTTGAACTGAATGTTCTGGCGCGTCGTGAAGTGGCCGTAGCCCTTGTCGTAGGTGCGGGCAATGAAGGCAAGTTTGCGCAGTTGGGTCGTATTCATCATGCCGTAAGGCACGGCAATCCGCAGCATTGGCGCGTGGCGCTGTAAGTAGAGGCCGTTTTGCAGGCGCAGCGGGCGGAATTCGTCATCGCTCAGTTCGCCGGATTTCCAGCGACTGACCTGGTCACGGAATTGGGCAACCCGCTGGTTAACGATCTGGTGGTCGATGGCATCGTATTGGTACATGGGATTTCCTTAGCGTGAAAGTCGCGTAGCGGCTTCAATTGCCTCCCCTCGCCCGCAAGCGGGAGAGGGGTCGGGGGAGAGGGAAACGGGCGTGATTTTCATCTTTCGGGGGTGTCTGCTCAAAATCATGTCCGTTAGGCGATGATCAATTTGCCGCCGATGATGACCAGCACTGAGGCCAGCACACGGCGTAAAACGTGTTCAGGGATTTTTGCGGAGACTTGCGTGCCGAGCCAGATGCCGGGCAGCGAACCGAGCAGCAGGGCGCCGAGCAAGGCCCAATCGACGCCGCCGAGCAGCCAATGGCCGAGGCCGGCAACCAGGGTGAGCGGGACAGCGTGGGCGATATCGGAGCCAACGATTCTGATCGTCGGCAGCTTTGGGTAGAGGAAGAAGAGTGCAGCAACACCCAGCGCGCCGGCGCCAACGGATGAAATGGTGACCAGCACACCAAGAACGACGCCAACAGCGACGGTAATTTTGCCGAGGTGTTGCTGGCGCAAGCTTGAGTCATCGTGCTTGGCGGCGTAGTCGCGCAACTTGCGGCCAAAAAGAATCGCAACTGCTGTCAGCACCAGCGCGAAACCCAGGCCGTGTGAAATCAGCGCGCCAATCACATTGTTGCTCTTGGGGAGCTGTGACAGTACATAAAGTGTGATGGCGGCGGCCGGGATGCTGCCGAGTGCTAAACGGCCGGTAATGCGCCAGTCGATATGACCCTTGTTGCCGTGCGCGACAGTGCCGCCGGCTTTGGTCAGCGCGGCGTAAAGTAAATCGGTGCCAACGGCGGTGGCTGGCGGCACGCCAAAAACCAGCACTAGTAGCGGTGTCATCAGCGAGCCGCCGCCGACGCCGGTCAGCCCGACGATGACGCCAACAGCGAATCCAGAAACGGTGTAGAGAATGTCCATGGCGGGCATCGTAGCAGCGACAATTTGAATCAAAAAGAATATTGAGTTAGATTGTTATATCGTTCAGTTATTAAGTGCCGCCATGAAACTTCAGCAACTGCGTTACATCCTCGAAATCCAGCGTCAGGGGCTTAATGTCTCCGAGGCCGCCGAGACATTGTTCACCTCGCAACCCGGTATTTCAAAGCAGGTAAAACTGCTGGAAGATGAATTGGGGGTGACGATTTTTGAGCGCAGCGGCAAGCGCTTTACCGGTGTTACTGAACCGGGTAAGGCCATTCTCGCCAGTGCCGAACAGATCCTGCGCGAGGCAGAAAATCTCAAACGGGCGAGTGGCGAATTCGCTACCGGCAATAGCGGGCGGCTGGTTCTGGCCGCCACGCACACCCAGGCGCGTTATGCCCTGCCACTGGTCGTACGTGATTTCATCAGCGAGCGTCCCGGCGTCAAGCTCGAGTTGCATCAAGGTAACCCGACGCAAATTGCTGAATGGGTGGTCAATGGCGATGCTGATATCGGGATTGCCACCGAGGCGCTCGACCGCTATCCGCAACTCATTACGCTGCCGGTGCGCCAGTGGAGCCACTGTGTGATCGCTCCGGATGGACATCCGATTCTCAAACAGCAGTCGTTGTCCTTGAGCGAATTGGTGAAATGGCCGCTGATTACTTACGACACCGCTTTTTCCGGACGCTCGCACATCAATCAGGCTTTCGAGCGGATTGCCGCCTCGCCCAATGTCGTGCTCACTGCCCTCGATGCCGACGTGATCAAGACGTACGTTAGTCTGGGGCTAGGGCTTGGCATCATTTCGGCGCTCGCCTACGATACACGGCGCGATGCCGGGCTACAGGCGCTTGATGCCGCACATCTCTTCGAATCCAACACGACGCGCCTGGCCTTGCGCCGGGGTACTTATTTACGCCGTTTCGACTATGACTTTATCGAGCGCTTTGCCCCGCACCTCAGCCGGCATGCGGTTGATCTGGCCATGCAGGGCGGCGGGGCGGAATACCAGTTGTAGTTTATTCCCAGTGATCGGTTACTTCGCTGGCCCAGGCAGTGGCCGCCAGCAAGGCGTGATTCACTTTGTCCGGTGCCAGACCGGCGATTTTGGCGGCGCTAGAGATGCGCTCAAGATCGAAGGATTCACTGGCTTTTGCCAGTGCCAGCAAATCTGCGTATGGGCCGTTGCCGTGCAGCAATGCATCGCACACTTCATTTGGCAGTGGCAAGAGGGCAATTGCTTCCGCCATCGGCCGGCGCAGCAGGCGATCAAGGCAAGAAAAAATACCAGTGATAAAAAGTGGATCGTGGGCGTGACCGGGCATGCTTTCTGCCCCGAGCAACTCCATCAAGCGACCACGGGTGAGGGCGCTTTCAACCAGCAACCAATCGGCAAAATCCGGCTCACGCACTGAAAAGAGCAGCACCGCCAGCCAGCGCGAAAGGCGCTGACGGCCGAGGATGGTGATTGCCTGATGGATCGATTCAATCTGATGGTTTAGGCCCAGCGCTGGTGAATTCAGGTAGCGCAGGATACGGAAGGTGAGGAGTGGATCCTGCTTGAGTCCGGCGGCGATCTCTTCGGTTTCGGCATCGCTCTGGACGAGGCGCATCAGGTTGAGTAACTGCACCTTGTGTGGATCGGCGTGAGCTTGATTCGGGTGCGGTGCGCCACGGGCGGCAAATGCGCCATGAAAACCCTCAAAGTGCCAAGTGTGGCAAAGTTTATGTTCGTCAAGTGTTTCAATGCCGAGGCCAAGCAGGGCGGTCGGGTTGCACTTTTCACGCGCACGCACGGCGGCAGAGAAGTCGCGCACCGACGCCGCCTCGGTGTTGGCAACATTGATCACTGCGAAATCAGCTTGTTCCATCGCGGCGCCAAAGCATGCGTGCTGCGGTTGGCGGACGATGCCGATCTGGAGATTGCGGCTGCGCAGATCGGCCAGACGGCCGGCCAGCTTTTCAGCATCATTTTCTTCAGCCGCGAGATGAATGTTGAGCACGACGTTTTTCTGCGGCAGACGGTCGACTGCCGGGTGCCAGAGCGCGGCGCTGCTGAGTGGAATGAAGGCGGGCTGAGTGTTCCAGGCATCCTTGCTGGAAATCAGCGTGGCGAGTAATTCCCCATCGAGCTTTTCCTGCAAAGGGGTGGCTGCGCAGGCTAGCAGCGATTCATCCTGTAGATAGAAAATGTGCCCGCTAGGGCGGTGTTTTCGATCAAAAATCACTTCACGGCGAAGAAAGCTGCCGCTAGCATCCTCCTTGCGAGCGATCAGCGGCGTTTTGGCAGCAGGGACTTCCTTGCTGCCAAAAAGTTTTTTCAAACCAAACAAAAGCGTCTCCACCAATAAAAAAGCCCACCTGCGGGTGGGCATTGTCACATACGCGAAAGCTGATCAGTTAACCTTGGCCTTCGTCCGCAGGTCCTTGACCAGTTCTTCGACCTGCTGCTGGGCTGCACGTTGTTGAAGCTGTGGCTTGACCTGCTCGAAAGGTGGCGGGGTAAGCGGGCGGGAGTCGTCGAGCTGAATGACGTGGTAGCCAAAATCGGTCTTGACCGGGGTTTTGGTGTAGTCACCCTTCTTTAACTGGACCAGCGCTTCGCCGAAAGGCTTGACGTAGGCGCTAGGTGCGCTCCAGCCGAGTTCGCCGCCCTTGTCTTTGGAGCCGGGGTCTTTTGATTGTTTGGCTAGATCGGAGAATTTCTCACCCTTGCCGAGCTTGGTGATAATTGCCTTGGCGTCGTCCTCTTTCTCGACGAGAACATGGCGAGCCTTGTATTCAGTGCTGCCCTGTTTGGCAGAAATTGCCTCGTACTCAGACTTGAGCTGTGCATCGCTGATCGGGTGAGCCTTGACGTAATCACCAAGGAAGGCGCGAATCAGGACGGCCTGCTTGGCGAGTTCCATTTGTCCCTGCATTTCCGGCTTTTTATCGAGGCCTTTTTTCTTGGCTTCCTGAACCAGAATTTCGCGGCGAACCAGTTCTTCCTTGACGGCGTTCTTCAACTCGGGAGAGTCAGGCGCGCCCTGCGCTTTTTGTTCAGCGACAAAGGCGTCGTAGACGTATTGCGGGATCGCCTGGCCGTTGACGGTGGCGAAAGCTGCCTTGTTCTGGGCAAAGGCAGGAGCGGAAATAATGGTGGCAGCGACCAGCAGCGAGGCCAGACGGGAAAGCTTCAACATGGACGGTTCCTTGAATAATTGATGAAAACTCATTGATTATACTTCGCCGGGGGCGAATGCACGGATGCTCAGCGCATGAATGCCACGCCGCATCAAGTCTCCCGCCGCATCATAAATCAGGCGATGGCGGGCGACGGTATTTTTGCCGCTAAAAACCTCGGCAACAATTTCCAGATTGTAATGGCCGCCTTCGCGCGCGCCGGCATGTCCAGCGTGGCGATGTGACTCATCTTCAATGACTATTTTGAGCGGCTGCAAGCTGCCCAGACGCTCGCGCAGTTGTTCGGCGATTTCAGCGCTCACGCCGGTAGAACCTTCTTGAAGGGTTTGACGGTAACTTTTTCGTAAACGCCGGCCGCTACATAGGGGTCGGCATCGGCCCAGGCTTTGGCGGACGCCAGCGAGTCGAACTCGGCAATGATGATGCTGCCGGAGAAGCCGGCCGGGCCGGGGTCGGGCGAATCAACCGCCGGGCAGGGGCCGGCGAGAATCAGGCGGGCTTCGGCCTGGAGTGCCTGCAAACGCGCAACGTGTGCCGGGCGGGCAGCCATGCGTTGATCCAGCGTGCCGGCGCGATCTTCACCAATGATGGCGTAAAGCATTATGGTTTTTCCTCAATATATTTTGCCAGCAGCAAGCCCTGGATGACTACAAAAACGAGCATCAGTCCCATGCCGCCGAAAAGTTTGAAATTGACCCAGACATCAGTCGGGAAGTTGAAGGCAACCACCAGATTGAGGATGCCCATCACGACAAAGAATCCGATCCATGCCAGATTAACTCTGATCCATACCGGCTCCGGTAAGTTCATTTGTTCGCCAAGCATTGCTTTAATCGCATTCTTTTTCATCACCAGCGCGGCGAAACCCATGCTGCCGGCAAAGACCCAGTAAAGGATGGTCGGTTTCCACTTGATGAAGGATTCGTCCTGGAAAATCAGCGTCATGCCACCAAAAAAGACAACCAGAACCAGGCTGACCCAGAGCATTTTGTCGACCTTGCCATGGCGGAATGCAACCCAGGCGATCTGGGCGATAGTCGCGATAATAACGACCACAGTGGCCAATAAAATCGGGGCAATTTTCGGGTCGACCGCAGCAGAGCCGATTAAGGACGAAACCCAGCTTGCAGCCAGCTCCGGATTTTTTTCGGAGTATTTAAAGGTGGCAAAAAATAGGATGACGGGGAAGAGGTCGAAAAGTAGTTTCATAGATGTGCATTATATACTTCAGGTTTTGCCCTTCTGACGTTCGGGAAAATCATGCATACCGTACTAATCATTGACGACAGCGAGATCAACCTGACCCTGATCAAGGCCCTGGTATTGAAGCTGGGAGACTGCGATCCGGTGCTTTTCGACAACCCGGTCAAAGCGTTTGAATGGTGCAAGGCAAACGTGCCTGACTTGGTGATTGTTGATTACATGATGCCGGATATGGATGGATTGCAGTTCATTGCAGCTTTCCGTGCGTTGCACGGGCGCAATGAAATTCCGGTGCTGATGATTACGGCGAATGATCAGAAAGATGTGCGTTACGAGGCCCTAATGGGCGGCGCCAATGATTTCTTGAACAAGCCGATCGACCGCGCCGAGTTTTCTGCCCGCTCGCGCAACATGTTGTCGCTACGTACCGGCCAGAAGTACCTGGCGGATCGCGCCTCGCATCTCGAGGCCGAGGTCGCTGCCAGAACCGCTGATATCCGCGATCGCGAAAAAGAACTGATCTTCCGTATTTCGCGCGCTGCCGAGTTTCGAGATCCGGAAACCGGCGCGCACATTCAGCGCATGGCCTATTACTCGCAAGTTGTTGCCCGCAATCTCGGGCTCGACGGTAAGCAGCAGCGCCTGATTCTCGAAGCTGCACCGATGCACGACGTCGGCAAGATCGGCATTCCCGATTACATCCTGCTCAAGCCTGGCAAACTGACCCACGATGAATTTGAAATCATGAAGGGGCATGCGCGCCTTGGCCATGAACTGCTGGCAGGCAGCAGCTCGGAAACTATCAGTGCCGGCGCCGAGATTGCCATCAGTCACCACGAAAAATATGATGGTTCAGGCTATCCCCATCAACTTGCTGGCAAGTCGATTCCACTCTTCGGGCGAATTGTTGCCGTGGCCGATGTCTTTGACGCACTGACCTCCGAGCGTCCGTACAAAAAGGCCTGGTCTCTTGAAGATGCCGTGGTTTTTCTCGAGGAAGGGCGCGGCAAACATTTTGATCCGATGTGCGTCGAAGCTTTCCTCGCCGGCTGGGATGATGTCATCAAGATTCGCCAGCGCTTCCAGGACGAGATCGCACCGCAACTCTAAAATCCTCCGTCGTACTCAGGAGCGTAAAAAATGCTTGCCTATAGTTTGAACAGACCGGTCATCCTTGAACGTCTTGGTGATGACGAAGAAATTCTGTTGATGATGATCGACATGTATCTTCAGGACGTTGATAACAATTGTGCGGCCTTGTCGAGCGCCCTGGCGGCAGGCGATCAGCCGACGCTGTTGCGCGAGGTGCATACCGTCAAGGGTTTGCTGGCGACCTTTGCCGACGAAGATGGTGCTGAAATGGCTGCTGCGTCTGAGAGCCGCCTCAGGGCAGGTGATACGAATGATGTAGAAGCCGCGATTGCCGCCATGCAGGCGCGTTTGCGCGAGGTGGCCGAGGTCTTAAAGCGTGAGATTGGCGGGTAAATCGAGATAAGCGGATGCCCCGGCGCTATTGGCGGCCGGGTCAAACGGCACAACACCGAGCAGCGGGGCTGAAAGCAGGCTTTTCAGCGTTGCCAGATTTTCATCAAAACGCGCCATCGCCGGGTCGATCCGGTTGGCGACCCAGCCGACAATCTTCAATTGGTGCTGCATGATTGCTTCAGCACTGAGCAGCGCGTGGTTAATGCAACCCAGACGCATACCAACGACCAGAATCACCGGCAGGCCAAGCATGACAGCAAGATCGGCACTGTCACGGTCAACGCCCAAAGGCACACGAAATCCGCCAACACCTTCGACAATCAGCAGATCGGCTTGCGCTGCCGCTGTTGTGCAGGCCGCTGCGATTATTGCGAAATTAATGTCAATGCCTTCTTCGGCAGCCGCAATGTGCGGCGCGACGGCCGCCGAAAAACAATACGGGTTGATGATCCGATCGGGTAAAGCGAGGCTGCTCGCTGCGCGGATATTTTCGACATCGTCATTTTTGCCGTCGGCATCGGTGCCGGCCGCCACCGGTTTGAGGCCGGCAGCTGTGAGACCAAGCTGGCGGGCGCGTTCGAGCAGCGCGCAGGTAATGAAAGTTTTGCCAATACCGGTGTCGGTGCCGGTCAGGAAATAGGCATTTTTCATGCGTGAGCGTTCAGGGTTATCAGGTCGTAGGTAAGCGGCAGGCCGCCTGCCGTGCGTAATGCTTCGTAGGCGGCTTCGGCGCGGCGGTAGGCGACGCGGCTCATCAGGCTGGTCCGCCGCCCGTCGCCGAGCTGGTTGGCGCCGATTGCCTTGACGGCATGGAGCAGGGTTTTGAAATCGCTGTAATAGACAATTTTCGGGCTGTTCTTGATGTTGACCGCAACAAAACCGGCAGCCAGTGCCAAGCGGTGGATTTCATCGCAATCGTGAAAACTCAAGGTGTGTTGATGTTGATCGACACCGGAAAAAGCCCGCCGCAGTTCGTGAAAAGTTTGTGGGCCGAGGCTGGCCAGGGTGAGCCGGCCATGCGCACGGAGCACGCGGCGGGCTTCGGCCAGGACTGCCGGCAGTGCGCACCATTGCACGGCGAGACTCGACCAGTAGAGGTCGACGCTGGCGCTGGCTAAAGGTAGTTGTTCAAGATCACCGACCAGACGGCAGCAGGGGGTGCTGATGCGTTTCAGCATTGCCGGGGCGAAATCCAGCGCGATCTGCTCGGCATTGGGGAAGCATTGGCGCAGCAGATCAAGGGCGAAGCCGGTGCCGCAACCGGCGTCGAGCACGCGCCCGGGTGCCAAGGCTGGCGGCAAGCTATCGGCAAGTTGCCGGCAGATGGTGCGCTGGATCTCTGCGGCGCTGTCGTAAGTGCTGGCGGCGCGCTCGAAAGACTGGCGAATGCGCGCTTTGGAGGGTTTATTCATCAAGAAATTTGCGCAGCCGTTCGTTGAAAATATCCGGCCGGGAAATGAAAGGGGCGTGCGCGCAGCCGGCGATGATGCTCAGTTGCGCGTTGGGAATCAGGGCCGCCAGTTCTTCGGCGGCGGCCGGTGGCATCAGCGGATCGGCGCTGCCGTGGATGAGCAGGGTAGGGGCTTGTACCTGTGGCGCCAGGTCGCGCAGATCAACATCACGCAGCCAGGTCAGGCCAGTCGCCAGCGTGGTGGCTGGCGGACGCGGGTCGGCCTGTTTGAGCAGTGTCAGCGTGACCGCCTTGGCTTTATCGTCACCGCGATTGAAGCCGCCGACAAAGCGCGGCAGCAGCGCTTCGACATCGCTGGCTACACCGGTGCTGAAGTCGGCAAGCAGCTCAGGTGGCACGGCGTGCGGCCACTTGTCGCGCTGGATAAACGAGGCGGTGCCGGCAACGAGAATCAGCTTGCCGACTTTTTCCGGCGCACGGGCGGCGATGGCGATGGCTATTTGCGCGCCGAGCGACCAGCCGAGCAGCGTACTTCCGGCCGGCAAATGACTGGCGAGGGCATCGGCTGCCGCGTAAAAATCGTTAATCAGTGGCGTATTGCCGTAGCCGGGAAGGTCAAAAAACTGCCCGTTTACGGCGTTGACCGTAGCAACCAGCGGGCCGCGTCCGAGACACCAGCCGGGAAGGCAAAACAGTGGCTGGCTCATGTCAGCGCTTTCAGAGCGGCGATCAGCGCGGCTACGTCGGCTTCGGTGTGCGCGGCCGAAAGGGAGATGCGCAGGCGCGCGGTGCCTTTGGGCACCGTCGGCGGACGGATTGCCGGCACCCACAGGTCACGCTCCCAGAGTGCTTGGGCAAGGGCGACGGCGGCTTCGTTTTCGCCAACGATGAGCGGCTGAATGGCGGTCATTGAGGGCAGTAATTTGAGCGGAAGCAGGCTCAGTCCGTCACGCAATTGGGCGATTCGAGCCATCAAACTGGCGCGCAGGGCGACGCCTTCACGAATCAGTTGCAAGCTTTTTGACAAGGCGCAGGCAATCGCCGGCGGCTGCGCGGTGGTGAAAATATAGCTGCGGCCTTTTTGCAGCAGGTATTCGATGGCAGTTGGCGAGCCGGC
The DNA here is from genome assembly GCA_011391255.1 of Dechloromonas sp. GTDB lineage: Bacteria > Pseudomonadota > Gammaproteobacteria > Burkholderiales > Rhodocyclaceae > Azonexus. The sequence goes on from JAABQV010000025.1 coordinate 29,812, forward strand.
GACAAATGCTCCGCCGACACCGGCCGCCTTGCCCAGTGTGCCCATCAGCAGGATGCGCGGTGACGCCGGCAGGTTGAAGTGAGCGAGGCTGCCCTTGCCGTGTTGCCCGAGGATGCCAAAACCATGTGCGTCGTCGATGATCAGCCAGGCATCGTAACGCTCGGCCAGGGCAAAGAGGGCGGGTAGCGGCGCGATATCGCCATCCATGCTGAAAACGGCATCGCTGATGATTAATTTGGTCGGTGCGACACTGGCGGCGAGCATTTTTTCGAGCGCCGCGATGTCGTTGTGCGGGTAGCGCTGAACCTCTGCCCCTTGCGACTTAGCCAGTTGCATGGCGTCGATCAGCGAGGCGTGGTTGAGTTTGTCGGCAAACACGGCAGCGCCGCGTCCGGCCAGGGTTGGCGTGACGGCAAGGTTGGCGAGGTAGCCGGTGGAAAAGGTCAGGGCACGCGGAAAGTCGGTAAAGGCGGCGATTTCCTTTTCCAGCGCTTCATGCGGCGCCAGATGGCCGCTGACCAGATGTGAAGCGCCACTGCCGGCACCCCATTGAATAGCGCCGTTGGCCATGGCTTGCGCAATCTCGGTGTTGCCGGCGAGGCCCAGGTAATCATTACTCGCAAAATTCAGCACATTTTTGCCGTCGACCGTAGCGATTCGTCCGCAGGGTGCGTCAAGGACGCGGCGGCGGCGCGTCAGGCCGGCGCTGGCGATTTCGGAGAGTTCGGAGGCGAGACGGCGTTCGATCATGAGGTTCTTGTTTGAGCGTCTACTTGACGCAAGCGTCGATGCAGATTGTGGCGAATGAACGGTGTGCCCTTCTGCGTAATCTTGGTTTCAAGGGCTGTCCAGAGTGTTTTGGCGCCAACCTTCGGCAATTTGTCGAGTGAGGATTGGACGAGGTCGAAGTCTGTTGCTGACCATTGGAAATTGGCTGCTTTGTCTAGTATCTCTTGGTTAAAAGAACCCCACAGTTTGGATACGCCGGTTACGGAACCATTAAAAGCCTCGCCGTTGATATTTCCGTCAGGGGAACGAACCCAGTGGAGCGTCAGCATCGGTAAGCCGGCATCAAAACAAGCTCGGTCGATTCGACTCACGACTTGTCCCAAGTGGCGGCAGTAGTCGCCGTCCAAGCCGATCATTTCAGCGGCTGCGATGTAGCCGATGACCAGCCCCCCTTCGCTGAGAATATGTTTGCGGAGAGCAGCAAGTAATTCAGTGGCGCGCTCTGCTTCAAGTGAGCTGTTCATTATTCAGGTTCCAAGTTTGGCAAGATGGGGAATGCATCAGTCGCCGTTGTTGCCCCGGTTTTCAATCGGCAAACCGTGGTGCAAAGACGAATTCACAATGCCAGACAACGGGCACTCGCAGAGCACTTCCCGCTCTTGCGGCGGTGTATCGTCGCGGCCATCAGCCATGAAGTCGGCGGGTAGACTGGCTAGTGCGTCGAAGATGGCGGTGGCGCCCACCGGCGCTTCGCGCAACACGATTTCATCGCCAGGCCGGAAAATCTCCACCCGTTCGACATTCAGACGGAATTCCTTGGGAAGACGAACGGCCTGGCTGTTGCCGGACTGAAAAACACGGGCGTAGGTCATGGAGCTTCCTTTGTTGTGTATACGTCAAGTGTGTTCGTTGGAGCCGGGGCGATCAAGCGGTGTGAGCTGGTTGAAGCACGGCGTGCAGCGTTTAACTCACGACTGAATCAGTCGCCGATACATCACCGGCTAGCACCTCGAGCGCAGTCACTACGCTCTGCAACTTGGCTTCGACTTCGCCCGGTTGCGACCAGAGTTCGGCCATGCGTTGGCGCAGGGTGACGAGTTGACTGATCAGGAGATTTTCAACTTCCGGCATCAGGCCAAGATGCAGGAAAGTCTCTTCGAAGTCATAGGTGACCTGGCCGATCATGTCGCGGCCGGCGGCGAGGTAGGCGAGCTGGCGTTGATGGAGGTTGGCGACGGAATCGCGAATTTCGTTCACCGCGTAGCGAATGCCTTGCTGCTTGAGCAGGTTGTCGTTCTCCATCAGCAGGCCGGTAACGCGGGCATCGACCCCTTCGCAGAGCATCGCAATGTTGTCGCGCAGGCGGCCGCAGACGGCGCTGTCGTCAGGCAGTTGTTTGATCAGAACGGTGGTGTGCTCGAAATTCACTACCAGCTGACCGTTGAGCTCAAGCAGGCGGCCGAGCGGGCGCAATTGCAAAACTTGCTCACGATCTTCCGGTGAAACATCAGCGCCGTCAGTTTTGGCGATATAGCTTTCACCTTCCCAGGAGAAATAGATAATGCTGTCGAGGTCATATTGTTTGATGGCGCTCAGGGCAAGATTGCCGACCGTCTGAATGCTGCGGCAGGCAAAACTCTTCGACATGAACTCCATGACAATACCGAGTTCGCCCATGCTCGACATGGCGGTCATCGCAACACTCTGCGCATAAGACATCTGCTCGCTGGCGCGCTGGCGGTTGTCCAGAATTGTCTTAAGTAACGCGATCTTTTTCAGGAAAACCGCATCGGCGAGTGGCTTGAGCACAAAATCGTCGGCGACCATGTCATCGCGCCCGGCTTGGGCTTCCGTACATAGCAATAGTTGATAGATGTCCGAGGTATCAAAATCATCCCGAATCGCCTGATGCAGGGCGTAGCCATCAAGGTCAGGCAGGCTGCTGTCGAGGATCATGGCATGAGGTTGCTGCTTGGCCAGCGCCTGTTTGCACTCTTGACCGCTGTAAAAAATGTTGAGATTGACGTGAGTGGTCAGCGCATCCTTGACCCGCAGAACAAAATCCCGATCAGCGCAGGCGAGAAAAACAAAGGGCTTATAGTCCATCGTGATATCCGTCGAAAATTGAAAAAGGGTGCTGGTGATGTTTTTGTCGACAAGCGCGGCACAGCCGCCATAGTATCGTTTGCCGCCTGATTTTTCTCATTTCTCCTTGCACAAAGGGCTTTCCCGATGATCAATGCCACACTGAAACTGACCCGCACCGCAGATGACGGTGCAGAGATGTATCGTAAATATTTTTTGGTAGCTGATTTTGGCAGCGTGCGCGGGCAGGGCAATGCCAGCATTATTCCGATGTCGGCCGGCGCGCCGATGCCGGCCTCGGATCAGTTTTCAGTGCGCGGTGGCGAAACAGAAGCGATGATGGCAGCTGTTAGTGCGATCAAAGTGCTGCCGGGGAACGAGGGATTCACCGGGGAAATTGATTTCGAGCCGAGTTAAAGCTTGCCGGTTAAATGAGCGCCTCGGCCAGCGCGCCGCTGATGGCATTCCCTAAATGTAAGATTTCCTCATCGCTGACGATGTACGGTGGCATCAGGTAAACCGTGTTGCCGATTGGCCGGATCAGCGCCTCGTGACTTAGCGCGGCGCGGTAAAACTTGCGGGAGAAGTGGGGGTCGCTGGTTGCGACGTCAAAGGCGGCGATCATGCCGCGCTGGCGCAGGTGTTTGACTTGCCGATACCCGGCCAGCGGAGCGAGAGCCGACGCAATTTTTGCCGCTTTTTGGCGGTTGACCGCAACAATGTCGTCTTCCGCAAAAATATCCAGCGTCGCCAGTGCTGCGCGGCAGGCGAGGGGGTTGCCGGTGTAGGAGTGCGAGTGCAGGAAGGCGCGGGCGACTGAGTCGTCCAAGAAGGCGTTGTAAATCCTGTCGCTGCTCAAGACGATGGAAAGGGGCAGGTAGCCGCCGGAAATGCCTTTTGATAAACACATTAAATCAGGCCGGATGCCGGCCTGTTCGTGAGCGAAGAAGGAGCCGGTGCGGCCGCAGCCAACAGCGATTTCGTCGCAAATCAAGTGGACTTCGTGGCGGTCGCAAAGCTGGCGGGCGAGTCGCAGGTATTCCGGGTCATACATCACCATGCCGGCGGCGCCTTGCACCAAAGGCTCGACGATGAGGGCGGCAATGTGCTGGCCATGACGTTCAAGGTGGGACTCGAGTGCGGCAGCGGCGCGGCGGGCAACGTCTGCCGGTGACTCGCCGGCTTCAGCCTGACGAAAATCCGGCGAAGGCATGACCGTTGCGGCACGAACGAGCGGCGCGTAGGCATCCTTGAAGATGGCGACATCAGTCACCGCCAGCGCACCGGCGGTTTCGCCGTGGTAGCTGCCTTGCAGGCAGAGAAACCGGGTCTTCTCCGGCCGGCCGACATTTCGCCAGTAATGAAAGCTCATTTTTAGCGCGATCTCGGTTGCTGAAGCACCATCCGAGGCGTAGAACGCGTGCCCAAGGGTTCCTGCGGTCAACGCTGATAAACGTTCGGAAAGTTCGACCACCGGCTGATGAGTGAAGCCGGCCAGCATTACGTGCTCAAGCGTTTCCAGTTGTTCTCGTAAGGCGGCGTTAATGCGCGGGTTGGCGTGGCCGAAAAGATTGGTCCACCACGAGCTGATCCCGTCGAGGTAACGCTTGCCGTCAAAATCATAGAGCCAGGCGCCTTTGCCATGCGAAATGGGCACCAGCGGCAGGTGCGTCGGCGAGCCGCTATCTGCGTGGTGTTGCATCTGCGTGCACGGGTGCCAGACGGCGGCCTGGCTGCGCGCCAGCCAGTCAGCGTTCGACGACTGGCTCATCAATGCAGGGCTTGCGAGTTGGCGATAGCCTGCTCCGGCATTTCGGCGTGTACCAGTTCGGCCTCAGGGTTGGGGAAGAGCGGGGCACCGCAGTCGTCGCAGAATTCCATCGGGAAATGATGGTTGAGAAAAACCACATCCTGAACGCCGGCCTCACGCAAAACAGCCTCAATTTCGCTGGCGGCATCGGTCGCTTCATCTTCGGCGCCAAGCAGCGGCCAGACGATGCCATGGAAGGTTTCATCCTTGTCTTTCGGGCCGAGGCCGACGCGGTATTCTTCCATGCGACGGTCGTAGCAGGGGCCGACGACGGCGCGAATATCATCCGGCATCAGGCCGAGCATGGTTTGCAGGAAAGCCACCGAAGCCTTCAGCGAATAAGGGCGCGAGAGGCGGTCGGCATTGCGGCAGCCGGCGTGATAAGCGTCCGGCAGCAGCGGTTGCCAGGCGCAGCCGGTGAGTAGCGGTTCGAGATTGGGGCCGCCCTGCTTGATCCATTCCTTGAGCGCGGTTTCCTTGTTGCCATCCTTCTCGTTCCAGCGAAACAGCGGTTTGCCGTGTGGCACGGCAATGCTGCCGACGAGATAACGCACGTCGGACAAAAAACGGTTGGTTTCCGGCATGCCTTCGGTGTCGACTGCCAGATGCTGGCCGGCCAGCGTGGCTGCACCAAGCGCCTGGGTCATCTGCCAGGTATCGCAAAAACTGCGCGGCAACTGATCCGGGCTAAACAGGTAATCGGCCAGCGCAAGCCGGACATCGGCACCGAAAACATGCGCGCCAAGGTGTGCCGTCAAGGCTGCAACAGTCGCTTTGGGTAGCGCGCTTGAGGGAATCGAGAAGCGCGACCAGGCGAGTACCGGCGCGGCAAAGAGCTGAATATCGAAGGCCTGGCCTTTGAGTTCGGTGCGGCCAGTTTCGGCGCGCGATTCAACCATATCAGCGAGCTCGTCGTGGGCGCGCGGATTGGCTTCGAAGAGGCGATCGAGGGCGGTATTGATGTCGTCTTCAGCACCGTTTTTCAACAGGCTATCGACGATTTCGGCAAGCTGGGTTTCCCAGTAGCTATCTTCCAGTTTGCCACCGGAATCGGAAAGACCGATGGACAGGCGCTGGAGTTCAGCAGCATCGCGTGAAAGGCGGTCGCGCGAGCCGAAGCGGGTTCGTTTCATGGGATTTCCAGAAAATTCAAAGATTGAATTTTACCAGCGCTAAAATCTACTGCATCGCAATGCACAAAATTGAAGCCATGCTGATCTTTCTCTCCCCTGCCAAATCTCTCGATTTCAAGACGCCGCCGCATGTGGCTGCGTTCACCCGGCCAGCGTTTCTGAAGCAGTCGGAAGCGCTTATCAAGCAGCTGCGCAAGTTATCGCCAGCCGCTATTGCCCAGTTGATGGATCTCTCCGATCCGCTGGCGCAGCTCAACTTCGGGCGTTATGCCGACTGGTCGCTACCGTTCTCTCCGGACAATGCGAAGCAGGCGGTGTTGGCTTTTGATGGCGATGTTTACGACGGTATTGACGCCAAGACACTGAGCGCCGATGACCTCGATTTTGCGCAAAAACAGGTGCGCATTCTTTCTGGTCTCTACGGCATCCTCAGGCCGCTCGACCTGATGCAGCCTTACCGGCTGGAAATGGGCACCAAGTTTGCCAATCAAGGCGGCAAAGATCTTTACGCTTTCTGGGGCGAGCAACTGGTCGATGCGATTAATGCCGAACTGGCCGAGATGCAGCGACCTGTTGCGGTCAACCTTGCTTCCGAGGAGTATTTCAAGGCAGCGGTCGGGCGAAAGATCAAAGGCCAGTTGATCCAGCCGGTGTTCGAGGACTGGAAAGCTGGCAAGTACAAAATCATCAGCTTTTACGCCAAGCGTGCGCGTGGCTTGATGACGCGCTTTGCCACGGTCAACCGGCTGACCGAGCCGGAAAGCCTGAAAGATTTTGACTACGACGGTTACGCCTTTGAGCCGAACGTGTCCGACGAAAAAAGCTGGGTATTCCGGCGGCGCCAGGAGTGATCTAAACGACCGAAGATAGCGAAAGGCAAGGTCACTGCTTTCCTGGTGCTTGCCGGAAAAAAGAAAAGCCACCCGGAGGTGGCTTAAGTATTTGATTTTTTTGGGCGACTGATGGGGCTCGAACAACAAAAAAACTAAATTAAAAAAACTGCAATAAATTTTACGCTATAACAAATTACCAACTATGCGCCCTAGTCTATCTAGTAATGCATCAATTGTTTGTCGAGAACGAGATGGATCATCTCCTGCATATGCGGCAATTCGAATAGTGTCTTTGTATGCAAAATTTGTATATGTATCCACATCATCCGATAAAGGATACTCAATTTTATTGCCACCTATTATGAAGCGGTCTTTCTCGACGTTTTTCATTCGAATAATTCCGATATTAACATCGCATAATGCAATATATGTCCACGTTTCTCCATGGTAGCGAACAATTTCTTCAAGGCTTGATCCAGCAATTGCACCTAGAATAATACCGCTGGCTGAGCTTATATTGTCAGATCGTTTTGACAACTCGTAGCCAGCAACACCGCCTAGCAGCAATCCTAACCCTCGACTGGTACTTATATTGGCTCTCGATACACTTTGGAATTGGAAAGCATTAACATCAACTATTATTCCATAATTTTGATCACTGATGCTATATCCTGCACTTCGGAATCCGTTCTCAATCGAATTGCGAAATCTCGACAAATCAAAATCTGGGTCACCAGAAGAGTTTCTGATGCGCAACTTGATTGTTCGGTTTGAAAACTGTGACGAATCAATGAATAAATTTTTGGAAGTTGTACTGCCTATAGAAAAACCAGGATTGGAGTTTAGGCGTGCAGCACAACCAAATATCAAAAATGTTGAAAATAAAATAATAAATGTTTTCAAAATTATTTCTCTTTTTGACGTTCAAGATAATTGCGAATCTCATTAAAAGAGACACTAAAATTCAAGTTCTGACTTGCTTTGTCAACGCGAACCCAGTCATTTACACCAACCACGGCATCCCTAAGAAATAGTGGTCCCCCGGAATTTCCCGGACTAATCGGTGTGTCTGTTTGTACAAACTCAACGAGGGCGCTGTTCTTGAGCGTTGCACCACTTTGTTTTCTTACCGCACTCACTACGCCACGAGTGATAGTGAATTCATACCCTTTCGGGTGACCAATAGCCTCAACCGTCTCACCCAACCTTATAGGGCCACTGAAAATTTTAACGGGCTTACCGGTAGTTTGAGATTTAATCAAAGCCAAATCCAAACGAACATCATGGTCAATTACCTTGCCATATGTTTTAGTTCCATCATAAAAAGTCATTTCTACTAAGTTTGCTTTATCAACTACGTGATAGGCTGTTAAAACAAGATCAGGTGTTACATAGAAACCAGTGCCAATTGAATTTGAATTTTTGACAATTACAACACTATCAAATCGCTCATCTGCTAATGTGGTTGAAGAGTCACTTCGATTCGACCGTAAATCACTTCCCTTTACTTTTGTGATTGGCGAGTTGTCCTTCGAATATACTGGAGCTGCGGAAGCATATTTTCGTGCTGCAAGTGGTTTTAAAAATGCTTCCGTAGAAATAAATGGTACAGGCTTCACCGCCGTAAGATTTTTTGGAGAGAATAAATCCGAAATTTTAATTTTAACAGGTCTTTTTTCCCATGATGTTACGCTCTCTTCTGTTTGTGCTGTGCGAAGTATTGAAGTTTTATCAGGATCATTTTCGTTAACGTTGTAACTAATGTTAAATTTTTCATGATCTTTAACGTCAAAATAACTCGAAAACACGCGCTTGCCTTTGGCGTCAATGACATAGTAATCTACACGCGCTAATTTTGAGGCACTAACATCAACTAATTGATAGTTGTATTGTGAGTAAATAGGCTTTGTCAGAGTTTGCGGAGTGTTGCTTAAAGCTGAGGATTTTTCTCTTGCCGTGCTTTCAGCCACTCCTTCGGAGGCACCCCTGAGGCCAGGGCCTTTTCACTCGAAAGTCATAACGGTTGCAACCCTAGAATGCTGCGCATAATTCCCTCATCCCAGTTGGCAAACTTCCGTTTCTGTCGCTTGCTCAGTTTTTTCTTGGTGAAAGAAGGCTGCGTAGTATCCAGACTCAGCATATTGATCACCACCCGACGAATCAGCGAGAGTATCTCCGGTGCATTGTCTTTTTTGACCATGCAGGCATCCTCCCCAAAATTGACATCGAGCATCCAGTGAAGCTTGTTCTCAACCGCCCAATGCGCCCGAACGGCTTTTGCCAAAGCCTCTGGCGTCATGTCGCGCGAGGAGATGTAGTAGCGCTGTTCCAGATCGCTGCTCTGGTCTCCCACCCGGCGCAACGAAGCCACCATCGCCACGGTTTTGCAATTCGGCCAGTCTGCCGTGTCGACCGCAGCAGCACTCGCCGGCGCCGTCCAGGTGATCTGCGTGACGACTCGGCCATGGCTGGCATCAAGATGTTCAAACCGGGGAAGATTGCTATGT
>JAABQV010000026.1 GCA_011391255.1 Dechloromonas sp.
TCCGTGTGAGAAAGTAGGTCATCGCCAGGCTACCCCTTTCCAAAAAGCCCCGCTATACATTAGCGGGGCTTTTTTGCTTTTGCGTACAAACTGTCGCGTATACCTATTTGGGCTGGGTTGCCTTGAGGTTGACAATATGTTGTATGGCCCAAGAAGCTGCCAGCATTCCAAAAACCGAGGTAACACATACAGATGAGCCGAATCCTGCGCAGTTAAGACCGACTGGCCCGCCCGTTGTCATGCATAAGTCGTTCTTTTCAGGATAGCGCAATGCCTCCCGAGAATACACCGCCGAGACACCAAATTTTCCACCGCCACCTCGACTAAAACCATATTCTTTACGAAGAATTGTGCGTACTTTTGCGAGTAGCGGGTCCTGAGTGGTTTGTGTGAGGTCTGCTACTGATATCTGGCTTGGGTCAAGTTTCCCCCCTGCTGCCCCGGATACGACTATCGGGATATTCAAGCTGCAGCAGTAAGCAATAATTGCTGCCTTGACTCGTACTTGGTCTATCGCATCAATCACAACATCAAAGCTTGTGTTCAGAATTTGCGACATATTCTCTGTAGTTACAAAGTCGTCTATTGGCGTGAATTGGCATTCGGGATTTATTTGCAAAACGCGCTGCGCCATCGCCTCCACTTTTGCCTTGCCGTACTCGTTGCCGAGTGCGTGCAACTGGCGGTTTGTGTTTGATTCGGAAACTATGTCGAGATCCACTGCCGTCAAGCGGCCGATACCTGTACGGGCAAGAGCTTCCATAGCCCAAGAACCGACACCACCGATTCCAATAACACAAACACTTGAAGCCCTAAGCCGGCAGGCGCCATCTCCGCCATAAAGGCGGGAAACACCGCCAAAGCGCCTTGAATAATGCTCCTCCATTAGGTCTCAATTGTCTTGCGGATCACGTTGTTGAACGGAGTAATCCACTCAGGAGCAAACTGGTTGTCGCAGGCATTAATTTCGGCAATGGCACGCAATACGGAACGATTTTTCCCGCGATGTATGTGCTTGAGCATTACTGCTTCAAAAGCATCAACGATCGCAAGAATTTTTGCGCCTGGACAAATAGCTTGTGTTTCCAGTTTTCCTGGGTAGCCACCACCGTCCGGCATTTCGTGATGCTGAGAAACGATCTCGGCCGCCCCCTCCCAGCCTGGCATTCGTTGAAGTACTCCTGCCGCAAGGCCTGGATGGTTTCGCAGCTCAAGCTTGTCATCGTCAGTCAGTCGCCCCACTTTGAGCCAAATGCTCTCCGGAAGAAGCATCATGCCAATATCGTGAATGTAGACGGCAGCCTCCAATTGCGCGGGATCGACAGGGCTTCCATTTGCCTTGTTGGTTTCTTGGGCCAGTCGAAGAATGCGCATGGTTCGCCCCTTGAAGAGTGGAGATCGATTCTCCAACTGCTGCGCCAAAGAGCGGAAAAAATTAAGATCGTTGGCTGTCTCGATGGATTCATTGCGTTGGGTAGTCGTACGTGGCGTGCGCCCGGATACATTACCGGCCACTGGCCTGAATCCCGTGACGTCCTCAATTAGTTTGGAGCCAAGGGCTTCAATTTCTTCCGTTGATGCGCTGGCTAAGCGGTCAAGCCCCTGAATCAACGCCAGGAGTTTTAAATTGTCCAAGGATTTTCCCGACAATAAGCCATTTGTTGCTAGTTCAAGGCGGTCAATTGCCAACAAAATAAGCTCGGCGAGAAGATCTGAAAACGGCAAAGCACCCTCACGGAAGCGAGCCAAAAGTGTTTCAATGGGATGAGCGATTGCGACTGCCAGTTCAAACTTACAGAGAGATGCGTCACCCTTGATGTTGTGAACAGTCCGAAATAGATCGGCAACCAGTTCCCGGTCTGTTGGCGTCTTTTTAAGTCGAGCGACATCACGCTCTACTTCGGGCGCGCGATCATCCAAGGCTTCGGCAAACTCTTCCATGGCTTCGCGATCTTGAATGACAGGCGCTATGATTGATCGTATGTCCACGGCACTCTCCCTGAGTTGTTCTAGCCTTTGAGTTTATCTGAAAGCGAAGGGAATTCAGAAGGATGATGACTGGTTTCGCAAACTTGACTAGGACGTAGCTGACACCTTATATTTGTTGCTTCGCCAAAAAATAGGCTTGATGTGACGCTTGAACAGCTTTATGCCCTGATTGGGCCAGACATGAAGGCCGTTGATTCGGTCATACGCGCGCGCCTGTATTCCGAAGTCGTGCTCGTTCGTCAGGTTGCAGAATATATTATTAGCGGCGGTGGCAAGCGAATGCGCCCGGCGCTAGTGCTGCTTGCTGCTGGCGCAATGGACTACAAAGGAACGCGGCATCAGGAAATGGCTGCCGTAGTTGAATTTATCCACACTGCGACACTACTTCACGACGATGTCGTCGACGAGTCTGCATTACGCCGTGGTCGAGATACCGCCAATGCCATGTTTGGGAATGCAGCCAGTGTATTAGTCGGAGACTTCCTGTATTCGCGGGCTTTTCAGATGATGGTCGAGGTGGATAATATGCGCGTTATGAGCGTGTTGTCTGATGCGACGAACGTTATCGCTGAGGGCGAAGTTTTGCAGTTGATGAACTGTCATGATGCCGATGTCGATGAGGCGCGCTATCTCCAGGTGATCCGTTACAAGACTGCCAAGCTGTTTGAGGCGGCTGCACAATTGGGCGCTATTCTTGGTGGCGCCAGCGCAAAGTTTGAAGATGCCCTTTCTTCCTATGGCATGCATCTCGGGACAGCTTTTCAGCTGATTGATGACGTTCTGGATTACTCTGGCTTTGAGGGTGATACCGGCAAGCACTTAGGGGATGATCTTGCCGAGGGAAAGCCGACCCTTCCGCTGATATACGTCATGCAACACGGAACGCCGGAGCAGGCTGCCTGCGTTCGCCTTGCTATTGAAGAAGGTGGGCGCGACGACTTTCCGGCAGTTCTTGAAGCGATTCACGCAAGCGGAGCACTAGCGCATGCGCGCACCCAGGCAGCCAACGAAGCCGAAGCCGCAAGAACTTCAATTGCGTGTCTGGGGGATTCAAATTACAAAGAAGCTCTGCTACAATTGACGCTCTTTGCAGTTGAGAGAGACCACTAGTTTTTCTGACGTCGGAGTGTAGCTCAGCCTGGTAGAGCACTGCGTTCGGGACGCAGGGGTCGCAAGTTCGAATCCTGTCACTCCGACCAAAATTTCTGTAAAGAGAATCAAGCATTTAGGCCATCCCTTCGGATGGCCTTTTTTGCTTGGTTTTGCTATTTTCTACAAGAGATTCTCCTAGGAGGCCTTGGCTGATGAAATATATTTTGCTCATTTTGGTTGTTCTGGTGCTTTGGTGGGTCTGGAAAAAACGTTCGGATCGGCCGGAAGAGAGAGCCCCTTCCGCAGATCGGCAGCCCGAAAAAATAGTTGAGTGTGCGCATTGCGGCGTGCTTCACCCGCTTGGTGAGAGCCTGCCTGAGGGCGATTTCAATTATTGTTGTAGCGCTCATCGGCAGGCCGGGAGGCGGCCTAAGCAGCCATGAGCGACTGGCTTTCATCGACTTGGGAGGCCAGTTGGCGCCCGTTTCAGTATTTCAATTTTTACCGTCTGTTGCTGGCGGTGCTGATTCTTTTGGCGGCCTTGCTTCCGGAAAGTCAGATTTCACCATTTCATCTGGCCAGTTTTTCCGGTATTCGTTGGGTTGTTCTGGCATATTTGAGTCTGGTGTTCGGTGGCCTGTTACTGGCCATTTTCTGGCGACACCGCTTCAATACGCAGTTGTCAAGCCAAGTCGTCACTGACGTTTTCTTTGTCAATTTTGCGATGTTCGCACTCGGAGGTGTTGGCAGCGGCATGGGAACGCTGTTGCTGGTTTCTCTTGCTGCAGCAAGCCTTGTGGGTCGCGGGCGCCTGGTATTGTTTTACGCCGCGCTGGCCACTCTGGCGACTTTGTTAACCCAGATTTACGGGATTCTTGAGCACAAATTTGACGCGGCGACGATTGTCCAGGCAGGTTTTCTTTCTGCTGGATTTTTTGCGACGGCGATTCTCGCCCGATTGCTCGGGCAGCGTTTGATGCTCAATGAAGAATTGGCGCGTCAGCGAGGGGAGAGTCTGGAGAATCAAAGCCGTATTAGTCAGCGGGTGGTGGAGCGCATGCAGGATGGCGTGCTGGTAGTCGACCGGGAAGGTTGTGTCCAGCGCTGCAATCCAATCGCGGAAAAAATGTTGGGCGATCTCCCGGTGGGGGCCAGGCTCGCTGATCATGCACTGGCGCTCGCCGAAATTTTGATGCGGCGGCGAGAGCGGGTTGCTCAAATTGAGTTTTCGGGCCTGGACGGGCAAATGCTGCAGGCTAGGTTCGAGGAGACGACGAGTAGCGCTGGCGAGGTTTTGATATTTCTGGAAGATATCGGGCGGATTCGTGAGCAGGCGCAGCAACTAAAATTGGCATCGCTTGGCCGGTTGACCGCAAGCATCGCCCACGAAATTCGCAATCCGCTATCGGCTATTGGCCATGCTGGTGAATTGCTGCGCGAGGAACGACGGGGTGATATTCATGATCGCTTGCTCAATATTCTGGGCGAGAATGTTGCGCGTCTTGATCGTATCGTGGCTGACGTCCTTGAGTTAGGCCGGCGAGAGCGCGTTCAGCAAATCGAGCAATTGTCTCTTGCCGAAGTTTGTGCCCGGTTCCTCGAACACTTCTGGGTCTCCGAAGGCCTCGACCCGAAGATACTCGAGTTGGATGTGCCTGGTGATTTGACGATTTGTTTTGACCCGGCGCATCTCCACCAAATCCTCTGGAATCTGCTTGGCAACGCCGTGCGACATTCGCGGGGCGCGGCGGGGAGTGTTCGCTTCTATGCCTGCGCCGGTGCTAACGGTGAGAGGGTAGAATTGCATTTGGCAGACGATGGCGCTGGTATTCCCGAGGCCGATCGTGAGCAGGTTTTTGAGCCGTTTTTTACTACCCATCACAAGGGAACCGGCCTTGGATTGTTCATTGCTCGCGAGCTTTGTGTCGCCAATGGTGCCAATCTGGATTTGCTGCCAGCAACAAGCGGTGGTCATTTTGTAATTTCAGGGAGAACAGAATCATGCCAGCAGCTCGTGGCGAAAGGCGTCCGCGCGGCGAACTGAACCGGGTGCTCGTCATTGACGATGAACCGGATATTCGCGAACTGATTGACCTGACTCTATCCCGCATGGGGCTGGCTGCTGCCTGCGCTGGAACGGTGGCCGAAGCGCATGAATTGCTGGCCGAAAGTGATTTTCAGCTGTGCCTGACTGATATGCGGCTTCCTGATGGCAACGGTCTCGACATGGTGCGCTTTGTTGCCGAAAACTATCCGCAGATTCCGGTTGCCGTCATCACCGCCTATGGTAGCGCCGAAAATGCTGTGGCGGCGCTCAAGGCTGGTGCCTTCGATTACCTCGCGAAGCCGGTGGGTTTGGAGCAATTGCGTGCCTTGGTGAAGTCGGCGCTACGGCTGCCTAGCGGCGAGAAGCTGCCGGGAGATGCGGGCTTGACGTTGACCGGTGAGTCCCCGGCGATGGCAATGGTTCAAGATATGATCGAGAAGCTCGCGCGCAGTCAGGCGCCGATCTATATCTCAGGTGAATCGGGAACTGGCAAGGAGTTGGCAGCACGCCTGATTCATTCGCGCAGCGCACGCAGTGTCGGGCCGTTTGTTCCGGTCAACTGCGGAGCAATCCCGGAAAATTTGATGGAAAGTGAGTTTTTTGGCTATCGCAAAGGTGCTTTTACCGGCGCCGACGGAGATCGCGAGGGCTTCTTCCAGGTTGCCAGCGGGGGTACGCTGTTTCTTGACGAAGTGGCTGATTTGCCCCTGGCAATGCAGGTCAAGCTGTTGCGGGCGATTCAGGAAAAGCGCGTGCGCAAGGTGGGGTGCGCTAACGAGGAGCCGGTTGATGTTCGCATCATCTGCGCGACTCACAAGAATTTGCGCGAGTGTGTCGATAAAGGCAGCTTCCGCCAGGATCTTTACTACCGTCTTAACGTGATCGAACTGCGTATGCCCCCTTTGCGCGAGCGTCCTGAGGATATTCCTCCGCTCGTCGATGTGATCTGCCTGAGACTATTTGGCGAGACAGCTCCATGTTTGTCGAGCAAAGCGCTGAAAGCCCTGCAAGCCTATCCGTTTCCCGGAAACGTCCGGGAACTTGAGAATATTCTTGAGCGCGCAACCGCCTTAAGTTCCGGTGATGTGATCGAGGCGGAGGATCTTCATCTCTCGCCGGAAGAGATGGCCGGTGAGGCGGTCGGGCGTGGTAGCGAAACGCTGGATGATTACCTGAATCGCCTTGAGCGTCACGCGATCCAGGAAGCGCTGCAAAAGACTGAGGGAAATCGCACGGCGGCGGCAAGGCTGCTTGGCGTCACCTTTCGTTCGATGCGCTATCGTCTCGAACGGCTGGGTATCGAATGAGGCATTGGCTGGCCGATGGCTGGCTCGCCGGAGTCCGCCGGGTGCGTTCCCCCAATCAGGAGCAGCGCCCGGCTGATGCGCAGGTGTCGCTGGTGGTTATCCACAACATCAGTTTGCCACCCGATGATTTTTCCGGAGATTGGGTCGAGCGTTTTTTCGCTAACCGGCTTGATCCGGCGGCGCATCCCTATTTTTCGACGATTATCGGGCTCAAGGTGTCATCGCATTTTCTGATCCGGCGCAGCGGGCGGGTAGTGCAGTTCGTTGGCTGCGATCAGCGTGCCTGGCATGCCGGCAAGTCATCGTGGGGCGGGCGGGATGACTGCAACGATTTTTCGGTGGGCATCGAGTTACACGGCAATGATCATTTGCCCTATAGTAAATCGCAATATCAATCGCTTTGGCGGCTGCTTGATGCGCTGCGCAGTCGCTATCCGATTGATGCGGTCGCCGGGCATTGCCATATCGCACCCGGGCGCAAAACGGATCCCGGCACGGGTTTTGACTGGGCGGCTTTGCGCCGGCGTTATCCGGCCTTGGGCCTACCGCCCGAGATACTTGGCTAGTCGAGTAACGGCTTCTTCGAGGCGGCTGATTTCAGTGGTGTAGGCAAAACGGATGTGCTTTTCCGGCTGATTGCTCCCGAAATCCAGTCCCGGCGTAGCGGCAACGCCGGTCTTTTCCAGCAGGTCGCGGGCGAAGGTGAAGCTGTCAGTGCACAGCTTTGAGCAGTCGCAATACAAGTAAAAAGCGCCTTGTGCATTTGCGGTTATCAGGAAGCCAAGTTCGCTCAAGGCTTTGCTGAGATAGTCACGGCGCCGGTGAAATTCAGCGCGGCGCTCTTCCAGAATGGCAATGGTTGCCGGTTCGAAAGCCGCGAGCGCCGCGTATTGTGCTGGTGTCGAGGGGCAAAGTACCGTATTTTGAGCCAGCTTCTCGACGTCGCGCACGTAGTCTTCCGGCACTACCATCCAGCCCAGCCGCCAGCCGGTCATCTGGAAGTACTTCGAGAAACTGTTGATCACCCAGATTTCATCTCCGGCCGCGCAGGCACTGGAGGTGTCGGTTTCATCGTAATTCAGACCCTGATAAATTTCGTCGACAATAAAGTGGCCGTCACGCTGACGAACAAAGTTGGCCAGCGCCTCAATTTCGCCGAGGCTCAGTAAAGTGCCGGTCGGATTGGCCGGCGAGGCGACCAGCAAACCGGCTGTATTGCTGTTCCAGTATTGAGCGAGCAGTTCGGGCGTCGGCTGGAAATTGCTTGACGCGTCAACCGGGATGCCGATCGCCCGCCCTTCATATGTCCGGATGATGTGCCGGTTACACGGGTAGCCGGGGTCGGTTAGTAACCACTCGCTAGCGGGGTCAGCAAGGCAGGCAAAGGCGAGGTTAAGTGCGCCGGAGGCGCTGTTGGTGACGACAACGCGCGAGGCTGCTACGGTCAACCCGTATTTTGTGCCATAAAATTCGGCGATGGCTTCGCGTAATTCAGGCAGTCCGAGCGATTGTGTGTAACGGGTTTTTCCCGCTTTTATGGCGTTGACCGCAGCATTGACAATCGGCTCGGGGGTTGGGAAGTCCGGCTCGCCCACCTCCATGTGGATAATGTCGCGACCCTCGGCCTGTAGTTGGTGCGCGCGCGTGAATAACTCAACGACGTGAAACGGTTGAATCTCAGCAAGGCGTTTTGCGGGTCGGTACATGAGTCTCTCCAAAATAAAACGGCCACCTGGTTCAGCAAACCCGGTGGCCGTTCAATCATCGTCTAGCTGGATCGATCAGGCAGCATCCTTGAAAATGCCCATCTCGAACAGTTCGCGCTTGAGCACGAGTTCGCGTGGCATCTTCTCGCCCATTTTGTCGAACCACTCTTTGTGGCCGGCCAGTTCGACTTTCCATGCCTCGGGATCAATGGTGCTGAGCGCTTCGAAATCAGCCTTGTTGATGTCGACCCCGGTCCAGTCGATGTCCTCAAAATACGGCATCCAGCCGAGCACGGTTTCCTTGGCGGCGATGGTGCCCTTGCAGCGCTGGACGATCCATTTCAGGACGCGCATGTTGTCGCCAAAGCCCGGCCACATGAAGTTGCCGTCGGCATCCATACGGAACCAGTTGACACAGAAAATCTTCGGCGTGGCATCGACAGTCTTGCCCATTTTCAACCAATGGTTGAAGTAATCGCCCATGTGGTAACCGCAGAACGGCAGCATGGCGAACGGGTCACGACGGACAACACCTTGCTGGCCGAAAGCTGCAGCGGTGGTTTCGGAGCCGAGGGTGGCGGCCATATAGACGCCGTAGTTCCAGTTGAATGCCTGGTACACCAATGGTACGGTGGTAGCGCGACGGCCGCCGAAAATAAAGGCGGAAATCGGTACGCCGGCGGGGTCTTCCCAGGCGCTATCAACCGATGGGCATTGGCTGGATGGCGCGGTGAAGCGCGAGTTAGCGTGCGCCGCTTTCTTGCCGGCCTTGCCATCTTCCGGCGTCCAGTCGTTGCCTTGCCAGTCGATCAGGTGATCCGGGGCTTGCTTGGTCAATCCCTCCCACCAGACATCGCCATCGTCGGTCAGCGCGACGTTGGTGAAGATGATGTTTTCCTTGAGTGAGGCCAATGCATTGAAGTTGGTCTTTTCCGATGTACCCGGGGCGACGCCGAAGAAACCGGCTTCCGGATTAATCGCGTAGAAGCGGGTGACGCCATCCTTGTCGACGCGCGGCTTTATCCAGGCGATGTCGTCGCCGATGGTAGTGATCTTCCAGCCATCGAGAGCCTTCGGCGGGATCAGCATGGCGAAGTTGGTTTTGCCGCAGGCCGACGGGAATGCGGCCGCAACGTAGGATTTTTCACCTTCAGGCGATTCAACGCCAAGAATCAGCATGTGTTCGGCCAGCCAGCCTTGATCGCGAGCCATGGTCGAGGCGATGCGCAGGGCGAAACACTTCTTGCCGAGCAGGGCATTGCCGCCGTAGCCGGAACCGTAAGACCAGATTTCTCGGGTTTCCGGGTAGTGGACGATGTACTTGACGGTCGGGTTACACGGCCATTTGCTATCCTGCTGGCCCGGTTCGAGCGGTGCGCCAACGGTATGGACGCAGGGAACAAAATCACCATCGCTGCCGAGGACGTCAAACACCTTGGCGCCCATGCGGGTCATCGTGCGCATATTGACTACAACGTAGGGCGAATCAGAAATTTCGACGCCGATGTGGGCAATCGGCGAACCGAGCGGACCCATCGAGAAGGGGATCACGTACATGGTTCGGCCCTTCATACAACCCTTGAACAGGCCGTTCAGCTTTTCGCGCATGACGGCTGGTTCTTCCCAGTTATTGGTCGGGCCGGAATCTTCCTTTTTGGCCGAGCAGATGTAGGTGCGGTCTTCGACGCGGGCAACATCGGAGGGGTCGGAAAAGGCGAGGAAGGAATTCGGGCGTTTGGCTTCGTTCAGCCTGATCAAGGTGCCGGCTTCAACCATTTCGACACACAAGCGATCATATTCTTCTTGCGTTCCGTCAGCCCAATAAATGCTGGCTGCCTGGGTCAGTTCGGCGATTTTTGCGACCCATTTTTTCAGGCCTTCGTGTTTGACATAATCTGGTGCGTTTAGCGGTGCAGTCATGGCGATTCACTCTCTCTGTAACTTGCGGAAATATATAGTTTTCCTTCAGTCGTCGGGAGTGGCCACCAAGACGTAGATCGGTGGTTAGCCGTCGGCTGGGAAGCCTATAATTATGCATTAATACAGGGAAAATATCTACTCGGAAGCACGTTTCTACGTGATTTCCGGTGCTTGAGGGCGGGAAAACGAGTGATATCATTGACCATCATTCGGGACGCTATTTCACTATACAAAATAGAGGCAGACATGGACCCCAGGCAACTACGCGAAGCAGCTTTGTACTACCACCGTCACCCGAAGCCGGGCAAGATCGCGGTGACGCCGATCAAGCAGATGACGAATCAATACGATCTGTCGATGGCCTACTCGCCCGGCGTTGCTTTTGCGTGCGAAGAAATTGTTGCTGACCCACGCGAGGTCAGCACGCTCACCTCACGCGCCAACTTGGTTGGCGTGATCACCAACGGTACCGCCGTTCTAGGTTTGGGCGCGATTGGGCCGCTTGCCGCCAAGCCGGTGATGGAAGGTAAAGGCGTCCTGTTCAAGAAATTTGCCAACATCGACGTCTTTGATATCGAAATTGAAGAACGTGATCCGGACAAGCTGATTGACATCATCGCATCCCTTGAACCGACCTTCGGTGGCATCAACCTCGAAGATATAAAGGCCCCGGAATGTTTTTACATTGAACGCAAGCTGCGCGAGCGGATGAAGATTCCCGTCTTTCATGATGATCAGCACGGTACCGCGATTGTCGTCGGTGCGGCGGTTCTGAATGGCTTGCACCTGATCGGTAAAGATCTCTCCAAGGTCAAGATTGTTACTTCGGGTGCCGGTGCAGCCGCACTTGCCTGCCTTGATTTGCTAGTTATGTTGGGTGCTCCGCCTGCCAATATCTGGGTTACCGATATCAAAGGCCTGGTTTACGAAGGTCGCGTCGAGGAAATGGACGAGATCAAGGCGCGCTACAGCAAGGTGACTGAAGCTCGCACCCTGGGCGAAGTCATTGAAGATGCAGATGTCTTCCTCGGTTTGTCTGCCGGCGGTGTTTTGAAGCCGGAGATGGTTGCCAAAATGGCAAAAAGCCCGTTGATCATGGCGCTGGCCAATCCAACGCCGGAGATCACCCCGGAACTGGTCAAGAGCGTTCGCGACGATGCCATCATATGTACCGGTCGTTCCGACTACCCGAACCAGGTCAACAACGTCCTTTGCTTCCCCTTTATCTTTCGTGGCGCGCTCGATGTCGGGGCGACGACGATTACTGAAGAAATGAAGATGGCAGCAGTTCGAGCCATCGCTGAGCTGGCGCGCGCCGAGCAGTCCGAAGTCGCCGCCCGCGCCTATGGTGAAAAAATAGCCAGCTTTGGCCCGGAATACCTGATTCCCAACCCGTTTGACCCCCGCCTGATCGTCATGATTGCCCCGGCGGTCGCCAGGGCTGGTATGGATTCCGGTGTGGCTACTCGTCCAATTACTGATTGGGATGCCTACACCCAGGGTCTGAATGAATTTGTTTACCACTCCGGCATGATCATGAAGCCGGTCTTCTCTCAGGCCAAGATGGCGCCCAAGCGTATTGTCTTTGCCGAAGGGGAGGACGAGCGGGTTCTGCGCGCGATTCAGGTGATTTGTGACGAGGGGATCGCCAAGCCGATTCTGATCGGTCGTCCCAATGAAATTTTGCGTCGTATCGAAGAAGCCGGTTTGCGGATTCGTCAAGATGTGAACTTCGAGGTCATCCACTCAGACGACTCGGCGTTCTTTGACCAGCACTATGATGAGTTTTGGCAGACTTATCATCAGTTGACCGAACGCAAAGGGGTTTCTCCGGATTATGCCAAGCGCGAAATCCGTCGCCGCGCCACGCTTTACGGCGCATTAATGGTGCGTCTGGGTTATGCGGATGGTTTGATCTGTGGCACCTTTGGCAATCACGAGGCACATCGCAAGTACGTTCAGAACGTGATTGGCAACCAGGCAGGGCTGGATCGTTTATATGCGATGAATATGCTGTTGCTGCCCGGGCGCACGGTTTTTATTGCCGATACTTATGTTAATTACGACCCGACAGCCGAGCAGTTGGCTGACATGACCTTGCTTGCCGCAGAAGAAATCCGCTACTTCGGCATGCAGCCCAAAGTTGCCTTGCTCTCTCATTCGACCTTCGGCAATGAAGACACACCAACCTCGCTGAAAATGCGTGAAGTGCTGGCGTTGTTGAATCAGCGAGCACCGGAACTTGAGGTTGAGGGTGAAATGCATGGTGATGCAGCGCTCGATGAAGGAATTCGCCTGGCTGTATTCCCGAATTCCAGGCTCAAAGGTCAGGCCAATTTGTTGGTCATGCCGACGTTGGATGCCGCCAATATTTCGTTCAACCTGCTCAAGGTTGCCGCCGGCGATAACCTGACGGTCGGGCCGATTATGCTCGGTGCAGCAAAGCCGGTGAACATCCTGACGCCGACCGCGACGGTGCGCCGCATCGTCAACATGACGGCGCTAACGGTGGTGAATGCCAGATAATTCAAAGTCTTAGCTTGTTGTGCTATCTCTCTATTTTTATTGAATTTTTGAATTTATTTGCTAAACTGGGCTAAAATTGCCCAGTGTCAGCAGGAGTGAGCAAATGAAGCAGAGATTCAGAATGGCCTTGATTGTTGGTGCCTTGCTTGGTGCGGGCTTGAGCACGCAAGGCGTTGCCGCAACGGCAGCTAAAGACCAGAAAATATCCGGCAAGAGCCTGCCGGCGCAAGCGGCAGGCAAGTCATCAGGTAAGCCGCTACCGAAGCAGGCTCAAAAGGCGGGCTCGAAAAAAGTTGATTTGGCAGCGTCAGGAAAGTCAGCCCAGAAAGGCAGGATTCAGGCTTTCAATAGCGGTAAGCCGGTGCGCGTCGCCACCGTTAGCAAGCCAATGCGCAAGGTCTCGTTCAACGAGGTTGATCCGGATCGACTAGCGTTGTACTCGGCGTCCGCTCTTGTTATTGACCAGGTTACCGGCCAGCCTCTTCTTGACAAAAATTCGCACGAAGTTGTCCCCATTGCGTCGATTTCCAAGCTGATGACAGCGATGGTTGTCCTTGATGCCAAGCTTGATCTTAACGAAGTGATTTCGGTCGGCGAGCAGGACGTTGATGGGCTCAAGGGTACCCGTTCGCGCTTGCCGGTCGGTACGACGATGACGCGCGAGACAGCGATGCTTTTGGCCTTGATGTCCTCGGAAAACCGTGCTGCGAACACGCTCGGGCGTCACTTCCCGGGGGGTATGAGTGCATTTGTCGCTGCCATGAATCGCAAGGCGCAAGCCTTGGGGATGCACAGTTCGCGTTTTGAAGAGCCAACCGGCTTATCCAGTCATAATGTGGCTAGCGCGCGTGATCTCGCGAAAATGGTTGCCGCTGCCGCACGCTATCCGGAAATCCGCCAGTTCTCGACGACAGCTGAAGCACGGCTGGAAATTAACGGGCATATCCGTGATTTTGGCAATACCAACGCGTTGGTTCGTAGCGATAACTGGGAAATTGGCCTCTCGAAGACTGGCTACATTTCTGAAGCAGGGCGTTGCCTCGTCATGCAGGCACGCGTTGCTGACAAACCGGTGGTGATTGTGCTGCTTGACTCGGTCGGCAAAATGACTCGAGTTGGTGACGCTAACCGGATCAAGCGCTGGATGGAAAGTGCCGGCTTGGCAACGGATCGCAAGCGCACCTGATTGTCATTCCAGATGTGTTTCCCAAAGCCGCTGCAAGCGGCCTTATTTTTTGGGATTGATGTAGCCCAATGTTTGTGAAACCGCGTCGGCAGTTGCTTTAACCTGTCTTGCCCAATCCGGATCATGACGATCCGAGGGCGCTGAAACGGAAAGGGCGGCGACAATGCGGCCTTCGTCATCGCGAATCGGTGCAGCAACGCACTTGAGGCCGAGTTCAGCCTCTTCATCGTCAAAGGCGACATCGTGACGACGTACTTTATCCAGCTCTTTTTCGAGCACCGGAAGCGTTGTCAATGAATGCGGGGTTTTGCCAGGCAAACCGGTACGCTTGGCGTAATCACGGACTTTTTGGGCGCCATCGGCAGCGAGAAAGAGTTTGCCAAGTGAAGTCAGGTGCAGTGGCGCGCGCCCGCCAACCAGATAGACGACGCGAACCAATGCGCGGCCGGATGAGGTTCGTTCCAGATAAACTATTTCGTCGTCATGGCGCGTGGCAAGGTTGATCGCCTCACCAATTTTTTCGTGCAATTCCTGCATGAAAGGTAGGGCAACTTCGCGGAAATTGATGCGTGATTTGACCAGGCTGCCGAGTTCAAGGAGGCGAATGCCGAGGCGATAACTACCTTGCTCCTGGCGTTCGACAAAGCGCGCATTGGTCATCGCGGCGAGAATGCGGTGGGCGGTAGAAGGGTGCAGTTTGGTGCTTGCTGCCAGGTGCTTGAGGCTGGCCGGCTCAGGCGAAGCGGCCAGAGCATCGAGCAAAGACATCATACGCTCAATAACCTGAATTGAGCCGGGAGATTTGGCCGCGCCGAGAGTTGGGTCGCTGGCAGCTTTGGGCAAAGAGTTTCCTTTATTTGCGTGGTTTGAGCAGCTTGAGTAGCATTAGCCACTTCGTTTTCTTGTGCGGCGCAATATTAGCATGCGCTTAGGCCGCTATTGACGCGTCGCGACGGCAGGAAATGCTTTTCACAACTTTACGCAGTAAGAATGAGGGTTTCAATATGGATTTTGTCTCTGAAGGGCCGGGCGCCATACCTTTGTGGATGAACGGGCATGCTTTTCTGACCGTCTGCGACAGCTATTTCGATGTCACCAATCCGCTAAGTGGCGTCGTGCTGCATCGGGTGCCGCTTGCAGGCGCTGATGAGGCGCTGCAAACGGTCGCGGCGGCAAGGCTTGCGCAGCCCGTTTGGGCCGAGATGGGCATCGCCGCGCGCCGGGTTTGCCTGCACAAGCTGGCAGATGTACTGGAGGAATTCGCCGCCCATTTTGCTGGCATGCTGAGTTCGGAAACCGGATTTGACGAAGCCCGCGCATCTGGCGAAGTTGTGGCCGCTATTGCCGCCCTGCGTGGTTCGGCGGTTGGTGAAACCGGCGTTGTCGGGCTGGTTGTTGATGCCAGCCGGCCGCTGGCCGGACTGGCGGAGGCTGCAGCGCCGGCCTTGATGGCGGGCGCTGCGCTGGTGATCAAGCCGAGTCCGAAAGCGCCATCGGCCGCTTATGCACTTTGCGAGTTGAGCGCACAAGTTGATTGGCCGGGGGGGGTCTTGAATTTGTTGCAAGGCGATAGCGAGGCGATCAAGGGGCTTTGTGCAGCCGAGATCGACCGCCTGGTTTATGTTGGCGAGGCGGCGCTGGGTGAAAAGATTGGTGAATTAGCCAAAACTTCAGGTAAGCCATTTGAGATGCAAACTCAATAGAATCCCCGGCTCTTGCTGCGGTCAACGCCGGAAATGTCTTAATAATTGAAAGTCAATCATGTCCATCACCTTTGCCGTGCGCGGCGAATATATTCAGTTAGATCAATTGCTCAAGGCCACCGGCTTATGCGATTCAGGCGGCGCTGCCCATGCGGCGATTGCTGAAGGGCGGGTGCGGGTGGATGGTGCGGTCGACACCCGAAAGCGGGCAAAAATGCGGCCGGGTCAAAAAGTTGGTTTTGCCGGCGAAGTGGTTGAGCTGACGGCTGAAGAAGTCGCTTAGTCGAGCCAGCGGATTGGCGAAGCGAGCGCTGGGCGTAAGCCCTGGCGACCTTCGTAAATGTCGGCGATGCGCGCAATGTCAGCTGTCATGTCGCCGCTTAATTCGAGATAGCAGAGCACGCCAACTTCGCGTTTGGCGTAATCAACACACGCCAGAGCGACAGGCACCTTGGCCGCCAGTGCAATCCGGTAGAAACCGGTTTTCCAGCCCGGAGTCAGGCTGCGCGTGCCCTCCGGGGCAAGCGCCAACATCAAGTGATCGTGGCGGGAAAATTCGCCGGCCATCAGTTCGACAAAGCCGTTACGCTGCCGGCGATTGACCGGGATACCACCCATGCCGCGCATGAGAATGCCGATTGGCCAGCGGAATAGTGAATCTTTGGCCACCCAGCGCACACCAAGGCCGAGTGTGGTTTTGCCGAGCATTGTGTAAAGAAAGTCCCAGTTTGAGGTGTGCGGATAGGCGATGACCACGGCCTTGGCTGGACGCCCGGCCGGCTCCAGCAACTTCCAGCCGAGCGCGCCCAAAAGCCTGCGGGAGAGGGATTGCATCATGTTTGGCCGGGCCTGATGACGAGCCAGCTGGCCGGCGCTTTCCACCCGGCCAGCCATTCGCGAAACGCCGATGGTGGCATCGGACGGGCGATTCCATAGCCCTGAGCATGCGTGCAGCCGAGGTCAAGCAGCATGTCACCGAGTTCGGTGCTCTCGACGCCCTCGGCAATCACTGAGCGGTTAAATGCCTGGGCAAGGCCGATAACGCCTTTGACAATGGCCAGATCTTCAGCGTCGATCTTCATGTCGCGGACAAAAGACTGGTCGATTTTTAGCGTTTCGGCAGGTAGATGCTTGAGGTAAAGCAGCGATGAGTAGCCGGTGCCAAAGTCGTCGAGCGCGAAAGAGATCCCAAGCTGGCGGCAGGACTCGATGACTTCGGAGACGTGCGCGGTATCAGATAGTGCGGCAGTCTCAAGAATTTCCAGCTCGATGCGTCCGTGTGGCAGGGTCGGGTGCAGACTCAACATCTGCCCCAGTCGGGCGGTAAAGTCGGGTAGCGAGAGGTGGCGCGCGGCAATGTTTACGCTGATCGACAGGTGCAGCCCCTGATGGTGCCAGGCATCGGCTTGCCGCAAAGCTTCACGGATCACCCAGTCGCCCAGCGTAATCGCGAAATCATTGTTTTCGGTAAGCGGCAGGAACTCGGCCGGAGAGACCAGACCGCGTTCCGGGTGGCGCCAGCGAATCAGGGCTTCGGCGCCGGTTACGATACCGCGCGGCATATCCACCTTGGGTTGGTAGTGGAGCTCGAACTCCTGATTGACCAAGGCTGTTTCGAGCGCCTTGATTGCCGCCAGTTCGGCGCGCGCCGCCTGATCTTTCATCGGGTCAAAGAGGAAGTAGCGATTACGCCCGGTTTGCTTGGCGATATACATCGCCTGGTCGGCATGGCGCAGCAGCAAGTCGGGGTCGACGCCGTCATCAGGAAAAACAGTGACACCGACGCTGGCTGAAATGGTCAGCAGGTTCCCGTCTATTTCATAAATATGACTGGCCTCGGCGAGCACGCGACGGATAACCTCCATGCCCTGTTCGAGGTTGTTCAGGTCGTTAAGCAGAATGACAAACTCGTCACCACCAAGGCGCGCGAGCGTGTCGGTATCTCGTAAGGTGTTCTGGGTGCGCCGCGAGAAATCGATCAGCAGGCGGTCGCCGGCGGCGTGTCCGTAAGTGTCGTTAACCGCCTTGAAGCCATCAAGGTCGAGCATGCAGACCGCCAGCTGGGTCTTGTTCCGGCCCGCCTGCGAAATCGACATATGAAGGCGATCATGCAGCAAGGTGCGATTGGGAAGCCCGGTCAAGGGGTCAAAGTGTGCCAGCTTTTCGAGATGCTGCTCATGATTTTTTTGCTGACTGATATCAGAAAATATACCGACGTAATGGGCAATTTCGCCTGATTGGTTACGTACGGAAGAAAGATCGAGAAGCTCGATGTAAGTCTCGCCGGATTTCTTCTGATTCCAGAGTTCGCCGTGCCATTTGCCGGTTTCGCGCAACTCCTGCCACATTGCTTTATAAAACTCGGGGCTCTGTTGTCCGCCGTTGAGCATCTCTGGGCTGCGGCCGATGACCTCGTCACGCTGATAGCCGGTGATGGCTGAAAAGCCTTGATTGGCGTCGACAATCTTGCCGTCCGGGTCAGCGATGATAATGCCTTCGCGCGTATGTCTGAAGACACTCGCCGCGAGACTAAGCCGCTCCTGACTTTGCGATAGCTCGGCGGTGCGTTGGGCAACACGCAGCTCAAGATGGTCGTGCGCCAGGCGCAATTGCTGGTCTGATTCCTCCCAGCGCTTGGCAAAGCGCGCCACCAGCGCGATTCCGATGCTGCCGGTGACGATCAGAATAATGGCGACGAGCAGCGTAATTTGGCGGACAGCAGGGGCGATTTCAGCAGTGATTGAATCCAGTCGCCGGGAGAGTACAAACTTCCAGCCGGATTCCAGATGACCAACAAAGCTCAGCCAAACGACGCCTTGGGCATCCTCCCATTGGCTGAGTGTGATGTCCTGGCCGCCTTGCTGCGCGTTATCAGGGAAAGGGAAATCGGCCTTTTGCAAAGTCTTGCCGGCACTTATCAGGCTGCCGTCGCTGTGGCCAATCAACATGCCCTGGCGATCCGCCAGCAAGCCATAGTCAAAGGGAGCGATGTCGCTGGCCGAGAGTAGGCGGGATATCTCGCTCAAATAAAAAACGCCGCCTAGGTGGCCATAAATTTCACCGCTTGAATCAAGCAGGGGGGTGTCAACAACGACTGCGGGCATGCCGTCCGAGCCGATAATCGTGTCAGAAAACGCAGTTTTTTTGCTGCTGCTGGCTTCCCTGAAATAAGAACGATCGGCCAGGTTGTATTTTGTGAGTGACTGCTGAACCCTGTAAGGGTGTGCAATATAGTGGTCGCCATTGGGCAGCAGGATAAAAGCAACGGCCAGATTATTAGGTCCGCCAAGCAGGGCATCGAGGATTATTCGCTTGCTGATCTCGAGGTCGGGTGGAATGCCGTTCAGTTCGGGATTGATGCGGTCAATAGCAGAAAGTGACGCGAAATCAGGAAGTTGCCCGGTATGGGCCAGTGCCTGAGTAGCATCATCGAGCTTTGCCTGAATACTGCGTGCAATGCTGCGGACCAGCGCAACATGCTCGGTTGACCAGCGTTCAATAACGAAATCTCGGTGCGAGTGCTCAACAAATACCCATACCGCTGCCAGCGCGAATAACGCTGGCAAAACAAAAGCTAGCAGAATTTTCTGCTTTAGGGTCATCCAAACCTGTCTCCATGAGCCGCTGCTCGTCGGCGTTTGATTTCATTTAAACACATAAGCTGGGCGGTTTTTCCAGTGACCGGCTTATTTTGCGGTTGCTGCAGGGGGATCGTGTAAAATCAGCAAACGCTAATAAACAAGGCTTTATCCATGTCTTACCCTTCCTTCTCTGAGATTTCGCGAACTTTTGCACCGGGCTGGTTTGCCTCTGTTATGGGCACCGCTGTGCTGGCCATGACAACGCATGCGCTGGCCCAGCGCTGGCCCTGGCTATCGATAGTGGCTGATGCGCTGCACTGGTTCAACTCGGCCTTGTTTCTGGTGCTTGCTGCACCTTGGTTGACGCGCTGGCTGCGCTTCCCGCAGGCGGCGATGCAGACCATGAAGCATCCGCTGCAAGCCAATTTCTACCCGACTTTCTCGATTGCCCTGTTGGTGCTTGCCGCGCAATGGCTGGTGTTTACGCCCTATATCGAGGTTGCCATGACGCTCTGGTGGCTGGGTGTAGTCCTCCACTTCATTTTCAGCTTTGCCGTACTTTTTTATATGTTCTCCGGCGAGCATGTTGCGGTCGACCACGTAACCCCGGCCAATTTTATTCCCGCTGTCGGTCTCGTTGTAATGCCGTTGGCCGGTACTCAGTTGATGCCGTTCATGCCGGCTTCGCTGCATGAGCTGGTATTGACGATCAACGTCGTCGGCCTTGGTGCGGGCAGCATGATGTATGTCGCCCTGCTCGGCATTACCTTCTCGCGCAAATACCTTCATAAGCCGGCACTTGGCATCCTGACGCCCACCATCTGGGTCCACCTGGCGCCGATTGGCGTCATACCAGTCAGCTTGATGAGCGTCCTCGAGCAACTGCCGTTTCCTGGTGTGCGTGAGTTTGGCGTAGTTTTCATGCTACTGGTTTGGGGTTTTGGCGTCTGGTGGATGGTGATGGCGATTTTGCTGACCCTGGCGGCACGGGCTGCCGGGCAGATGCCCTTTGCCTTATCCTGGTGGGGGCTGACTTTCCCGGTTGGTGCCTTCGTCGTTGAGTCGCTACGCCTTTCAAAACTGATCGGCTGGGATTCGCCATTGGTCGTCGGCGTCTTTGCCTGGCTGCTGCTTTGGGGCTTCTGGTTGGTGACGCTGAACAAGACCTTGCGCGGCGTGATCAGCGGAGAAATCTTCAAGCCGCATCCATGAGCCTGCTTCTGGCGGCGCTGCTGCCACCGGCTTTACTCTGGGCGCTCAATTTTGGCATCCGGCGCAGCCTGGCCGCTGAACGCGAAGCGGAAACCGCTTATCCCGAAGGCTTGCCGTGGCGTCAGATATATATCCCGACAGCCAACGGCAAGCAACTCTATGGCTGGTTTATCCCCCAGCCAGCAGCGGCGCCGGCGCTGGTCGTCGTGCATGGCTGGAGCGGCAACGCGCAGATGATGCTGCCGCTTGCCGCTCCGCTCTTCACGGCGGGTTATTCGCTGTTATTCATCGACGCGCGCTGTCATGGTCAAAGTGACAGCGATACGTTCTCCTCCCTGCCGCGCTTTGCCGAAGATGTCGAGCACGCACTTGGCTGGCTGAGCTTGCAGCCGGAGGCCGCTGGCGTACCCTTGGGTGTAATTGGCCACTCGGTCGGCGCCGGTGCGGCCTTGCTGGCGGCATCACGCAATCCGAACATCGCGGCGGTCGTCAGTCTCGCCGCCTTTGCCCATCCGGACGGGATAATGCGGCGCTGGATGGGCTTCAAGCGTATCCCGTTCTGGCCGCTAGGTGCCTACATCCTGTTTTATGTGCAACGGGTGATCGGCTATCGCTTCGACGATATTGCGCCGATCAATACGATCCCGCAGGTAGCCTGCCCGGTTTTGCTGGTGCATGGCCGGGAAGATGAAACGGTGCCGGTCGCCGAAGCTGAGGCGCTTTACGCACGGCGCAGCCATGAGCGTGTCGAACTATTGCTGATCCCCGGCAGCCACGACGATTACGGCGATATCGGCTTGCAAATTTCCGCCTTGCCGGCTTTTCTTGATCGCGCACTGAAGCCGGTTTGAGGCTGCTTCAGGCGTAAAAAAGGGCGGGGAAAACCCGCCCTGTTTTGGGTGCCAAGGGTATCAGGGCATCATGAACGATGTTTTTTCACGTACCTGAATGTCCGGATTCGCTTCTGCCTTGATCTCGAAGTGGATCTTGTTGCCACCCTTCTGTCCGGCGTCCGGCGGTACGCGAACGACCGTCGCGAAAGATTGCAGTGAGGCAGCCGGGACCTCTACTTCGGTGCTGCCGTCAATGCTGATCCCTGGCAGTCCATCGACAGTGATCTTGTAGCGATGAGCCCGCTCTTCGGTATTCATGATCTGCAGCGAGTAAACGTTTTCGATCTGGCCATCGTCGGCTTCGCGAGCTAGCGTGGAGCGGTCACGGAGAACATCCACCTTGAGTGGTATGCGGTTAGCAAGGAACCAGCCGGAGATGATCGTAATGATGATCATAATCACTGTGTAAAGCAAAATTCGGGGGCGGATAATGTGGCTGATGATGTCTGCCTTGTCGAGTTTCTGCGCCATCGCGTTTTCAGTCGAGTAACGCACCAGGCCGCGCGGCAGGCCAACCTTGTCCATCACCTGATCGCAGACATCAACACAGGCGGCGCAACCGATACACTCGTACTGCAGGCCATTACGGATGTCGATGCCGGTCGGGCAAACCACTACACACTGGCCGCAATCGACGCAATCGCCCAAGCCGGCAGCTTTCGGATCAACCCCTTTTTTGCGGATGCCACGGGTTTCGCCACGCGCTTCGTCATAGCTGATAACCAGTGTATCGGGGTCGAACATCACGCTCTGGAAGCGGGCATACGGGCACATGTGTTTGCACACCTGTTCGCGCATATAACCCGCCATCAGGTAGGTAAAGCCGGCGTAGAAGAAAATCCAGAAAGTTTCCCAGCCGCCGAGGTTCCAGGTGACGAGGTTATGCGCCAGTTCCTTGACCGGGCTGAAGTAACCGGCCAGTGTGAAGCCAGTCCACAGTGAGAGAATAATCCAGAGAAAGTGTTTGGTCGCCTTGATGCGGATTTTGCGCGCATTCATTGGCCCCTTGTCCATCTTGATCCGGGCGTTACGATCACCCTCAACCCAGTTCTCTATCCACATGAAGCATTGGGTATAA
This sequence comes from Dechloromonas sp., assembly GCA_011391255.1. Lineage (GTDB taxonomy): Bacteria > Pseudomonadota > Gammaproteobacteria > Burkholderiales > Rhodocyclaceae > Azonexus. Next base: position 22,241 of record JAABQV010000026.1, read on the forward strand.
ACCGTTTGCGGGCACGCGTAACCGCAGAATAGTCGACCGGCGATGGCGGTAACGAGGAATAACGCATAGGCAGAGAGAATCAGCAGGATGGCGAGATAAATAACGTCCTGCGGCCAGAAAACCAGGCCAAAAATATAGAACTTTCGCTCCACGAGGTGGAACAACAGCGCCTGGCGGTCGTTCCATTCCAGCCACAGGCCACCGTAAAAAACAGCTTGGGTCAGAATGACCAGCATGATGCGCCAATTATCGAAGAGGCCACGCGCCCGCTTGGCGTAGATGACCTTGTGCTCTTCGAACGCGCGAATCGGTGCCGGCGTCTGCGGCGGGGGCGTTGCTGATTTGTCTGGAGTGGAGTTCATGACAGGCTCGGTGGTGTGGATTGTGAGTATGGTAGGCCGCAGCGCCGATTTATAGCAATAATTTCGGCACTGTGGGGGGGGATTGTGCAGGGTCGCAGGGCAATGCGGGCAATAAATTCGTCCCGGCTGACGCCGCAGAAAAGCGGATTGTTGCGGCGCTCATCGCCAATGCAACTAACCTGTCGGCCTTGCTGCTCATGGCCGGGGTAAAGCAGGGTTTCGTCGGAAAAACGTAATAGTTTACGTGTGATGCTGTCGTAAAGTCGGCCGGCATCAGCGCCGGCGTCGGAAAGGTTGCCGCAATCGCCGATCAGCAGGCAGTCGCCGGTAAATAGGCGGTCGCCGCATTGGTAGCTTAGGCAGCTTGGCGTATGGCCAGGGGTGGTGATGACTTTAAGCTGCAGGGTTCCGGCCACAATTTGCTCGCCCTCGCGCAACAGGTGGTCGGCAGTCTCGATTTTTGCGTCGCCGCAGGCGATCATGGCGCCCGTTGCCCGCCGCAGTTTGCCGGCGGCGCTGACATGGTCAGCGTGCAGATGGGTTTCAAGAATGTTGTCGAGTTGCCATTTCATCTCATCAAGCACGCCCAGATAAAGCGCCAGATCGTCGTCCACCGGATCAATCATTATCGCGCGGCCGCTCTCGGGGCAGGCAAGGAGGTAAGAGAGTGTCGCCGTCGGGCGATCAAGGAATTGACGAATTTGCATGGCGCTCAGTGAATAAGGGTGGAAACCGACGGCCACGATGCTGACAAAACGGTGACGACTGCAAAAACTGCCTGCGGGGCTAATAAAGAATGCAGTCGGCACTTCATTTGCCAGCCAGCGCTGCGAACAGAAGGAGGGGGGAGTCCATCGCGACAGGTGGATCGGTTTCCGCTTATCTACTATCAAGTAACGTGCCAGCCATGAATCTTTAACCAAATGCAATTAAATCAATCGCTTGTGTGGCCAGGACCCCTCCGGCGTGCTGCCTCTGTTTTTATTGTGCCATAATTGACAGCTATTTTTGACATAATTGACAAATACGACATGTCCAAGCGTTTGCTCAGTGAGCTGATCTCCTTTCTTGATGGCTTGCCCGAGCCGCGTATCGTCATGGATGCCGATTACCGCATCGTTGCCGCCAATCGCGCTTACGTTCGCGAGTTTAGTGGCGGCCAGCCGATCCGCGGGCGCACCTGCTACGAAGTCTCGCACCGCTTTACCGTGCCTTGTGATCAGGCCGGCGAATCATGCCCGCTCAAGCAGAGCCTTGAGGCGAAGGCGCCGCAACGAGTGCTCCATTTGCACTACACGCCACGCGGCGAGGAGCATGTCGATGTTGAAACGACGCCGATCTTTGATGATGCCGGTGCTGTCATCTACTTTGTCGAAACCATGCGCATCGTTCGTCAGGCCAGCAGCCGGCCGGCGGCGCAGGGGCTGGTCGGGCGCTCGCCGGCCTTTGTCGGCATGCTGGAAAAGGTGCTGCGCGTCGCCGACTCGGCGGCTGCCGTGTTGTTGCTTGGTGAAACCGGAACCGGCAAGGAACTGGTGGCGCGTGCCGTGCATGAGGCCAGCCCGCGCAGCAGCGGGCCGTTTGTTGCGGTCGACTGCGCTGGAATGACCGAAACCTTGTTCGAGAGTGAGCTCTTTGGCTACGAAAAAGGCGCCTTCACCGGTGCCCAACATCGCAAACAGGGCTTGGTCGAAGCGGCTAGCGGCGGCACACTGTTTCTCGACGAAATTGGTGAACTGCCGCTCACCTTGCAGGTCAAGCTGCTACGTCTGTTGGAGACTGGCACCTACCGCCGGGTTGGCGGGCTCGACTGGCTGCCGGCCGATTTTCGTCTGGTTGCTGCCACCCACCGCGATTTACGCGCCATGGTTCAGGGTGAAACTTTCCGCCGGGACCTTTATTACCGGATCAACACTTTTCCGCTGCACACCCCGGCCTTGCACGAGCGGGCCGGCGATATTCCGCTTCTTGCCAATTCATTGCTTGAGCGCGTCGATCGTCGCGCCGGGCGGCAACTGACGCCGGCTGCTTTGGACTGGCTCGCCGGGCGTCGTTACGCCGGTAATATTCGCGAGTTGCGCAATCTGATCGAGCGGGCCACCTTGCTGGCCGATGGCGAGATCATCGATCTGCCGCACCTGACTGAGATGGCCGAGGATTTGCCGGCGCTGCCACGGATGGCCGATAGTGGCTTTTCGGTGAGTAGTGTGGTCAGTCTTGAGGTGCTTGAGCAGGGCTACCTGGCGTGGGCGAAAAGTCAGTCGGGTGGCGACATCGCGCGCTTGGCCACACAACTGGGCGTCAGCCAGCGAACGCTGTATCGTAAACTACAGGAAAAGCCTCCCCCGGAATCCCATGGAAAATAAGACAGAAACCGACAATCAGGTTCGCCTCTTTCACGCCAACCTGGTCTGGCCGCTGCAACTTGAGCCATTGATCGGCAAGGACGTTGAGGGTCGGCATTGGGAGGTCTTTGAAACGCTGAAAGAGGCGCAGCCCTGGCGTCGTCTTGACGATGAATTCACCGATGATTCCAGCCACTTCAAGGAGCGCCATTACCGCGAATTTGTCTCCTTTCTCCCCTATGTGCAGCGCTTTCTTTATGGCGAAGGGCGTTCCCGCCATGCGATGGCGGATGATCCACCGGGCGGTTCACCCATGCATGTTTTCCGGCGCGGTGATGTGGCCCGTTTGCGCCTGACTTTGCGCGAGGGGCAAGCGCCGATTGAGCTGAACGTCGTCCATCTTGATCTCTATTTTTTCCACGACCTCGATCTCGTTCAAATGAATCTTGAGGTACGCGCCGACGACCAGCCCTTGGCGACTGTGCGTGAAATCCTCTTCCGCTTTGGCCGCGCCTATCCGTCAGGGTGGGATGAAGAAGGCGAGGGCTTGCACAACGCCTATCTGGCCGAATGGCTGGGCGCTGACGGGCAGGTGATAGCCGCTTCGGATTCGTCACAGCGCGATAAATACCTGCGTTTTGTCTGTGAGCATCGCAGCCCCAATATTTCCGAACACTGGGCTTGTCTGCTGCGCCCGCTGGTTTTGGCGCACTCCGATGAGGTCGGGGTTTTGCGTTACCGGCTGATCGAATATCACCGCATGCCGGTGATGGCATTTATCGCCATGGATCAGCCGCGCACGCTGCAGCGTGAGGACTGGATACGCACCGGTCTGGCCACCATGCTGCATCCGGATGAGGCTTTGCCGGTCAACGTGCCGTGGATTGTGGAATTTGAAAAACGCTATTGTCAGGATCGTTATTGGACTGACACCGCCAGCGGGCCGAACTCCCGTTTCATCTGTACCGGCAATGCGATGACCGTGGTTGGCGATGCCGGCAATCAGTTCTTTCTCGACACCGAGCGCGGCGTAATCGCGCAATTCCGCCACCAGTATTTTCTCGTTTTCCTGATTGCTCATTTGCATCGCGCTTCGCTGCTGGTGTTTTCCGAAGTGCTGGTCGATGCGGTCAATGACCTCGATATCCGTAACGATATTTCGGTACGCCGCTTCAAGCGCCGGATTCGCGCCAATTTTGAAACTTTTTTACGCTTCACCCACCGCTACTGGTTCCACGAATTATCGGAGCGGCCGCATGTGCAGGCGATTTTCCGCATGTGTTCGCGGCACCTGCGTAACGACGCTTTGTACGACGAAGTGCGCAGTGAAATTCGCGAGATGAGCAATTACCTCGACAGCGATTCGCAGCGCCGCCAATCCAATACGGTTGTGCGCCTGACGGTGATCACCATCCTCGGCTTGATTGCCACGGTGACCACCGGCTATTTCGGGATGAACATCATCCCCTTTGGTGAAGGCAGTGTTCAGGATCGCCTGCTGCATGGCGTCATCGCCACCAGTATCTTCGTCGGACTGGTGTTGTTTGCCGTGGCGCGCTCAAAACGCCTCTCGGATTTTCTCGAGGCGGTATCGGAAGACAAGCTGAGTTTTTCCCAAAAACTTCGCGCCCTGTGGCGAGCCCTGCTCGGCAAGGAGCGGTAAGGTGGAAACCTTCACCGCCGACGACGGCGAACAACTTCACCTCAGCGTTTCCGGCAGCGGCTCGCCGATTCTCTTTCTGCATGGCTGGACATCCAGCCACACCGTCTGGCGGCCGCTGCTTGAGGCTTTATCGCCCAATCACCAGATTTTTCGCCCCGATGCGCGCGGGCACGGCGGCCATCCGCTGAGCGTCACGCAAACGCCCGATGTCGCTCGCCTGGCGCGTGATGTGGAAAACCTGCTTGATTATTTTCAGCTCGACAAAGTCGCCATCGTCGGCCACTCGATGGGCGCGCTGACCCTCTGGCAATACATTCGCGATCACGGCTGCGAGCGTATTTCGCACATCTGCATCATTGACCAGTCACCGAAGCTGGTCACGGATGCCACCTGGCCGAATGGCATCTACGGTGATTTTGACGCCGCCCGTTCGCAAGCGCTGCTCTATGATCTGGAAACAGATTTTGCCGAAGCCGTATTGCGCCTGATCGCGCACGGCCTCAACACCCGCTCGCGCGAAACCTACGACCGCAACAGTTCCGGCTGGCAGGAATCGCGCAAGAATTTGCAGAAGCTTGATCCAGTGCCGCAAATCGCCATCTGGAAATCACTCGTCGCCGCCGATTTTCGCGATGTCATGGCGCTAATCAAGGTGCCGACGCTATTGAGTTTTGGTGCGCAAAGTAATTTTTACACGGCAGCTACCGCGCAATATCTGCTCACCCACATCGCCAACGCCCGGCTGAGTTACTACGAGGGGGCGGATCATTGCCCGCAACTGATAGCCCCGCAGCGCTTTACAGCCGAGTTGGTCGAGTTGCTTGTTGCGGGTTAAGCCGTTTCGACAACCCGCACATCGAACGTCACCTTGAGCCAGTTTCTGACTGCATCAAAGATGGCAGCCAGATTGTCCATTCTCGGATTGCCTTTTGGCGACAGCATGCGGTGCAGGCTCTTGCTCGGCTTGTGAGTCATTGCGGAAAGGCTTTCAAATCCAACGGTGGCATTCACCAGGTCGCGGAGAATGAGGCGTGCCGCATCGGGCTCTCCACTAAGAAAAAGCGTCGCAGCTTCATCAAGGAGCGCCTTGGCAAAGGCTGGATCGCGTTCAACTCGCTCGACAACGGTTTGCTTGAAATCACGGGTGAGTTTCATGTTTTCTTTCCTTTCTTGGCTAAGGTGAGGATCTTCTTCCTCGCTTTATATTCGTCGTGTAACGCAACCGCTTGGTCGATGGCTTTCTGCTGCCTTTTCTTGGTGCTGCCACCGAAAAGAATAATCAGCGCATCGCCTTCTTTGGCCAAGTAAATTCGATAACCCGGCCCCCAATCAATCTTGCACTCGCCAATGCTTCTGAACCACTCGACGTTCGATATGTTGCCCAATTCCAGCCGGGCCTTGGCGACAGTCACCTTAGCAGCGGCTTGCGCATCCAACCCGTTGAACCATGCCTGGTACGGATTGCCACCGTCTTCCCGGATGTATTCTTCAAGCTTGATCTTCATGGGTTTATGGTAACGTATAGGTTACCAAGGTGCAAGGGTTAGCCATCGGCCGGCTGAGTTGCTTGAGTTCCTCTCACGCAGCAGGAATTGAGAAACTCCCAAATCACTCAATTAATGTCATTGCACAATTTTTGACTGCGCCACGGTCAAACGACATTGTCCGTGAACAACCCGCTGCAGTTGCTGATTGCTCAATCAGGCAGTCAGCAAAATCAGCCGAACTGGCGCGATACAGGCGAACTGCTCGCCAAACCACCTCGGCATTTTCCACTTTGATTTCTTTGGTTTGCAGTAAAACCTTCAGGGCCTGCACAACTTGGTTGCGCGCCAACTCAAAGGATGAAGACAAGACCCAAACCAATTCGACGATTGCGACGAGCGGAATAAACCCTGGCTCATCACCCGTTAATGCATCGATGAGATCGCTGGCCAGCTTTGCCTGATTAACATCATCTTGCATGATGTAACGCACCAGCACATTGGTGCCGAGTCCGATCATCGCGCCGCGGCGCCGCGTGTTGCAATGGCTGAATTCATCTCTTCAATCGAAACAATTTTGGCGGTTTTGCCAAACATTCCTTTGGGCTCAGTGACCGAGCGCGTTGATGCGATGAATTCATAACGACCGGGTTCAACTTCAATAAATTCAATACGATCTCCCGCCGAGAGGTGCATGGCTTCACGGACTTGGGCGGGGATTGTGATTTGCCCTTTGCTGGTTATGGTAGCGCTGGTCATGATGAGTCTCCTTTCCTTACATTGCAGTAAGGAGTGCAAAATTGGCAAGCAGTTAATTTCCTCCCACAAGTGGGCGAGGGGAGTAGTTGGTTAATGCGCCGAAATCAAATGCCCCCAAAGCCCCAGAGTCAGTAAAAGCCTATACTCAATGGATAAGAAATTCAGCTTCAGGGAAAAAACATGGCCGCCGCAAAACCCACCAAGAAAACCAAGCCAAAAACCGAATCTGTTACGGTCAACGCCGAAAATACCCCAATAATTTCTCCCAACCCTGAAGCCGCCTTCCCCATCGTCGGCATCGGCGCCTCGGCGGGTGGTTTGGCCGCCTTTGAAGCCTTCTTCTCCGGTATCCCGAAGGATCAGGAACCCGGCATGGCGTTTGTGCTGGTGCAGCATCTGGCGCCTGACCACAAAAGCATCCTGGCCGAACTGGTTCAGCGCCAAACCAGCATGCCGGTGTTTGAGGTTGAAGATGGCATGGTCGTGCAACCCAATTGTGTTTACATCATCCCTCCCAATTACGACATGGCGTTTTTAAACGGCACGCTGCAATTACTTGAACCCACCGCGCCGCGCGGCCTGCGCCTGCCGATTGATTTTCTCTTTAACTCCCTGGCGCTCGATCAGCGCGAACGCGCCATCGGCATTGTGCTTTCCGGCACCGCCAGCGACGGCACGCAAGGGGTGCGGGCGATCAAGGCCGGGGGCGGCATGGTCATGGCGCAGAACCCGGAATCCACCGAGTTCGATGGCATGCCCAACAGCGCCATTGCCAGCGGCCTGGTCGATTACATTCTGCCGCCCGCCGAAATGCCGGCGCAACTCATCGCCTATGCCAGGCACGCCTTTGCCAAGCCGTTCAAAATGCCGGCACTGCTGCCGCCGGACGGCGAGGCCGCCCTGCATAAAATCTTTGCCCTGCTGCGCAGCCAGACCGGCCATGACTTCTCGCAATACAAGCCAAGCACCATCCACCGTCGCATCGAGCGGCGTATGGCGGTGCATCAGAACGAGGCCATGGCCGATTACCTGGGCTATCTGCAAAAAACGCCGGCCGAGGTTGAGGCGCTGTTTCGTGACCTGCTGATCGGCGTCACCAATTTCTTCCGCGACCCTGAGGCTTTTCAGGTGCTCGAAGACCAGGTTATTCCGCAGATTTTTGCCGGCAAGCCAGTGATCGGCGGCACGATACGCGTGTGGACCGCCGGTTGCTCGACCGGCGAAGAAGCCTATTCAATCGCCATCCTGCTGCAGGAGCGCATGGAGGCGCTCCGGCAAAGCTACACCGTGCAAATTTTCGCCACCGACATCGACAGCCGGGCGATTGCAACGGCGCGCACCGGTCTCTATCCGGCTAGTATTGCCGCTGATATCTCGCCCGAACGCCTGGCCCGCTTCTTCGTCGCTGAGCCGGGTGGCAGCGCTTATCGCGTCCATAAAAGCCTGCGCGACATGCTGATTTTTTCCGAGCAGAACATTCTCAAAGACCCGCCCTTCTCAAAGCTCGATCTAATCAGTTGTCGCAACCTGATGATCTACTTCGGCGCGCCTTTGCAGAAAAAAGTGCTGCCGCTCTTCCATTACTCGCTGAACTCGCGCGGGGTGCTTTTTCTCGGCAGCTCGGAAGGCATCGGCGACTTTGGCGATCTGTTCACGGTGCTCGACCGTAAAGCCAAAATTTATCAGCGTAAAGAGGATATTCATGGCCTTCAGCGTCAACGAATGAGCAGCTCCCTATCCCCGGCAAATGCGTTTGATGCAGCCGTGCCACGGGTGCCGAAGAAAACCGCCTTCCCGATAAAAATGCCGCTGCGTGAGCTAACCGAACAAGCCCTGTTGAAACAGCTTTCGCTGGCCGGTGTGTTGGTCAATGAGCAAGGCGACATCTATTACCAGCACGGGCGCACCGGCATGTATCTCGAACTGGCGCCGGGCGAAGTCAGCGTCAGTAATATTCTTAAAATGGCCCGCGACGGCCTGCGCGAACCGCTCAGTCTGGCCCTGCACCGGGCGGCGGGCAGCCAGGAAGTCGTTTGCAATCCCAGCATCAGCGTTAAAACCAACGGCCACTACACCTCGGTCAAACTCACTGTGCGCCCGGTGCTGCCCGGCCCGGAGGTGGCGGTGGAGTTGCCGCTCTATCTGGTCATTCTGGAAGAGGCGCCGGTCCGCGAGGTGCAGGCACTGCCGCTGGCTGAACAGTCGCCCGCGCTAAGCGATAGTCAGGCCGAACAACGCATCGCCGCGCTGCAGGAGACCTTGCGCGCCAAGGACGAATACCTGCAAAGCACGCATGAAGAGTTGGAGAGCGCCAACGAGGAATTGAAGTCGTCGAACGAAGAAATGCAGTCGGTCAATGAAGAGTTGCAATCCACCAATGAGGAGATGGAAACCTCGAAGGAAGAGCTGCAATCGGTCAATGAAGAGTTGGCGACGGTCAACACCGAATTGAACAGTAAAGTGGCTGAACTCTCGCGCCTCAATAACGACATGAATAACCTGCTGGCCGGCAGCGGCGTTGCGACGCTTTTTGTCGATCACCAACTGCGCATTTTGCGCTTTACGCCCAGCGCCACCGAGGTGATCAACCTGATCCTGAGCGACATCGGGCGGCCGGTGGCGCACATCGTTTCCAATCTGCTCGGTTACAACAGCTTGTTGAGCGATGTGCAGTCGGTGCTCGATACCCTGCGGCCGATTGATGCCCAGGTGCAGACGACCGCCGGCAAGTGGTACGCGATGGCGATTCGCCCCTATCGCACCCTGCAAAATGTCATTGAGGGGGCGGTGCTAACTTTTATGGAGATTACTGAAGTGAAACGGGTCGAGGCCGAGTTGGAACAGCTTAACAAGCTGCAACGCCTGGCTGTAGTCGTGCGCGATGCCAATGATGCGATCACCGTGCAGGATATGGCTGGCCAGATCATTGCCTGGAACCCCGCTGCCGTGCACCTCTATGGCTGGACAGAGGACGAGGCGCTGAAGATGACTGTGGAACAGCGCATTCCGCCAGCCTTGCGCAAGGAGGCTTTGAGTCAGTTGCTGCAACTGAGCCGGGCCGAGATATTGGCGCCTTATTTGACGCAGCGCCTGACCCGCAATGGGTCTATGATAAAAGTGTGGATTACGGCGACTGCCTTGCTTGATGAAAATTGCAAACAGTATGCGGTAGCGACAACGGAACGGGTACAAGCGAATCCTCTAACTGACGAGTGAAATGCAAAATGTTAACTCTCCCC
>JAABQV010000027.1 GCA_011391255.1 Dechloromonas sp.
ATCCGTCAGCAGCAAAGAAGAAAGATTATGAACCGTTTCCACTAACTCGTCAAGACTTTTAGAAGAAAATTTTCTGCTTCTTGCTCCTCACTTCCCGCCTTTTAATGTTTGTGGCGTCGAAGAGGTGCGCATTGTACAGACTAAAAAATCAACGTCAATGGCTTTTAATTAAAATGAGACATTTTTTCATAGGCAACAAAAAGGCGGCCTTAAGCCGCCTTTCGAAATCGTGAAACCAACTACGCCGAGAAGGACGACCCGCATCCACATGTGGACTGCGCATTCGGATTACGAATCACAAACTGCGAACCCTCCAAACCTTCGGTGTAGTCAATCTCAGCGCCAACTAGATACTGGTAGCTCATGGGATCAATTAGTAACATGACCCCATTCTTCTCAAGGGTTGTATCGTCCTCTGCGACATCTTCGTCAAACGTGAACCCGTACTGAAAGCCCGAACAACCGCCACCGGTCACAAAAACCCGCAATTTCAAACCGGGGTTACCCTCTTCTTCTATTAGCTCTTTAACCTTGCCCGCCGCACTGTCAGTAAACAAAAGGGGGGAAGTCATCTCTGTAACTGCATTCATTGCATTACTCCCATAAAACCACAAAAATTAGATCAATACGCCATCTCACCCAACGCCTACTGCGTTAGTTGGATGCCGCCAGTTTTAGTTCCACCGCTTTGTCCTTAATAAGCATTAGGCGACCCTCAATAATCGCACCCTGATGCATCTCGATCAATGAATACTCGACATCACCGATGATCTTCGCTTTTGACTGCATCTCAAGCGAATCTGAGACTGAGACTTGCCCAACAATGGTTCCATTAAGTACCAAGTGAGCAACATTGACCGCACCCTCCAGGCGCGCCTGCTCGCTTAACACAAGAACCGAAGAGCTTGCACCGGCGGCTGCAGACACATCGCCTTTGACCTCGCCGTCGATTCGCAGCCCGCCGGTGAACCGAATATCCCCTTTAATCACCGTACCAGCACCGATCAGACTATCAATCTTTCCCTGTCGTGGCGTTTCTTCCTTTTTCCCGAACACGGCAACCTCCTATATCTGAGCCATTTTCTTGGCTTTTAGTGTACCACCCTGCAGTACGCGAACTTCTGCGCCAAGTAGCGACGCTCCGAGGGGTAGCTCAAAAGTCCCCTCCTTGCGCCAAAAATGGCGCATATCAACCAGAAAATTACTTTCAGAAATTTTCTTCGAGGGCAGTAAAAAACGCTGCTCTTTTCCACCAAGGCTGTAAGAAATCACCAGTTGCAGGTGCCCAACAAAGCCCGGAGCCTGCTTCGCCGGCTGATAAGCCAATAAGGCCCGGTACCTGAATCGGGCTTCACCTTCCTTGATCAAGCGAAAATTCTCAACCCGCACAACAGCCTCTTCACCTGGAACAGGAATCAGCCTATCGAAGAGGAGCATGTCCTCCATCAAGGCGGCATTCTCCGCCTCAAGCACCTGCACCCGGGACAACAATTGTTGCTGCGTAGAACGCTCCATTGCCGCTAAATTCTTCTCGGTACCAGACGTTGACCGCAACATTAGGCGCTCATCATCGAGCTCTCGCACCTTGAGGCGCAGCATCTCCAATTCCCCTGAAATTGAACCAACTTCACTACGCTGCGAAACCATCCATGCTAATGAAACAATCAAAATGGCAAACATCAACGCAGCCAGCAAATACCACTGCCAAGGGACATAGCTGCGGACGACAACATTCGGCGCCGAAATCCCGAAGCGACGCTTGAGTTTTTTGAGCCTCATCGTAACAGCGGGTCTTAGCATGAGAATTTTAAGAAAAGCACTCGAAAATGATGATACACCCGACCCAAGAAAAAAGCCGCCCAAGGGCGGCTTTGCGAGACAGGCAAGCAGATTAGCGCTTGGAAAATTGCTTACGGCGCCGCGCCTTGTGGAAGCCAACTTTCTTACGCTCGACTTCTCGAGCGTCGCGGGTTACGAAACCAGCTTTAGACAATGCAGGCTTCAAATCTGCATCATATTCAATCAGCGCGCGCGTAATGCCATGCCGAACTGCGCCAGCCTGACCAGACTCACCGCCACCAATTACATTAACCTTGATATCAAAACCATTTAGCTGCTCAATCAACGCGAGCGGCTGACGCACAATCATACGCCCGGTCTCACGTGAGAAGAACTGATCAACTGGCTTGCCATTCACAACTATTGCACCTGAACCGCGCTTCATGAAAACGCGAGCAATGGCACTTTTGCGACGACCTGTACCGTAGAAATAACCTTCAGCCATAACGACCCCTTAAATTTCCAGAGCCTTGGGCTGCTGGGCGGTGTGAGGATGTTGATCGCCAGCGTAGCATTTAAGCTTCTTCAGCATGGCGTAACCCAACGGACCTTTAGGCAACATGCCTTTGACGGCGGTTTCCAGAGCGCGGCCCGGAAAGCGTTGCTGCATCTTCTTGAAGTTCGTCTCGTAGATACCACCGGGGTAGCCAGAGTGACGGTAATACTTCTTGTCTTCCGCCTTGTTGCCGGTAACGGCAATTTTTTCGACATTGGTAATGATCATAAAATCACCAGTATCAACGTGCGGGGTGTAGATAGCCTTATGCTTGCCACGCAGACGACGGGCAATTTCGGTGGCGAGGCGACCGAGCACTTTGTCTGTGGCGTCTACCACAAACCACTCGCGCTTAACCTCATGTGGCTTGGCGGAAAACGTTTTCATGTATATGTGCCATCCTGAAAAAATGGGCGCGGATTAGAGAAAGCCGGAAATTTTAGTCGACGCGCCATGAGATTGTCAAACAATATTAACGACAAAGGGATTCAGAGGTAAAAAAAACGCGGCTCTGTGAGCCGCGCTAAATCCACACCAAAGGAGGAGGGTGGAGGAGACAAATCTGAGCTGTGGAACAAGCATTCCTAAGCAACTCCAACTGGTTCAAATTATGGTCTTCCAAAAACGCAAAAGCAAGTATTTTTGACGCGGCGCATCATTAGCGGAATAATCAGCCAATTAATTTATAAAATCATATACAAACATATGATTTATATCATTTATATTATAAATAATAATATTATTTAAGCAATAGTGAAATAAATACCTGGCAAGTAGATCTCAAATTTTTCCGGTTAAATATTGCACCGCAGCAAATTTGAGGAAGATCCCTGCCTTACTTGCATCCATTAGAATAATGCTTCTCTAGGAGGTGTCACGATGGAATGCACGGTGAGATGGATGGGTGGCGAGGCCGGAATGGCGTTTGTTGCCGAAAGCGGGAGTGGGCATGCGCTGGTGATGGATGGCGCGCCTGAAGCAGGCGGAAGAAATCTGGGCTTTCGGCCAATGGAGATGGTGCTTGCCGGCACGGGCGGATGCACCGCCTTTGATGTTGTTTTAATCCTCAAAAAAGGCAGGCATGCAGTTAGTGGTTGTGAAGTGAGTCTAAAAGCCGAGCGCGCTGAAACCGACCCGAAGGTTTTCACCAACATTCACTTTCACTACACAGTCAAGGGCAGGCAACTCAAGCCAGATGCTGTTGCACGCGCTATTGAGCTCTCAAAAGACAAATATTGCTCGGCTTCAATCATGATCGCGAAAACTGCAGAAATCACCCATGACTTTGAGATAATCGAAGATGTCTGATACGAATCCAGATACATCAGACCCGATAAGTGGTACCCGTCATGAGCTTGGCACTCAACTTCATCGCCAACTTGGCCGGTCGCGGCAACTCTGCGGCTCCGAGCTGGACTGCAATTTCGGCGTGACTAATTTCATCAAGGCGCATCTGGTCCAAGATTCGGCGCGAGCGCAAGTCTTGAGCAGGCAGAGAAACCAAGTGGCGATCAAGATGCGCCTCTACCTGGCGCTCGGTTTCTGCGAGAAAGCCCAAATTCCATTTATCACCAAGCGCGCCGGCGATCACTCCCAAGGTCAAAGAGCCCATGTAAAGGATTGGATTTAAAAAACTTTTTCGGCCGTGTAACGCCGTGATACGTCGTTCAGTCCACGCCAGATGCTCGGTCTCTTCTCGAGCAGCACCGCGCAATGCGTCCCGTATAGCAGGGTCGCGAGAAGTTAGTGCCTGTCCTTGATAGAGGGCTTGCGCGCAAATCTCGCCGCAGTGGTTTACACGCATCAAGCCACAAACATGAGCCCTCTCCTCTGCTGTCATCGCCGCCTCAGGCAGATCATCACCCGGCACTGGGCGTTGGCTATGCGAACTTGCGAACACGGTTCGCAAGGCGTGATCAAATTCGAGAATGACTGTATCAAATGACATTATTGCCCCGTAATCACATCACGATGGCCGCCCGAACGCAGCGCTGTGCGGGCCTCATCGGCGTTTTTTACAATAGCGCCGGCGGGACAAAAGTAATCAAGGAAAAGTGCAGCGTTGTAGCGGTTGACATTCATCTCTTGAATTTTCGTCCATTCGTTATTTCGTGATTTAGACCACGATCCGTCACGGCGACCCGAGGCGTAGATTCGGTGCTCTCGCGTTTGACAGCGAATACCTTCATAACTGACGTTACGCGCGCCCCCCGCCGCCTGAATCAGCAAAACGTAGCGCACAACACCATCCTCACCAACCGAAACGCTTGAACGATCAACATAGAAAAGATTGTCGGTGGCTGCACTGACGTAGAATTTGACAAGATCATCCTGACGCGGAGCGGGGGGTAACGCTACCGCAACTTCTACCCATGTCTTGATCTCATAATCCTCATCAAAATCAGCAGCGAGTACCGGCGCAACCAAGCCAAACGCCATTACGGCACAAAGCAGGGAGACGAAGCGAAACTTCAATCTCTTGAGCAAAACGCTAACTTTTTTCCACAAGGGGATTCACCTCATCTCCATCCGGCAAATGCCTGGACTTGCCGTGCCGCTCAATGCCGAGAAAGCGCACCAACTCATTGAGCGCCTGTTCGTAAACAGTGCGCTTGAATTCGATGACGGCATCCAAGGGAACCCAGTACTCGTTCCAGCGCCAAGCGTCGAACTCAGGCTTACTGGTTGCACGCAGGCTGACATCGCTGTCGCGGCCAACGAGGCGCAGCAAAAACCAGATTTGTTTTTGCCCTTTGTAAGATCCGCGCCATTCGCGCTTGATCCAGTGTGTCGGCACCTCATAACGCAACCAACCCTTGGTTCGCCCCAGGATGCGTACGTGCTCGGGTCGTAACCCGACTTCCTCGTGCAGTTCGCGGAACATGGCCTGCTCCGGCGTTTCACCGCGCTTGATGCCACCTTGCGGAAACTGCCACGAATGCTCACGTATGCGCTTGCCCCAGAAAACCTCATTGTTGGCGTTGCAAAGAATGATGCCGACGTTCGGGCGATAGCCTTCACGGTCGAGCATAAAAATCCTGAATAATTAATGGTTACCCCGATTCTTTCACAAAGGCCGGCCGCATGCAAAGTACGGGCTACGTGTAAAATCGAGTTTTTGCAACGAATTCAAGAGCATCTCATGCGCACATCGCAGTTCTTTTTTACCACCCAGAAGGAAGCACCCGCCGACGCTGAAGTCATTAGCCAGAAAATGATGCTACGCGCCGGCTATATCAAACGTACCGCGGCCGGTATTTATACCTGGATGCCGCTCGGCCTGCGCGTGCTGCGCAAGGTAGAAAACATCGTTCGTGAAGAAATGAACAATGCTGGCGCACTTGAGTTGTTGATGCCGGCCGTCCAGCCCTTCGAACTTTGGCAAGAGTCAGGACGTGGCGACCAGTACGGACCGGAACTGCTGCGCTTCAAGGATAGACACCAGCGCGACTTCGTTATTGGCCCAACGCACGAAGAAGTCATTACTGATGTCGTCCGGCGCGACGTAAAGAGCTATCGACAACTCCCGATCCACCTGTACCAGATTCAAACCAAGTTCCGTGACGAGATTCGCCCGCGCTTCGGCGTCATGCGCGGACGCGAGTTTTTGATGAAGGACGGCTACTCATTCCACACCTCCTTTGACGATCTGGTGCGCGAGTACGGCAAGATGTACGCTACCTATACCAAGATTTTTTCCCGCCTCGGCCTGAAGTTCCGCGCCGTTGCTGCGGATACCGGCTCGATTGGCGGCACCGGTTCGCACGAATTTCATGTGCTGGCCGACTCCGGCGAGGATGACATCGCCTTTTGCCCCGACTCCGATTACGCCGCCAACGTTGAACTGGCGGAGGCCGTGGCTCCCGGATCGCCGCGCCCGGCTGCGGGCAAGAGCATGGAGAAAATCGCCACGCCAGGCAAGATGGCCTGCGCCGATGTCGCCGAGTTTTTGGGTGTCGATCCAAGCAAAGTGGTCAAGACAATCGCTGTCTTCAGTGAAAAAGAGAACGGCAGCAAAACCTTTGCCCTGTTGCTGCTGCGTGGCGATCACGAACTCAACGAAATCAAGGCAGCCAAAATTGCTGCCATTGCGCCCTTCCGCTTCGCAACCGAAGGCGAAGTTGAGGCATATCTCGGCTGCAAACCGGGCTATATCGGCCCTGTTGCGGTCAACCCTGAAAAAGTCCTCATTTTTGCCGATCGCGCGGTCGCTGCCATGGGTGATTTTATTTGTGGCGCCAATGAAGCCGGCCTCCACCTCAGCGGTGTGAATTTTGGCCGCGACCTGCCCGAGCCGATAGTTGCCGATCTGCGTAACGTCGTTGCAGGTGATCCGTCACCGGATGGCAAAGGCAAGCTGGATATCTGTCGCGGCATCGAAGTCGGCCACATTTTCCAGTTACGCCAAAAATATGCGGCCGCCCTCAATTGCAATTATCTCGACGAAACCGGCAAGAGCCAGACCATGGAAATGGGCTGCTACGGGATTGGCGTCTCGCGCATCGTAGGTGCCGCGATCGAGCAGGGCAACGACGAAAAAGGTATTTTTCTCCCGCCGGCGATTGCCCCCTTCGCGGTTTGCATTGTGCCGATGGGCTACCACAAGAGCGAAGCGGTTAAGGCGGCGGCTGATGATTTATACGGGCAACTCAAGACGGCTGGCATCGACGTCGTTCTCGATGATCGCAACGAGCGCCCCGGCGTCATGTTTGCCGACATGGAATTGATCGGCATTCCGCACCGTATCGTCATTGGCGAGCGCGGCCTGAAAGAGGGTCAGCTGGAATACAAGGGACGGCTCGAGGCTGAGGCAACCATGATTGCCCAGGCCGACATTCTCGCCACCATCAAAGAGAAGCTGTGCGCTGGCTAATTGGCGCCATTATTCTTCTTTGCGCGTCGGCAGCCTTTGCCGGCAAGCAAAAAGAAGAGCCACTGTCAGCCGCCGTTCAGGGCGCCTTGCACAAGGCAGTCTCGGATGCCAAGCCACCAAGCAGTTCATTTCGCAACCCGATGGATGCGGTGGATTGGTTGTCGGAAATGTCCCGCCGTCTGGAAAAGCGCATCCCGAGCCAGGAATACCGGCTCGACCTGTTGCGCAGCGTGCATTACGAGGCAACCCGCGCCGGCCTTGATCCGCAACTGGTACTCGGCCTGATGCAGGTCGAATCCGGCTTCCGGAAATATGCGGTTTCTTCAGCCGGCGCACGCGGCTACATGCAGGTGATGCCTTTTTGGCTGCGTTTACTCGGTCGACCGGAAGACAGCCTGTTCGACCTGCGCACCAACCTGCGCTACGGCTGCACCATCCTGCGTCATTACCTGGATATTGAAAAAGGCGATCTTTACCGCGCTCTCGGTCGCTACAACGGCAGCCTCGGCAAACCGGAGTACCCGAACATGGTGCGCGCCGCCTGGCACGGGCAATGGAGTTACGACAAACCGCCCCATCTTGCCCAAACGCCTTAATTAACGCCCCATACCCGGGAGCATGCCCTTCATGCCGCGCATCATTTTGCCGATGCCGCCTTTGCTCATCATTTTCATCATTTTCTGCGACTGCTCAAACTGGTTCAGCAGCCGATTGACTTCCTGAACCTGAACCCCGGCCCCCATTGCAATCCGCCGCTTGCGACTGGCCTTGATGATTTCAGGCTTGGCGCGTTCAGTCGGCGTCATTGAATTGATGATGCCCTCGACGCGACCGACCATTTTATTTTCCGCCCCGGCCGGCAACTGACCGGCCATTTGTGCGATCTGCGCAGGCATTTTCTCCATCATGGCGGATAGGCCGCCCATGTTTCTCATCTGGCCGATTTGTTCCTTGAAGTCATTGAGGTCGAAACCCTTTCCTGACTTGAGCTTTTTGGCAAAGGCCAGCGCCTTGTCCTCGTCCAAGCCTTTCTTGGCATCCTCAATCAGCGAAAGCACGTCGCCCATGCCGAGAATGCGCGAGGCCATCCGCTCCGGATGGAAGGCTTCGAGGCCGGTCAATTTTTCGCCAACGCCGGAGAACTTGATCGGCTTGCCAGTAATGTGGCGAACGGATAAAGCCGCACCACCGCGCGCATCGCCATCAAGCTTGGTCAGCACAACGCCGGTCAACGGCAGGGCTTCATTGAAGGATTTGGCCGTATTGACCGCATCCTGCCCGAGCATCGCATCGACCACAAACAAGGTCTCAATCGGCTTGATCGCCGCATGCAGGCGCTTGATTTCCGACATCATTTCTTCGTCGACCGCAAGACGACCGGCGGTGTCAACCAGCAGCACCTCGTGGTAGTGACGTTTTGCCCAATCAACTGCCGCCAGTGCAATCGCCTCCGGCTTTTCACCAATCGTCGATGGGAAGAAATCGACCCCGGCCTGCGCAGCCACCGATTTTAGCTGCTCGATAGCCGCCGGCCGATAGACGTCACAAGAAACAACCAGCACTTTCTTCTTTTGATTTTCCTTGAGGAACTTGCCCAACTTGCCGACCGTCGTTGTCTTGCCGGCACCCTGCAAACCTGCCATCAAGATAATTGCCGGCGGCTGGGTATTGAAATTGATGCCCTCGTTGGCACCGCCCATAATTTGCGTCAACTCGCGATGCACAACGCCGACCAGCGCCTGCCCGGGGCTCAGGGAGCCGATCACCTCTTCGCCAAGCGCTTTCTCTTTGACGGCAGCAATAAAATCCTTGACCACCGGCAAGGCGACATCGGCCTCCAGCAGCGCCATCCGCACCTCGCGCAGCGCATCGGATATATTGGACTCAGTCAGGCGTGCTTCGCCCTTAAGCGTCTTCATGACGCGCGCTAAGCGATTGGTCAGGTTATCAAGCATGGGTATTGGGCTTCTAGTAGAATTCAGTTATGCCTGACATTGTAATTCAGCTTCTCCCCCATATCCTCGCTGCCTTGCTCTACGGCGGACTGGGCTTTCACTTTTGGAACACCCGCTGGCGAGAAACCGAACACCAGTGCATCGCCTGCCCGATGCTTGGCTGGGAGCGTGCGACCATCGCCGCAGCCCTGGTCATTCACGCGGCAGGCCTTTATGTCGCGCTTTTTTCAGAAGCCGGCATGCGTTTCTCATTCAGTTTTGCCCTATCGCTCATGATGTGGCTGGCCGTCCTGATCTACTGGCTGGAAAGCTTTTCCACCCGCATGGAAGGCATGCAGCCGATGGTACTGCCCCTTGCCGCCCTCTGTACCGCACTGCCCATCGTTTTCCCCAATGTACATGTGGTTGCCCACGCCGGGGCGACCGGTTTCAAGCTCCATTTCCTGGCCGCGATGGCGGCCTACAGCCTGCTCACACTAGCTGCCCTGCACGCCATTTTCATGGGCTTTATTGAAAACACACTGCATCGTCGCTTGCTCAAGCGCGCGCTGACCAGCTTGCCGCCGCTACTCACCATGGAGTCCGTGCTTTTCCGCATGCTACTTTTAGGCTTTGTTTTGCTCACGCTGACCGTCGGAAGCGGCGTATTTTTTTCAGAAGAAATTTTCGGCAAGCCGCTAACTGTAGACCACAAAACCATTTTTGCCTTTGCATCCTGGGGCATTTTCGCCACTCTCCTGGTTGGCAGGCACGTTTGGGGCTGGCGCGGCAAGCGCGCCTTGCGCTGGACGCTAGCTGGTTTCTCGCTACTTATCCTGGCATATGTCGGTAGCCGCTTCGTTGCCGAAGTCATTCTCGGGCGAATTTAATCCGTGGACGAAGTTCCGCTCTCGGCGCTTTCCATAACGCTGGTCGTACTTCTGGCACTGTCCGGTTTTTTCTCGCTCAGCGAGACAGCAATGATGGCTTCCAATCGCTTCCGGCTCCGCCATCTGGCTCAATCCGGACATCATGGCGCGGAAAAAGCACTGGCTCTGCTCAACCGAACCGACAAAATGCTGGGCGTCATCCTTCTCGGCAATAACCTGGTCAATTCTGCCGCAGCCACTCTGGTCAGCGTCATTGCAATTGAGCTCTTTGGGGAAGACAAGTGGGTGCTCGCAATCGGCACCGTCGCAGTCACCTTTGCCATTCTGGTTTTTTCAGAGATCACGCCAAAAATCATCGGAGCAACACACGCAGATCGTCTTGCGCTGCTACTTGGCTACGTCTTGACACCTCTTTTGCGGCTTTTCTACCCCGCCGTTTGGTTTATCAACCTGTTTTCCAGCGCCTTACTCCGGCTCCTGCACCTCTCACCCAAACCCGGCGGACAAGACAGCCGCCTATCGCCGGAAGAGCTGCGCAGCATGGTTCTCGAATCAGCCCACCTGATTCCACAAAAACACCGGGCGATTTTGGGTAGCCTGTTTGAATTGAACAGCATCACAGTTGAAGACCTGATGACCCCGCGCTGCAATATCGAGATTCTCGACATTGATCGTCCCTGGGAAGAGGTTCTGACTCAGATCAGCACCAGCCACCACAGCCGGATGCCAGTCTGCCGTGACTCTCTCGACCAGCTCTTAGGCGTCATTCAAGCGCGCCGCTTGATCGGCCCGCTCAGTGACGAGGATTTCGACGAAGGCGGACTCATCAGTCATCTACAGCCCCCCTACTACATTCCGGCAGGTACTGCGGTATTTTCACAACTGGCTTTTTTCCAGGAAAATCATCAGCGCATCGGATTTGTCGTCGATGAGTACGGAGAAATTCTCGGGCTACTAACCCTCGAAGATATTATCGAAGAGCTGGTCGGTGACTTCACCACCTCATTGCCCGGCCTGACCAACGCACTCACCTGGGAAGGTAACGGTAGCTCCATGGTCGAAGGCTCGCGCCAATTGCGCGACATCAACCGTATGCTGAGTCTCGACTTCCCGCTGGATGGGCCGAAAACACTTAATGGCCTGATCCTCGAACATCTTCAGGACATTCCCGAATCAGGGGTTAGTATAAAATTAACCGGCATTCCGATCGAAATTATCCACACGCAAAATCGCAGCGTAGTCACGGCGCGCATCTTCCGGCCGGACAACTGCTGACTGCAGCTTTACAAACCATGGCCTGCGTAGCATTATGCTTCAATGACCTTCTATTCGATTAGCATTGATGGCAGCCACCCCGCAAACCAGCGCCCTTAGCGGACTCGCACGCGCACTCGTTCAGGCCGGCCGCCTCAAAGAAGCCGAGGCTGAAGAACTGCTCACCCAGGCTGGGCAGGCCAAGCTCACGCTCATCGAACAAATCATCATAAGCAAGAAGGCCAGCGCCATAGATATGGCGCGCTTTGTCGCAGAGACCTTCGGCTACCCCCTGCTCGATCTGGCCGCGTTTGATGAGCAACACATACCGGTCAACGCAATTGACCGCAAGCTGATCGCCACGCACAAGGTCATCCCGCTTAACAAGCGCGGCAACCGGCTTTCAGTCGCCATCGCCGACCCTACCAACCTACGCGCACTGGACGAAATCCGCTTCCAGACCGGATTGGCAGTTGATCCTATTGTTGTCGAACAAAACAAGCTCGCCCCGCTGGTCGCCAAGCACTCAGAAACAACCGAAGACACACTCAAAAATCTGGCGGGCGAGGACATCAACCTCGACTTCCTTGATGAAGAGGCCACCAGCAAGGCGGATGAGGCTGCCGGCCAGGAAGTTGACGATGCGCCGGTCGTCAAATTTATCCAAAAAATGCTACTCGATGCAATTAATGACGGCGCATCCGACATTCACTTTGAACCTTACGAAAAATTCTATCGAATTCGCTTCAGGGTTGACGGCATTCTGCGCGAGGTAGCCACACCGCCCCTCGCCATCAAGGAAAAAATCGCGTCGCGTATCAAGGTGATTTCGCGACTGAATATCGCTGAAAAACGCGTCCCCCAAGATGGCCGGATGCGCCTGGTACTCTCCAAGACCCGAGCCATTGATTTTCGGGTTAGCACATTGCCCACCCTGCAAGGCGAGAAAATTGTCCTGCGTATTCTCGACCCAACCTCAGCAACCCTGGGTATTGAAGCACTTGGTTACGAGCCGGACCAGAAAGCAGCCTTGCTTGATGCGGTCAACCGGCCTTATGGCATGGTTTTAGTCACCGGCCCTACTGGTTCGGGCAAAACGGTTTCGCTCTACACCTGCCTGAATATCCTGAACAAGGATGGCGTCAACATCTCTACGGCAGAAGACCCCGCTGAAATCAATTTGCCCGGCGTCAATCAGGTCAATGTGGATGACCGCGCGGGATTGACCTTCCCGGTAGCACTGAAGGCTTTCCTGCGGCAGGATCCGGACGTCATCATGGTCGGTGAAATCCGCGACCTCGAAACCGCTGAAATCGCCATCAAGGCGGCTCAAACCGGCCACATGGTTCTGTCCACCCTACACACCAATGACGCACCGCAAACACTAACGCGCCTGATGAATATGGGCGTTCCAACCTTCAACATCGCCTCCAGTATTCTCCTGATCACCGCTCAGCGTCTCGCACGCCGTCTATGTAACTGTAAACAACCGATGACCGTCCCGCACGCAGCCATGCTTGAGGCCGGCTTCAAGGAAAGTGAGCTTGATGGCTCCTGGACACTATATGGGCCGGGCGGCTGTGATCGTTGCAAAGGTAGCGGCTACAAAGGCCGGGTAGGCATCTACCAGGTCATGCCAGTAAGCGAGGCCATGCAGCGCCTGATCATGAGCGGTGCCAATGCGCTCGATTTGGCTATTCTGGCCAAGTCAGAAGGCGTCAAGGATCTACGCGAATCAGGCTTGCTTAAAGTAAAACAAGGTGTCACCTCGCTCGACGAGGTTTTGAGCACCACGAACCTTTAAAGGTAAAAGATGGCAACTCCGTTAAAACACAAAACCGAGAAGGTCAAAGAAAGCACGTTTCTTTGGGAGGGTAAAAACAGAGACGGAAAAGCACTGCGTGGCGAGATGCGCGTTGCCAGCGAGGCCGTCGTTCAGGCTACGCTAAGGCGCCAAGGCATTACCAACACCAAGGTAACCAAACAACGCTTCAAGTCCGGTGGAAAGATCACCGACAAGGACATCTCTTTATTCACTCGGCAACTTGCCACCATGATGAAGTCAGGCGTCCCCCTTCTGCAAGCCTTCGACATCGTCGGTCGCGGGCATTCCAATCCAGCGGTTGGCAAACTGTTACTGGACATCAAAGCGGACGTCGAGACTGGCAGTTCGCTTTCACAAGCCTTTCGCAAATACCCCCTGCAGTTCGACGCTCTTTACTGCAATCTGGTCGGCGCGGGAGAGCAGGCAGGTATTCTCGACACACTGCTGGATCGCCTGGCGACCTACCAGGAAAAGATGATCGCCATCAAGAGCAAAATCAAATCTGCTCTCTTCTACCCTATTGCCATCATGGTAGTTGCGTTTGTCATCACAGCAGTCATCATGCTCTTTGTCATCCCCGCTTTTAAGCAGGTTTTTACAAGCTTTGGCGCCGATCTCCCGGCGCCAACCTTGATCGTCATGGCCATTTCAGATTTCTTTGTGTCTTACTGGTGGGCTATCTTCGGCATCATTGGCGGAGGGCTGTATAGCTTTATCGAGGCATGGAAGCGCTCAGAAAAAATCCAGATCGCTATGGATCGACTTCTGCTTAGAGTGCCTATTTTTGGCATTATTATCAGAAAATCAGTGATTGCACGCTGGACGCGAACACTATCAACCATGTTTGCCGCAGGGGTGCCCTTGGTAGAGTCGCTGGATTCCGTTGGCGGCGCTGCCGGCAACTACGTCTACAAGCTGGCCACCCGACAAATCCAAGGCGAAGTCTCAACAGGAACAAACCTGACCAACGCTATGCAAAATACCAATTTGTTCCCAAACATGGTCACGCAAATGGTGGCGATCGGCGAAGAGTCAGGCGCACTCGATGCCATGCTATCGAAAGTTGCCGACTTCTTTGAGCAAGAGGTTGATGATGCCGTTGAGGCCATGTCCAGCCTTATGGAGCCGATCATCATGGTGGTTCTTGGAACGCTTATTGGCGGCATGGTAATCGCCATGTACTTGCCAATCTTCAAGCTGGGTGCGGTTGTTTGATGCTTTTCGATTCACCCGTAACGCTTGCATGGTTAGCGTTATTTGTCGGTTTGTGCGTGGGCAGCTTTCTCAACGTCGTCATTCATCGATTGCCGAAGATGATGGAGAGCGAGTGGCATGAGCAATGCGCGGAATTGCGCGGCGAATCGCGAGGGGCGACCCAGCAGTTAAGTCTCGCACGACCCCGTTCGCGCTGCCCAGACTGCGGCCACCAGATTACTGCACTGGAAAATATTCCGGTCATGAGTTATCTGTTTCTACGAGGCAAATGCTCGGCTTGCGGCAGCAAAATTTCTCCACGGTATCCTTTTATCGAGATGGTCACCGGTCTCGCTTCCGCTTTCGCTGCCTGGCATTTTGGCTTTCAATGGAGCGCACTCGGGGCGCTCATTCTGCTCTGGTCGCTGATCGCATTGGCGGCGATTGATTTTGACACCCAACTCTTGCCAGACGCAATTACCTTACCGCTACTTTGGATCGGTCTGGCGTTTAACCTCAACGGCGTCATGACCGACATATCTTCAGCTGTGCTTGGTGCCATGCTCGGCTATCTAGCACTTTGGGGCGTGTACTGGGCATTCAAACTGGCTACCGGCAAAGAAGGTATGGGCTACGGTGACTTCAAGCTTCTCGCTGCACTAGGCGCCTGGTTGGGCTGGGGAATGCTGCCGGCAATCATTCTCCTTTCATCGATCGTTGGCGCCGTCGTTGGTGTTGTGCTGATCATTTTCGCCAAACGTGGCCGCAATATTCCGATTCCATTTGGCCCTTATTTAGCCGGAGCGGGCATCATCGCCCTCTTTTGGGGGCAGGAAATCACGCGGACTTATCTTGGCCTGCTGACTTGAAAAATCCTCCCGGATACCGATATAGCTGAATGCACCTATCAGTTATAATTCAAGGTTTTGGAGGACTCTGATGCCGATTTACGAATACCGCTGTGACGCTTGTGGTTCCCAGAAAGAACATCTGCAAAAGATGAGCGATCCGCAACTCACCAACTGCCCGTCTTGCGGCCAGGAAAGTTACAACAAATTACTCTCAGCCGCCGGCTTTCAGCTCAAGGGTAACGGTTGGTATGCCACCGACTTCAAGGGCGGCAGCACGCCTGCGGCCAAAACCGAAAGTACGCCACCCTGCCAAGGTGGTTCAGGAGCATGCACGCCATGCGCGGCCAGCTAATCAAACGCTACTTCATCACCGGGCTCCTGATTTGGGTGCCTTTGGCGATAACCTTCTGGGTGCTGTCGCTGATCGTTGGCGCGCTCGATCAATCGCTGCGTCTTCTGCCGCAAGCCATCCATCCGGAACGTCTGGTTGGCTTTGCGATTCCCGGTGCTGGCGCGGTTTTGACCCTCGCCATGATTTTCCTCACCGGACTACTGGCGGCCAATTTCATCGGTCAGAAACTGGTTGGATGGTGGGAAAAACTGCTGGCGCGGATTCCCGTCGTCAATTCGGTTTACAACAGCGTCAAACAGGTTTCCGATACCATTTTTGCTCCCAATGGCAATGCTTTCCGCAAGGCGGTTCTGGTCAACTACCCGCACCAGGACAGCTTGACCATCGCCTTTCTGACTGGCTCGCCGGGCGGTGATGTCGTCAATCACCTGACTGGTGAATATGTCAGCGTTTATGTGCCGACAACCCCCAACCCGACTTCGGGATTTTTCCTGATGCTGCCAGCAGCCAAGGTTATCGAACTCGAGATGACCGTCGACGAAGCCCTCAAATACATCATTTCCATGGGTGTCGTGGCGCCTCCGCCGCACACCCGCGTTATCACCAATACCTGAAACACTCGGAAAGCTTCATGCGTACTCATTATTGCGGACAACTCAACGCCTCCCTTGACGGCCAGACCGTTACCCTTTGCGGCTGGGCACATCGCCGGCGCGACCACGGCGGCGTTATTTTTATCGATTTACGTGACCGCGAAGGTCTGGCGCAGGTGGTTTGTGACCCGGATCGCGCGGAGATGTTCGCGATTGCCGAATCCGTCCGCAACGAGTTCTGTCTGAAAATTACCGGCAAGGTGCGCCCGCGCCCCTCCGGCACGACCAACGCCAATCTGGCTTCAGGCGAAATCGAAATTCTCTGCCACGAGATCGAGGTGCTCAATCCCTCGGTGACGCCGCCGTTCCAGCTTGACGAAGAAAATCTCTCCGAGAACGTCCGCCTCACCCATCGCGTCATTGACCTGCGCCGCCCGCAGATGCAGAACAATTTGATGCTGCGCTACAAGACCGCGCGCGCCTTCCGCCGCTTCCTTGACGACAACGGCTTCATCGACATCGAAACACCGATGTTGACCAAGTCAACTCCCGAGGGAGCCCGAGATTACCTCGTTCCTTCGCGCGTTCACGACGGCCAGTTCTTCGCCCTGCCGCAATCGCCGCAGCTGTTCAAACAATTGCTGATGGTTGCCGGTTACGACCGTTATTATCAGATCGTCAAATGCTTCCGTGACGAAGACCTGCGTGCTGATCGCCAGCCTGAATTCACCCAGGTCGATATCGAAACCTCGTTCATGAGCGAGGACGACATCACCGCGCTGATCGAAAAACTGCTCCGCTACGTCTTCAAGGATGCGATCAACGTCGATCTACCGTCACCCTTCCCGCGCATGAGCTACGCCGAGGCAATGAGCCGCTTTGGTTCCGACAAGCCGGACCTGCGCGTCACCCTCGAACTGACCGAAGTCACCGACGCCGTCAAGGACGTCTCCTTCAAGGTCTTCGCTGGCGTTGCCAATAGCGAGAACGGCCGTGTTGCCGCAATGCGCATCCCCGGTGGCGCCTCGCTCACCCGTGGCGAGATCGACGAGTACACCAAATTTGTCGGCATCTACGGTGCCAAAGGTCTGGCCTATATCAAGGTCAATGACGTGACCCAGCTCAACGAAGCCGGCCTGCAATCACCGATCGTCAAGAACCTGCATGAAAATGCCCTCAAAATTATCGTTGACCGTACCAAGGCACAATCCGGTGACCTGATTTTCTTCGGTGCCGACAAGGCCAAGATCGTCAATGACGCCCTCGGCGCGCTGCGCTTCAAGATTGGCCACGAAAAAGGCTTCGTTAATGGCAAGGCCTGGGAGCCGTTGTGGGTCGTCGACTTCCCGATGTTCGAGTACGACGAGGAAGACAATCGCTGGACGGCCTGCCACCACCCCTTCACCAGCCCGAAAGACGAGCACATTGCGCTGCTCAAGACTGATCCGGGCAAATGTCTGGCCAAGGCTTACGACCTTGCCCTCAACGGCTGGGAAATCGGTGGCGGCTCGGTGCGTATTCACCGCTCGGAAATTCAGGAAACCGTCTTCCAGGCCCTCAATATCGGCCCGGAAGAACAGCAGGCCAAATTTGGCTTCCTGCTCGACGCACTGAAATACGGCGCCCCGCCGCACGGTGGCCTGGCTTTTGGCCTCGACCGTATCGTCACGATGATGACCGGTGCCGAGTCGATCCGCGACGTCATCGCCTTCCCGAAAACCCAGCGCGCCCAGTGTTTGCTCACCGATGCGCCTTCGGCGGTCGACGAGAAGCAGTTACGCGAACTGCACATTCGTCTGCGCCAGAAAGCCGAAGTGCAGCCGGTCGCCCCGGCCGCGGCCTAAGCCACGATGCGCACCTGGCTACGTGTTCTGCTGATTGCCTGGCTGGCAATCAGCGCCTCACTCGGCCTCGCCCGCGAGAATGTCGCGGTCGACTGGGTTTTACTGGCCGATTTACCGGTTGAAGCTCGTCACACACTCAAGCTGATCAAGCAGGATGGGCCGTTTCCCTACTCGCGCGACGGCCTCACCTTCGGCAATTACGAGAAACGCCTGCCCTTGCGGCAGCGTGGTTACTATCGTGAATACACGGTCAAAACGCCCGGCAGCCGCAATCGCGGGGCGCGCCGTATCGTTGCCGGTCAGCAGGCGGAGTTTTATTACACCGCCGACCATTACCGTAGCTTTCAGCGCATCCGGGAGTAATTGATGAACGACAAACTCCTCAAGAAAGCCGAGCGCGCCGGGCTTTATCACCTTCCGCCGCTGCGTCGGGAGGCTATTGAAGCAAGCGCCCGAAAATGCCATTTCCCGGTTTTGCATGCCGATCTGAGCGCCCATCAGAGCATGGAAGCAACGTTGCGCCTTCTCGGCAAGGCCTTGCAGTTTCCGATCTGGTTCGGCGCCAACCTCGATGCCCTTTTTGACTGCCTGAGCGATCCCGACTGGTTGCCAGCCAAAGGCCATCTCATCATCCTGAGCGGAATTGACAGCCTGCGGGTCGCCGACCCGGAAGACTTCGCGGCGTTCATCGATGTACTCCAAGCATCCAGCGAGAGTCGCCGCGAAACAGGCTCACCACTGTGGATTCTGATCGACACGCCGGCACGCGGCATCGCCACCTTGCCCGAGGCATGACCACCTACAAGCAGCCGGTTTCGGTTTTGGTGGTGATCTACACCCGCGCGCTTGAAGTTTTGCTGCTTGAACGCGCTGCCCATCCCGGCTTCTGGCAGTCGGTCACCGGCAGCCGCGAAGACGATGAGAGCCTGATCGCCACCGCGGCCCGAGAAGTTGGTGAAGAAACCGGGCTCGACACCAGCCGCTTTGAACTCAGCGACTGGCAGCAAACCAACCGCTACGAAATTTTCAAGGAATGGCGCCATCGCTACGCCCCCGGCGTCACTGAAAATACCGAACACGTTTTTAGCTTGCTACTTCCCGAACGCCAGCCGGTTACCATCGCGCCCGACGAGCACCGGCAGTTACTATGGCTGAACTGGCAAGAAGCAGCCACAAAGTGTTTTTCAGACTCCAATCGCGACGCCATTCTTGAGCTGCCAGCCCGCATCGCCACCCGCCAAGCAACCTGATACAACAACCGCAACTGCCCGCAGAACACAAGGCCGGACACCTTTCCGGCCTTTTTCTTTGTAAAATCGGCGGCGACCATATCCGGAGCACGACATGAGCATCGAAAATCTCACCCCCAGCATCAAGGCTTCCGTTCTCGCCGAAGCCCTGCCCTACATCAAGCGTTTCCACGGCAAAACCATTGTCGTCAAATACGGCGGCAATGCGATGACCGACGAAAATCTCAAAAACTGCTTTGCCCGTGATGTCGTGCTGCTTGAACTGGTCGGATTCAATATCGTCGTCGTCCATGGTGGCGGCCCGCAGATTGAAACCCTGCTGGCGCGCGTCGGCAAAAAAGGTGAATTCATCCAGGGCATGCGTGTCACCGACGCCGAAACCATGGAACTGGTCGAAATGGTACTCGGCGGACAGGTCAATAAAGACATCGTCAATCTGATCAACCAGCACGGTGGCAAAGCGGTTGGCCTGACCGGCAAGGATGGCAATTTCATCCGCGCCAAAAAATTGATGCTGCCCAACAAAGACAACCCTGGCGACCTGATCGACGTTGGCCAGGTTGGCGAAATCACCTCGATCGACCCATCATTGATCGACCATCTGGACAAGGGCGCCTTCATCCCGGTGATTGCGCCGATTGGCGTTGGCAAGAATGGCGAAACCTACAACATCAACGCCGACGTCGTTGCCGGCAAGATTGCCGAAATCCTCAAGGCCGAAAAACTCGTACTGCTAACTAATACGCCCGGCGTGCTCGACAAGGCCGGCAATTTGATCACCGGCATCACGCCCAAGGAAATTGACGAAATGGTCGACGACGGCACGCTCTCCGGCGGCATGCTGCCGAAGATATCCTCGGCGCTCGATGCTGCGCGTAACGGCGTCAAAGGGGTGCACATCATTGACGGTCGCGTTGAACATGCGCTTCTGCTGGAAATTCTGACCGATCACGGCGTTGGCACGATGATCAAATCACACTGATGCTCAAATCCCGTAACGTCTGGATTTTTGATCTCGACAACACGTTACACAACGCGACGCCGCACATTTTCCCCCACATCAACCGCTCGATGCGCGAATACATCGAGCGGCATTTGGGCGTTGATGAAGCCGAAGCCACCCGCATCCGCCAGGATTACTGGACTCGTTACGGCGCTACCCTGCTCGGCCTGATGCGCCATCACGACACAGACCCGCGACACTTCCTGCGCGAAACTCACCAGTTCCCCGATCTCGAACGCATGGTGGCTTTCGAGAAGCCGGTTATTCACATGCTGCAACGCCTGCCGGGTCGCAAGATTATTTTCTCCAACGCACCGCGCGATTACATCGACGCCGTGCTCAATATCACCGGCCTAGGCGCCTGCTTTGCTGCGGTCTACGCCGTGGAGAACGTTAATTTTCAGCCGAAACCAATGCTCGCCGGCTTTCGCACACTACTCCATGCCGAGCGGATCAAGCCGGGCCAGTGCATCATGGTCGAGGACAGTTTGCCCAATTTGGTCAGCGCCAAGAAACTCGGCATGAAGACCGTGTGGGTGAGTGCTGGCTATCGCCAATCGCCCTGCGTCGACGTTAAAATCAGCAACATACTTCAACTGGCAAAGCGTTACGGTCAACGCTGATTTAGCCCCAAATTTTGAGAGATCACCATGGCTGTCATCCCGGGCGAACGTCGTCTGCAAATCCTGCAAACCCTCGCCAGCATGCTGGAAACTCCCAAAGGGGAAAAGATCACAACTGCTGCCCTGGCAGCCAAGCTGGCGTGTTCCGAAGCCGCGCTCTATCGCCACTTCGCCAGCAAGGCGCAGATGTACGACGGACTGATCGAGTTCATTGAGCAAAGCCTGTTTGGCGTCATCAACCAAATCACCTCGGAAGAAACTGAAGGCCTCAAGCAGGTTGAAGCCATCATTGCCCTGCTTTTGCGCTTCGCTCAGAAAAACCGCGGCATGACCCGCGTGCTGATTGGCGACGCGCTGGTCAATGAAAACGAACGGCTGCAAAACCGCATCAACGCGCTGCTCGACAAAGTAGAAGCGGCACTCAAACAGGCTTTGCGCATCGCCGCAACCCAGGAAAATCTCAAGCCGGATGCCGACTTTGGCGCGCTGGCCAACTTGCTACGTTGCTACGCCATCGGTCGCTGGGAGCAATATGCACGCAGCGGCTTCAGCCGCGAACCACTGGCGCAGTGGCAGCAACAGTGGCCTATGCTTTATTTTGCCTGCCTTTCACAATCCGGAATGCCGGGCAGCAACTAGGCTCACTTCCATCTCCCGCGATGGAAGTAAAATGAAGCCGCTGCGCGACTTTCGCCCTAAGACTTCAGATATTCGGCGGCATCCAGCGCAAAGTAAGTCAGGATGCCGTCAGCGCCAGCCCGCTTGAAGGCCAGCAGGCTCTCCAAAACACAAGCCTTCTCATCCAGCCAACCGTTTTGCGCGGCGGCTTTGAGCATCGCATATTCGCCGCTCACCTGATAAGCGTAGGTTGGCACCTTGAACTCATCCTTAACGCGGCGAACGATATCCAGATAAGGCATGCCGGGCTTGACCATAACCATGTCGGCGCCCTCGGCCAAGTCCAGCGCAACTTCCTTCAAGGCCTCGTCAGTATTGGCCGGATCCATCTGATAGGTGTATTTATTGCCTTTGCCAAGATTGCCGGCCGAACCCACCGCATCGCGGAACGGGCCGTAGAAGGCAGAAGCGTACTTGGCCGAATAAGCCAGAATCCGCGTGTAGATCTGTCCGGCCTGATTCAACTCGGCGCGAATCCGTCCGATCCGCCCGTCCATCATGTCCGACGGCGCCACCACATCGGCCCCTGCCCGTGCATGGCAAAGCGCCTGCCTGGCCAGCACTTCGAGGGTTTCGTCGTTCAATACATAGCCGGTTTCGTCAATCAAGCCGTCCTGACCATGGCTGGTATAGGGATCAAGGGCGACATCGGTGATGATGCCCAACTGCGGGAACTCACGCTTGAGCGCCTGCACCACGCGCGGCACCAAACCCTGATCATTAAAGGCTT
This sequence comes from Dechloromonas sp., assembly GCA_011391255.1. Lineage (GTDB taxonomy): Bacteria > Pseudomonadota > Gammaproteobacteria > Burkholderiales > Rhodocyclaceae > Azonexus. The sequence continues at coordinate 22,230 of JAABQV010000027.1, forward strand.
CGGCTGCGTCCAAAGTTTTTAGCGCGGCATCAACGACCGGGAATAGGGCCAGCGCAGGAATACCCAAATTAACGGCACGTTCGGCAGTTTTCAGCAAAAAATCCAGCGACTGCCGCTCAACGCCCGGCATCGAAGCCACTTTTTCAACGCGACCTTTGCCCTCAAGAACAAAAACCGGGTAAATAAAGTCGTCGACCGTAAGCACCGATTCGCGCATCAAACGGCGGGAAAAATCATCACGCCGCATCCGGCGCATCCGGGTTCCAGGAAAACTTCCACTCACAGTCATGCTTCAACCTCAACCAATGAATAAATTAAAAATTACACGTAGCACAGAACTTTTCACAAACAGCCGCGTCTGAGTTTGCAGATGGCACGCGCCGTCTCCCGCTTCACCTCCCTGAGCGGGTGCCTTGACTGCGTTGAGGCATTTTTGCCCCCGGACCCCCCTTATCCGGGGGCGTTTTGTTTTCCGGAGTCTTGATTTCAATACCCAGCCAACCCGCCAGCACGCTCTCACACTCCTCCACGCCGGCCTTCTTCAAACTGGAAAACAGCTGCACCGAATACAGCTCGGCATCACCCCAGGTCGCCACTTCCGCCTTGACCGAGCGCAAGGTTTTCGTCTGCTCCTGACGACTCAATTTGTCGGCCTTGGACAACATGATATGAATCGGCCGCTGCGTTGGGCGGAACCAGTCGAGTAGCCGCAGATCAAGATCCGTCATCGGCCGCCGGATATCCATAATAACGACCAGCCCGGCCAGTTGGTCGCGCTTGCTCAAGTAGGGGCCGATCAAGCCCTCCCATTGCGAGCGTATCGCCTCGGGCGCCTTGGCAAAGCCGTACCCCGGCAAATCGACAAAATATTTGCCGGCGGCCAAGGTAAAGTAATTCAAATGCTGTGTCCGCCCTGGCGTTTTGCTGACGTAAGCCAGCCTGACGCGCCCTGCCAGGGTATTGATTGCTGATGACTTTCCCGCATTGGAACGCCCGGCGAAAGCAACTTCGCGGACTGAATCCTGGGGCATATCGCGGAGATTGGCAACGGTCGTCAGGAAAACCGCCTGTTGAAACAGTGACATAAAAAACTCGCAAGACCCGCCAAGGTGGCGATTAACTGATATAGAATAACAGGTTTGAAACCTCCGTTCCGGCCAAAGCGCCATTAAACGCGTACAAGGAGCTCAGCAATGATTCGCACCACGGCAATGGCAATCCTTTTTGCCACCAGTTTTATCGCCAACGCATCCGACGCACCCAAGGTAAAGGCTGACCCCGCCAAGGGCAAAGCAATCGCCGAAACCATCTGCGTTGCCTGTCACGGCGCCGATGGCAATAGTGCCACTTCAGCCAACCCGCACCTGGCTGGCCAAGTTGAAGAATACGTTTACAAGCAGCTGAAGAACTTCAAGGCAGCTGATGGAAAGCCGGCCGCGCGTAATAACGCGATCATGGCTGGCATGGTTGCGGCACTCTCGGATGAAGACATGAAGAACGTTTCCGCCTGGTTTGCCTCACAAAAGGCCATTCCTGCGAAAGCAACCGATGAGTCCAAGATTGCCCTCGGCCAAAAGCTGTGGCGTCAGGGCGACTTCAAGAAGGGCGTTCCCGCTTGTGCTGGCTGCCATGGCCCGTCAGGTGCCGGCCTGCCGGCTCAGTATCCGAAGCTGGCCGGCCAGTTCCCGGAATACACCGAGACTCAGCTAAAAGCTTTCCGCTCTGAGGAGCGTGGCAACGACCCGGAAAAGATGATGCGCACCATTGCCGCCAAGCTTTCCGATGTCGAAATGAAGGCAGTTTCGGAATACGCTGCAGGCCTGCGCTAAAAGCACGTCACCCGGAAAAAGGCAGCTGCGGCTGCCTTTTTTATTTTTAGCCGCAGTTGATACTTGGCATCCCATCAGTTCAAGGCTAGGCTAAACTTCAAATTTAAGCGCCAAGAAACGCTCAGGAGACAAATCATGAAGACACTCAAACAGATGCTTGCCGGCAAAACCCGACAGCTTGCCGTTGTCGCCCCCAGCGATACCGTTTTTCACGCCCTTTCAGTGATGGCTGCCAATGACGTTGGCGCCTTGCTGGTACTCGATGGCGAACAGCTGGTTGGCGTTTTTTCCGAGCGCGACTACGCGCGCAAAATCATCCTGCACGGCAAGAGTTCCAAAGAAACCCCGGTCAAAGAGATCATGAGCGACAAGGTGGCCTACGTGATGCCCTCCGCGACGCTCGACGAATGCCGCGCCCTGATGACGGAAAAACACTTTCGTCACCTGCCCGTACTTAATGAGGACGGCTCGGTTGCCGGTATGGTCTCGATTGGTGACCTGGTCAAGGAAACAATCAGCAGCCAGCAGTTCCTGATCGCCGAGCTGGAACGTTATATTGCCAGCTGATATGGCAGCTATCCAGACCACGCATTTCCGGATTCTTGAAGACATCGCCCGCGATCTTTCGGGCGATGTCAATTTTCCGACCTGCATGGATGCCGCCATACTCGTGCGCAACACCTTGCGCGATCCGTACGCCAACATTAATCGCGTCGTGCAGGTCGTTGGCATTGAGCCGCTAATTTCCAGCAAGCTGCTCAAACTCGCGAATTCGGTCGCCTACAATCCCTCAGGCAAATCCATATCCGAATTATCGACAGCGGTCAGCCGCCTTGGCTTTGAAGCCGTGCGCACCACCTCACTGGCGGTGGCCTTGGATCAGATGCTGAAATCGAAAAATCTCTCGGCCTTCGACGACATCTCGCAAAACGCCTGGGAGCACTCCTTGCGCGTCGCCGCCATCGCCCGCGTATTGGCGCGACGTATCGGCCGAATCAATCCGGATGAGGCGATGCTCGCCGGCCTGGTGCACGACATCGGCATCTTTTATTTGCTTTACCGTGCCGCTGAATATCCGGAATATCGTGAAAGCCATGCCGCCATTGTTGAGCTGATCAGTGGTTGGCACGAAGGTATCGGCGAGAGCCTGCTGCACATTCTCGGCTTGCCGGAAAGCATTACCGATGCCGTTCGCGACCACGATCAACTGCAAAATGTTGAGACGCCATGCTCGGTGCGCGATATTCTTTACTTCGCCAATCTGCTTGCCGGCTGCGACGTCGAATGGACTCACCCCCTCGTCGACGAAAGCGAAATCGCAGCCCGCGCAGCGGATCGTGAGCGCTATGCTGCACTGGTCGAAGAAGCCGAAGAAGACATCGCTGAACTGCGTGCCGCGCTCTCAATTTAACCCGGCTCAACAATGAATAATCTATCGTCATCCGCCCGGCTTGGTCTGATCAAGCTCGCCATTTTCGCCCTGCTGCTCCTGCCCTTTGGAAGACTGGCAATGGTTGCTGCGGTCAACACCGATTTCGGCCCGGATTTTGTCGAATACGTGCAACGCTGGACTGGCACCTGGACGCTGACCATCCTGCTGCTCACCCTGACCATCTCGCCGTTGCGCGCCAAAACCCGGTGGCATTGGCTGGCGCGCCTACGCCGCATGTTTGGCCTGTTCACCTTCTTTTACGCCGTACTGCACTTTGTTTCGTTTATCGGCCTCGATCACCAATTCGAGATCAACGACATCGCCAAAGACATTTTCAAGCGCCCCTACGTCACGCTGGGTTTTGCCGCTTTCGTGATTTTGATTCCGCTGGCACTAACCTCAAACCAGTTTGCAGTTCGTCGCCTCGGTGGTCGCCGCTGGCAAGAACTCCATCGCAGCATCTACCTCGCCGGCATACTTGGCTGCCTGCACTACTTCTGGTTAGCCGAAGGTACCGCGCTACTCTGGCCGGTCGCCTATTCGCTCGTCTTGGCGCACCTACTCAGTTGGCGAATTAAAGAGCGCAAACGCAAAGCCATTCCCGTCCCGCCGACACCCGCCGCCAAACCACTGCGCTTTTTCAAGCAAAAACCGGATTAAGTGCCGTGACGGGTCGTATCGAAACGAACAATGGCGCGGCCATCGGCGGACTTCTTCGGCGCCACTTTCCAGGCGTGGCCGTATACCACCTCAAATGTAGCCGGCAGCTTGCCGTTTTCACGCAAGGCTTCATAGCCCGCCCGCGCCCTGCTCCAGGTCGCCCGCCCGGTCAAGCCATGGCGGCGTACCTTCATCGCACAACTTGAGCCGGCGCTACGCAGTTCGCCGAGCAAATCGTCAAAACTGTCGTAAGTCAGCTTGACCACTTCCATATCCATCACCGGATCAGCAAAACCGCAGCCGATCAGCATGTCACCGAGATCGTGCATGTCAATAAAGCGCTGGGTGTGGGCGTAACCGTCACCAAAAACCGCACGCAACTCCTTCAGCGTATCCGGACCCAGCGTCGAGAACATCAGCAAACCGCCGACCTCCAGCACGCGATGCGCCTCAGCCAAAGCCGGCAGCGGATCGTCCAGCCAATGCAACAACAAATTTGACCAGATTAAATCAGTTGACCGCGACAATAGTGGCAACTGCGCCGCATCGGCCGCCAGCACCAGTGCGCCACCGTTGCCCAGCCCGGCCCAGCGCCGCCAGGCCGGTAGCGGCGGGTTGATGCCAGCCAGCATCGCCGGCACCAGATCCAGCGCCACTTGCTGCGCCGCCGGATAACGCAGCATCAAGCCGCTCAGGCTGGCACCGCGACTGCACCCCAAATCAAGCACCCGTTTAGCGTCGACACGAACATAGTCGAGGCGCTCCTGCATGCGGCGATCAATTTCGCGAGCGAAAAAATCGCCCGCGCCGTAAGCGCCGGCGACCCGCGCAAAGGAGCGCTCGACCTGCCGGCGATCAACAAAAGCGGGGGTTGCGGGTTCCTTGCTCAAATTGCCTTGAGACCGAGACGGGCAAATAACGCCTCGTCGCGCTCAACATCCGGGTTGCCGGTGGTCAGCAAACGCTCGCCGTAAAAAATCGAGTTGGCACCGGCCAGAAAGCACATCGCCTGCAATTCATCACTCATTTCCTGACGCCCGGCCGACAAGCGCACCCACGAGCGCGGCATCGTGATCCGTGCGGCAGCAATGGTACGCACGAATTCAAACGGATCAAGACGCGGATTTTCGGCCATCGGCGTCCCGGGAATCGGCACCAGATTGTTGATCGGCACCGACTCCGGTGGCTGTGGCAGGTTGGCCAGTTGGACGATCAGCGCGGCGCGGTTCTTGCGCGACTCGCCCATGCCGATAATCCCGCCCGAACAAACGTTGATCCCCGCCCCGCGCACCTGATCCAGCGTATCGAGCCGGTCATCATGCGTGTGCGTCTTGATCACCTGGCCGTAAAAATCCTTGTCGGTATCCAGATTGTGGTTGTAATAATCGAGGCCAGCATCCTTGAGCTTCTCGGCCTGACCATCCTTGAGCATGCCCAGCGTCACGCAGGTCTGCATGCCGAGCGCCTTGACCTCGCGCACCATGTCCAGCACGCGGTCGAGATCACTATCCTTCGGCCCCTTCCAGGCGGCGCCCATGCAAAAGCGCGATGCGCCCTTGTCCTTGGCCACCTTGGCGGCGGCAATCACCTCATCAAGCGGCATCAGGCGCTCGCGCTCGGTATCGGTGTCGTAACGCGCCGACTGCGAGCAATAACTGCAATCCTCGGAGCAACCGCCGGTTTTCACCGACAGCAAAGAAGAACGCTGCACCGCATTCGCGTCAAAATTCGCACGATGGACGCCCTGCGCCTGCCACAGCAAATCCATCAAGGGCATCTCGTACAAGCCCATGACTTCCTCAATCCCCCAGTGGGGCAGTGAGGCTGAAGGTGCGGCGGAAGCGACTTTGGCGAGCGTACTGACTTGTTGCATGGGGAAACCCTATCTGGAGAATTCAGGTAAATTGATCGAACCAAGCGGCACTAAACGCCGTAATTATAAATTATCCACAGCCGCGCCCGATGCCCGCGATTTTACCTCAGCCAATAAGCCTCGCTCTGAAGCACCTGCAACAGCACCTGATGCCAGGTAGCTGCCTGCTCTGCGCAGCAGACAGCAGCAGCACGCTGCTCTGCCCGGCCTGCACTGCCGACCTGCCGGCGCTGCCTGAACACTGCTGCCCGCAATGCGGTGAACAAACCACCCACGGTGAACGTTGCGGCGCCTGCCTCAAAGAGCCGCCCGCCTTTACCCGCATCCATGCACTTTTTCGTTATGAATTCCCGGTTGACCGCATCATTCAAGCTTTTAAATACGGCCACCAGTTAGCGCTGGCCAACTGGGCCGGTGAACGCCTCGCGGAGATTATCAACGCGGCAGATTACGACCTTATGATCCCCTTGCCACTCCACCCTGAACGCTTGCGCCAACGCGGCTTCAATCAATCGATCGAAATCGCCCGCTGCATTGCCAGCCACACTAACATCCCTTTTGACCACCAAGCGCTGATTCGCAACCGCGCCACCGCTCCACAAGCCGAACTCGCGATGAAAGAACGTTCGCGCAATGTGCGTGGCGCTTTTGAGTGCCGGGGCGATCTCAGTGGCTACCGCATACTATTAGTAGACGACGTGATGACCACTGGCGCGACCCTGCGCGAAGCCGCCCGCGTCCTGAACCTGCACGGCGCAGCCACAATCCACATCGCGGTCATCGCCCGCGCCCTTAAACACTGAACAAGCCATGATCGCCGTCATCCTCTACCAGCCCGAAATCCCGCCCAACACCGGCAACGTCATCCGCCTCTGCGCCAATACCGGCGCCGAACTTCACTTAGTCGAGCCGCTCGGCTTCAACTTCAACGACAAAGCCCTGCGCCGTGCCGGGCTCGACTACCACGACACCGCCCGCGTTGTCCGCCACGCTGACTGGGCGGCCTGCAAAAACGCTCTCAGCGGCCGTCGCTTTTTTGCGATCACCACCAAAGGCAGCGCCAGCCCGTTTAGTACGGCGCTAAAAGAAGATGATGTCTTTGTCTTTGGCCGCGAAACCAGCGGCCTGCCAACGGAAATAATGAATGAGTTCTCAACCGAACAACGCCTGCGCCTACCCATGCTGCCCGATCAACGTAGCCTCAACCTAAGCAATGCCGTGGCAATTACCGTCTATGAAGCTTGGCGGCAAATTGGATTCAAGCAAGCCTAAGCCTGCCTTTGTTGCATCAACGCAACAATCATTCATTAAACAACAGACAGATCACAAACATTGATTGCCCAGCCACCCCGCTCTTTGCGACAATCCTTCCAACTTCTCAATCCGAGAGGTAAAGCTTAATCGGTTCGAGAGATCGGATTAAAAACTAACCACTAAGGAGATTTTCAAGATGCAAAAGAAAATTATCGCTCTGGCCATCGCTGGTCTGGCTTCTACCGCTGCATTCGCTCAATCCAACGTTACCATTTATGGTATCGCTGACTACGGCTATTCATACCGTCATAACTCAATTGGCAACGCCAGCGACAGCGCCAGCCAGTTCAATGCTGGTCAGCAATCTGCAAGCCGCATTGGCTTCAAGGGTGTTGAAGATCTGGGCAATGGCCTGAAGGCTGTTTTCCTGGTTGAGCAAGGTCTGAACATTGACACCACCACGGGTGACGTTGGCGCCAGCACCAACAACATCGCTTTTGTTCGTCAAGCTTACGGTGGTTTGACCGGCGGTTTCGGTACCCTGATCGGTGGCCGTCTCTACACCCCGCATTACTCTTTGGTCTCTTCGCTTGACCCGTTCGCTAACGGTACCGTTGGTCGTTATGCCAACACCTACAATTCAGCTGTTGGCACCGCTTCAGGTCTCTTTGATCCGGTTCGCGTAAACAACGCCGTTGCCTACGTTTCACCGTCTTTCGGTGGCTTCACCGTGACCGGCGCTTACTCTAACAATGCACTTGCAAACGATAGCGTTGTTGGCAATTCACAAAACAACTCCGTTTATGCATTGATGGGCCGCTACACAGCTGGTCCGGTTGACGCTGCTGTGAGCTACCACTACATTGCTGCAGGAACGGGTCTACCTACCGTTGGCAACGTTCAAAACATCACCCTGGGTGGCTCATTTGACGCCAAAGTTGTCAAGATTGCTGGTTGGTATTCCAACAACCAACAAGACAATGCACAGGGTATTGCCGATGCAAAAATTGACAACTGGATGATCGGTGCAACCGTACCGGTTGGCAAGTTCGCAATCAAGGCTTCCTACAACCTGTCTGATGGCAATGCAGCTGCCGGTGGCAATGTGCAGCAATACGCTATTGGTGCAGATTACGCCCTGTCCAAGCGCACCAATCTTTACACCGCTTATGCTATGATTGACAACGACAGCGCCAACGGTGCAAACCTCGTTCGTCGTGCCGCAGTTGTGAACGACAATGCCAACGTCGGTGGCACGTTCCAGTCTGGCTTCAACATTGGTATGCGTCACTCGTTCTAATCTGACTTAGTCAGATTGTTCTTAAAAAGGGAGCTTCGGCTCCCTTTTTTATTGCC
>JAABQV010000028.1 GCA_011391255.1 Dechloromonas sp.
CAGCCGCAGCAGTTTCAATCCACGCCCCTCGTCGACGAGGGGCGATGCCCAAGCCAATCGAGCGAATCCACCGCCAAAGTTTTGTTTCAATCCACGCCCCTCGTCGACGAGGGGCGATGCTCGGAAACTTCGCCGATGCCGGTGATGCTCATGCGTTTCAATCCACGCCCCTCGTCGACGAGGGGCGATGCCCAGTACAGCTTTTCACTGCTCAAGTCCTATCAGGTTTCAATCCACGCCCCTCGTCGACGAGGGGCGATGCCCAATACCTGCACCTGGTACGCATGGCCGAGGATGTTTCAATCCACGCCCCTCGTCGACGAGGGGCGATGCTCACCTTCCGTAACCCTCGGAAGCATAAGAACAAAACACCCGCATTGCGCGAACCCCTTGCCCATGAGCGATAAGAATCTTACGCGAAATAACATCACGGAAAATAGAACAATAAATTCAAAGGGAAACGCGCAACGCGAACCTGCCGGGAAAAACATGGGCACTTCAGGTTCGCGCAGGGCTAAAGAACCAGTGGCGCGTCGAAGTCGGTGGCGCGGAAACAGCCGTGTTCGCGGACTTCGTAGCCTTTTAGTTCGGCGATGCGGTAGAAGCGCAGGTTGTCTTCCCCGTCCTTGATTTCGGCGACGAGGTCGCGCTCCAGCGCCTCGAAGCGGGCGCGGTCGACCTGGCATTCGAAGACCGATTTCTGTACCCGCTGGCCGACGCTTTCGCAGAGTTTGGCAACGCGCCGCAGGCGTCGGCGGCCTTCGCGGGTTTCGGTATTGACGTCGTAGCAGACGATGACCAGCATGATCAGCGCACCAGGTAGGGCAGATATTCGGCCGTGTCGCCGCGCAGCGTGCGCGCCAGCAAGCGGGCCTGGAGATGCGGCAGCAGGCCGAAGGGCACGGTTTCGCTGAGCAGCGGATGGGTCAGGCTTTCCTGCTTGCGCTCCTGGTAAGCGACCAGCACCGTCTTGCGCGCATCGCCTTCGAGCAGCACGGCGCCGCCTTCGCGCTCGACAAAATCGCCCGCGCCGATCTGGCCGCGATTGATCAGCGAGAGCACCAGACGATCAGCAAAGGCGCGGAACTCTTCCATCAGGTCGAGCGCCAGCGCTGCCCGCCCCGGCCGCACGACATGCAGGAAGCCGATTTGCGGATCAAGGCCGCAGGCTTCGACGGCCGAGCGGCAGTCGTTCATCAGCAGCGAATAGACGAAGGAGAGCAAGGCGTTGATCCTGTCGCGTGGCGGGCGCCGGCTACGTCCATCCATGCGGAAGCTTTCCCTTGCCGAGCTGCGGATCAACGCATTGAGCGCCGCGAAATACTGGCGCGCCGCTTCGCCTTCGACACCGCGCAGGGTATCGGCGTCACCGGCTCCCGGCAATGCCCGCAACGCCGCTGCCAGATCAGCCGCGCCGCGTGTCAGGATCGCCGCATCTTCCTCCGCCTTGGCCTCGCGAGCACCGCGCAGCAAGACCTGACGGCCATTGCGCAGCTTGCCGGCGATGCAGTTGCGCGCCACGTTGAGGGCAAAAGCCGGGTCGCCGGCCAGGCGATGCTGCGCCTGGCGCAATAGCACATTGCCCGAAACCGGCCCTTCCAGCCGCGCCTTGAAGCGCCCGTGCGTATCGAGCAAAACCAGGCTGATGCCACTGTCGGCGAGCTTGTGCATCAGCGGCAGCGACACCGAAACATGCCCGAAGCAGACGATAGCGCTCAGGTGATGCAGCGGCACGCGCAGCCGCGTTTCCTTGTCGACCTCGACGCGCAGGGTTTCGTTGTCGAGATGGATGTAACTCTCGGGCGTGGTCACGTACAGCGTGTTGAGTAGTTGCATGTCAATCATCCACTTCGAACAGGGAATGCCGAACTGCCGCGTGCTCCGGCGTCGGCGCCAGGGCTTCCGGCTGGCACAGGTCGCGCAAGGAGCAGGCGCGGCAGTGATCATCGTTGAGCGGCGGCGGCATTTCGCCGGATTGCAGCAGGTGCCGAACGGCCGCTACGGTCAACTCCGTTTTTGCCCTTAAATTCGCGTCGACCGCAGCAATCCGCCGACGGCGCGAAGTGGCGTAATACAAGGCGCCTTCCGGCACCGGCTTGCCGAACATCTCTTCCAGACACAGCGCCTGCGCCGCCAGTTGCAGATCGTCGCAAGCCGCAATGTCCGCCCGCTTGTGGCGCGAGCCGTGTTTGTATTCAACCGGATACGGCGTGCCATCCGGCAGGAACTCGACGACATCCGCCTTGCCGACCAGCCCGAGCCGGTCGCAAAACAGCGGTAAGGCATGCTCAATGCGCAAGCCGTCGCGCAACTCAAAACCGGGATCATCAACCCGCTTGTGCAAGGCCTGGCCGCGCTGGGTAAAAATGTTCTCTTCAAAGCCCTGCTCGACGTGGATCAAGGCGCACTGACGCGGGCAGTAGGCCCAATGCTGGAGGGCTGAAAGGGGAATGGGATCAAGCGCTTCGGTCGTCATTTCCTAAACCCTTGTATGGATTTGGCAACTTGCTTGGGTTAGCATTGCCCAAGCTTTACCGGAGGTTCTCACCATGATCAATTCACCCCTTGAAGATATTGAAGCAGCGGCGCTGCAACTGGCAACCAGCGACCGCGCCAAACTGGCAGAACGCCTGCTGGTCAGCCTTGATGAAGATGACGAAATTCTGGCCACCTGGGTCGCAGAAGCCGAACGGCGCGCCGATGCGTTCGACCGTGGCGAAATGGAAACTATCGACTTCGACGAGGCGATTGCCCAAGCCCGCGCCCGTCTTGCCAACCGCCGGGCGGCATGAAGGCAGTTTTTCTCAAATCGGCACAGGCCGAACTCGACGCAGCCGTCGATTACTACGCCAACCATGCGAGCGAGCGAGTCGCAGACGCTTTTCTGCAAGACGCCCTGCAGACACGCCAACGACTGATCGAGCACCCGGAAATCGGCAAGGCCGTCTCGAAGCGACTGCGTGCGCTGACTTTCAAGCATTTCCCCTATTCCCTCATTTATCGGCTTTCCACGGACGCCATCAGCATCCATGCCGTTGCCCACCAGCGCCGCCAGTTCGGATATTGGACTGGGCGGCGCTGAGCGGCAGAATCAGAAGCCGTCGATAATTTCCGGCTTCAGACCAGGCAACGCTTGAAGCAAGGCGTCCTTATCGAAAGTACCGTCTTCCTTTAGCAGGTTCCTCAGCGAGTCGTGGACCTTGGCAGCCGAATGCTGTCCTGCCTTGCAATTGTGCTTCCACCAGACAACCGTCAGTACCTGCATGCTGCCATCAGGGCGAGCGGAGGAAGCATCGTTCTCGAACAGCTTGGGCAAAATCCCCTTGATTACTTCGGCATCGGTATCGCTGAAGCCCGTACGCTCGGCGAGTTGCGGGTTGATGCTGCCGTAGCATTCGTAAATCCCGTGGTCGACCCGATGTTTCATACCCATGGTGTCGGAGCCTCGCTTGGTACCATCACCTTCGCCGCTGACACTCTTGGTGATCTGGGTGCTGGTAACGCCAACGATATCCTTGCTGAATGCAGACTGCACCGTGACGGGACCACGAACAGGAATTGACACGCCGCTGGCATCACCATCCTTGCCGAACGCAAAGACCTGCCCGAATGCCCGGACATCGAACCATTTGTCGCAAGCTTTCTTCGCAGTCTCGTCTTTCTTCGACTTTTTAGGATTCCAGGCTTCTTTGCCCAAACCGTTGGTTTCCGACTCAGCACGATTACGTAGGCTGGTTTCGCCATCGACCTTACGATCATCCGACTGCACAAAAATCGCATGCCCAGACTCTTGCAGACGATCCCGCAATTTGCGCTTGAGGCAAACATCGGTAATTTCGCCAAAGCCGCCATAATCGGTGCGGGGACGATTGCCGTTCAACGGATCGCCGTTCGGATTGGCATTGCGAACGCGCAAGACGAGCGCGAAATCGATTTTGTTTTGCAGGGTGCTCATACTGATTTCCTTTCAGAGAAATGCTTTGCTATTTCAATTGGTGGTTTCGGCTTGGCTATCGGCATTGGCGGCTTGCTTGTCCGCGTCAGCCGCTGGCCAAAAATCTTTGCGCTGCGAGTGGTAGCCGAGCAAGAATTCGCCACTTAAAGGTGCATCGCTGGTTCTTTCCGGCAAGTCGTTCAGCAAACTCATGACCTCATCCAACAACTTGCGACGCTTGACCAGGAGGCCAACCGATCTGTCGCTACCCGCCTGCATTCGTGCCTCATAAGGTTTGAGCGCAAGTTCAATCGTCCGCCAGGTGGAAAAGGGACGATCCGCAAAACGCTGCATCAGGCGGCCAGCCGTGGTTTCCCGCTTTTTCCCCTCATCCGATGTCGACAAGGCATAGCCTTCAATGCTGTCGGCAATCGCCAGCAATCGGCCATAGAGGTAATCGCGGGTGTTTCGCTCCGTTTCCAAACTCATCTGGTAGTTCCTTTCTGTGTGGTATCCCTTAAAAAGCGCACAAGCAATTCCCAAAACCTTTTCCCATTCCCAGTGATCCAGTCCGACCCGATTCGTCGCTCGGCGGGTAGTGCTGAGCACCAGATCGTGCGGCACATTCCAGCCATCGATAATGCATGGCAGAAGGCGCTCGACCGTCGCATTCCGAAGTGTCTCGTCCAAACGCCGGCCATAGGCCGCTTCAGCAATATCTGGCGGGGCAGGCGTACCGATGAAGTGAGTCTCCTTGCCGTAGTTTTGATGCCAGGCATACCGTGAATGCCAAGCTTCAAGTCGCTTGAGAAAATCAGAGCCTTTCAATTCGCGGTAGAAACTGATCGCCATGCGCCCCGGCGTAGCTGAGCCCAAGCCAATTACGACAACATCTTCTTTGGGATCGAGCTTTGCCCCATAGCCTGCAATGACTTTCTTCAGGCGCAAGGCAAAGTTCTGGTCGGTACCAACAGAGGTCGGGCTTGCTTCGATATCGGAGCTATCGATATCGAACAGGTCAAAAGTGTTTTTGATTGGGTTAGGTAAGACAACGCCAGAAATCGCCCAACTAACAATTGCTTGGTCATCGTGTCGGTAGCCCTGCGCGGCTAAAAGCCACCGTAAAGCGTTATGGGCCTTTTGGCTAACATCGAAGCCGACAGTACAGGCTTGTTTTCCGTAGTCATCTTTCCCATCGGTAAATCTGCCTCTGTAGGTGTAACCATCGGAGTCATTACTTGATATCAGTTTCCCTCCATCACCTGAATACCGCACAAAACGGGCATGCTTTTTGGCTATTCGCGTTGTCAGGCCAGATACTGAGCAAACTCCATCTGCTGGATTGCTTGCACAGTCAAACCTCATCCAGGCTTCGATGAGACTTGAGTCCTGCCAAGTTCCTGAACATGGATTTTCGATTTGCTCTACTCGCCAACGAATAAAGACTTTGTCATCCGCGACTTTGGCTTTCTGCCCTCGCTTGTTCGTAAACGTCAGAGGGAAAATCCCTGCTTCAGCCAAGTCAGCTCTTAGACTTGATTTCGTGAGGTATGCCAAAACGGCTTGAGCCTTGGGGTGAGCATGCTCAGACTCGCACCAAGCTGTTAGCAAATCCATATAGGCTGCACATTTCTCAGAAGGCATCGACTCAGGGGCACAGTAGGATACTTCTTCGCACAACGGGTGCGGCGCAATCTTCGCTCCCGCACGACTGGCCGAATCTTCGGTAGCAGGAATCAACGTTTCGGACTCTGCTCCCTCAAGTAGCTTGATCCGCCCTTTCCTCAGGTTCCCATTCGGGTCGAGCACCACCTCAACATGTGCTTGCTTTACAAGATGCGAGACAGGCCAAAGCTTTGGACCAACTGGCTCAATAGCATCAGAGCAACGCTCGTAGGTTTCATACAGTTTTTGAATCCAACTCATGGCTGCGCCTCCAGTTGGCGGGCCAAATCAGCCGCCTCGTCATCAACGGCACGCTGACTTTCCTCAACACCAAACGCTTTCGGGGTCATATCACGAACAAATCTGCGTACCTTGCAATCTTCCGGCTTGGGAAAGCGAATACGGCCGTTGAGCATCGTCGGCTGCCAGCTTCGGGTGAAAAGTTTGTTCTCGCCAGTTTCGTCGGGGTAATCAAAACTATGGAACATCAACCCGAAACCCAGTTCGCCATCGGCTTCCAGTTCACTAACACCTGAGCCAAATTCGCACGGCTCAACGTAGCCCTGGCAATCGCGGGTTCCCAGAAAAATATCCTGTCGCCCGCCACGTTCCAGCATGCGCTTGGCAATGTCGTAGTGTTTCCCTTCAATCCGGTCCGCAGCCAATTCCTGACGATGGGTGTTCCACTCGAAATGAGCCCGAACCTGATACTCGACATCAGACAAGAAGGTATAGATCGCCAGACTGTTCCCGCCGCTGAATTCCTGCGGCTTGGTTCCTTTGGTCTGCGTCCGGATACGCTTCATGACGCGCACCTCATCCACCACCCAGATCAGCGTCGGCTTCCAGTAAATGGACTTCAAGACCCCTTTGAGGGCTTCATAGGTGGGTATGTGGTATGAGCATTTTTCCCCACCGATTCGGGTAAGCGGATCGGTAAATAGGGCATAGCGACCCCATAAGCGGAATTCGATGCTGTTGCGCTGCGCATTAGCCATTGAGTGTCTCCATCAAAGAAACGGGTTCGGTCGCCAGACCGAACTGCTTGCTGTAATACCGGGAATCAAGACTGTAGATACGTACCCCTTCCTTGATGACATGCAAGGCTTCGGCCTTGGCCAGTTTGTCGAATACATGCGGAAAAACATTGACGGTGAATTGTTGGGCTTCGCGAAGCAATTCACCTTCTAGCGAAATGTCGTAGGCCCCATGCAAGCGACCAATCAGATCACCCCCCGCCTTGCCCCAGGGAACCACAACACCTTGCGTCGGCGAGTCGATTGCTTTGAATGCATCGGCTGCGGACATGAAGGATTGATTCAGCAAACGCGGCGAGAGTGCCCCCCCATTGCGTGCGGACTCCTCCACAGAAAGACTGTTTTCCGACAACAGGTTGAGGAGAGTGTCATTCCGTCCAATAGCTTGAACCTCCCTATCTGTGACGGAATATGCCATATCGTTTTGTCGCGCAAAAAAGTAGTGGCTGTAGTAATCAGCCATAGCTTGCGGCCCCATCAAATCATGTTCATAGCGCTCTGGCATGTCGCGAAAGAAGTCTAAAACGGTTGGTACCGTATCGCGTCCGACCGCGATATCCTCAAGGTTCTTTCGCGTGACACGCTCATCCGATGGATTAACCAGATGCACAGCGCCCTGTGCCGACTTGCCATTGCGATTGCATCGCCCTGCTGCCTGAGCGATGGAGTCCAGCCCAGCCATGGAACGGATCACCGCACCGAAATCCACATCCACGCCGGCCTCAATCAACTGCGTGCTAACGCACAGCGTTGGCAGCCCGGATTCGAGGCGCGATTTGATTTTTGCCAATTCGGATTTGCGGTGCATTGGGCACATATCGGTGCTGAGATGAAAGAGGCTCTCTGCATCGACCAATGTCTGGCTGGCAAGAAAAGTTTGCTTGGCTGCATCCTTGGTATTGACGATGACCAGGCAACTTTCCACCCGCTCCACCTCGGAGCGGGCCAAGTCGGCTATCTCGTCGAAGCTCCAGCCGTTTGGCCGTCTTTCATCGAGAACCACCACCCGCCTTAGGTCAGCAAATAGTTGGCGGACATCGCTGACAATTTCATGTCCATCGGCCAGACGAATCGCCCCCTGATCAACCGCCACCTTATGCAGCAATGGCTGCGTGGCCGTACAGAGCACTACGGTACTGTTGCACTGTTCGCTAAGGAAATTGATGGCGTTATTGAACAAGTGGACGCAACGGATTGGCAAAGTCTGGATTTCGTCGAAAATCAGAACCGCATTGGCTAGTTGGTGCATGCGCCGAGCGCCCCGAGTGCCACTGCCAAACAAGGTTTCGAGCAACTGCACCATGGTCGTGTAGACCACCGGCGCATCCCAGTTTTCGCAGAGCATCTTTTCCCGCCAGGTCTGCTTTTCCGGGGTAACGCTGGAGTGATGCTCCAATACCACCTTGCCCTGATCCTGCGGAAAATCCTCGGGTTCGAGAATATCGCGAACCACTTTCGCGTTCTGGTCGATGATGGATGTAAACGGTATCACGTAGATGATGCGATCCAATTTGCGCCGCTCGGCATGGTGTAAGGCAAAACGCAAGCTGGCCAAGGTTTTGCCGCCACCAGTTGGCACCGTCAGTGTATAAATTCCGGCCGAACGCGTAGCAGCATCTTTGCACTCGGCGGAGATTTTCTGCCGCAAATGGTCAATTGGATGTCGCGGAGCGAAGCTTGCCAACGCCTTCTCAATACGCTCAATCAGAATAAGCCAAGGAACGTAGTCGCCTTGGGGCCGATTGGCAGCGACTTTCTTTTGCTCAAAATTTGCCGTATCGATACGGTCAGCATCGATCAGGCAACTGAACAGGAAGCGGACGGCAAGGCCGATTTGCTGATACAGCGGCCTTTCATTTTTCTCTTTCAGCTTGAGGGCCGTCAGCAGACTTTTCGTTTCGGCGATTAATTCAGGCGAATCGAGCAGCGCATGTGCCCGCGCCAGTATTTCCGCATCGGCGCAGGACTGCACTTCTTCAAGGTGGGTCTTCTCTTCCGGCTTTCTCATGCGCTTGCCGAAGACATCGCTACCCTCTGGATCTAGGCAGTCGATCAAGCCTGAATGGTGAGATGCGATGCACAGAGCCAGTAACTGGCCGATCAAGGATTCTCGTTCTCCTCTCTTGGACAAGGTCCGCCAGATGAACTGAGCGCCGGCCGATGAGTGATCTATCTTGCCCTTGAGAGCCCGAGAATCAACGTAATCATCCTCGTCAGGGTTAAGCAAACCGAGGGCGGAATGGATATAGCACCGAAAATCCTCGCTGTATTTCCCGAAATCATGAAGTAATCCGATCAACTCCCCGGCAACCTCCAGGCGAATCTTTTTGCTAAAGCCGAAGGAGTACCTCGAGACATTGAGCAAATGATCAGCAAGGTATTGAGGGGTTTGGTCCGATTCCCGCCAGTGGGCAATCGGCTTGCTTTTATCTGCTTTGATTCGCTCCAGAAAATCGTCCTTGACGTTACTCATCCCCATACCTCCCCACCGCCGCCTTCAACAAACCAACCACCTTCTCCCGCAACCCCGCTGGCCCCACCACCACACAATCCGGCCCGTATTTCAAAATATCCATGATCAACTCCGGATCGTGGCTGTACGGCAGGCGCAGTTGGTAGCTGCCGTCGCCGAGAAAGCAGCCTTGCTGCTCCGGGTGCCAGTGTTCGGCGGCGACCCAGCGGGCGCGTTGGGCGGTAAAGCTGAGCGTAGCCCAGCGCACTTCACTGCCGGAGAAGATGCCGTAGCCGGCACCGAGGGCTGCATCAAGCTGGCTTTGCGCAATATCGCTGGCCGGGGCATCGATAATTTTTACGGTTTTTATGGCGTCGACCGCAAAACTTCGCAGTTCTTCACGTAGATGGCACCAGGCATCGAGATACCAGTTGTCGCGGTAGTGAGTGAGGCGTTGCGGTGAGATTTGGCGCTGGCTGGTGGCGCCGTTGCTGCGTGCGCTGTAGTCGATGCTGAGGCGCTGGCGCTCCATCAAGGCAGCGGCAATGGTCGGGAAGTGCTGGGGCGCACAGGGCCGGGCGGCGGCACTGAGGATGTGGATGCGCCTGGTAATGTCTTCGCTGGCCGGGGATACGGACTTGAGCATGCGGGCGAGACGGTCGCGCAGCGGGCTGATGTGTTCGGCCAGAATGCCGCCGGCGTCGAAGGCGGCGAGCAGTTGCTGCATGCTGAGCAGGGCGTGGATTTCGCCGGCCGAGAACCAGACGCCGGGCAGCTCGTATCGTTGGACGCTGCTGTCGATACGGTAAGTATTGGTCTCGCGGTCGTGGATGATCGGCACATTCATCCGGTCACGTAGCGCCGTCAAATCGCGGAACAGGGTAGCGCGAGAGACACCGAGGCGTGCTTGCAACTCGGCAAAGCCTAAGCTGCGTCGGGTCAGCAGTATCCGTTCGATGATGCCGAAGCGCTCGGATTGAGTCATGTCACACCCCTTATTTTGCAGACATCATACGCACCGGTACTACCAAACACTATTAGACAAAGCTATTTCACCAAGGCAAATTGGCGACGAGCGCGCTGAGTAGGGTGGTGATGAATACAAAGCGGTCAAGTTGATCGGTGTCTTTCATGGTTATTCCCCTGAGTGATTTCCACCACTTTGCGCCGACCCAGTCTCAGGGCGTGAGACTAAGCAGCATATTTATTCAAAAGATGTTCCTGGCAACTCCGTTGAACCTTGGTCCGGGTATTTGAGTATAGTTTCGCCTTCCCCAATCTTCAGACAGAACAGCGATGGAAACCATCCGCATTCGCGGCGCGCGCACTCATAATTTAAAGAATATCAACCTCGATTTGCCGCGCGACCAGCTTATCGTGATCACTGGTTTATCCGGCTCAGGTAAGTCCTCACTCGCGTTTGACACCTTGTATGCCGAGGGGCAGCGGCGTTATGTTGAATCGCTCTCGGCCTACGCCCGGCAGTTTTTGCAGTTGATGGAGAAGCCGGATGTTGACCTGATCGAAGGCTTGTCGCCGGCAATTTCCATCGAGCAGAAAGCCACCTCGCACAACCCGCGTTCGACGGTTGGCACCGTTACCGAAATTCACGACTACCTGCGCCTGCTCTTCGCTCGCGCCGGCACGCCGTATTGCCCCGAGCACAATCTGCCGCTCGCAGCGCAGACCGTTTCGCAGATGGTTGACAGCGTGCTAGCCCTGCCCGCCGAGACCAAGTTGATGATCCTCGCGCCGGTCGTTGCGAACCGCAAGGGCGAACAGATGGACTTGTTCGCCGAGCTGCGCGCCCAGGGTTTTGCGCGGGTACGCGTTGACGGCACGGTCTATGAAATCGACGAGGTACCTAAGCTGACAAAGACACAGAAGCACACCGTCGATGTCGTGGTTGACCGCCTCAAGGTGCGCGACGACATGCGCCAGCGCCTTGCCGAGTCGTTCGAAACCGCACTGCGCCACGCCGATGGCCGGGCAATTGCGCTCGAGATGGAGGGCGGCAAGGAGCACATGTTCTCGGCCAAGTTCGCCTGCCCGGTTTGTTCTTACGCCTTGCAGGAACTGGAACCGCGGCTGTTTTCCTTCAACAACCCGATGGGCGCCTGTCCGAAGTGCGACGGGCTCGGCGTGATCCAGTTTTTCGACCCCAAGCGGGTGGTGGTCAATCCGGCCATTTCGCTGGCCGCCGGAGCAATTCGCGGCTGGGACAAGAAAAACCAGTTCTACTTCCAGATGCTGACTTCGCTGGCGGCGCATTTCGGCTTTGATATTGAGGCGCCTTATGCCGGCCTCGCCGACGACGTCAAGGAAGTCTTGCTCTACGGGTCCGGCCGCGTCGTGCTGCCCTTCCAGTACGCCAACGAACGCGGACGGATGATGCTGCGCGAGCACAGTTTCGAGGGCATCATCAACAATCTCGAACGGCGCTATAAGGAAACCGATTCGCAGGCGGTGCGCGAGGAGTTGTCCAAATTCATCAGCAACACCACCTGCCCGACTTGCGGTGGCACCCGCTTGCGTACCGAAGCACGGCACGTCCGTGTGGGCGAAAAGACACTGCATGAAATCAGTCGCTTGCCACTGGGCGAGGCGCGAAATTATTTCAATTGCCTGACGCTAACCGGTAACAAGGCGCAGGTGGCGGACAAGATTTTGAAGGAAATCACCGCGCGGATTTCTTTCCTGATCAATGTCGGGTTGGATTATTTGTGTCTTGAGCGCTCGGCCGAAACGCTCTCCGGTGGCGAATCACAGCGCATCCGGCTGGCTTCGCAAATCGGCTCGGGGCTAACCGGTGTCATGTATGTGCTTGATGAGCCGTCGATCGGGCTGCATCAGCGCGACAACGATCGCCTGCTGCAAACCCTGAAAAACCTGCGCGACATGGGTAATACGGTGATTGTTGTCGAGCATGACGAGGATGCGATCCGCTCGGCCGATTACGTCGTCGACATCGGCCCCGGTGCCGGCGTCCACGGCGGGGCGATTGTCGCCGAGGGAACGCCAGCAGAAGTAACGGCCAACCCGGCGTCGATGACTGGCGACTACCTCTCCGGGCGCAAGAAAATTTCGATGCCAAAAGCGCGTCGACCGCAACACCCGGACAAACAGCTCAAAGTCATCGGCGCCTGCGGTAATAACCTTAAAGACGTTACGCTGGAAATCCCCGGCGGGCTGCTGACCTGCATTACCGGCGTCTCCGGCTCCGGCAAATCGACGCTGATCAATGACACGCTGTACGCCGCTGCCGCCAAACACCTTTACGGCTCGACTACTGAGCCGGCGTCGTACAAGGAGATCATCGGCCTCGATTTGTTCGACAAGGTGATCAACGTCGACCAGGCGCCGATTGGCCGCACGCCGCGCTCCAACCCGGCAACCTACACCGGCCTGCTGACGCCGATCCGCGATCTATTTTCGCAGGTTCCGGAGTCGCGCGTCCGCGGCTACGGCCCCGGCCGCTTCAGCTTCAACGTCAAGGGCGGGCGCTGCGAGGCCTGCCAGGGCGACGGCATGATCAAGGTCGAGATGCACTTCCTGCCCGACATCTACGTGCCCTGCGATGTCTGCCACGGCAAGCGTTACAACCGCGAAACGCTGGAAGTGCAGTACAAGGGCAAAAATATTTACGACATCCTCGGCATGACCGTCGAGCAGGCGCGCGAATTCTTCGACCCGGTGCCGGTGATCGCCCGCAAGCTGCAAACCCTGGTCGATGTCGGCCTCAGCTACATCACCCTCGGCCAGAGTGCCACCACGCTGTCGGGCGGCGAAGCGCAGCGCGTCAAACTGGCGCTGGAGTTATCCAAACGCGACACCGGCCGCACCCTCTACATTCTCGACGAACCGACCACCGGCCTGCATTTTCAGGATATCGAAATGCTGCTTTCCGTGTTGCAGCGCCTTGCCTCGCATGGCAACACCGTTGTCGTCATCGAGCACAATCTCGATGTGATCAAGACGGCCGACTGGGTCGTCGATCTCGGGCCGGAGGGCGGCGATGGCGGCGGCCGCATTCTCGCTGCCGGAACGCCGGAGCAAATCGCCAAATGCAAGGCCAGCCACACCGGCCGCTTCCTCAAGCCTTTGCTCGGACGCTGAGGTAATATGCGCCATCATCATGCCAATCGGGAGTGAATAGCCGCCATGTCGATCACGATCACCATCGTTACCACCGCCAACCGGACGCGTCGCTTCAAACAGTCCGACCCGCAGCGCATCAACGAGATTCTTGAAAGCCTCAAGCGCTGCTCCCAGCTATTCGCCAGCCGCAGCCTGATTGTCGTTTCCGACAACAGCACCGATGTTTTCGCACCGGCGGCGATTACCCGCATCGAGATCGAAACGGCAATCGACCTGGCGCCCTATCTGCCGCCGGGGCGCGACACCAATATTCGCGCCATCGGGCTCGGCGAAGCCAGCCCGCCAATACTGCTCAGTGAGGAAATCATCTCGGTGCCGGCTGACTTCTTCTTTGAGGGCGGTGACACTTTATCAACGTGGTTTGAAAATCCCCGTCCGGCCGACCCCATCGAGCGCACCATGCGCCTCAGCCGGTTTTACGAGCAGTCCGTCATCTTCTACCAGCCAACGACACCGGGCATCGGCCTGATGAACCCGCATGTAATGACGCGCACCCTGATCGGCGCCGCCCTGCCTGATGTGCCGACCGGCAGCTGGCACGCCAGCGAGTCCTGATGACTTCAGCGCAGGAGTTCAAGGGCAAAAAAGGCCTGACCCGGCTGTGGAATGCCCTCGGCTATTCGCGCGACGGCATTGCCGCAGCGTGGACCAACGAAGCGGCATTTCGTGAAGAACTGCTGCTCGCCGCGATCGCCATTCCGCTTGCCTTTTATTTGGCTGAAACCGGCGTTGACCGCGCACTTCTGGTCAGCAGCATCATCTTCATCCTGACTGTCGAAATCCTCAACTCGGCCATCGAAGCCGTTGTCGACAAAGCCTCGCCGGAAAAACACGACCTCGCCAAACGCGCCAAGGACATGGGCAGCGCCGCCGTTCTATTCAGCCTGATCAACGCCGCCGTTATCTGGGCCTGCGTACTCTGGCCCTGAACGCTTTCAGTTGATAACCGGCCGCTTGCCGTTCTCGCCGTGCTGCTCCATGAGTAGCGCCGCCCCCTGAAAATAGGCGATCGCCTCTTCAGCCATCTTTGGCTCAGTGGCAATTGGCTGAGCCTCCTTACCGTCAGCGCTGATGCGAAAACTCTCGATTTTCCGCCGAGGTTCGAGCACCGTCATGACATCACCTTTGAGATAGCCGAGATTCTGGTAGGTGGACAATAAGGCGCGCCCTTCTTCGGGTGCCATGCCAAGTATGTCGCGACCAACAAAGTGATCATCTCCGGCCAGGCCAAGCATGGCGAGAAGGGTCGGCGCCAGGTCAATCTGACTGGCCATGGTATCTACCCTTTTCGGCGAAACGATCTTCGGCGCATAGACGATTGCCGGGATGTGATAACGGTGCACCGGTATCTTTGCCTTGCCCGCACTGCTCGCACAGTGGTCAGCAACAAACAGGAAAATAGTGTTATCGAACCACGGCTTCTGTTTGGCCATTTCAATAAAGCGGCCAAGGGCGTAGTCAGCGTATTTGACGCCACCTGCTCGTTTGCCCGGCGAGGGAATATCGATCCGACCCTCGGGATAGGTGAAGGGCACATGATTGGAGGCAGTCATGATGTGGGCGAAGAAGGGCTTGCCGGCAGCGGCGTCGTTGTCCATGTCGATCAAGACCTGATCGAAGAGATGCTCGTCGGCGACACCCCAGATATTCTCGAACTCGACAATACCTTCCTGAAAGCTGGTGCGATCAGTGACCTTGTAGCCCTGGGCATTAAAAAAGCCGTTCATGTTGTCGAACATGCCGTAGCCGCCATAGAAAAAATGCGGTTGCCAGCCACGCGCCGCGAGATTGCTGCCGAGCGTGTTCAGGTTACTGACATTCGGCCAGCGCACGACCGACTTGCCCGGCAAGGGAGGCAGTGCGGCCGACAAGGCCTCCAGCCCGCGCACGGTGCGGGTGCCGGCGGCATAGAGCCGGGTAAAAAACATGCCTTGCGTGGCAAGACGATCAAGATTGGGCGTCAGACCTTCCTTGTTGCCGAAGCTTTCCATGTATTCAGCAGACATGCTTTCCATCATGACGACAACGACATTCGGCTGTTTCAGCCGTGCATGCGAGACAGGCTGCACAGGCTGATTGCTCGCCGAAACGACGGCATGCCCGGAGAGCCGTTTGAGATCCGCCAGTACTTCACTATCCGGACGTGTGGCGTAGAACTGCCGGTAATCAAGACGATTCTCCCGCGCGGCCCACAAGAAACTGCGCCAACCGTTGTCGGCCAGCTCGTTGGCATAGGTATTGGCCGAAAACTCCGGCGGCGCAGTCTTGTAGGCGACAACCCAAACCAGGGCAAAAAGACCGATAGCCCAGGCCGAAGTCGCTACCTGCTGACTCTCTTTTGCCGTGGCCAAACGCAGTGGCCGGCGCAAGGCGGTGCTGAGTAATATTGTCAGCAGCAGCAGGCCGGCAACTATTTTTCCGACCGGATAAGACTGCCGGATATTGCCGATGACTTCGTTGGTGAATACCAGATAATCAAGGGCAATGAAATTGAAGCGGACGCTGAACTCGTCCCAGAAAATCGTTTCCGAGACGGCGACAAAAAGCAGTGTAAAAACATACAGGCCGACCAGTGGCAAACGAAGGCGATTCCGCCACGACTGCTTGAACAGAAATTCGAAAAGCAGCCAGGGCGATGCCACTACACAGACCGCCGGGATATCGCGCATAGCGCCGAAGGCCAACGCCCCAAGCAAGGTGGCTGCCGACTGCTCGCCGACAACGATGGCGTGCCCGAAAAGCACCACCCGGGTGATTGCGAATGCCAGCCAGGCGACCAGCGAGGCGAGAGCCCAGACACGCAGCGGACGGGCATTCAGCGACAGCACGAAATTCATCTTCGATTACCAACTGTTCAAGTGGGTAACTTTTTACGCCAATGGCTGTGATGCTTTCGTGAGCGAAATGTGAGGAAATTGTGATGTCTTAAGTGCCTTGCACACTGGCGGCGAAATCAATACTGACCCAACCACCGCCCTGCTCACCATTGCCGGCGGTGACTTGCCAGCCGCAAGCCTGACAAATGTGCTGGACCAGTGCCAGCCCCAGCCCGTTAACGCCACGCGGGCCGATGAAGTAGCGATCGAAAATCCGGGTCAGATCGTCGCCGGCAAAGCCCGGGCCGCTATCGCTGATGCGCAATACAGAACCAGTCATTGTGCAATGGAGATCGCCTTCATCGCTATAGCGTTGGGCGTTGTCGAGAACATTGCGCAGAACCAGATCAAGCAGGGCAGGGTCAGCCTTCAGCGTGCAGCTGTCGGGAATATCGAGCTTTAAGCCGAGCGCCTTTGGCGCTGCCATCTGGACGGCAGACCATACGGCAAGCAAGGCTTCCTTGAGGTGGATTTCTTCCGACGAAACCGGCCTTGCATCCCGCGCCAGCAACAACAGGCTATTGGCCAGGGCATTGATGCGATCAACTGCAGTGACGATGCGCGCCCCCCTTTTGGCAACGCCATCCGGCATCCCGGGTAATGCGGCAAGCAATTCAGCGTCAGTACGAATACCGGTCAGTGGTGTGCGCAACTCGTGGGCAAGATTGGCGCCGAAGATGCGTTCACGATCCAGCGCCGCCATCTGCCGCTCACGATGGTTATCCAACGCCCGGGCAACGGCAAGAAGTTCGCGCTCCATATCCGGTTCGCAGAAAGACTCCGGCGCATCGCCGGCAACCCGCAAGGCCAGGGTTTCCAGGCGTCGGGTCAGGCGGCCGGCCAGCAAGTAGCCGGCGAGCAGGGTCAGCAAACCAAGCGATGCCGAACCAAGCATGGTCAGCAGTACAAGACTGTCGAGCCGGGCCTCGTGATCAGCAACGTCGTAGGCCAGAATGTAGCGCGCATCTTCATCCTCACGCACGGCAAGGTGATACTCCGTGCTGCCCAGATAGACCTCATGCTCGCCCACCGCCAATCGGACAAAAGTCGGCGGCACGTCAGCCGCTTCCTCGCCCTTGGCGATCCGGTAAAGCCACATCGACGGCGTATTGGGCAGCGCCGCATCAGGTGATTTGCGCCAGACGGCCATGCTGTGCTCGATTTGCTGAGCGAGCTGACGCTGGATGAATTCCTCTTCCTTGTGATCGAGAAACCAGATCATCAACAGCGACTGAACAAGGATGACCAGCAACACCAGCGCCGCCAGCGAGGTGGCGATACGCAGGCGCATGCTGGGCGCCACTTCAGACTTCGACGAGCTTGTATCCAAGGCCATGGACGTTGGCAATTTCCAGTGAGGGCTTGGCGGCTATAGCCTTGCGCACAGTGTGCAGGACGCTGCGCAGGTTATCGCTTGAGGCCTGTTCATGACCCCAGACGGCGATTTCCAGTTCGCGCCGAGAAAAAACCCGCTGCGGCTGCTGGAGCATGATCTCAACCAGACGTACCGCTTTCGGTGGCAAAACCAGCGCTTCCTTATCCAGGCTTACAACTTGTGCAGCCGCATCGAAACTCAACCCGCCAAAGGCCAGAACGCCGCCGCTATTGCGCAGGGCACTACGTCGCTGTAGAGCGACCAGGCGGGCCTCGACCTCTTTCAGGGCAAACGGCTTGGCCAAATAATCATCTGCGCCAGCATCAAAACCGGCCAGCTTGTCGTCAAGTGTGTCTCTTGCGGTCAACATCAAAATCGGCACCGAATTTCCGGTTGACCGTAACTCTCGCGCGAGTGCGGCGCCATCTCCATCCGGCAGGCTGCGATCAAGGACTAAGGCATCGAAATCATTCCGGGCGATCAGCAAGCGAGCTACCGACAGCGATGCAGAAAAATCACACTGATGACCTGTGGATTCGAGAAAATCGTAGAGATTCTCGGCAATCGTTTTGTCATCCTCGACAATCAGAATATGCATCAGACTTGAATAGCTTTCTTTTCGCTGGAGGTAACCATCACGCGATTACGTCCCTGATGCTTCGCGTCGTACAGCGCTTCGTCAGCATCGTTTAGCGCCTGTTCGAGCGAGCGCTGGCTGGCATCGGCAAGGCCGATGCTCAAGGTGATACGGACGACGCCACCATCGGGCAAGCGAATGTCGTACTCGGAAAAACGCTGGCGAAACCGCTCGGCGAGTACCAGTGACTCTTCCAGCGTACTTTCCGGAAAGACAAAGGCAAACTCTTCTCCACCATAGCGACAGACGAGGTCAGTTTGGCGCACGCTTTCCAGCAATAAAGTAGCGAAGGTTTTCAGAACGACATCGCCGGCGGCATGGCCATAAGTGTCATTAATCCGTTTGAAGAAATCAAGATCGGCCATGCCAACCGTCACCGGCCTGTCGTAACGATGGGCGCGAAGCAATTCGGCGCCGGCCTGCGCCATGAAGAAGCGGCGGTTGTTGAGTCCGGTCAGTTCGTCACGATGCGCGAGACTCTCCATCTCAAGGCGCGCCCGTTCATTGTCGACGAGCGAAGCGTGCAGGCGCTTACTGGCCTCCTCAATCGAAAAAATCTCGGCCAGCGGCGTTGCTGCAAACTGAGGCACCGGGCGCTCCATACTCAGATCTGACAACTCGCGGTCGATGATTTGCAAAGGATGAATCAGATACTGGCGCAACAAATAGATCAATAACAGCAGGAATAGCGCAACCAGCAACAATGCGCCAAGCAGCTTGCCACGCGCATCCTGCATTGAGCGTTCGACTGCAGTAAGGTCGTCAGTCGTCAGGTTCACACCCTGAATCAGCACATCATCAACCTGCAAACTAAGCCGGTTAGCCAGCACACCCCATTCCGGATAGAACTTCTTGAGCAGCGCCGGGTCTTCAATGGCCTGGCGGTTGGCCTGCACGAGGAAATTCTCGGCCTCGCGCGCCAATGCTGCCGATTGCGGATGCTCAATCATGCTCGGATGACTCGCCACCAGGGTCACGACAAAAACCGCCTGCTGACGGGCCTCCGGCGAATCAGCCGCAAACAGGCGCTCGCCTTCCTGACGCAATTGCTCGATGTTTCTTGCCAGACGCTGAAAGCGAACGATCTGTGGCACGGTTTCCTGTTGCAGCCGCCCGGTCGCTTCAAGCACCTCTTGCTGATCAAGCGCCAACAGCGCAACGATCGCGCCAAACAGTAGCGCAAAGCTGGCGGCAAGCAGGGCAAAAACCTGACCGGCACGAAAACGTTGGCGTGATGTTTGTTCGGCCATCTTCAATCCAGACTGAACGGGAAAAACTGGCGGACGATGCGCTGAAAGGTGCCATCCGCGCGGAGCCCGGCAATCGCCTGATTGACTGCCAGCAAAACATCTTCTTTCTGCCGTGGAATCGCAATATGCACACTACCGCCCAAGCCGCGATCAGCGACCGCCGGCCCAACGAATTCAAAGCTGCCGGCCGACTCACGATTGACCAAGGCAAACGTACTCAGCGTCGGCATCAAGAGAAAATCTGCCCGATCCTCGCGCAAGGCGGTGATTACTTCGGCCATGGTTTTATATGGCATCACCTGTAGACCTCTTTCGCTGGCGATAGCAACCAGAAAAACCTGCTGCAGCGTCCCATCGACCACTGCAACCCGGGCGTTACGAAGGGTTTCAATAGTCACTTCAGTTCGCAGGTCAATAGCCTTGCGTAGCGCGACATCGGGCTTGGCCAGCAGCCGTGACGACGAACGCCAGATCGAACTACTGAACGACACCTGCTTCTCGCGCTCCGGGGTGCGCAGAAAATTACCGAAGCCGAGATCAAATTTTGCGGACTCAACACCCGACAATATCTCGCCAAAAGAAAGATAAGAAAATTTGCAGCGGGCAGCAGCGCGGCGGCATATCTCACGCGCCAGCGCCTCGTTGAATCCAGTCAGTCCGCCGCTTTGCGCGGCGCCTCTCGTTGGATCGGCCGGCAGGCTGAGTGGCCGCGCATCCTGAACACCAAGCGCGACATTGAATTCACGGGCATCAACGGCAACACTTAACAAAACCAAGAAGCCAGAGATAAGAACCAGGCGCAGCGTCCGCACCTCTGCCCGGCCGGGAAAAGCCATCAGAGGGATTAGCAATGCGACTTGCTGTACGCGGGAGAGAAAACTAGCCAATATTCAAACCTAGAGCATTTATTCGGCTTGAGTATATCCCGCCAGTTCACCGCTAGTTTGACCTAGCGCAACTCGACGAGTTTTGCCTGTAGCGGATAGAAAACAGCCAAACGCAAAGGCAAACTACTATCTTCAAAAAGCTGGGCGTAACGTTCAAGTTGCGGACGATAAGTTTCGGCACGCTGCGCTAGAAAATGATCGCTGGCGTTGTCGGCTAGCTGCACCGTCTTGTAATCGACAATCCAGCGCGCACCGTCGGCGACAAAAATGCGGTCAATTATCTGGTTGACCGAACCAAACTCCCCACGCCTTGACCATGCGGCCTCCGCAGCAGCCTCGTCACGCTGACTGAGTATCCAGCGCCCTGTTTCTGAACCCAGGGTTCGCGTCAGCGCAGCAAGCACGGTTTGGGCACCGCCGGCAGCCGCTTTGGCTGGCAGGCCCTGCTGCACCAGCCAGCGTTGATAGGCCGGGCGCAAAGCGGTGACGCGCTCTGCCGTCCAGTTGGGCAGATCATCCCGCGCGATCAGTTCAAGCGCGCGATGAACCAGGGTGCCAACAGCAGCCTCAAGCCGGCTCTCGCCCTCATCAGCGACCGCCTGATTGCCAGCGTCAGGCAAGCTGATCTCGTTTATCTGGAAAACATCGGCCAACACCGGGCGGGATAAACGCAGCAGGTCGGGGACGAAAGAGGCATCATTACCAGCCGCTACCAGCGGCGCGCTAACACCTTCCGCAGCCAGCCGGGCTTGAAACACGGTACGCGCCGTGTTGCCCCAAAGCAAACCAAGCAAACTGCCGCTCGCCGGCGCCTTGAAGCCGTCATCCTTGTCAGCATCGACAATGGCAGCGCCGAGCAGATGCAGGCAGCGCACCGCCCGCGTGGCAGCGACGTACAGCAGGCGCTCGTCTTCGTGGGCGCTACGCCCGACCTCAAGACGGCGCAGATAATCGTATGCCGTTGCCGCCTCGTTACCTGCTGCACGTGCTTTCATCGGCGCGACCAGCAGATGCTCGCGGCCATCGGCCATGATCACCTGATCCCAGTGCAACAGCGCACTTTCGTTATTGCCGGTTTCGCGATCCAGGCCTGGCACGATGACGGTATCAAACTCCAGCCCTTTCGATTTGTGGATGGTCATCATCTGCAAGCCGGGGCCGGCCAACGGATCGGGCGGCGCGAATAGACTGGCCGCCTCGGCCTGCAGATTTTCCGGGGTCAGCGTGCCGGCGGCGACCAATTTATCCATCAAGGCAAAAAAAGCCTCGACATCGGAGAGTTGTGCCGGCGATTCCAGGCAGCGTGGGCCACCGAGCATCAGCCAGACCGCCTCAAGCCAGCGCCGCACGTGCTGCCGTCCACGCTGAGCAAGTGCCTCGGCGAGAATTCGCCGGACATGCAGCAAGCGCTGGCGACCGTCATCGCTCATCCGCTCAAGTCGCGCCTCGTCCTGCATCAGCTGCCAGATTGTGCTGGCGTGATCGTCGGCGCACAGCGCATGCAAATCGGCCAGCTTGAGACCGCACCAGGGCGCCCGCAGCAAGGCCAGCCAATTGACCCGATCCGCCCGGTGCAGCAGGGCGCTGGCGAGAATGATCAGATCCTGAACGTGCTGCCGGTTGGCCAGGCCTTCGATTTCAACTGCCTGAAAGCGCTCCTGCGGTGCGACACGGCGCAGCATAGCAACGAGCGCCGTCAGATGCGTGCGGGCACGAACCAGCACGGCAATGCTTTCCTGCGGATAGTCGCGACGGGTGTCGAGAATGATTTGCAGCAGCTTTTCGGCTTCGAGCTCGGCGGCATGATCAAGGTCTTCAACAATCACCGGATGGAAATGCACCGCGCTATCGTCGCGCGCCGCGCGCGTCGCCAACGACGGCGCATAGCGCACGGCGCCGCGTTGCGGATCGTCCGCCACCGGAAAAATCTGCGGGAAGGCTTGATTAACCCAATCGACAATCGCCGGATAGGAGCGGTTGTTACGCACCAGACGGAGGTTTTCGAGGGTGATGTAGCCGATGCCGTTTTGCCGCACGCGCAGAAAAAGCCCGACATCGGCCTTGCGGAAGCGGTAGATCGACTGCATCGGATCACCGACGACAAACAGGGTGCGGCCATCGCCAGGCATCCAGCCGCGCGTCAGTTGCTTGAGCAGTTCGACCTGCACCGGGCTGGTGTCCTGAAACTCATCGACCAGCAGGTGGGAAATCCGGTAGTCGAGCGCCTGCGCCAGATCGGTCGGCGCTTCGTCGTCGCCCAAGGCCAGGCCGGCACGGGCGGCGATTTCGATGAAATCAACCTCGCCGCCCTCCTGAAAGACCAACCAGAGCTGGCCGGCAGCCAGGCGCAGGAGTTGCGAGAAAGTTTCGACGGTCGCCCACTCCTCGTCGCTCAAGGTCGGCGCCGGCAGATCGAGGCAGTCGCCCAAGGCTTTGCCGAGGCCGGGCACGACGCTCAAGCCCTCAAGCGCTGCGGCCAGGGCATCCTTAAACGGCTTGCCGGCAGCACCGGGCGGGAAGCCCTCCTTGACGGTGTAACTTTTGCGCCAAGTGCCCGTGCCGGTCAGCAACAAACCGGCCAGCGCCTGCCAGCCCTGCAAATCGTCCAGACTAGCGCCGAAAGGCATCTCCCAGTCAAGCAATTCAGCCAATTTGGCCGGCTGGTTGCTGGCGGCAAAACGCAGCGGTGGCATCAGTCCGGATTGCAGCGGCGGCGGCAAGAGCGCCGCCAGATCAGCAAGATCACGGGCGACCAGTTCAGCGAAACCGGCATTGACCTCGGCGCGCAGATTTTCGTCGCTGATGCGGTTGGCGTGGCCGACCCATTGATCGCGCCGCGCCAGCAACGAAACGATCAGCCGCTCAAGGCGGCCGGCGTTGTTGTCCATGAAATTTAGCGCAGCTGCGACCACCTCGGCACTCGCTGAGCCTTCTTCGACCATTTCCAGCGTGCGCCGCGCTGCCGCCTGGTAATAGGCAGCCGCCGAATCGGTGACCCGGGGCTGCGTGCCAAAGCGGCTGAGATAAGGCATCTGCCGGGCGAGGCTGGCGCACAGCGCATCGAGCGTTGTAATGCGCAGGCGACCAGGATGCTCAAGCAAGCCCCAGCGGCACTCTTCGTCACGCGCCAGCGCCGCCGCCGCTAAAGCGCGGGTTTGCCGCTTGTGCGGGGCCAGTCCGGCGGCTTCCGGCAGCCTGGCGGCCTGCAAACTGCCAACGATACGCTCGCGCATTTCGCTGGCCGCCTTGTTGGTAAAGGTCAGCGCGAGCACTTCTTCCGGGTTTTTGACCACCGCCAGCAAGCGCAGGGTACGTTGCGTCAGCAGTTCGGTTTTGCCGGCGCCGGCCGGCGCTTCGACGATGAACGAGGCGAGATCGAGGGCGCGCAAACGGGCGCGGCCATCTTCCAGCAACATCGCTTCGCCGCTCATGTTTGAGCCCCGGATCGCGCCTGCTGCAATCGCTCACGCTCGGCCAGCCGGAGCAAAGGCAAAACCGGGCAATAGGCGAGCGGCTTTTCATCAGCGACCATAACGCCGGCGACCCCCTCGCGCACCTCGCGGGCGACGGCGTGCAGGCGATCATGCCAATGACTGATGACCGATGGCCAGTCGGGAAAAAGGCCGGGGTCGAAGCATTTTTCCCTGACGTCGCCAAGGGCGCGCACCCCGGGCAGCAGATCACCCGCTTCGGCAATCCCTGAGAAAACCGGCTTGTCGGCCAGCACCTTGGCAAAAACTACCGCCGCGACCGGTTCGCTGGCGGCGATCGAAGCATAGATCGGCAACTGCGGCTCAGTGATACGCTCACTGGCCCAATTTTTGACATCAATCGTCGTGCCGGTTTTGTAGTCAATAATCACCCGGCTGCCATCGGCCAACTGGTCAATGCGGTCAACGAACATTCTGACGCGAATTTTGTCGATCTCGACCACCGCCTCCTGTTCGCAGGCGACGACTGAAAATTCGACGCCACGCTTTTTCTCAACCGCCAGCCAGATCGCCAGCAAACGCTCAAGGCGCCCCGCTTCGAGCTGACGAAAGCGCACCGGCAAGATTTGATGACGGGCTTGTTCAAAATCGCTGAGCGCCTGCGCCACCGCCTCGCCAATCGCCTCCGGCAAGACGCTGTCGGTGTAGGCATGCAGGGTCGCACTATCGACCGCCATCCGCCAGAAAGCCTCAAGCGCCCCGTGCACCAGCGTGCCACGATCACGCGGATCGAGCCCTTCGACGGCTTGCTCGATTGCTTTGGCGCCGAGGCGAAACTCAAAGTAGGCCCAGGCCGGACAAATCGCCTGAGCGCGCAGCAGCCAGGTGCCACCGGCGACTTTCTCGCCGTCAGCCACTGCCGGCGCCAGCGCATCGCGCAGCGACTCAATCGCTGCACCGGCCTCGCTCGCCATTTGCCAGGCCAAACCTGCTGCCGGCTGCGCGGCGCTTTCTTCCGGCAACAAACCGGCGAGCAAGGGGCTGACGCGCAGCAAACGCGTTCCGTCGCTACCTGAATGGGAGAAAATCACTCGCGGCGCAGCGTGCAACAAACGCCTCTGAACGCGGTTGGCAAAATCCAGCTCGACTTCAGCGCTCGCATGCGCCACCTGCTGACTGCGCAATAACTCTGCCGGCAACAGCGGATTGGGGCGCGGCGCCGGCGG
The DNA here is from genome assembly GCA_011391255.1 of Dechloromonas sp. Classification (GTDB taxonomy): domain Bacteria; phylum Pseudomonadota; class Gammaproteobacteria; order Burkholderiales; family Rhodocyclaceae; genus Azonexus. The sequence goes on from JAABQV010000028.1 coordinate 24,929, forward strand.
CCAAACATCATCACTGACGCCCATCACCCACAGTGCATCAAAACTCAGGCCGGCGCTTTCCAGCGCACCCAGCACTTGAATCGCCGGCGTGCCACGCGTCTCCGGCTGAAACACGCGCTGCCGGCAGAGCTGCGACAAACGCCGCCAGGCCTCCTGCTGCGATACCGGCCCGAGAACGGCATCGAGCGCCGCCAGGCTGTCGAGGGTTTCGAGAAATGCCCGCCGCGCCTGAAATTCGTCGCTCGACAAGACCCGCTCGCCCGGCCAACCGGCCAGCTTGAGCCAGTCACCAAACAATGCCGCCCATTCGGTCGCCGGCTGGCGGCGCTTGCTGCCGGCCTCCGCCGCTGCCTGCAAGGCGGAAAGATGCGCCAGCGTTTGCCGGCACAAGACGATGCCGGACTCAGCCAGCCTTTCTGCCAAGCGCAATAAAGCAGGAATCCGGATAAAAAACGGCAGCTCGGCGCGCATCGTCGCGTCAAGACGCGCCCGCCCGTCGGCCTCGCTGACCCCGGCTGACCAGCATGGCGAATTGAGCAAGGTGCCGACCCGGCTTTGCTCAAATTTGCCACCGGCGGCCAGCGCCAATAGCTCCAGCGCCGCCTGCACAATCGCCTGATCGGCCAGCGGACGACCGAGCGAAAGATTAAATACGCGCGCCGCCTCGACTGCCGCAGGACGAATCAGCGCCGGATGCAGGCGGTCTTCAAGGGCAAAGCTGAGCCGGTCACGCGCACCCGCCAGATCGGGGACGACAATACCGAGACGCAAGCCGGGCGCAGCGGCCAATTGCTCCGCCACCCAAGCGGCGACCGCCTGGCTTTCGCTCTGGAGATCAGGGTAGGCGTGCAAGCGGACGCAGCCAGCCGCCGTCGTCAGGCCATCCTGGCGCAGCGAAACAATAGTGCCGCGTCGTTCCAGCGCTTTCTTGAGACGGCTTTCAAAGGGCGAATCGCGATCAAATCCGGCGAACTGAATTTCGGCCGGAATCGGCAGTTGACCGCACTCAATCAGTGCGACGACCTCAAGTTGCAGACCCAGCAGATCTGTCCAGCCAGACGCCCGGCAACGCTTTAAAAACTCGCTTTGCCAGTTGAGAAAAAGGCGGGTTTCGTCGCTGATTTGACTGACTGAAAGCTGCAAACCCCATTCCCGCATCAAGGCATGCGCCTCGACGGCCGAAGCCGCCATGCCCTGAATATCGAACAAGGGCGATTCACCACCGGCCATCGCGCCGGCAATCACCTGTTCCCACAACAGGCGTTCAGCAAAAGGATCGATCGCCTGCGGCAAGCTGGCATGGCCGCAGAGCAGCGCTTCATCCGCCAGTTCGGCCAGCCACTGATTCAGCGTCAGTGCAAGCGGCGTTTGCCAGACCTCAGCACCAGCCGGCACCTCGCTGCGCAAGGTTTGCGCGAGGCGCGCGGTGGCGCATAGGATCAGTGGCTGGCCCAAATTACTGGGCAGGCTTGGTCGCCGGATTGGCCGGTTTCGCAGGTTGGGCGGGCGCCCCCGGCTTAGCCGGACTGGCTGGTGCGGCAAGCGTAACCGGGTTGGCGGGCGGCGACACACTTGCCGGCTTGGCCGATGCGCCAGCAGGCTGGGCGGGTTTCGCGGGTGCCGCCGGTGAAGCGATGGCAGGCTGAGCATTGACCGGTTTATCCATCGCCGGGGCAGCAGGCTTTGCGGCTGCGACTGGTGCCGCCGGCATGGGCGGCTTCGCCGGGGCGACGGCAGGCGTTACCGGACTCGCCGGTTTGGGCATGGCGGGGGCCGGTGTTTTATCCGCAACTGCAACGGCAACTGGCTCGGCAACACGCTTGGACGGGGCAGCTACAGGCGCAGCCACCACCGGGTGAGAAGCACCAGTAACGGTGACTTCCTGACGCAAATCCTTCAGTGTCGCCGGGCCGATGCCGGGCACATTCTGCAAATCATCAACGGTCCTGAACGGGCCGTTTTTCCGGCGGTAATCAATGATCGCCTGCGCCTTGGTCGGGCCGATGCCCTTGAGGCCGTCCAACTCGTCCTTCTTGGCAGTATTGATATTAACCTGGGCAAAAGCCAGCCCGGTCGCCAGCAGCCAACTAATTACCAGCATGACAAATTTTTTCATGGTGAGCTCACAAAATAGGGGTGAAATTCAAGTATGCCATTGAATACTCGAGAAGCGGGATCAAGGCACGCCGACTGACAGGAAAAGATTGGTGACGCCCTTGGCCGAGTAAGCCGCACCGATATAGGTCGGTCCAAACGGTGTTTCACCACCGACGTAGATGGCTGTTGAGTCGAGTATTTCATTACGCGTCCCTTCGATATAACGATTTCCGACGCGCGCACCTTCGAGAGCCAGACCAACCCGCATGTCACCCCGCAAACCGAGTGGCAGGCGACCGATAATCTGCTCAGCGCGAAGTCCAACATAGGTGATGTCATCGCCAATGACTTGATTTCTGCCAAAGGCGGTCAGGTTAAGAAAGCCGCCGAGCGAGGCAGAGTCGTAAAAAGGGAGTTCAGCACGCGGTGAACCGGCGTATGAGACCTTGCCATTAATGACCGTATTGCTGACGCTGAATGCCCCGCGCAAATCGACATCCAGACGTGAATAGCCGGCATCGGGAGAGTCAAAATAGGCGAGTTTTGAAGCCCAACCAGCACTCGGAAAATACATGGCATTCATCTGATCGAAATCGAGCGTAGCGCGCCAGCCGCCGTAGGTCACCTGCCCGCTTGGCAGATCCGGGGAACCAATATTGACATCGAAGTCACGGCGGCGCTCCAGCCAGCCAAGGCGCACCTGACCCAGCAAACCGACATTGGCACCAACGGAGAGACCCATGGCCGCATTTATATCCTTATATTCGGCGACCTGCTTTTCCCGATAAAAAACATCAAGGGTGGTTTGCCCGATACCAGCGCTCACCTCGGCAAAATATTTTTGCGCCGGATCGAGCGGCTGATAGAAATTAATCCCTATTGCATTGGTGTTCCCAACCTGGAGACTGGTGAGCATTTCTGCTCCCAGCGAATTCAGCCAGGTTTTTTGATAGGCCGCACGCAAACCAAAGGTCGCGCCCTGCGTGGTATTGGATTCGAGATTGAGAGCAAACCGCAAGTAGTCTGGCCCCCAGGATTTTTCGATCGGCAAGACCCGCAAAATATTGCGGTCGCGCTGAGTCAGCACCGAGTAATCGACACTTTCGTAATAACCATCGCCATACATGCGCAACAGATCACGATTGATATCGCTCGGGCGTATCGTATCGCCCGGCCGCGCGTGCAAATGCTGCTCAATGGCCGCCGCATTGACCCGACTCAGACCGACAACCTCAACCTGATCAATGCGCGGCGAAACTCGTGAGGTGACCTCGATGCCTTTCCACCAGGCGAGATATTTATCTTCCGGCTGCGACAGACGTTTCAATTCGGGAATCATCGCCTCGGCGGCGACACGGCCACGATCAGCGGTTTCGGCATGGCGTGGAAAATCGCCAGCGGAAATCCCCTCCAGATCAGGCTTGATCAGCACATCTTTGGGGGTGAGCAGCGCCAATGAACGGGTGACATTCTGTTCGGTCAGAATATTGATCATCTGCGCTGAAACGGTCAGCAGCGAACCGACATTTTCTGCCTTGAGTAGCGGCGAACCGACATTCACAGCAATCACCACATCGGCCTGACAGCGATCCTTGACCTCTTGAATCGGCACGTTATCGACCAGACCGCCATCGACCAACTTGCGGCCCTGATGATCAACCGGCGCCAGCAAACCGGGCACCGACATGCTGGCACGCATTGCCTTGGTCAGGCTGCCATCCTTGAAAACCACCTTCTCGCCGGTACCGATATCGGTGGCGATAATGGAGAGTGGGAGGGGTAAATCCTCGATATTGCGCTCGCCCTGATTGGATCGCACCAGCTGATTAAAGAACAGCTTGATCTTCTGCCCGGCAACAACGCCCGACTGGTATTTAGCGCCATCCGGCGTGATCCCGGTCTCCGAACCAGGCAAGAAGCGGCGTTGCGTGACCTTGTTACGGTAACTCATCTCCGAAAAATCCGGATTGTCGATGAACATGTCGGCCCAGTCTGCCTTACCCAACTCGCGCCGCATCACTTCCGGCGACATCCCGGCGGCGTAAGCGCCAGCGACCAAGGCACCCATACTGGTACCGGCGATACAATCGACCGGCACGTGCAACTTCTCCAGCACTTCGAGCACGCCGATATGCGCCGCCCCGCGCGCCCCGCCGCCGCCAAGCACCAAGCCGATGCGCGGGCGTTGCTGCACATCCGCCGCCTGCACCAGTGTGGCAATAAATAGTGCGGAACAAACAAGGCCACGAAGGGCGAGAGCAGTTTTCAAGACAACAAACCTTTCAGGCAGAAAAAAGCCCCGCATTGCGGGGCTTTTCCTGAAACATCAGCGAATTACTTGGTGCCGATGATTTCGATGTCAGCACGACGATCCGGCTGCA
>JAABQV010000029.1 GCA_011391255.1 Dechloromonas sp.
AACAGGCCGCGCTCATCAAACATCTTGATTGGCTTGTCGCTGGGCTTGGCTGTTCTTACTGCGGTATCTGTCAGGGGCATTTGGGGTAACTCACTTTTACAAACCGGGGTTACCCCTAAGAGTTACCCCTATTAAAACGCGGATGTCGTTGGACGATGTTACCCCTTTCCAGACAAAAACCCAATAAAAAACCCGCACTTGGCGGGTTTCTTAGACTTCTTTGGACTACTTGAAACGTCTTGTTGGTGGAGCCGGGGGGGATCGAACCCCCGTCCGCAAGTCCTACACAGGCAGATCTACATACTTAGTCCGGTCGATTGGGTTTAACCCTTGCGCGCCGGCCGAACAGGCTCGCTTCAGGCGATCCGCTGAATTTTCGAGGTCTGCCACGCGGCATCACAGACCCTTATCTGATGTATATGACACTGCTTCCAGTTTCCTGGTCCGGCCCATCAGACTACCGGTGCAGCGCCAGCCGCTTAAGCGGCTAGTGCGAATTGCTCGTCGTTGGCGTTTGTGAAGTTTCCAGATGGATTTACGAGGTGACTGGCCCTCGGTATGCACTGTTCTGATTCGCAACCCACGTCGAAGCCATGTCGGCCCCACGTTTACCACTACCCTCAGATCGGTTGGCGGTAAGGAGGTTCAAATTCTACGCTATCGCGGCGGATTGGGTAAACCGTTCAGAACTTGCCGTTATCCAGCGCAACAGGCAGCTCAGGCTTTACCTCGGCAAAGCCCAGGACGCGCTTCCCCTTGTGCTCCTTGAGAAAATCATCGGCATCGGCCTTGTTGGCCAGCGGCACAAACTCATGGCCCATTGGGCCAAGGACATCCGAGCCAATGACGTAGAGCGCCTTGCGGCCATCCATCCGCGCCAGATTGTAGAAGTCGGTGACGTAGATGCCGGTGATTTGTTCCTGACGATGCCCCGGCGCGTATTTGGGCAGGTCAAAGAGAAACTTGAACATGTCCTTGGCGCCGTCGAAGAAGTGCGCGTGCCCGTCTTTCCAGGTGACTACGGCGACCCAGTTCGGGTACTTGGAAACGATCATGCCGCACACCGGGCAAAGATCCTTCGGACCCGGTTTGGGCACCACCAGGCCCTGAGCGAAAGCCGCCGACCCTACCGAGAAGGCAAGGCCGGCGATGACGAATTGACGACGCTGCACTGACTCAGCCTTGTTTTTGCTGCATCCGCTTGCGCCGCTCTTCACGGTTTTTGCGAATCATGCTGACATCTTCGGCCATGCCGAGATAGGACTCGCGCAGCGCCTCGTCAAACTTGGCCAGCGTGCCGCCATGCTTGGCCTGAAATTCCTTGGCCGTGTCAGCCGAAGCAAAGGAGTGTTTGCTCTTTTTGGTCATCGCATGCTTGAGGTCGGCACCAATCAGGTAGGTCAGGCTATCAACCGGCAGCAGCGGCCGGGGTTCTGCGGTCGACGCGAAATCCGGGCCAAAAATACCCTTCGGTTCGCGATCCACATTGAGGCTCAGGCTGAGCGCTAGGCAGTGAATCGAGCAGACGCCATCGGCCAAGTCATCGGAGTAATGCACCAGCATGCGGGTTTTGTTGTGCTCCATGCGATCCATGCCGCAGTAAGGACATTTTTTGTATTTCTCGATATCGTTTTCCAGCGGCTTGGCATCGGCGGCTTTTTTGGGGATGAACTGGTTCGGTGTGCCATCGGTCGAGCAGGCTTCAGCGCTGGCTTGCGTTGAGATGGCGGCAAAGCCGGTCAGCGCAGAAATTTTAAGCAGGTCACGGCGGTTCATCTGAAAGCTCCTTAAGAGGAATAATAACCCGCCTATATTAGTTCTTAATAATCAATGCACCATGCGACATAGTGTCGCACTCAGCCGAGCAGATTGCGCATCACTTTGTAATAGATGATGCCCTGCCAAAGCGTCGAGACACCAAGGGCGACGACAAACAACGCGGCGCCTTTGAGCAGCCAGCCGCGCAATTTTGGCCCCAGCTTGCCGAAGAGGAAGGAGGCCGAGAGCATCGAGGGCAGGGTGCCGGCACCGAAGGCCAGCATCAGCAGACCGCCTTCGAGGATGGAGGGCGCTGTTGTTGCCTTGACCGCCATCGCCATCGTCATCGAACACGGCATCAGGCCGTTGATCGCACCACCGATCAGGGCGCCAAGCACCGGGCCTTTTTGCACCGCCAGCCCGAACTGCCTGCGCAACCAGGCAACCGGCGCGAAGCCAAAGCCGTTGCGAATCGGTGAAACGCCGAGCAAATCGAGGCCAAGCAGGATGACGACGATTCCCGCGACGATCTGTAAAACACCCTGCAACTTGCCGAACTGCCCGGTCGACAGCAGCACCGCCCCCAAGCCCGCAGCGATCAGCCCGACGACGCCATAAACCCCGACGCGGGCACCGTGATAGGCGAGATAAGGCCAAACCCCCTTGGCGCCGAGGCGGATGAAAAAGCTGGAAACCAGCCCGCCGCACATGCCGAGGCAATGGCCGCTACCGAGCAGGCCGGTCATGAAGGCGAGCCAGTAGGAAAATTCGGCGATGGCGTGGTGCTGCGAGTGATCCATCAGTCGCGTTGCAAACGCAGCGAGTTGGTCACCACCGACACCGAACTCATCGCCATCGCCGCCGCCGCGATCATCGGGTTGAGCCGGCCGGCGGCCGCCACCGGTATCGAAACAACGTTGTAGCCAAGCGCCCAGAAGAGGTTCTGGCGGATGATCGCCATGGTTTTGCGCGACAGTTCGATGCCGGCCGCCACGCGGGCGATGTCGCCGCCGATCAGCGTGATATCGGCGGATTCAACGGCGATGTCGGCACCGCCACCAATCGCAAAGCCGACATCGGCCGCTGCCAGCGCCGGCGCATCGTTGATGCCATCACCGATCATGCCGACCTGCTCGCCGCTTTCCTGCAAGCGGCGGATCAATGCCAGTTTGTCGGCCGGCGTGGCGCGGGCGACGACTTCATCGATACCGACTTCACGCGCGACATGGCGGGCGACGGCTTCGAGATCGCCGGTCGCCATGACGGTTTTGAGGCCGAGGCGATGCAGCAGGGCAATCGCTTCGCGGGCACCGGGGCGCGGCTGGTCGGCAATCGCAAAAATCGCCGCAGAAACGCCGTTGACCGCAACAAACACCGGCGTTTTTCCCTGTTCAGCCAAACGCGCCGCTTCGTCACTCAAACTGCCGCTGGCAATGCCTTCCTCTTCAAGCAGGGCGGCATTGCCAACCACAATGGCCTGCCCGTCTACCGTCGCGACAAGGCCGCGGCCGGGGCGGGCGGTAAAGGCATCGGCATTGAGGTTTTGCGCGGCCCGCGGACGGCACCAGTCGGCCAGCGCGCGCGCCAGAAAATGTTCGGAGCCGGCCTCGGCAGCGCCAATCAGGGCGGCCATTTGCGCCTCATCGAAAGCAGGCAGGATGAAGCTATCGGTGACCACCGGCTTGCCTTCGGTAATCGTGCCGGTTTTGTCGAATACGATAGTCGTCAGCTTGGCCGCCGTTTCCAGCGCCTCACCATTGCGGATGTAGATGCCGCGCTTGGCCGCCTGACCGGTGCCGACCATGATCGCCGTTGGCGTTGCCAAGCCGAGGGCGCAGGGGCAGGCGATCAGCAGCACCGCCACCGAATGCGCCAGGGCGCTGGATACCGGATGTCCGGCGAGCGCCCAGCCGGCAAAGGTCAGCGCGGCAACGCCGCCGACCGCCGGTACGAAACGGGCAGAGATGCGGTCAACCAGTTTTTGCACCGGTAATTTGCTGCCCTGCGCCTGATCGACCAGTTTGACGATGCCCGACAAAACCGTTTCGGCACCGACCGCCGTCACCGTCATGACAAAGCTGCCGTTACCGTTGAGGCAGCCGCCGATCACCGCATCCCCCGCTGCCTTGGCGACCGGCAGCGATTCGCCGGTGATCATCGCCTCGTTGATCGTCGAATTTCCTTCGAGCACACTGCCGTCAGTCGGCACCTTGTCGCCGGCACGCACGCGCAGGCGGTCGCCGATCTGCACATCATCGATTGGTATTTGGCGTTCGCTGCCATCGTCTTCGATACGCAGGGCAGTTTCCGGCTGCAATTCGATCAGTTTGCGAATCGCCTCGCTGGCCTTGCCTTTGGCGCGCTCTTCCATGTAGCGGCCAAGCAGGACGAAGCTGACGATGCCAGCGGCCGACTCGAAATAAACGTGGTGACCGAGCTTGAAAACGCCGGGAATGCTGTAGGCCCAGGCGGCGCCTGAACCGATGGCGATCAGCGTATCCATGTTGGCCTCGCCCTGGCCGGCCAGCGCCATGGCTTTGCGGAAAATCGGCTGGCCGCTGCCGAAGAGAATCGCCGACGAGAGACCAAACTCCAGCACGCGCAAAAGCGGCGAGCGGTGCATAGCCATGCCGGAAATCATTACCGGCAGCGTCAGCCAGGCGGCTTGGACGAAACGCCGTTTGGCTTCGCTGACGCGTTCCTTCTCGCGCTCAACCAGGAGGCGACGCTGCGCCAGGGTATCCATCGGCCGTGCTTCATAGCCGAGGTGAGTGACCACTGTCGACACCGCATCACGGTCGATGACACCAAACACCGTCACGGTTGCCGAGGCAAAATTGACGACCGCCGAGCGCACGCGCGGGTCACGCTTGAGCTTCATTTCGATCAGCAAGGCGCAGGAGGCGCAGGTCATGCCCTCAACCGCCAGCGAACATTCACGCACCGGGCCATCAACCGGTTCAAGCGGTGGCGGTGGCGGCTTTGGCGCGCTGATCAGGTTGCCAAGCACGGCATCGAGGGTCGCCAGCAAACGCGCTTCAGGCAGATTGACAGGATCAAAATGAATGGTCAGCGAGCCAATTTCGCCAACAATTGCCACCTCCTTGACTGCCGGGTGCTTGCGCAAGAGGATTTCCAGGATGTAGCAACGCTCCTGCTGATTGACCAGCGACGGTGCAATGACGCGAATGCGGCGCAAAAGGCGATGAACAACCCGGAAATGCTTCATTGTTTGATTTGCGTCTTGCGGTAACGCACCAGCAGGAACACCAGATAGAAGGTGGTCATCCAGGCGTTGCTATGCGCCAGGGGCTGCTGCAACCAGCGCTTGGTGATCAGATCCCAGTGCGCCTTGATCAGATAAAAGGCGACCAGTTCGTTGATGAAATTGGTAATCGCCTTTTCTGTCAGGGCGCTTTCAACCAGTGGTTGGATGCGGGCTTGCAGTGAATTGGCCGGCGCATCGGCGAGGGGAGGCAGTAGCGCCTTGACCTTGTCGAGCAGGGGCTGAAAACCGCCAGTCGGCGACTTCGGGCTGACCGCTTCTGATGAAGGGATGGCTTCGATAACGGGCGTTGGCACCGAATCGAGCAGGCCGAAAAGCTGGCGAGCCACTTGCGCAGCACTGCATTGCCCGGCATCAAAGCGTATGGAAATCCGCTGCCATCCGCGGTCGACCGCAGCACTGCTGATGCCGGCCAAGGTGGCCATGCCCGCCTCAATCATGGCGGCGGCTTCGACTGTGCACAGCTCAGCCGGCAATTCGAGACGCAGATAGCCCGGCTCGCGATGCAGCACGATCACCCGCTGGGCCAGTTGTTTGGCTTGCGACATCGAATCCCCCTCAGGCTGCCGGTTTGTCTTCGGCGGGTGGCGGGGCGACGCCCTCGACCTTGTCTTGCGCTTCGGCCATCAAGTCGTTGAGGTTTTCTTTCTGGTGCAGCGCGAAATCCTTGCCGATGCCGCTCAATTTGGACAAGCCTTCAATCACTTCCTTCTCATACTTGTGGAGCAGGAAGCCGGCAGCAATGCCGGTCGCCACACCGGCAGCGAGCAAGGTCAGCGGATTGCGCAGCAAGGTAAAGCCGAGCAGGCCGCGCCCGGCGGCAAAGCCGGTCGCCGCGACGGCCGCACCCTTGGCCAGCGGTGAGCCCATGGCGTGGCTGGCACCACTCATCAAATGCGGCATTTTTTTCATCATTTCTTCAGTAAGCATGGAGTTTCCTTTCAGGATTTGTTCGCTGGCTGCTCGCCATTTTGATCCGGGATTTCCTTGATGTCATGCAACATCTGGAAAATGCCACGACAACCTTCGCAACAAAACTGCAACGACCGCTCCGCTGCCTTCAGCACAAAGGGCTTGTTGCCGACATCGAGGCCGCAAAGGTCGCAGGCGCGTGCTTCGCTCATTTCAGTAAAGCCAGCGCCTGGCGCTCAAAGGTGGCGGCGTCAGCCTCGCCGACGATCTTGGCGCGAATGATGCCGGCGGCGTCGACAAAATAGGTCGTCGGCAAGCCAACGACCCCGTAGCTGCGGGCGATCGCCGAGCTTTCGTCCATCAATACCGGGTAAGTAAAACCCACTTTATTGATAAAGGCCTGAATCGTCGCCTTGTCCTGCCCAGCGTTGATCGCCAGCACCGCCAGCCCCTTGCCGCGATGCTGCTGGTAGACGCCTTCAATCCCGCGCATCTCGCCTTCACAGTATTTGCACCAGTCGGCCCAGAAGCGAATAACCACCGGCTTGCCGGCATAGGCCTCAGAAAATGGCACATTTTTGCCGTCGACCGTAACCGTTGCGAATTTAGGCGCCGGGTCGCCGATATTCAGCTTGATTGCAGGGTTATCACTACCGCAAGCGCCAAGCAGGGTTAGGCTGAGTAAAAGTGTAAATAAACGCATTTCAGTGTTCAATCAAAATCAGGTTGGATGCCAGCACAAAATAAGTGGCGAACAGCGTGAACAGAATATAACCGCCAGCCGCCAAACCAGCCAGCCGCTCTGAAATCGGCGGAATGATCTGACGCAGGCTGGCGCTGCCAGCGAACGGCTGCAAGGCGCCGGCGCCAAGCCCGGCAGCAGTGGCAAGGAAGAGCGGGAGGTACATCCAGTAGCCTTGGTAATCGTATTCCGGCTTGAGGATGCAGAACGGGCAATGATGGTGCGGATGCTCGTAAATGTAGAGGGAAATAAAGGAGAGCACGCCAATGATGGCGATAACAAAGGCCACCGCGCTCAAAGCGGCCAGCGCATAGCCGCTCGCCCGTCCGCCGCGCTTCCAGTGCCAGATACCGGCCAGCGTCACGAACAACATGCCGGCGTAAAAAAGCACCATCGCCGGGATCGGCGCCATGCCCGACGCCTCGCTGGCGATGGTTTTCGCATCGCCGGAAAACAGGCTGCCGCAGCAGGAGGTAATCACATTGGCCTTGAGGCCGAGAAAAAACTGCAATTCCAGCCAGAAACCAAGCATCAGGACCGGCAGAAGCACCAGCAAGAGGCCATATTTGATACGCACCAGCGGGTAATCGCGGGCCCGCGTGTCGGCATGATTGATCGCCAGCCACATCGCCGCGAGGAAGAAAATGACAATCTGGGCAATCAGCGCCGGGAAACCGAAGTCATTGACATTGAGTGTGCCGACCGCACACATCGCACCGACGAACATGCCGGATAAACGGTCGGCATTGAAGACAAAAAGTAGCAAGGCCGCCAGCTGGATCCCGAAAACGAAACTGAGCATCGTCGAGAAAAGATAGGTCCGGCGCTCGAAAGCCAACTGTTGCTCGGAGCCGCTATGAATATCCCAGTGACGCATCACCTGAACGGCAAACGGCGCGGCAGCCGCCAGCATCAGCACGGCAATGCCGGCCGCCATGAGCAGGGCGATGATGGCGGGTTGGAAAAGCATCAGCGCTCAGGCATCAACCAGGCATCCGTCGCGCATGCCGATGACGCGATGGACGGCTGTGGATTCCACGACCAGCGGGTCGTGACTGGTCAGCAGCACGGTTTTTCCTGCCGCCGTGAAACCTTCGAGAATGGCCATGAATTCGCGCGACAAGACGGTATCGAGATTGGCTGTCGGCTCGTCGGCGATGATCACTTCGGGGTTGTTGATCAGCGCACGGGCGATCGCGACGCGCTGCTGCTCGCCGCCGGAAAGCCATTCGACGCGGGCATTGGCGCGGTGCGTCAGTTTGAGTTGTTCAAACAGGATATGGGCGGCGGCGATCAGTTCGGCGCGCGGCCGGCCAGTCGGAAAGCCGGGCAAAATCACGTTCTCCAGCGCCGACAGCCCCTTGATCAGGTTGAATTGCTGGAAGACAAAGCCAAAGCTCTGGCGCCGGATATCGGTCAGAAAGCGCTCGGGCAGACCGGAAATATCCTCGCCCTTGAACCGCACGCGACCACTGGTCGGCCGCGACAAACAGCCAACCAGCGTCAGCAGCGTGGTCTTGCCGGAGCCGCTGGGGCCACAAAAGGCAGTGACCTTGCCGCGTTCGAGACTCAGGTCGATACCGTTGAGCGCCCAATATTCATTGGGCCGACCCTGATTGAAGGCCTTTTTGATTTGCGTGAGTTCGATCATCGCATCACCGAGTCGGGATCGGTGATCGCCGCACGCCAGATCGGCACCAGCACCGCCGCCGTGTAGGGAAAAACCGTGAAAAAAAACAAAGTGGCGATCTGCAAGCCGTCGACCGCCGGGATCAGCGCAAAGCGCGGGTAGAGCACCGCCCAGCCCTTGAGTACCGGCTCAAAGACGGCCGCGCCGAGGTAGAAAACGTGGATGTAGGCAGCGACCAGACCGAGCAGAAAAGCGCTCAGCGAAATCAGCAGGCCTTCCCACATTTTCATCCGGATGACGTCGCCGGTTTCCCAGCCAATCGCCTTGAGGATGCCGATTTCACGTTTTTCTTCGGCCGAGAGACCGGCAGCTTTTTCCCAGGCAAGAATGGAAAAGGCGAAGATTGCCCCGGCCAAAACCGTCAGCATGATGCCCTCGCGCCAGTCGAAAATGCTCTGGTAGGTGCGCAGAACCTCTTCGCGCAGAATCGGCCGCGAGTCGGGCAGGGCTTCCGAAAGCTTGGCCGCAACATTGCGGACCTCCTGCGGATTGGCAACCGATAGCGCGATGTCGGTGTAATGCCCGGCCGGGTACTCGAAAAAGGCGCGGAAATCGTTTTCCGAGAGAAGAATCAGGTCGGCCGAAAGGAGTTCCGAGTCAGGCGACAAGACACTGGCGACCTCGAAGGCGAACAGCTTGCCCGAATAGGAGCGGAAGGAAATCGTGTTGTGCGGCGCCAGTCCGCGCTCGCGGGCCAGGGTCGCGCCGACCATGATGCTGCCGTCGGCGACTTCTTCCGCCGGGCGCGCCATGAAGGTGTAATTGGCCTTGAGCACCGGGTCGTAGTAATAGCCCCAGAGCCGCCCTTCTTTTTTCTGGACACCACGGATGCGGCCGATCTTGTCGAAATAGCCGGGCGGGATCAGGTCATGGCGACCGGCGACCATGCGTTGCAGGATCACTTCCGGCGAACCGGCCAGCACATAGGCTGCTTCGCTGCGCAGGGCGTTGGTGAACAAGGTCAGCGACGCAAGGACGGCGACCAGCAGGGTATAGACGAGCAGCAGCCCGAGGTTTTTGGTTTTACGGCGGGCCAGCGAGGCCAGCGTAAAGTCAATCAGGTGACGTTGTTTTTCCAGCCAGACGTTCATGGTTTGCAGTCAGGTGAGCGGGCGGGCGGGTCAGCGAGCCGGTGGGAAAATGGTCGAAGGCGCCGGGATGATCCTGCAAGGCGGAGTGAAGATCCGCCTGCGACGGGTGGCGGGTGTAGCGCGCTTCGCTGAACAGGGCGAGGTCAGTCAGGCCCAGATGAGAGACCAATGCCTGATTGGCCAGCAGCCGCGACTGGTCGCTTGCGGTCAACTGCCAGGAGTGGGCAAAAATTGCGGCGCAGGCCAAAGCCAGCGCGCCAAGCAGCGTGAACGCAAAACTGGATGGGCGCACTAGAGCAGCTTTCGCACGGTGGCAACCACGGTTTCGGGACTCACGCCAAGATCGAGCACAGCAGCCAGTTTGCCTTCGCTATCGACGACATAAGTTGATACCGTGTGATCGACCGCATAGCTGCCATCGGCCTTCGCCGGTTGTTTGATATAGCCGGCCCCGTAGGCTTTGGCCAGGCTGGCGATTTCAGCGGGAGTGCCAGTGATGCCGGTCATCTCGCTGTGAAAGAAGGCGGTGTATTTTTTCAGGTGGACAACACTATCGCGCTCCGGATCAACCGAAACCATGAACAACTTGACCCGCTGGCGCTCCGTCGGACTCAGTGCATTGAGCGCCTGACCACCCACCGCCAGCGCCGCCGGGCATACATCCGGGCAATTGCTGTAACCAAAATAGACCAGCAATACCTTGCCCCGATAATTTCGTGAATCGACGGGGCCATCGGCGGACTGCAAGACGAAATCAGCGCCCGCCGGCAATTTCGGATCGCGCGCCGCTTTGCCACCCGGCATCAGGATCGCTGCCAGCAGCAGCAAGGCCAGTCCAAGAGGGATAAGGATAAAAGCAGCTTTTTTCATATTCACAAATGCAAAAAGGCAGACCTGCAGTCTGCCTGGAAGCCGAGGGAAAAACGACCTGGATCAAAAACGGTTCGCCGCCCGCATCAGAGCACCGCGCAAGGCGATGGTCAAACTTGAACCCAAGCCTATACGCTGGGCAACGGCCGGCAAAATAATCAATGAAGCCAGCGCGAAGCCCGCACCGAGCAGTACTGAAGCCATTTCCGGCTGATTTTCTTTGGTCTGAGTCTGATTCACGATATTCCCCTCCGCGAGATGAGTACCATCCTACCCAGATAACGCGCCGCCCGGAATGCGACAAATTGCCGCACTTGTGCGCCGACAAAAATCAGATGTTGAGTTTGTCGAGCGCCTCGCGCAGTTTTCCCGGCTCATCAAGGCGCAGCATGCGTCGTACATTGGGCGTCACTTCGCCGACGTTAGCCTTCAACACCTTGCTCTTGACTTCAAGAATCTGCGACGGGTGCATCGAAAATATCCGCAAACCCATACCGAGCAACAGGCGTGTCAATTGCGGATCACCGGCCAGCTCACCGCAGACCGAAACCGGAATGTTGGCCTTTTCCGCCATCGACAAGGTGTGCGCGAGCAGCATCAGTACCGCCGGGTGCAGCGGATCATAGAGATTGGCGACCTGCTCGTCGGAACGGTCAATCGCCAGCGTGTATTGAATCAAGTCATTGGTGCCGATTGAGAGAAAATCGAGGCGTCGCAGAAAAAGGCCGATGGCCAGCGCGGCAGCGGGGATTTCAATCATGCCGCCGACTTCGATGTTTTCGTCGAAGGCCACCTTTTCGCCGCGCAGGCTGGACTTGGCCTGTTCGAGCGCTGCCAGCGTCTGGTCAATTTCATGCGCATGCGCGAGCATCGGGATCAGCAGCTTGATCGGGCCATGCCTGGAGGCGCGCAGGATGGCGCGCAACTGAACCTGAAACATGCGCGGCTCGGACAGAGACAGGCGGATCGCCCGCCGCCCGAGCGCCGGATTGGTCTTGACGCGATCCCCGAAATTGCCGCCGGGATTGATGTCCTTGTCGTTGCCGAGGTCAAAGGTTCGGATGGTGACCGGCCGCCCCGCCATGCCCTTGACGACCTTTTTATAGGCTTCGTATTGCTCCTTCTCGGTCGGCATGTCGCCGCGATTGAGAAAGAGGAACTCGGTGCGGAAGAGGCCGATACCCTCGGCGCCGGATTCGAGCGCGATCGGCACGTCACCCGGTAACTCAATATTGGCAAACAATTGGACGTCGACCGCATCAATGGTTTGCGATTTTGAATTTTTAAGGCGCTTGAGCTTGGATTTCTCCAGCTCAATCTGATTCTTGCGGAGCTGGTATTCCTCAAGCACGCGCGGATCGGGATTGACGATGACGACGCCACGCGTGCCATCGACAATCAACAACTCGCCATCACGGATCATCGAACGCGCGTTTTCGAGGCCGACGATACTCGGGATCGCCATGCTGCGCGCAAGAATCGCCGTGTGCGACGTGGCCCCGCCTACATCGGTGACAAACGAGGCGAAGTGGTGATCCTTGAAGGCAATCACATCGGCCGGTGCCAGATCGTGCGCAATGACGATCAGCATCTCCTCCTTGACGCCCTTGGCCGTCTTCATCACCGAGCGGCCAGGATGCCCGAGCAACTCCTTGATCACCCGCTCGACGACCTGCACGACGTCAAATTTGCGCTCACGCAGGTAGGTATCTTCGAACTGGTCAAACTGCGCGACCAGGTGCTCCATTTGCTGAACCAGCGCCCACTCGGCATTGCAGCGGCGCTCGCGGATAATTTCACGCGGCTTGGCGACCAGCTCGGGGTCTTCGAGGAACATCGTGTGAATATCAATAAACGCCGCCAGCTCGGCCGGCGCATTCTCGGTCGCCCCTTTCATCGCCTCCAGTTCGCGCTTGACGGTGCGGATCGCGAGATCAAAGCGCTCCAGCTCCTTCTCGACCATGCGCGGCGCAATGGTCAAGTGAGAAACTTCGAGCGTCGCGTGCGACATCAGCATCGCGCGCCCGATGGCGATACCGCCGGAAACCCCCAAACCGTGCAGGATAAAGCTCATGGTGCCTTATTCTCCTTCGCCGAAATAATCGGCTATCAGGGCAAGAAGGGCTTCCATCGCCGCCGCCTCATCGACACCATCGGTTTCGATCGAGACCAGCGAGCCCTTGCCAGCCGCCAGCATCATCACGCCCATAATGCTTTTGGCGTTGATCCGCCGGGTGCCCTTGCTCATCCAGACTTCACACTGAAACTTACCGGCCAGTTGAGTCAGCTTGGCCGAGGCTCGCGCATGCAGACCCAGTTTGTTGATGATTTCGGCTTCTTTAGTCAGCATTGTTGTTCCGTCAGTGATCTTGCATATTGAATACGCCATCTCGCCCCCCGGCAACCGCACGGATGAGCAGGGTTTCCATGCCTTTCTCACGATAGGTGAGGGCACGCAGCAACATCGGCAAATTGACCCCGGTTATACCCTCGATGCGTCCCGGCTCAAGCAGCTTGCTCACCAGATTGGCGGGGCTGGCACCATAGATATCGGTGAGAATCAAAACCCCTTTGCCGTTATCGACCAGCTTAAGCGTTTCACGCGCCAAGGGCAGCAAATCAAGCGGATCATCCTGCGCCGAAACGCCCAGCTGGTTGAGCTGGAGCGGCCGCTTGTTCAGCACATGGCAAGCGTTTTGAACCAGCGCCTCGCCATAACTGCCGTGGGTAATCAGGAGGATTCCAATCATGTTCCTGATTCTAACCTGAGCCAAGATGCAGGACTCATTTACGATTAACGCCAGATTAATGAGAAAATGCCGATTTTCTTATTGTGGAACACAGATGTTTCCCTCTCTATTTCCTCACGGCATGGCGCAATACCTGATCGGCGGCTCGCTGATTGGCCTCGGCATCGCCATGCTTTACCTGACCACCGGCCGGCCGGGTGGCATCAGCACCTTCTTCAGCGCCAGCTGGTCATGGGTATTCAAGAGCTCATTTTTCCAGCAAACATCCCTGCTGAGCAGCCGTAACTGGCGGGTAATTTACGCCCTCGGCCTGATCCTCGGCGGCACGCTTTACGCCTTGCTTGGTTTACCGATCGAAGCCAGCCAGGTGCCGCTCTGGAAACTCGCCCTCGGCGGCCTGCTGATTGGTTTCGGCGCCCGCCTCGGCGGCGGCTGCACTTCCGGCCATGGCATCTGCGGCATCGCCTCGCTGTCGATGAACTCGGTGATCATGGTCATCACCTTCCTGAGCACGGCGATTGCCACCGCCTGGGTCATCAAGCTAGCGGAAACCTGAACATGCCTAAACTTTCCTTGCCCGACATCCTTGCAACACTGGCCAGCGGCCTGCTTTTTGGCTTCGGCCTCGCCTGGTCCACGATGATTCGTCCCGAGTCTGTCCTCAATTTTCTGGTCTTTGACGATCTCGGCCTGTTGCTCGTTCTTTGCAGTGCCGTCGGCATCAATCTTCTGGTCTATCAATTGGCGCCGCGCATTTTTAAAAGCACCCTGCTGAAAACCACTTTTCAGCAACGCCCCTTCGATCTTGATCGCTCAGCCTTGCTCGGCGCGGTCCTTTTTGGCATCGGCTGGGGAGTCTGCGGCGCCTGTCCGGGCCCCGTATTGGCCGGCATCGGTGCGGGAAATGCTGATTTTATTGTCGCCTTCGCCGCAATATTTGCCGGTGCCTTGCTGCACGGCTTATGGGCTGGGCGAAAAAAGCCTGCCAGCTAGGCTAGCCATAATACTCAGCGGCGGCTGACGGTCAGTATCCCGACGACAACCAGCGCCGCACCGAGCATTTGCGCCAGTGAAATCTGTTCGTTGAGTAGCCACCAGCCAAAGCCAATGGTCAGCAATGGCCCGACCATGGTGAACAGCGAGGCCCGCCCTGCGCCTAGGCGACGAATCGCCGCTGATTGAGCAAAAACCGGCACCACTGTCGAGAAAAGCGCCATTGCCAGCCCCCAGCCGTAAACCGGCAATGGTTGAACGAAAGCGCTCAGCGAATGGGTGCCGAGAAAATGCAGCAAGGTGACTGCCGACGACATCAGGCTGGCCAGCGCCGCAAAGCGCATCGCTCCGATCTTGGCAATCATCGGCGCACTGCCTGAAAGATAGATCGCGTACGAAACACTGGAGGCAAAAACCAGAGCGCCGCCCAGCCAAACGTCTCGCGCTTCGCTCAAACCCAGATCGTGGATGAAGGCAAAACCGATCCCGGTGTAGCAAAGCACCAGGGCAAAGCCTTCGCGCTTTGAAAACGGTTTGCCTTGAAACAACACGCCGATCAGGATGGTCAGCGTCGGGTAGGTGAACAGGATCAGGCGCTCAAGGCCGGCTGAAATGTATTCCAGCCCCCAAAAATCAAGAATACGCATTTAAGTGCGATTTGAGCACATATGGACATCTGGCGAGAGGCATGCAGACACGAGATCTTAAAGGTTATTCCACATGTCCACGATTCCAGTAATTTATTGGCCATTTTTACGCCCAATGTCCACAGTAAAACGTACATGCGATTCCATCTGGTAACACTACACTGAGAGAATGATTGCTGCCTCAAATGCCGCGAGTTGCGCAAATGCTTATCGACGGCCGATTTGCATTACGCCTGCGATCACAAGCAGAGCCCCAATAAACTGCCAGGCTGAAAGGACCTCATCAAGGATGGCCCATCCAAGCAGAATTGTGGCAACCGGTCCCAGCATCCCGACCATGGACGTGCGGGCTGCTCCAATGTACTTGATCGCTGCCGATTGCATAAACACAGGAATCACTGTCGAGAACAGCGCCATCCCGGCCGCAAGCGTATAGATTTCCCAACGTTGAGTAATGAGATCGGACAGTGGGCGCGTGATCGCGAAGTGAATAAGTGTCGCAACCGTTGCTACGACCATCGCCATGGCAGTAAAGCGCGAACTACCGAGGCGTGCAATTAATTGTCCGCTACCGACGAGATAAATCGCGTATGCGACGCTTGATGCAAATACAAGTCCAGCGCCAATCCAGACCCTGCCAACGTCCGACACCACAGACAAATCATGTGCAAAGGCTACGGCAATACCGAGGTATGTTAGAAGCAATGCGCCGAAATCTCGCGCACCAAACCGTTTGCCAAAGAATGCCACACCAAAAAGAATCGTGAGGCTCGGGTAGGTGAAAAGGATCAGACGTTCCAAGCCTGCTGATATGTATTGCAGTCCCCAGAAGTCTAAAATGCTCGCCCCATAATATCCCGCAAGCCCAACTCCTCCCAAGGTTGTCCACTGCCAATGTGAAAGTGGTTCAGATCGACGAGTGCGTAGTGCGGCAATCCCAAACACGGGTGCTGCAAAAAGCATTCTTAGTGCAAGAAGAGTGATGGCGTCGATGGCCAACCCAGTATCGGTTGGCAAGGCATAAGCTAACTTGACGAACACAGCTTTAGCCGAGAAGCCTGCGGCCGCGCCAACTGCACAGTAAAACCCTAACCGATAGTTGCTCTTTTCAGACATTCGCCATCTTTGAATCTAAGTTAGTAACAGACAAGCCAAACAAAGCTACCGCTCCACATCCCGAATCCATCGAACCGCAAAAGTAATGCAACCGGCAAGAGATTAACAATCTGGCGTTCAAATCAGGTGATTTTTAGCAGTTCATTCTTACAACTCTATAACCCGCGCAGAGGGTTGAAGGTTATCGAGCTTGGCCTGCAAGTCGGCGACGTTCTCTGTCAACTCCAAGATACGCAGATCGGCATCCGCAAGCAAGCCACTCACAAAATCCCGCTCTTTCTTCAGGTCGGCGATGGTTTCCCTTTTATCCCGATTTTTGCGACGCTGTTTGAGTAGGCGCTGTCGCTCAGAAAGTTGCTGCTCTCCCTTGTTGACCTCTACCCATTCCTGAATCGCAATTACCAACAGCGGGTAACGCGACTTACGCAGCGCGCTCGGGTCGTCGCACCCCGCTTCCCTTGCGACGTTATTTTGACTTACATGCGATCCCTTTGGCAGCAGGACTGGAACCCCGAGTTTTAAGCGCTCGAAGGCTTCACGGAAGCGCTGCTCGGCGTTGGGTGTCTGGTCAAATTGCTCTGTTGATGCAGACAAAGTAGTTCTCCAATCCACGTATTTCTTGAAGTAGTTGATCATACCGAGGGGTATTCGGTGTTATTTGCGCTAAATGTAGTCTTACCCTGTCCAGCCGTTTCTGATTAGCGGGTGCTCGGGTACGGTCAAAAAGCGCATGGTTGCAGGCGTCCTTGCCATCACCGCCCGCACAGCCCCCCACTGACGATACGCAATCACCATCGCATGGGCCGTTTTTCATGCAGGCGCCCAGCGCGGTCAGGCGCCCGCCAATACGATGCTCCCGATAGACCTTCTCGTAATGCTTGGCGTCAGCCTCGTTGATGAGGTTTACGGGCTCGCCGTTGTTGGCTGGAGCCAGTAGTCTTGCCTTGTGCTTGTCGCCATACGGACTGACGAAGCGATCCGTACGCATAGCCACCAGCTCGCGCGCCATCGCCTCGTACTGAGCATTGACCAGAGTCACCCGGACCTCGTTGTTGAGGTGCAGCGCAGTATTTCCTCGCCCATAATAAAGGGGCTGAGCCCGGGTCAGATGCTTCATCTGAAGTTGCATTGAAGAGTCGCTGATTTCGCCAGAGGCAAACATATTGACGGCCCCAGTACGCCGGAACTGGTGCCATGCGGGTATCCACGGCTTGCCGACTTGGTACCGCTCACGGTTCAGGGTTGGACACACGGCCCGTGCGATCTTTAAGTCCTCTTCCGTGATGGTGAGTTGCCGATGATCGAACAGGAGGGGGAAGTCTTTCTTCACCACATCACTTAATGCTCGTGGCCGTCCCATATTATTGTTTTCCTTTTTTAGCTTCATTTTGGTTCTTATCCATGGCTCGATAGCGTTTGTTAGTAGTATCGGATTGTCGCCATCCCTCCACAGTCCAGCACCGGATAACCGCATCTTGGCGACAGATTGCAAGACCCCGATCGTCGGCTCGATGCTAGGACTTGTTATCCACAAAGCATTGTTGTCAGGATCGGTCTTGGTCGTCTCGCCCTGGATCAAGGGAATACGACCAAACACAGGGTCTTCATGCCAAATTAGACAATTCCAGCGTACGCTTGCCGCCTCATCCCGGCGCATCAATGTAAATGCCACGATGTCAATTATGCCGGCGTACTGAACAATACTAAGATACTTTGACAACCCTTTAATGCCAAGCTTTTGCTTATAGCCAATGTCGCCGACCCATCGTTCAATGAGCTCCCTTATTCCAAACCGCTCAGCAGTCATTTCAAACGGCCCGAGTAGGTCATAGTCAGGGAACTGACGCACCACTCCACGCTTAAACTTAAATGGGGCGCGGGCACGATTGTTCTCTGGTCGGTTCCGCTGATGGGCGCTTATGCAGAAAGCGAAACAGGCTTCGATAGCCCCTTGATTCTCGGTGTAGTCCTTTATGCACGCAGCGACCCGCTCCACAATGTGAGTCCAAATGCGCGGTGGAATGTACTCAGTTTGCTCTGGTTCATAAGCAGGCGCGCGAGCCCTCAGTCTTGCGATAGCTTCCTTGTTCAGCAGTTCAAATCCAAGGAAATCTCTAGCACCCCACGCTCGATCAAACTCCGCAATTGCTTCATGGTAAGTACCTGGCGGGAGCGCTTCTGCCACCTTGTCAATCACTGCTGGATAACGCGACAAATCCGACGCAAGGATGCCACTCTGGCTGCAAACTTGGATCAACCCTCGGTACATTGCTCCCAGAGACATCAGCGACTGAACTGCTCGCACCGGCCGCGGCCCCCATCCTCGCCACGCTACTAAGCGGCGCAGAAGATCGGCGTTGGCTGGATCAATCACCGGTGAGGTGCTTCTGATCTTGGGGCCGTCACCGAAATTGAACTTGCTAGTTTTCGTGGTCCATGGAGTGAGGTCAACGATCTGATCGCCGTAACGAGATACTGCTTTGCCGAACTTATCCCTCACCCACACCCAGTCTTTAGGCGGTGGCCAACCTGGGGGCCGAAAACATTCAGAATCGGTGGCAATAAACGGAACCGTGATTCCCAATCCGAATTCACTCAAGTCGATTTTATCCGCCATCTCAAACTCCCTCCGCGCTTTCAATGAGGTAACGCCAATGGACATGGAAGTCGCCCTCATTCATTTTTTCCATGGCTTCATTCACCCATTCCTTGCGCGTAGAGTTGGAGCCCTCAAACCATTTGAGCTTTTCCTTCAATACCATAAGCACCAGACAGACGTGCGCCGAATGGTCCGCCTTGCCCTTTTCTGGCGGGCGGAACCGCCGTAAAATGATGGTATTCAGGTGACGCATGCTCGCCATCGACCAAACGTAATCTTCACTGTCAAGATCGCGGTGGTGGTCACAGAAAAGGCATCCTGCCGGGTGCATGCAGTCGGGTTTCGGCGCTTCGGGTGGCAGATCTAGTAGGGGCTGTGGCACGCCGTCGCAGATGCCGGGCGCTGGGCATGGCATGACAGTTCCGCCCAGCCGTGGATCGCCCTTGCGGTGGAACTGGATGATCTCGCGCATAGCCACCTGGAGACTGGGCTTCTCATAGACACGGATCAAGGTTTGTTTGAGGTGCTGCGCTTTTTCGGCCGTCAAATCCAGATCACGCGACTCCCGCAACAGCCAGTTCACGCGCGTATTTCGTAGCAATGACGGCGTCACAAAGGCAATACCCGTCGTGTTGCAGATTAGTTCTCGAAATGATTTAAAATTGGGATATGACGTCGTGAGAGTACCGTGGTATCGAACAAACGGAAACAAGAGATCGGTTGTATCGCCGAACAGCTTTTTACGGAAAGCACGATAGTTTTCAAACACCGCTTTGTAGTCGGCAAAGATTTCAAACAGAACCTCTTTTTTAGCACGTTGTTTGTAGTCATAAACCCTATATCCATCGATCGAGCTTTCATAGGAGTATTGAGTAACCCTAAGGTTTTGGGCCTGACTCAAATTCATCCCCGTTTGCCCAATGAACAGCAGAAACTCGGCTATCAGGCGAACATTGACTACGGAACGGCGAGAGCTCAGGGTCCGGTCGGCTTCGTAGGCAGATCTGGATAGCAATACTTTTTCCCGCCGATTCCCTTTATAGTCAGGAGTCTGGGTAACCAGCTTTGATGGATGCATCAGACCACACCAAAGTTCGATTGCCCCCCCATCGCGCGGCTGAAACTTGATAGGAATGGAGCTAAAGATGACTTCGAACTGCAAGCTGTCGATCACATCCAGACATAAACGACCGAAGCGGAATGTTTCATAAAGATTCTGCTTGTCAGCGACAACTCCTACGGCACGCGGCGACTTTGCAGGAGAGGTTAGGCGCGTACTCGTAATGATTGACGTGCCTCTCTCCAAAACGCGATCTATGGGTAGGGCGACCATCTTCGCTTGGCTATAGGCCGAATACGCCTTGATTTTTTTGGTTTTCACCCGGTCATGCAAAAAGTCAGTCCAGAGACGGTAGACGGTTTCAACCGTAGTTAATGTGAGAACCACTTCACGCTCGTCCGTCCAACTGAAGAAATTTCTGAGAGAGTTCCATGTACCAAGCGCCGTATTGCGAGAACCTCCTTTAACCAGCATCGCCGTCATTTCCTCATGAATCCGCTTTACCAACTCCAAGCGTTCACTGAACGGGTGACCCAATTCGCCCGCAGCAATTCTCCGGAAGACCTCTGTTCCTCTGTAATTGAGTCCAGCGCCTTCCTTGTAGAGCAGAACCCTCAGATCCCAAGGGGTTTGCTGGTGTCCAAACTTCACCATTGGGAAGGTTAGGTTATGCAGACTGGTATCAATTGCAGGCGTTAGAGGTATATTCATACTAAAAACCTTGACAAGTTCGGGAGTGGATACCCATTTTGACTTCATTGCACGCATCATGGCTGCAAGGGAAGCTTGTGGATTGATAGGCTCTCATGGGCTGCTCCACCACCTGATAGTTGATGCCAACTGGGTGTAGGGCTTTATATCGTCCGCAACGGCATAGACATTGGCAACACAAACGAAAGCGCCGGCTCTCAGCGCTTCAGGGGCTTTTTTCAGACACCGGGCATGTCCGTCCGCTAGCTTCTTGCAATTGAAGTGGCACTTGCCATCGACCTCATATAACTGATCAACCTCAAAGTGTCGGTAGCCTTTGCTCTGGTATTCCATCGACAGGGTCATCTTTCCGCTGCTGGGCAGACCACGGATCAGAACGAGTCGCGGGGGTATCGGCTGACGCAACACCGTCAAGTTCCCTTAGGTCCGTTAAGGCGTGTGGAGAGCCCCATGAAGGACTCAGCAAAGGCATTCTCAATCTCGACGCTCACCTTGGTCTTTTCGATGAACGTGACGTAGCCGAAGGTTGTCGCCTCATGCTTGTGTAACATCGCCTTCTTGACGAACTCGATTGACGCCTTCACGGAACTGACTTCAAGGCAGAGCATCATGAGCCAGGTTCCGTAGGTGGCTCGTGTTTGGTGGAACTTGAATTTTTGCATGAACTTCAAGCCTGCAGCCTGTCCTGCGCGGCGCAGATCAACCATTTCTCGATCAATTGACGTGACCTTATACGGCGCACTAAACCGCGTCAGGAACACAAAGGATTTGTCAGCATCGGCGGCTTTGATTACGCGGTCCAAATGGCGTCTGGAGCTCACATATGCCCGCAAGTGCGCGATGAGTTGGTCCGGGATCATCAGGTCGCCTGATACATCGAATTTGGTGCTGATGCCAGTCCCAGGCCCGGCCTTGACCAGCCACATGCCCCGCAGCGCCGGATCACGAACGGCATTGTCGAGCGCAGCAGTGCGAAGGGTAATAATTGTGCCGAGGCGGGAGCCGGTAAAGAAGCCCGTCATCAACATCAGGCACAACTCAGGTGACGCTTTGTGGTGCGCAAACTGAAGCAAATCTAGCTTGTGCATCTGGGCTAGGGGTAGCAGTCCGTCCTCAAGTCGCAGCCCTGGACGTGCACGGTTGGGTATGGATAGGTCAGTGGTGACGCGAGTCATGGTCCGCTGAAATCCAGCGGTGTCGAAATAGGGCACCACCACCTGCCTGTCCTGCCATTTCGGCGCTTGACGGCTGATGAAATTCCTACCACTAGCAAAACGGTAAAAGCGGATCACGGCATTCATCCGCGCCGTGATGGTGGAAGGCTTCAAAGCGTCGGCATCACGTTCGTCAATCAGATGACCACGATAGCGCACCAGCACCCTCTCCGCTTTGGTCTGCGGGAAGTGGCGCCAGTCAACTGGTGGGTCGATCCGTTCCAGCCAATCGCAATACTTGTGCAGGTGCTCCATGGCGCTCATGACGGTGCAAAGCTTTACCTCGCGGTTGCGTGCCATCTCCAGTGCCCAGAGGTTGACTTCGCGCCATGGTTCACCATTCTGCCGGAAGATCTGCGGCAAGCGATTTACGCTGCGGACAGCCTTATCAGGCACCCATTTGACCTCGCCTTCGTTAAATTCCGGGCGGTGAGGGACGTAGTGGATGTATTCAAGCGTTGCCATCAGGCGGTGACGTCCGGGATACGCAATCCGAAAGCTTCTCCTAGCCTAATCTTTAGGCAAAACATGCATTCGAATTGGATTCGATTGCGCATTTTTTTCCTTACATTCGAATGAGTTGAAGACAGTCATGAATTTTTCGAGCCTCTCGTTAAGCCGACTCGAAATTGGTTCCGTTTTTTGAGCGCATTTAAAAGTCATGAGGTTTTCTGACGAGGTGATCTTCGTGCCCACACCCTCCAATTTGATCCCACATCGAAATTCACCCGATAACATCATCGGGCGTCAATTCTGAATACATAGAAACATCCTTTTTTTTCATTAATCGTGTACATTAGATTCATTATCACACTAAATGTTATCAAATGAGGAATATTTATACAAATGTACGCCATGTGGATTCGTTTGGTTACGGCGAGAGGATCAAAGAAGAACGGCAGCGCTTAAAGCTGACGCAAGCTAACTTCGCAAAGGTGGCTGGTGTTTCTCGGCAATCTCAGGCGAACTACGAAACCGAAGAGCGAGAGCCTGGTGCGGCATACCTGATGAACCTGTATGGACAGGTCGATGTCCCCTATATCCTGTCAGGTCAGCGGAATAGCACTGGTGATATAGACGCCAAAATTGTCGAGGCCATTCTGACTGCGATTGACGGTTGGGCAGTGGAAAGCAAACGACAGATTCCACGGGAAATTAAAGCGGAGCTACTTACTCTTTTTCTAAAGCAAGCTATGAGCACTGGGAAAATTGAGAACGAGTGGATAAAACAAACCCTGCGCTTGGTGAAATAACGCCCAACACCCAGAATAACGAAATCTCAGGTCCAGAAATGAATAACACGAAGGATATCGAGCAAGGTATAAAACACATACTTCGACGCTTGGATAAATCAGTGCAGCGTGAAAACCTAGCGGAAGGAACTGGCCCCTATCAGCCCGAAGAGGATCCAACTCAGCCGATCTATGATCTGTTACCCGAGGCTCTATTCGGCGTTGGCATAGGGTTTGTAACTCTTTTTACTGGCATGCTGGCAATCCTTGCAACAGATTCTGACTACAAAGTGATGTTCGGATCGTTTGCAACGATTTGTGTCTT
This sequence comes from Dechloromonas sp., assembly GCA_011391255.1. Classification (GTDB taxonomy): domain Bacteria; phylum Pseudomonadota; class Gammaproteobacteria; order Burkholderiales; family Rhodocyclaceae; genus Azonexus. The sequence continues at coordinate 22,997 of JAABQV010000029.1, forward strand.
CGTGTGTGCCCATAAATTAGACAAAGTTTCGCGACAATATCGAATTTCTCGAAAGATAAAGTAGTCTATTGAATGTGGCGGGTTGCCACCTAGAAGTCGTCGGAGTCCAAAAGCAAGAGACCTCAGTTTAGGTCACTCCAAGGCTCCCTGGTCGGGTCTTAATCTTGGTTTATTGCTCCGGCCCGATGAAATATGAAACGACCGTCATACCGGCGAAAGCCGGTATCCAGTGCTGGCGTGACTAAGGCAACTGGACCCCGGCCTGCGCCGGGGTGACGAATTCAAACATCTACGGGCCCAATCAATAGTAAGGTCAAATCTTAGTGATCATGATGTTCGGATGCCATCGATGCCAATGTTTTTTTGACGCGTTTCTTCGAGTTCAACCAGGAATTCGTTGAGTGTCATTCCAAGGGCACAACACCATGCCCGGAGTTCCACTACGTCAAGGCGGCGCTCACCGCGCTCGCACTTGCTGACAAAAGTTTGCGTTGATTTTAGAGTCTCGGCAATCTCTTGTTGGGTAAGCCCAGAACGTTCTCGTGACGCCCGAAGCTGCTTAATGAATTGCTTATATTCTAATGAATAAATGGATTTCTCCATCGGATCACCCTGAAATAAAGGCTATCAGGTTGAAGTCCATCTTCGAATAGTCCAAAATGAACTATTCGAGATGTGGGTTGTTCGGGTAATCGGTTAGTTATGCAAATGGTCGTTGAATTTTGTTGGCCTGATGTCGCTTTCGCGGGAACGTCCGTGCATTTTCTGAATAAGGAGTGTTGAGGAGAATTTATGAGCGAGTCCAAACAGGCACAGTTATCTGGTGTAGAACTTATCTACGAAATGTTGAAATCCTTCGGGATTGAGATATTCGGAGAGCGACAAGGTCCTTTTGCAATTGCAAGTCGCACAAAAAGAGAGCTTTTAGTATTTGGTGGCGATGAACGCAACGTCAAATATATGGCGTTTGAGGATGTTGATGCGTTGTACCCACTGGAGATTGCTCAAAGCCTGAAGGCAAATTTTTCAGTGGAAGGGCACACAGTAACGTGCCGTATTGGTAAAACAATCACTTCAGGAAAAAACTATTGCGAAGCAGCGATGCGGGGGCTGATAGCACATCGAATCGCGTCCTGCCAAAAAGATTAGTCAATTTCGTTGCCGCTTAATCACCAGATCACTAATGGGTGCGATTAAGTCCTGACAGTTAGCGTCATTCCAAGGCCGTCTTGACCGTTAGATTTTGAGGTCGTGGAAGGCGAGACTCAGGGCGGTGGCGTCAAAGTGCGCGGGGTTAAATGAATCGCCGTACCACTCGCGCATTTGTTGGTGTTCGGGATGGTTTGGGTCGGCAATGGCAAAGACGAAATCCGCGTAACCAGGCGCACCGCCGACATCTTCGGGTGGCGCCGCATTGGCACCGTCGAGACACAGGGCGCAGTGAGATAGTTCAGGGTCGCCGAGCAACTTCTTCTCGACCTTGATGCGGTGTTCCCAGTGGTCGCCAAAGTCGTAGATGTACTTGAATGAGGTCAGGCCTCTCAAAGCCGACTTCAATTGAATCCGCTTCTCTGACCGAACCGGCTCCCAATCAAACTCGGGATCAGGAATACCAAAGCGTTCGCCATCGATGTCGAATTCATGCAGGTGATAATCGCCCCAGTTGAAGGCCCTTTGGGGCACATGGTGCAGATTGCCCAGCGTGATCGATTCCGGCACGACGATGCGGCGCCAGATCTTCGGTTTGATCCAGGCCAGCTCGATCCGCAGTTGCAGTAGATCACGAATCTTCTTGGATTTCGGCTGCTTCAGGGGGATGACAGGACTCATCTCAGGCGGCTTTCTGTAGGGGGGCTGCCTGAGCGGGGTAGAGATTCTGTCGCGGCCGACCTGAAACCGGCTGTTTTCAGCCGGTGTGAAATTGGATTTTCTTGCTTTTGAATTTGTCATATAGCGGATTAGATTTTCTTCGCTGTTTGGGGTTTTCTTCGGTCTTCTTCTGGTGTTGAGTCTGTGCCTTGATCGATTTCCGGCAAGGAGCACGAAATGGCGCAGGCGGAACGACGCAAGTGTGTGCATTGCGGGGCGGTCTTTACGCCGGAAGCCCGTAACAAACGGCATCATCGCTATTGCACGACAGCACCGTGCCGGCTTGCCAGCAAGCGTGCCAGCCAGGCGAAATGGCTCGCCAAACCAGAGAATCAGGACTATCACCGAGGCCCCGAAGCGGTTGCCCGGGTCCAAGCGTGGCGCGCCGCACATCCAAATTACGCGCAGCGCCAGCCGACTGAAACCAGCACAAACGCTTGGGTGCAAGAAGCGCTCCCTATCGATACGGCATCTATTGAGACATCTTGTAACGCCGCGCCGGTCCCGGCAAAGTCCCCGTTA
>JAABQV010000002.1:0-131710 GCA_011391255.1 Dechloromonas sp.
TCTTGCCATGGTCAACGTGCCCAATCGTGCCAACGTTTACGTGCGGCTTCGTGCGCGCAAATTTTTCCTTAGCCATTCCAACTCCCCAATAAACAAGTAATCAAATATTCCACGATCCAAATCGGTGGTGCCCATGAGAAGAATCGAACTTCCGACCTCTCCCTTACCAAGGGAGTGCTCTACCACTGAGCTACATGGGCCTACCTTTAAAACCACTGCCAAACTGCGGATGGAGCGGGTGAAGGGAATCGAACCCTCGTCTTAAGCTTGGAAGGCTTCAGCTCTACCATTAAGCTACACCCGCTTAACCAACGACCCACAACATGACGCATTAACAAATTCTGGTGGAGGGGGAAGGATTCGAACCTTCGAAGGCAGAGCCGACAGATTTACAGTCTGTTCCCGTTGACCGCTTGGGTACCCCTCCGGAAGAACGCAAGATTATCCAGCCTTACGCTTAGCCTGTCAACAATGATGAGCATAAAAAAACCGGCACCCGGCCGGTTTTGAGGAATCAGCTTAGATTACTTCTGAGACAGAACCCAAGCAACCAATTTCTTGGCTTCGTCAGGCGTAACAGTAGCGTTCGGCGGCATCGGGACGGCACCCCAGGTACCGGAACCACCCTTGATTACTTTTTCAGCCAGCATGGCCGGCGCCTTCGCATCGCCCTTGTACTTGGCGGCAACTTCTTTGTAGGCCGGGCCAACGACTTTTTTGTCAACCTGGTGGCAAGCCATACAGTTCTTGGCTTTGGCCAGCGCTTCGTCGGCTTGAGCCTGACCAGCCATGACGAGGCCGGCGGCGATCATTGCAACATAAACAGCTTTCATTATCTCGCTCCATTTGCGGGTTTATGGGTACATCAGCATTGCATGATAAAACCCTTTTCCGTCGCTTGCAAACCGAAACGGAAAGGCAGGTTTTCGGAAGCAAATCTCCTTGGCCTGAGAAAATAACGCGGCGGGGTATCCTACGTTGACATGAATCAACGGGAAGACCTACTTTCTTCGTATCTGCCCGACATCGCGAACCGCGCCCTTATCTGCCGAAGTGGCCATCAGCGCGTAAGCCTGAAGTGCTGCGGAGACAATACGCTCGCGGCCAACCGGCTGCCAGGCAGCATCTCCACGGGCATCCATTCCCACCCGCCGGGCATTGAGCGCCTCGTCGGAGATCATCAACTGAATGCGGCGGGCAAAAATGTCGATTTCGATGGTGTCGCCTTCTTCGACCAAGCCAATCGCGCCACCATCGGCTGCTTCCGGCGAGGCGTGACCAATCGAAAGGCCGGAAGTGCCGCCGGAAAAACGGCCATCGGTGAGCAAAGCACACTCTTTACCAAGACCCATCGATTTGAGATAAGAGGTCGGGTAGAGCATTTCCTGCATACCAGGGCCGCCCTTGGGGCCTTCGTAACGAATCACGACGACATCGCCGGCAACAATTTTGCCGGCCAAAATGGCGTCGACCGCAGCATCCTGACTCTCGAAAACGCGGGCGCGGCCGGTGAATTTCAGAATGGAATCATCGACCCCGGCGGTTTTGACGATACATCCATCAAGCGCAATGTTGCCGTAGAGCACGGCGAGACCGCCATCCTGCGAGTAGGCATTGGACTTGTTGCGGATACAACCATTGGTACGATCCAGATCGAGTTCGTTAAAGCGGCGATTCTGTGAAAATGCCGTTTGCGTCGGCACGCCACCGGGTGCCGCCTTGAAGAATTCGTGCACCTTGAGATCGTGTTCGCGCACAATATCCCAGCGATCAATCGCTTCGCCGAGATTTTTGGAATATACGGTCGGCACATTACGCTGGATCAGCCCGGCACGATCGAGCTCACCGAGAATCCCCATAATGCCGCCGGCGCGATGGACGTCTTCGATGTGATACTGCTGCGTCGCTGGCGCAACTTTGGCCAGACAGGGCACCTTACGCGAAATACGGTCGATGTCACTCATCGTGAAGTCGACGCCGGCTTCCTGCGCGGCGGCAAGAATGTGCAACACGGTATTGGTCGAACCACCCATCGAGACGTCGAGTGTCATCGCGTTTTCAAAAGCCGCCTTGGTCGCGATAGCGCGCGGCAAGACGCTGACATCATCCTGCTCGTAATAGCGCTTGCAGAGATCGACAACAACGCGGCCTGCCTTGAGGAAGAGCTCCTTACGGTCGGCGTGCGTTGCCAGCATCGTGCCGTTGCCGGGCAAGCTGAGGCCGAGCGCTTCGGTCAGGCAGTTCATCGAGTTGGCGGTGAACATGCCGGAACACGACCCGCAGGTCGGGCAGGCGGAACGCTCAAAGCTCTCGACTTCGGCATCGCTGACTGACTTGTCACCTGCCTTGATCATCGCGTCGATGAGGTCAATCTTGATCGTCTGATCCTTCCAGCTAACCTTGCCGGCTTCCATCGGGCCGCCGGAAACAAAAATCACCGGAATATTGACGCGCATCGCCGCCATCAGCATGCCTGGGGTGATTTTGTCGCAATTGGAGATACAGACCATGGCGTCGGCGCAATGGGCATTGACCATGTATTCGACCGAATCGGCGATCAAGTCGCGACTTGGCAGCGAATAGAGCATGCCGCTGTGTCCCATGGCGATGCCGTCGTCGATGGCGATGGTGTTGAATTCCTTGGCGATGCCGCCGGCCGCTTCAATTTCACGCGCCACCAGTTGCCCCATATCCTTAAGGTGCACGTGACCGGGAACGAACTGCGTGAACGAATTAACCACGGCGATGATTGGCTTGCCGAAATCACCATCCTTCATGCCGGTTGCGCGCCACAGGGCGCGGGCGCCGGCCATGTTGCGGCCGTGCGTGGAGGTGCGTGAGCGATATTGTGGCATCTAAATCTCCGTCAAAACTGTGCGCCGTCGTCTTCTCAGATTCGGCGCGAACTATAATCTACGAATTCTAGCTGACTCTGAATCCGCAATGCTTTTTCACCCGCAGTTCGACCCGATTGCTTTTTCGCTTGGCCCGCTATCCGTGCGCTGGTACGGTTTGATGTATCTATTGGCCTTCGTTCAATTTATCTGGCTCGGGCGCCTGCGGATCAAGCGCGGCAATACCCTGCTCAGCGTCGAGCAGCTCGACGACCTGCTTTTTTACGGCATGCTCGGGGTAATCATCGGCGGGCGCCTGGGGCAAGTTATTTTCTACGAACCGGCCTACTTTCTCAGTCATCCGCTGGAAATTTTTGCCATCTGGAAAGGCGGCATGAGCTTTCACGGCGGCTTTCTCGGCGTGCTGTTCGCAATGATGCTTTGGGCGCGCAAAGCGCGATTTAACTGGCTCGACATCACCGATTTCATTGTGCCGCTGGTGCCACTCGGGCTGGCGGCCGGGCGCGTTGGCAATTTCATCAATGGCGAATTGTGGGGCCGGGTTGCCGACGCAACCCTGCCGTGGGCGATGATTTTTCCGCAGGCAGGCGACCTGCAGCCGCGTCATCCGTCGCAGCTTTACCATGTCGCGCTGGAGGGTATCGCCCTCTTCGTAATTTTGTGGCTTTTCAGCCGTCGACCGCGACCACGGCGCGCCGTCTCCGGGCTTTTCCTGATCGGCTACGGCACGTTTCGCTTTATCACCGAATTTTTCCGCGAACCGGATCATGGTATTTTCGGCCAATCATACGCCATCAGCATGGGTCAATGGCTATCGCTACCAATGATCGTTATCGGCATCGCGCTTATCATTCACGCTTATCGAACAGAGGAGAATTCAGCATGAACCAACGTCCATTCAAAGTGCTCGGGATTCAGCAAATCGCCATCGGCGGGCCGTCCAAGGAAAAGCTGCGCACGCTGTGGGTCGAAAAATTCGGCCTCGAAATAACCAGCACCTTCGTCTCCGAGCGCGAAAATGTCGACGAAGATATCTGCGCCATGGGTGTCGGCCCGTTCAAGGTCGAGGTTGATTTGATGCAGCCACTCGACCCGGAAAAAAAACCAGCAGTGCACACCACGCCGCTCAATCACGTCGGCCTCTGGATCGACGATCTACCCAAGGCCGTTGAATGGCTCTCGGCCAATGGCGTGCGCTTTGCGCCGGGCGGCATCCGCAAGGGCGCTGCCGGCTTCGACATTACCTTCCTGCACCCCAAGGGCAATGAGGAGTTCCCGATTGGCGGCGAAGGCGTTCTGATCGAACTGGTTCAGGCACCACCTGAAGTGGTCAGCGCCTTTGCCCGACTGGCCAGCCAATAAGCGCAAGCATGACCGACGAGGACGATCTCGCCGACAACGATTCAGCTACCGCTTCAGCGCTGGAAGCCACGGCAGCCATACTGCCGTGGCTGGCCAAGCCGCAGAAACTGCGCTTTGCGCCGGCACTCAATCAGCGCTGGGTGAGCTCCTGCCAGCGCCTGAGCAGCGCCTGGGCCGGGCGCCACGCCGAGGGCCTGAACGATCTCCGGCCGGCCATCTTTAGCCTCTATAGCCTCAGCCTGGAAACCGCCGATACTGACTGCCTGCGTCTTGGCGAGGCACTAGCCAGCGCCACCGACCGGCTTGATGAAGAGACGGCGCCACCGCGCGTCATCGCCGCCTTAAGCGCTTGCATCGAGTGCCTGGTTGAGGCTGACGGACTTGAACATCCTTCGTTCATTGAGCGCGCGCGACACTTCTCCAAACGTTTGGAGGACTGCGCAGCCTGTGCGCAGGGGGACAACGAACGATCAGCTGTCATCGACCGTCTTTTTGTTGCCGAAACCGGGGAAAGACTGGAGCGCATGCATGACGCACTTGCCGCTTTGCCGCCAGACGGCGAAACCCTGCTGATTGAAACCGATGAGCTGATCCAGCATGCCGAGCACATAGCTTTGTTCGGCATCGTTCACGCCGCGCGGCAGTTGATGAAAACCCTGAATCAGGCCAACCTGCATCACAGCCTTGAGAGCGAAACCATCCGCGCCCACGTCTTGCGGCAGTTGGAAGCCTTAAACCAGTTGAATGTTGCGGTCGACCGCTGAAACGGGCAGATTTTTCAGCACATCGCGCAAACGCTCCTGCGCCATTTCATTCTGCCGTCGCGCTTCCTCAGCCTCATATTCAACCAGCGCCAAAGCCACCAGATTGGCGACGGCATGGGCAAACAGCCGGTGCGTGGCAGTCCATGGCAGATGGGTAGCGACCTGCTCGAGACAAAGCACACCCTCAAGGCCGCCGCGTATGTGAATCGGTGTATCGAGCAGCGCGGTAATGCCGTTCTCTGCCAGATAGTTGCCGACAAACTCCCGAGTTGCCGGATGCAGGCTGGCATCGTCGGCAGCAATACATTCTTCACTGCGCAAAGCGCGAAAATAATGCGGGTAGTCCTTGGCGTGCAAGCTCATGCCCTTACGGTGATGCGCACCGGCAAGTTCATAAAGATCAAGGCAGCGCAACTCTGCCTGTGAGTCACACAACGCCCAGATACTGACGCGACCGATACCGGACATCTGTGCCGCCGATTCGGTCAGGATGCTGAGCGTCACATCAAGCGTCGCCTCCTTGAAATAGGCGCCGCGCGAGAGGCGGGCAACACCTTCCTGCAAATCGGTGGGCGACATCAAGGTGAGGTTGATACCGGGATTACGCGTTAAATCCATATTGGCTGATGATCTTGATCGCCATAGCGACCTGTTAGAACACCAGTAAGTTTATGGGCGGCGCGCTAAATCAACCGTGAAATTCTCCTCAAAAGATAAAAGTTAAATTTTTAATCGGGCTGCCCCGGCGTTGTCTTGAAAACGAAGGCCGCCTGCTCCACGTCAGTGATCCAGACCAAACCATCACCATAATGACCGGTTTGCGCGACTTTCATGATGCAGTCAAAAATAGACTGCGCCGCATCGTCCGGCGCAATAACTTCGATTCGCACCTTGGGCGTGTAGTCAGTCAGTTGTTCCTTGATTTTGTGTTGCACTAGGCGCCGGTTTGGCGCACTACAGCCCTCAACCTTGCTGACAGTCATGCCGGGAAAATCTGGCAGGGCAACCAATGCGTCGCGCAAGGAAGCCAATTTATTGGGGCGAATAACCGCCTTTATCTCTTTCATGCTTCAATTTTCTCCTCATCAAACCAGCGATAAATTGTTGGCAAAACTAGCAAGGTGAGCAGCGTGCAGGTTATCAACCCGCCAATGACCACAATCGCCAACGGCCGTTGCACTTCTGAACCGGGCCCATCCGAAAACAGGAAAGGGACAAGACCGAGCATGGCGACTGTGGCGGTCATCATCACCGGCCTGAAGCGTAGCGTTGCACCTTCGATCACGGCTTGCTCCACGGTTCGCCCTTCTTCTCGAAGACTGCGAATATAGGACACTAGAACCACCCCGTTGAGCACAGCAATGCCCCATAGCGCAATGAAACCGACCGAGGCCGGCACCGAAAGGTATTCACCAGAAACAAAGAGCCCGATGATGCCGCCGACTGAAGCGAACGGCAGCACCGTGATGATCAGCGTCGCAAAACGTAGTGAGTTAAAGAGAACAAAAAGCAGGAAGAAAATCGCCGCGACAGTAATCGGAACAATCACCATCAGGTGCCCCAAGGCGCGCTCCATATTCTGGAACTGGCCGCCCCACTCGAGGTAGTAACCCTCTGGCAACTTGACCTGAGACTCAACTTTCTTCTGCAGCTCGGCCACAAAGCCCCCAAGGTCACGATCTTTGACGTTGACTCCGACCACAATGCGCCGCTTGCCAAGCTCCCTGGATATCTGCGCCGGGCCATCCATAACGCTAATTTTCGCTACGTCAGCCAAGCGCACCTGAGCGCCATTCGGTGAGGTAATCAACACACTGGAAATGGCTTCAACATTGTTACGGAAGTTTTCGGGTAAGCGAACGCTGGCGGGAAACCGTTTCGCGCCCTCAAAGATCTCCGTTGCCACTTTGCCGCCAATCGCTGTTTCCAGAACGTCATTAACATCGGAGACGTTCAAACCAAGACGGGCGATAGCCTGACGATCAATTTCGATCGACAAATACTGCTGTCCGCTGATTCTCTGGACTCGCATATCCCTTGCCCCGTCGAGGCTTTGAGCCACCTTGCCAATCTCGCCGGCAACGCGCTTCAGCTCCTCCAGATCATCGCCAAAAACCTTAACGGCAATATCTGATCGAACCCCAGTCACCATCTCGGCCACCCGGGCCGAAATCGGCTGCGCCATGACCACCTGTACGCCGGGCAAGACCTTGAGCTTCTCGCGCATGGCTTCCTGAATGGTGTCCTGAGTCCAGCCATCCGGCCATTCGGCGCGCGGCTTCAGGCTGACGATGGGTGTCGACTCATTCGGCCCTTGCGGATCAGCTGGAGACTCACCGCGACCAACGCCAGAAACGGCAGACTTAACCCCTGGCACTTGCATGACCAGGCGCATCGCCTCCATTTCCATCTTGATCGACTCTTCAAGCGAAATATTCGGTACCCGGTTGATACCCGGCACGACAGAGCCTTCATTCATTTCCGGGATAAATGCCGTTCCAAGGAAAGGTACGGTAGCTGCCGTCATGCAAAAAATAAGAACCGAAGCGCCCACTGTCTTTTTCTGGTTCGTCATCGTCCAGTGCAGCATTTTTAGATATCGCTGCTTCATGATGGCGATCAGGCGGGTATCGTGATCGCCATCATGCGCCGGTGCCTTGAGCAGATAGGTTGCCATAACCGGGGTCAGCGTCAAGGAGAGCACCAGAGAAATAGCCAGCGCAATGGCAATCGTGTAAGCCAGCGGCGCGAACATTTTGCCTTCCATGCCCTGCAAGGTCATCAGCGGCAAGAAAACAAGAATGATGATGCCCACCCCGAAAATCACTGGCGTGGCGACCTCAACCACGGCGTGCAGGATGATCCGCAACTGACTTTCGCCGGATTTGGCTTTGCGCCCCAACTGCAGAAACGCATTTTCAACCACCACGACGGAACCATCGACCATAAGTCCAATCGCGATCGCCAAGCCACCCAGCGACATCAGGTTGGCAGAAATCCCCAGCTTGTTCATCGCAACGAAGGTTAGCAACGGCGTTAACACCAGTGTCGCAACCACAATCAGCGAAGAGCGAACGTCACCCAAAAAGAGGAAGAGCACAACAACAACCAGCAAAACACCTTCAAGCAGCACCTTGGTCACGGTCCACAACGCCGCATCAACCAATTCCGAGCGGTCGTAATAAGGCACAATTTTCAAGCCGTCCGGCAGCATGTTCTTGCTGTTGATCTCGTCAACCCTCGTCTTGATTTTGCTGACTACCGATTTCGCATTACCCCCCGCGAGCATCATGACGACGCCACCCACCGCCTCGGTCGTACCATTTTTGACGACGGCACCAGCGCGCACCTCGTGGCCGATCTGAACTTCAGCGACATCGCGCACGAAGACCGGTACTCCGTCTTTTTCTTTGAGGACGATCACCCGTAGGTCGTCGAGATCTTTGACCAGTCCAACGCCTCTGATCAGGTACTGCTCCGCATAGTGCGGCAAAATACCGCCCGCCGAATTGGCATTGTTACGCCCGACCGCCTTATAAACATCAGTAATATTCAAACCAAAGTGGCGTAACCGATCAGGATTGACCAGGACCTGATATTGCTTCGAAAAGCCACCCTGCGAGTTGATTTCTGCCACCCCCGGAATCGAACGCAGCAAGGGCCGCGCCACCCAATCCTGAGCGGTTCGGCGTTGCATCAATTCTTCCTCAGTTAGCGCCCGGTCACCATCATCCGCTCGCTCCAAAGTGTATTGATAAACCTCACCCAAACCGGTCGAAACCGGCCCGAGTGTTGGGGTAATGCCTTCGGGCAGTCGCGAGCCAACCTCCAACAGCCTTTCCATGACCAACTGCCGGGCGAAATAAACGTTTGTCTTGTCAGTGAATACCAGCGTAATCAAGGAGAGGCCTGGCCGGTTCAACGAGCGCATCTCTTCGAGGCCCGGCAAGCCGGTCATCGCGATTTCCAAAGGCACGGTGGCGGAGCGCTCGACCTCCTCAGGCGAACGGCCCGGCGCCTCGGTAGCAATCTGAACCTGAATATTGGTAACATCAGGGAAGGCATCGACCGATAGCTTGCGTGCGGCATCAAGGCCAAACAAAAGCATTACAGCGGCGATCACCGCAACAATGAGGCGCTGCGCCAGCGCGCCGCGTACTAGGGATTCAATCACGAGCCCTCCGCTAATTTACGGTTGCGTTCATTATTCAGATGAAATGCTCCCTCAACGACGATTCGCTCATCACCTTTGAGTCCAGTGAGAACCACTCTTTGTCCACCCTGCTCAACGCCAAGCTTTACCTTGACCAAACGAAACGCGCCTGAGACCTCAGCGACAAAAACGTGATCTATATCGTTCTCACGAACGACTGCGGCAGCAGGCACCACCAATCGATCTACTGGTTTGGCCTCGATCAAAACTGACGCCAACATCGCTGGCTTCAAACGGCCATCGCGATTGTCCAAAGCGGTACGAACCAACACTGTTCGAGTATCCGGATCAACGGTCTGGCCGACAAAGACCAGTTTTCCCCATAATTTTTCGTTTCCTAGTGCCGGTACTTCAATGACGACTGACTGGCCCTCCTGGACTCGACTGATCTGTTGTTCAGGGACTTGTGCCACAGCCCACAAACTGGAAAGGTCAGCAACCACGAATAAGGAATCCGCCGGCTGAACAACCTGCCCCTGAGCAAGTTTTCGTTCAACCACAACACCACTCAAAGTCGACACAACGGACATAAGAGAATTTACAGCCCCTTCTCTGCCCAAGCGTTCGATAGCTGCGGGGGTCACGCCAAGCAGCTGCAACTGGTCAGCTGCCGCCCGAGTTTCAGCGACAGAAATTTGGTACTCGCTCTGGCGGCGCTGCAACTCTGCCAAGGCAATAACATCTGCATCGAATAATGCTTTTGCCCGCTCAGCGTTACGCCGGTTCAACTCCAGTACAGATCTTGCCCTCAAATATGCAAGCTGTTGTGTAGATAGCTCACTGCTATTGAGCCGGGCCAGCACGTCACCTTTTTTTACCGACTGGCCAAGCACTGCATCAATTTCGGTTACCCGGCCAGTGATGGTTGCACCAATGCGGGCCAAACGCTGTTTGTCAAAATCGATACTACCCGGCACTCGCAGAGTTTCGGAGACAGGTTGGCTGGTGACGTTCGCCAGTTTGATCTGCGCGACCAGTTCAGCGGCCGGTGACACCAAAGCCGGGTCAGATAAGGTCGCAGCAACAGTTTTGGCCTCCTCCTTGCCGCATCCTGCGAGTATTGCTGCGGTCAACAGAATAAATGTGGCTTTTTTCATTAATTGCTCCCTCCGGGCAGGGCCCGTAATCTTTCAATTTCAACCCAGGCACTGGCCAGTTCAAAGCGTGCAGCGATCAATTCAGAGCGCGCTGCACGAAATACGCGCTGCGCATCCAGCACCTCAAGGAAACCTCGCTCACCAAAGCGGTATGCTGCTTCAGCGACCTTCAGAGCCGCTTCGGCACTCCGAACTATTCCTGACTCCAGCGCCTGCGCCTGCGACTGCGCAATTTCATACTGCTGGTAAGCAACCTCAAGCGCCTTGGTCAATGAAAATTCTTGCGACTCCAGTTCGTTCCTCGCCCGCGACAATTGGGCCACAGCCGAGCCAACCGGCCCGGTTCGCCGGTCCCACAGCGGTACCGAAAGAACAACACCAAATTGCGAGTTGCGCATATCCGGGTCCTCTTGCATGCCAGCTTTCAACGCAAAATTGGGCCAGCGGAGACTCCGCTCAAGTTCAAGTTGCCGCTCGGCTCGCACAGTCTCGGCCCTGGCTCTAGTCAGATTTGGACTACCGGCCATGACTTCGCCACGCACCTGATTGAGTGGCGTTAATGCCGGCACATCGCGGAATCGGCTAGTCAAAGCGAACTCTGCTGGCAGCGCACTGCCAACGGCCTGACGCAACGCAGATCGCGCCTGCTCAACCCGGAAGCTCGCCGCCTTGGCTGAATTTCTGGCGTTCAACATTTCAGCTTCAGACTTGATCAATTCGAAACGCGGCGTCTCACCCTTTTCTACCCGTAAAGAAATGCGATCACGCACACTTTCCAATAGCTTTGCATCTTCGTTAGCGTTAATCAGTTCCGCCTCGCGACGCAAAACCGAAAAATAGCGCACCCGCAATTGCGCGAGAATATCGGCTTCAAAGGCGCGCGCCCCCGCCCCAGCAGATTCAAGGCCTGCCTCAGCAGCACCAATACGCGCCGTTCGCCGCCAAGGCAAATCCAGCGGCTGGGTAACCGTAGCACTGCGGGAATCGCCAGAATTGCCAGCCGGACCGCGGGAACGCGCCGTACCGCTCAAATACTCAATCTCGGGGTTGGGAAATGCCGATGCCGTATCCACACCAAAGCGAGCCGCTGTAACCTGATCTCGTGCCGCAAGAACAGAGCGGTTTGACGCTAGAGCAAGCGACTCAAGGCTGGCCAAGTCGTATTCCTGCACAGCAAAAGCCATTGAGGCACTGAAGCTGCAGCCTAAAATAAAAATTTTTACCGGATTTTTCATCAATAATTCCATGCAAAATGTAATTTCAAGCAGTCATTTGACCTGCACAATGAATCTTGATTTGTACCGTTCATTTAACTTCTAGAGCAGCAATGCGCTCTTCCAGCGGCGGGTGGCTTGAGAACAGCGCCATCCAGGAGGCTTTACCGCCGGCAATCCCGGAAGCAGCCATACTTTGTGGCAGCGATTCGGTATGCAGGCCGCCAAGACGACGCAGGGCGTTCTGCATCGGCATCGCGCTACCCATCAGATGCGCTGCACCGGCATCGGCGCGGAACTCACGCTGACGCGAGAAGTAGGCGACGATGACACTGGCGAGAATGCCGAAGACAATTTCGCAAACAATGCTGGTCGCCATATAGACCATCCCCGGCCCGCTGTTTTCCTCACCCTTGCGCAGGAAGGAATCGACGGCGTAAGCAATGACGCGCGAGATGAAGACGACGAAGGTATTAACCACACCCTGAATCAGCGTCAGCGTCACCATGTCGCCGTTGGCAATATGCGCCACTTCGTGTGCCAGTACCGCCTCAACCTCCTCGCGGGTCATCCCTTGCAACAAACCGGTCGACACGGCGACCAGCGAACTGTTTTTGCTCGCGCCCGTTGCGAAGGCATTTGGCTCACCGTCGTAAATGGCGACTTCCGGCATCGGCAAACCGGCGCGTTGTGCGAGGCGGCCGACCGTATCAACCAGCCAGACTTCCGTCGAGTTACTTGGTGACTCGATGACGCGGGCACCGGTGCTCCACTTCGCCATCATTTTCGACATCATCAGCGAAATCAGCGAACCGCCGAAGCCGATGACGGCAGCGAAGGCGAGCAGCATGCCAAGGTTCAAGCCGTTGGCCGTGAGGAACTTATTGACGCCGAGCAGGCTGGTGACCAGGCTGAGCACCAGCATGACGGCCAGGTTGGTAGCGAGAAATAGAACAACACGTTTCATGATCAACTCCGGTTTTAAGATTACGAACGAATAATACCGCATTGCACAAAACGGTTAACCCGTAGGAAAATTGACCAACACTTCGGTTTTATCGGACAAAAACAAATGAACAATCTTAACTTCAAGCACCTTTACTACTTCTGGGTGGTCGCCCAGGAAGGCAGTATGACGCGTGCAGCCGAACGTCTCGACCTCGCCATCCAGACTATTAGCGGGCAACTCAGCCTGCTTGAGCGGCAACTTGGCAAATCCCTGTTTGCCGCCCAGGGGCGCGGGCTGGCACTGACCGAGGCGGGACGACAAGCACTTGGGTACGCCGACCAGATTTTCCAACTGGGCGACGCGCTGGTTGAGGCATTAAACAGCAGCGACAATGAAAACACCCTGCGCCTGCGCGTTGGCATTTCGGACGGCATCCCCAAGTTGCTCGCCTATCGCCTGCTCTCTTCAGTCTACAAAATGCCGCTCGATGTCCGCCTGATCTGCGATGAAGGTGAATTCGAGACCCTGCTCGCCGATCTCGCCCTGCATCGCCTCGATGTCGTCCTGACTGACCGCCCGGCGCCCATCGGTGGCAATCTCAAGGTTTTCAGCAAGCGCCTCGGCGATTTCGCGACCGGCATTTTTGGCAGCGTTTCCCTCGTTGACCGCACCAAGGCCGGCTTTCCGCAATCGCTGGACGGTGCGCCGATGCTGCTGCCGACCCGCCACAATGCTTTGCGTTCGCGGATCGATCGCTGGCTGGAACAAAATGGCGTCCGCCCGCGCATCGTTGGCGAATTTGAAGACAGCGCCCTGCTCAACACCTTCGGCCGCGAAGGGCTGGGTCTATTCACCGCCCCGCTGGCGCTGGCTGAACAAATCGCCGAACAACTCGGCGCACAGGCATTGGGCGCGATGAACGGCGTCAGCGAGCACATTTACGCGATCTCCAACGAGCGGCGCATTCGCCACCCGGCGGTCGAGGTGCTGTGCGCCGCCTCACCGCAGGACGAAACGCCGGCAGCGGTATAATTCATCCCCCCCAACGCAAGAACCTTAAATAAGAGTGCCATGCAGCTTCGCAAATTTTCACTGATTCTCCTGACCCTGATCGCCACTAACCAGACCCTCGCCCAGCAGGCACCGGTACCGCCGGAACTCGCCGCCAAATCCTGGCTGCTGATGGATTTGAGTGCCAATCAGCTGTTGACCGCAGAAAAGCCCGACCAGCGCCTCGAGCCGGCTTCGCTGACCAAGCTGATGACCGCTTACCTGAGCTTTTCGGCACTCCACAAGAAAACCCTGAGCATCGATCAAGCCCTTCCGGTTTCCGAAAAAGCCTGGCGTACCGGCGGCTCGAAAATGTTCATTCACGTCGACACGCAAGTTGCTGTTGATGATCTGCTCAAGGGCATGATCGTCCAGTCCGGCAACGACGCCTGCGTGGCGCTGGCTGAAGGCATTGCCGGCAGCGAAGAGAATTTCGCGCAAATGATGAATCGCGAAGCCAAGCGCCTCGGCATGAATAGCAGCAACTTCACGAACGCCACCGGCCTGCCTGACCCACAGCTCTACACCACCGCCAGCGACCTCGCCCTGCTCGCCGGCGCGCTGATCCGAGACTTCCCTGAAGAATACAAAAAGTATTACTCGATCAAGGAGTTCCGCTACAACAACATCACCCAGCCCAACCGCAACCGCCTGCTCTTTATCGACCCAACGGTTGACGGCGTCAAGACCGGCCACACCGAAGCCGCCGGCTACTGCCTGATCTCGTCGGCCCAGCGCGACAAGCGCCGTCTGCTCTCGGTTGTTCTCGGTACCAAATCCGACTCAACACGCGCCAGCGAGTCGCACAAACTGCTCAACTGGGGTTTTGGCTCTTTTGACAACATTGCACTGTTCGCGCCCAATCAGCCAGTCGCCACCCTGCGCGTCTGGAAGGGGGCACAAAGCGAGGTCAAAGCCGGCTTTGCCGATGGTCTCAGCATGACCCTGCCGAAAGGCTACAGCGACAAGGTAAAGCACGAATTCGTCGGGGAACCGCGCCTGATCGCGCCGATCGAGCAAGGTCAGAAACTCGGCACCCTGAAAGTCACCATAGACGGCAAGCCGGCCAAGGAATATCCGGTGTTCGCTCTTGAAAACGTCGCTTTGGGCAACATCTTCACCCGTATCTGGGACACCATTCGCCTCTGGTTCAACTAATCGACACTGCTAAAACTCAATTTATGTCACTCCCGCAAAAGCGGGAGTCCAGTTACTTCAATAGCCTGGATTCCCGCCTGCGCGGGAATGACGAATCTATAGAGGTTCCCGAATGACCCCCTACGTCGCCGATCCGGTCTATCTAAATGGCCAGTTTCTGCCACTCGCTGACGCTGGCGTATCGCCGCTCGATCGGGGTTTTCTTTACGGCGACGGGGTTTATGAGCTGATCCCGGTCTATTCGCGGCGGCCATTTCGCCTTGACGAGCACTTGAAGCGCCAGCAAGCGACGCTCGATGGCATCCGCATGGCCAATCCGCTGGATCTTGCCGGCTGGAAAGCTGTGGTCGAAAAACTGATCGCAGGGGCGCCGTGGGATGACCAGTCGATCTACCTGCAAGTCACCCGTGGTGCCGACAACAAGCGCGACCACGCCTTTCCGCCGGCCAGCGTAACGCCGACCGCCTTTGCCTTTGCGGCGCCGCTGACCACCACGCCAGCCGAGGTGCGCGCCAAAGGCGTTGCGGCGATTACCGTCAGCGACCAGCGCTGGGCGCGTTGCGACCTCAAGGTGATTTCGCTACTGGCCAACATCCTCGCCCGCCAACAGGCGGTTGACGAAGGCTGCGCCGAGGCGCTGCTGATTCGCGACGGCTATATGAAGGAAGGTGCTGCCTCCAATATTTTCGTCGTCAAGGACGGCGTTTTGCTGGCGCCGCCGAAGACCCAGCTGATGTTGCCGGGCATTACCTACGATCTGGTCATCGAATTGGCCGAGCGTCACGGTCAACCGCTGAATGTGCGTGAAATTTCAGAAGCTGAACTTCACAGCGCCGACGAGGTCTGGATGACATCCTCGACCAAGGAAGTGCTGGCGATCACGACACTCGACGGCAAGCCGGTCGGCAGTGGCGCCAATGCCGGCAAGCCCGGCCCGCTTGGCGAGCAGATGTATCAGTGGTATCAGGAGTTCAAAAATACCGTCATGCGCAAAGGCTGAAATGGCTTCCTACAAAGACACCCTGCTCGAATTCCCGTGCAGTTTCCCGATCAAGATCATGGGCAAGGCACACGATGAATTCGCCGATGCAGTGGTCAGCATCGTCACCCGACACGCGCCCGATTTCGACACGACCTGCATGGAGTTGCGCGCCAGTTCCGGCGGCAATTACCTGAGCGTTACCTGCACCATCATCGCCACCTCAAAGCCGCAGCTCGACGCCATTTACATGGATCTGACGGCACACCCGATGGTCAAAGTCGCCCTGTGAATTTGCAGGTCAAAAATCTCGGCCGGGTTGATTACGAACCGACCTGGAAGGCAATGCTCGATTTCACCGTCACCCGCACGCCGGAAACGCCGGATGAAATCTGGATCGTCGAGCACCCGCCGGTTTTTACGCTCGGGCAGGCTGGCAAGCCTGAGCATTTGTTGGTCGACGTCGGCATCCCCGTCGTCAAAATTGATCGCGGCGGGCAGATCACCTACCACGGCCCCGGTCAGGTCGTTTTGTATCTGCTGCTCGATCTCACCCGGCTGAAAATCAAGGTGCGCGAAATGGTCACCGCCATCGAACAGGCAGTGATCGACTTTCTCGCTGCTTATGGCGTCAAGGCTGACCGCCTGGCCGGAGCGCCCGGCGTTTATGTCGGCGACGCCAAGATCGCCGCCCTTGGCCTGAAAATCAAGAATGGCTGCAGCTACCACGGCTTGTCGCTCAATGTCGATATGGACATGTCCCCATTTACGGCGATCAACCCCTGCGGCTATGCTGGCCTCAAAGTCGTGCAAACCAGCGACTACAACATTCCGCTCGACGTGGCGCAAGCCGGCGAGCAACTTACCCAACACTTGCTGCGGCAACTGGATAGAAAAAATGGCTGAAAAAGGCGTCAAACAAAAAGGCGAGCTGAAAACCGCGCGCATCCCGATCAAGATCGTCCCGGTCGATACGCCGCTGCGCAAGCCGGACTGGATCCGCGTCAAGGCCGGCAACAGCGCCGGGCGCTTCGGCGAAATCAAGACCATGCTGCGCGAGCGAAAACTGCACACCGTCTGCGAAGAAGCCACCTGCCCCAATATCGGCGAATGCTTCGGGCGCGGCACCGCCACCTTCATGATCCTCGGCGACATCTGCACCCGCCGCTGCCCCTTCTGTGACGTCGGCCACGGCCAGCCGCTGCCGCCCAATGTCGACGAACCGCGCGAACTTGCCGAATCAGTCGCTGCGCTCAAACTCAAATATGTGGTGATTACCAGCGTTGACCGCGACGATCTGCGTGACGGTGGCGCCCAGCACTTTGTCGACGTGATCCGCAACACGCGCGAACTCTCGCCGACGACGACCATTGAAACGCTGGTGCCCGACTTTCGTGGCCGCATGGAAATCGCGCTGGAAATCCTCGGTGGCGCCCTACCCGATGTGCTCAATCACAACATGGAGACCATCCCGCGCCTCTACAAACAGTCACGCCCGGGTGCCGACTACCAGCACTCACTGGATTTCCTCAAGCAGTTCAAGGCGCGCTATCCGCAGGTCTCGACCAAATCCGGCCTGATGGTCGGCTTGGGCGAAACGGACGAAGAAATCCTCGAAGTGATGCGCGACCTGCGCGCCCACGATGTCGAGATGTTGACCATCGGTCAATATCTGGCGCCCTCCGGCCACCACCTGCCGGTCACCCGCTACGTCCATCCCGATATTTTCAAAATGTACGAAGAGGAAGCGAAAAAAATGGGCTTCACCGGCGCCGCCTGCGCACCGATGGTTCGTTCAAGCTATTGGGCCGACCAGCAGGCGCACAGCGCCGGCGTAGCCTGATGATCTAGTTATTGATTTTCAGCAGGCGCTGCAACGGCGCCTGCTTTGGCAAACTGACTGCGTAATTCGTCAAGCGCCCGCGGGTCGCCACGCACGGTGAAATACGCACCCGCTTCATCGGCTCGCTCTTCAATGATTTCGCAATTGGCGTAAATTTCCTTGCGCAACTGCTGCGCCGACCAGGGCAGGAATAACTCGGCCTCGACCAGATCGCGCTGGAAAAACGTCACAATTTTTTGCCGCAGCCGTGCCACCTCATCGGGGCGGCGGGCACTCATCACCACGCAATCAGGATATTGCGCGCGCAACGCCGCTTCGCACTCGGCTTGTGCCTCTTCGTCGCCGACATGGTCAATTTTGTTGAAGACGCGGATGCGCGGCACGCCATCGGCAGCAATCTCGGCCAGCACCTTGTCGGTGACTTCAAGCTGGCGCTCGAAACCGGGGTCGCTGGCGTCAATCACATGCAGCAGCAAGGAGGCATCAAGCGCTTCGTCGAGCGTGGACTTGAACGAAGCGACCAGGCCGTGCGGCAGATTCTTGATGAAGCCAACGGTATCGCTGACCAGAATACGCGGCACGCTCTCCGGGTGAAGGGCCCGCACGGTGGTATCGAGGGTGGCGAAAAGCTTGTTGGCAACCAGCACTTCACTGCCGGTCAAGGCTCGCATCAGGGTCGATTTACCGGCATTGGTGTAGCCGACCAGCGCCACCCCGGCGATTTCCTGACGCCCCTGACGGCGGGCGCGCTGGGTCTGGCGCTCGGCGTCCATGGCGATGATTTCGAGTTGCAACTCGGCGATCCGGTCGCGGATCTTGCGCTTGTCCAGTTCGGTGTGCGACTCGCCGGCCCCGCGGCCGCCAACACCACTGCGCTGGCGCCCCTGCGGCCCGGCGAGTTTGGCGGCTTCACGCAGACGCGGCGCCATGTAGCCGAGGCGGGCAATTTCCACCTGGGCGCGGGCGGCGCGCGAGCGCGCGTTGTTGTGGAATATCTCAAGAATGACCATGGTGCGATCCATCACCTCGCAGCCGACCGCGATTTCAAGATTGCGCGCTTGTGATGGCGATATTTCGTGGTCAACAAGAATGGCCTCGATATCAACGTCAGCTTCGTGGCTGACGAAATGCTCGATTTCCTGACACTTGCCGGTGCCCAGGTAGGCGGTCGAATCGAAACCCGAGCGCTTCTGGGTAAAGGTGTGGACGATTTTGTAACCGAGCGTTTTCGCCAGTTCGCGCAACTCGTTCAGCGATGCCTCAAACTCATGATCGCTGACACTCGGCAGTTGAACAGACGCCACAACGGCGAAACGGGGATTTTCTTTAACTTCCTGACTCATGCCTGAATAGATTCTCTCGACGGAAAGGGCGACAGTATCCGCCAATGCCGGGTGCGCAATCGAAACATTTTTAGATCAAGCGCCGGCGTCGCCCGAAAAAAGAGCTGGCATTGCGAAGACCAATAAAATTCAGGGCAAATTCGCGGTTGACCGCAACAAGCCGAAAATCCTACTTTTTGGCCGGCGGGGGCGGCGGGGGTGAGCCCGGAGGAGGAGGCGGGGTAGAAACTGCGCCCGGCGGCGGTGGCGGAGACCCTGGTGGTGGTGGCGGTATGCCGACATCGGCCGCTTTGACCGGCCGCGAATAGCTAACGTTGCCAGGCACCGGTACTCGATGCCCTTTGGCGTACATGCACTGAATATAGGCGTTGTCGTATTGACGCTGGCTGCCGTAGCCGGAGGCCCGCGCGTTGTCCGAGCCAACCGCACCGCCGACCAGCAAACCGGCGCCGGCACCAACAGCGGCGCCCTGATTGCCGCCGATCGCCGCACCGGCGAGCGCACCAACTGCGGTTCCAACGGCAGCACTGGCGGCGGCTGACTGATTTGCCGCCTGCTGCGCGCTGCGCCCGCCAATCTGCCCGTGGGAAAAATCACGGCAGACATAATCATCCGTGCGAAAGCGCTCTATCGACGAGCCGGTGCCCGGCAACACCATCACGTTCGGGCCGTTTGGCATTACCGTACAGGCACCGAGCAAAACGCTAGTGGCGACGAGGGCCATTCGCGTGCGCAAAACTTGAGGCTGCTTCATCGCTTATCTCTCCGGTGTCGGCAAAACTTTTTGCCACTCGCTTTTGCAGTCTTTGACGTAGGGGTAGTAGCTCTTTGAGTCCCGGCAGTAGTACCAGTAATTGGTCGCTTCCTGCACCTGCTCGGTGATCACGTTGCTTTGTTCGATATAAACCGGTGGCGGCGAAGGCCTGATGATGATCGGTGCCGGCTGGTAGAACGGATCCGGATAGTAATAAGGGCGCGGATAATACGGGCGATAAACGGGCGGCCCCCAAAAGAAACCGGGGCCGACGTAAACACCGACACTACCCCCGCCACGAGGATGGTGACGCCAATCGGCCCAGGCGCCGCTCGCCGCCATCAGCAGCGTAGCGCCAACAAGCAATATCCATTTACTGATTTTCATCATCGCAAACTCCCTGCAACATCCATTAACTCACACTGCAAGATAACGGATATCCAGACGCTTGACTGAAACCGTTTGCGATGAAATTGTAAGCAAGGGTAAAAGCCGGATTAAAGCAGATGAAGTTGCCTGGCCGCCTCGCGCAGTTCATCACGGAATTTCGGATGGGCGATGCCGATCAGTTCCGTGCACCGCTGTTTGGCCGACTTGCCACGCAACTGGGCAACGCCATATTCGGTCACCACATAATTAATGTCATTTTTGCCGGTGCTGACATGGGTTCCTGCCGAAAGTGCCGGAACGATGCGCGAAACGCTGTCATCCTTGGCCGTCGACGGTAGCACGATGAAGGCCTTGCCGCCGTTGGAACGGTTGGCGGCGCGAACAAAATCGGCTTGCCCGCCGGTCGCCGAATAGGGCTTGAAGCCGAGGCTTTCGGAACCGCACTGGCCGAGAAAATCAATCTGCAAGGTGGCATTGATAGCATGCAGATTGTCATTCTGCGCGGCGAGAAACGGATCATTGGTGAAATCAACCGGATGGATTTCGAGCGTCGGGTTGCGGTGCATGAAGTCGTAGAGCTTCTTTGAACCGAGGCCAAAGGTGGCGATCATTTTGCCCGGGAGATAGTTTTTCTTGCGGTTGGTGACGACACCGGCCGCGACCAGCGACATGATGCCGTCGCCGATCATTTCGGTGTGAATTCCGAGGTCGCGCTTGTTGGTCAATTGCATGACCACCGCGTCGGGAATGCCGCCGTAGCCGATCTGCAAAGTGGCGCCATCGGGGATCATCTCAGCAACGTATTGCCCGATCGCTTCCTGCACCGGGCCGATTTTCGGCAGGGCTACTTCGAGGATCGGCTCCTCGCTTTCGGTCAGCGCGGCAACTTGCGAAATATGGATGTGGCAGTTGCCATTGGCAAACGGCACATTGGGGTTAACTTCGAGTACCACGGCATGCGCCTTTTCGATCGCCGCCATGGTGTAGTCGGCGCCCAGCCCCAGCGAGAAATAGCCGTATTCGTCCATCGGCGAAGCAAGGCTGAAAACAACATCGGCAGCCATCAGGTTCTGGCGGATCAGCGTCGGCATTTCGGAAAAATAGGACGGGATGTAGTCGATCCAGCCGGCTTGACCGCCGGGGCGGGTTGCACCGCTGAAGAAATAGGCGGTATGGCGAACGTGTTCGATAGTTTCCTGATCAACATAGGCGTAATTGCGCACCGGCAGGATTTGCGAGACCTGTACATCGCGAAAATCGCGGCGGGCCTCGGAAAGGGCGTGCAGCAAAGCCGGCGGCTCGGCAACGGCGGTCGGCACGACAATGGTGTCGCCATTTTTGACGACGCGTATGGCGTCTGCTGCACTCATGCGTTTTTGTTGATACAAAGCTTTTACTGACATGCTCACTCCTCAAATTATCGAAAGGTTCAAGCCGGGCGATTACTGCCCGCGACCATGCGTATTTCAAACACGCGGCACTCTAACGGGCCGTTGAATAAAGGAGTTTTGCGACTGGGCTTGAGGCCGAGGCCTTTCGGCAGGCGCATGTCGGCGGTGAAGAAAAAGCAGTTCCAGCCGGCCCAGTGCTTTTTCAGGGCTGATCCCAGTTGCGGGTAGAAGCTTGCGAGCTCCTCCGTTTCACCGATTCGCTCACCATAAGGCGGATTGGCGACCATGATGCCGTGCTCGGTCAGCGGCTCAATTTCGAGCACATTTTGGCAGTCGACCGTAACCATGCCGCCAAAACCGGCTTCCTGAAGATTGCGCCGGGTTGCCCGTACCGCTTTTTCGTCGAGATCGTAGCCGCGTATCTCCAGCGGCTCGGGGTCTTTGCAGCGCGCTTCGGCGGCCTGGCGCAGGCCACCCCAGGTTTGCGCGTCAAAATCGGAGAGCATTTCAAAGGCAAAGGCACGGTCAAGACCGGGGGCGCGATCGAGAGCGATCTGAATCGCTTCAAGCAAAAAGGTACCGCTGCCACACATCGGGTCGACCAGCGCCATGCCCGGCTGCCAGCCAGTCATTTTCAGAATGCCGGCGGCGAGGTTTTCCTTGAGCGGCGCGTCCACGCTGGCTTTGCGCAAGCCGCGCTGCCATAACGGCTGGCCGGAGGTGTCGAGGTAGAGCGTGCATTCGTTTTCGGTCAAGAAGACATGGACGCGGACATCGGGATTGCGCGTTTCGATATTGGGCCGCTCATCGCACGCTTCGCGGAAGCCGTCGCAAACCGCATCCTTGACGCGCAAGGTGACGAAATCGAGCGACTTGAGCGGGCACTTGATGGCGGTCGTCACGACACGCATGGTGCGCGTTACGGCAAAGTGATCCGGCCATTTTTGCTTGCGCGCCAGACGGTAGATGTCATCCTCGCTGCGATAACCGCCCTGAGCGATAAACCACAGGATGCGCGTGGCGATGCGCGACTCGAGGTTGGCGCGATAACAGAGTGTCCAGTCGCCGGAAAAATGCACGCCGCCGTGCGTCTCGCGCATGAACTGCGCGCCGAGGGCACGCAACTCTTCGCTGAGAAAAGGCTCCAGCCCGCGCGGGCAAATTGCAAAATATTTATTCATCAGAAGGGCTTCAGAACGACAAGAAAAATTACGGCAAACATTACCAGCACCGGCATTTCATTGTAAAAACGAAACCACACGTGCGACTTGGCGTTGCTGCCATTTTGGAAGGATTTAAGCAGTTGACCGCAATGCCAGTGATAACCGATCAGCAAGACGACCAGCGTTGTTTTGAGATGCAGCCAGCCACCGGAAAAGCCGTAACCGAGCCACAACCACAGGCCAAAGACCACGGCCAGCACACCGAGCGGCGTCATGAAGCGATAGAGCTTGCCGGCCATCAAGAGCAAGCGATCACGTTCTGCAACGCTGTCGGCCGGCACCATGGCGAGATTGACGTAAATTCGCGGCAGATAAAAAAGGCCGGCAAACCAGGCGGTGACCAGCGAAATATGAAGGGCTTTAACTATGAGCATGAGGCGCTTCCTTTAAGGGCATCGGCAATTCCGTCCACGGTAGCGGGGAAGGCGAGACGCAGTTTCAATTCTTTTTTGAGTCGCTGATTGCCGATGCGCCGAGATTCACGCATGAACGACAGTTGCATCGGCGACAAAACTTCCGCAGCCTGCACCCGGCTCAGGCGCGGCGGATGCGGCAAGCCGAAGGCATCGGCAACTTGTACAAAGTAATCGGCCATCTTGAGGTCGCTGTCATCGACCACGTTATAGGTCCGGTTGGCGCGCCCGTGGCGGATTGCCGCGACGCATGCAGCCGCGAGATCGTCGGCATGGATGTGGTTGGTATAAACATCATCGGCATCGAGCAGCATCGGCAGGCCATTTTTCAGGCGCTCAAGCGGCAGCCGATCAGCCGCATAAATGCCCGGCGCCCGCAAAATGGAAACGGTAACGCCGGTGCGCCGCCCCCAGTCACGCAAGGTTTGTTCGGCATCAACCCGACGACCAGCGCGCGGGCTTTCAACATTGAGGCGCCGCGTTTCGTCAATTTCAGCACCGCCGCAGTCGCCATAAACCCCCGTCGTGCTAACGTAAATCAGGCGCCGTGGTAGACTTTTGCTCGCTCCAAGGGCAGCCAGCAAATGCCGGGTTCGCGTATCACGCGTGCCCTGCGCAGGCGGTGGCGCCAGGTGCAGGATGATATCGGCAAGGCCGCCCAGCCGCTTGAGGCTGCCGCGTTGATCGAGATCACCAAGAACAGGGAGAGCGCCGGCATTCCGCCAGTCAGCCAGCTTGCTTGCATTGCGCAGCAGGGCAAAGACACGGAAGCGTCCGGCAAGATAGGGAAGTATGCGGCGGGCAACGTCTCCGCTACCGACGATGAGTATTTTGTGCACGGCAGCATTGTAGCCGACCAGGGGAAAACAGATGAGCTATCAGATCACCGTCTCGCCAAGCGGACACCAATTTACCGCCGAAGCCGACGAAACCTTACTTGATGCCGCGCTGCGCCAGGGCTTGACACTCCCCTACGGCTGCCGCGACGGCGCCTGTGGTGCCTGCAAGGGCAAAGTGCTGTCCGGCAGCGTCGATCACGGCAAGGCGCAGGCGCTAACCGATGACGAGAAAGCCACTGGCCTCGCGCTCTACTGCTGCGCCAAGCCACTTAGCGATCTCAATATCGAGTCAAGACAAGCCGGGCTGGCAACCGACATTCCGGTCAAGACCCTGCCTTCGCGTATTGAAAAAATGAATCGCCTGGCGCCCGATGTCATGGAAATTTATCTCAAGCTACCGGCCAACGAGCGTCTGCAGTTCCTCGCCGGGCAATACATCGACATCCTGCTCAAGGACGGCAAGAAGCGCAGCTTCTCGCTGGCCAATGCGCCGCACGACGACGCTTTTTTGCAATTGCACATTCGGCATGTGCCGGGCGGCCTGTTCACCGAGCAGGTTTTCTCGACCATGAAGGCGCGCGACATCCTGCGTTTCAACGGCCCGCATGGCACTTTCTACCTGCGTGAAGAATCTACCAAGCCGATGATCCTGCTCGCTGGCGGCACCGGCTTTGCGCCGATCAAGGGGCTGATTGAACACGCCATCGCCGAAAAATGCGAGCGTCCGATTTACATCTATTGGGGCGCCAAGGCCGGCATTGATCTCTACCTGCCGGAACTCGGCCAACAATGGGGGGCGGCGCACGCCAACATCAAATACATCCCGGTACTCTCCGAGCCAGCGACGGCGGACAACTGGACGGGGCGCACCGGCTTCGCTCATCTGGCGGTTACGGTCGACCACCCAAACCTGGCCGATTTTCAAGTCTATGCCTGCGGCTCGCCGGGCATGATCGACGCCGCCAAACGCGACTTTTTGGCCGCCGGTCTGCCCGAAGAAGAGTTCTTCGCCGACGCCTTTTCCTTCGCCGCCAGCTAGTTTGCGCATCGAGCAGATCCGCCAGCGCTTACAGGCGCTGGGCGCCTTGCCTTGCCACGAGCAGCGCGTCTTGCGCGCATGGACGCAAACTTGCTCACTCGACACGCGCCATCGCAAGGCCGAGAACTTCCTGCCGCTGGCGCTGCGCAATGCCTTGCCGGAAATCACCGCTGACCTCGAAGGCCTTGCCCGCATCCGCTCGCAACACCCCGGCGAAGACGGCTCGGCGCGCCTGCTGATCGAGCTGGCCGACCGGCAAACCGTCGAAAGCGTCCTGCTGCCGCGTGACGGCCTTTGTGTTTCGAGTCAGGTTGGCTGCGCCGTTGGCTGCGTGTTTTGCATGACCGGCCGCGACGGCCTGCTGCGCCAGCTCGGCAGCGCCGAAATCGTCGCTCAGGTGGTGCTTGCCCGCCGCCTGCGCCCGGTCAAGAAGGTGGTTTTTATGGGTATGGGCGAGCCGGCGCACAATCTCGACAACGTCATGGAAGCCATCGAACTGCTCGGCATTGAAGGCGGCATCGGTCACAAGAGCCTGGTTTTTTCGACGGTTGGCGATTACCGCGTTTTCGAGCAATTGCCGCTCGCCAAAGTCGTTCCCGCCCTCGCCCTCTCGCTGCACACCACCCGCGCCGATCTCCGCGAACAACTGCTACCGCGCGCACCGCGCATCACGCCGGAAGAACTGGTCGAACTCGGCGAACGCTACGCACGCACTACCGGCTACCCGATCCAGTATCAATGGACGTTGCTCGACGGCATCAACGATACCCAGGAAGAGCTCGACGGCATCGTCCGCCTGCTCACCGGCAAGTACGCGATCATGAATCTGATCCCCTACAACGCCGTCGACGAACTCGATTTCAAACGCCCGGATGTCGAGAAAGCGCGCAACATCGCCCGCCACCTGCACACCCGGCGCATCCTGACCAAACTACGCAATTCAGCCGGTCAGGATATTGATGGCGGCTGCGGGCAATTGCGAGCGCGGGAGAGCGTTAAAAAGATTCGAATACATCCTGCAAGATGCAAGGTCACGCCGCCTTCGCTGCCCGATCAGTGACTCCTAGAACTTCTCCGGCCGCAACACGAGAACGTCGGAGAGAAAACTCACCATACCAAAATTCGCGTAATAGGATTCCTGCAAGCGAGCGAGGATATCGAGAGCCGCTTCTTCTGCACACAAGATCTCGATCCGTATATTCGCGCTAGCCGGCCAGATTGCATCACGTCGACCATGAGTGCCGCTGCCGCGCGCATCGGTAATGGTGTAGCCATGCCCCCCTGACTGAAGCAAATCGGCGGCAATCGCCTCTTCAAGACTGGCCTCGCAAATAATTGTCAGCAACTTGCGTGGAGAAAGCTGCACACCCATTAAAAAGCTCCTTCGAAACTAACTGCCATCCAGTAATAGAGCGGAATACCAATCACCAGGTTGAATGGAAAGGTAATCCCCAACGCGGCGCCAATCGACAATGCCGGATTAGCCTCTGGAATCGCGATACGCATGGCCGCCGGAGCGGCAATATACGAAGCGCTGGCGTAAAGCGTGGCGAGCATAGCAGCGCCTCCCACGGATAAGCCAATAACATTGGCAGTGACTACGCCCAACCCGCCTGCAAAAACCGGCATAAGCACTGCGAAGCCAATCAGGAAGAAACCGGCTCGCCGCAGATCAGCTAGACGGCTCGCCACAACCAATCCCATTTCAAGCAGGAAGAAGGCCAACATACCCTTGAACAAATCCATGAAAAGCAAATCCAGTGGTTTGATGCCGTCTGCCCCGGCAATCCAGCCAATCAGCAAGCCTCCGACCAGCAGGACAATGCTTTTGCCGGAGAATACCTCATGTAACAGGTGCCCCCAGCGAGTATCTCCACCGGCGCGGCGGGCCAGAATAACCCCCAAGACCAGCGCAGGGAACTCGAGTAAAACGAGGAAGACTACCATGTAGCCTTCATACGACTCATCCAGCCTCAGTAGGTAACTTGCCGCCACGGCAAAGGTCACCACACTGACCGAACCGTAATGCGCGGCAATCGACGCGGCATCGGCGCGCGCCAGCCGGCCGACGTTGTGCAGTACAGCAAAAGCCAGAAAAGGAATAATCGCCGCCACGAGCACAACGATCAACGCCGGCCCGGCTAGGCTGGCCACCGGCACCTTGGCCAGTTCTATCCCGCCTTTGAGGCCGATCGCCAGTAGCAGAAAGATGCTGATCGACTCATAGAGGACACCGGGGATTTTTAGATCCGAACGGATGATGCCGGCCAGCAAGCCAAGAATGAAAAACAGGATAACAGGCTCGAATGGCATAGATCTTTCTCAGGCTTTTTCGAATATCAAGATCAACAGCAATTAATGAGCAGTCGGTCGCTCAGCCACCTCGTAGAGGTCAATCGCCCAAAACTTCATCGCTTCGGCAACCAGAACCGCTTCGCCACCTGAGAGCCGGCGATCCGCATTGACGATATCGAGCATGATGCGCAAGACCTGGCGCTGAAGAAGCGGGTGCTGGACTTCTCTGAGCAGAAGATCAATGCTCTCCGTATCGAGTTCCAGTTGCCCCGAACCATTACGGTACGCGCTCATTAGCATGTCATCGCATAACTCATGGACAAGCTTGTCAAAGCTGGCATGATTGAGGCCAAGACGGCGTATGGTGTCCTTTTGATCAAGCAGCTTCAACTCGCTGGAGTCGATGGCGCCGTCCGCCATCAAGGTCAATGCAACGAGACGGCCCATGGATTCTGGACTATTGGAAGGGTAGTTGCGCATGAAAAACTCCTTGAAAATTGAATAGAGGGCTTGAAGCCCATACCGCTTTCGGCGGCACACAATCACTATGCCTGCCGTTAAACATTAAATCCAATTAAACATTTTAACTACTTGCATTTGCCATGGCTTATACATTGGCCGGAAAAAATCTAATCATGACTCTCGGATCGGCGTCAGATAGCGCACCTCATAAACGCGAGGTTTTCGCGTAGAGACTCAAACCGCCTCCGAACACGGCCTCCTCGCCGGGTGAAAAAGCTCTCTGCAAAACATCACGCCCGCCATCAGCGGAAGCGGCGAGCGCCTCATCGCTGAAATTGACGCGATAGGACTCCTGAATCTCGGGCAGGTCGACACGTTCACTGAGCGGCACCCTGTCCTGGCGCACCGCGAATTCCCGGAAAATGCTGCCACGCTGAGTAAGCGACAGCGAACCTTGGAGTGGCTTGTCAAGTATAAACATATGAGCTTTCAACTATTCGGGCGTCGCTCAGCGAGGGCTGCCCGGCATCATTTCTGCATGGGGAAGGGATCGCCGCATCGGAACACTCTAAAAGATCAATTTTCCAGTGCTTCTGCGCTTGAGCGATAAGCCCGGCCTCGTCAGCAGTCAGACAGCGATCAGCATTAACAATGGCAAGAATCAGGCGTAGCGCCTTTTGTTGCAACGCAGAATCTCGAACACCCTCAAGAACGCTTGCAACAATTTCAGCGGTCAGCACAAATTGCCCTGAATCATGCCGCTGGCCGTGTCCCAGCAGGTCCTCGAAAAATTCATAGGAGATGCTATCGAATTGCTCGGGCGAGAGGCCAAGCCGGCGGATAATTTCTTGCCTTTTCAATAGATTTAGCTCACTTCTATCAACGGTGCCGTCAGCCATCAACGCGAGGACGACGACACGTGCCATGGCTTGCGGACTATCGGTAGCGTAATTGCGCATAAATATCTCCTGATTAATTGGAAGGTCAAATTTGGCCTCCACTACCAATTTGGACGCAAACATGTATAAAATCAAATTAAACAAATTCGTTAATTGATATAACTTAACTTATACATGCCACGCAGAAGAATTACGTTTCGCCAATTGGAGACTTTCGCCACGGTCGCTCGCCTAGGTAGCTTTACCAAGGCAGCCGATGCCCTGCATCTGACCCAGCCGGCGATTTCCATTCAGATGAAACAGCTTTCGGAAACCATAGGCCTGCCGATTTTCGAGCACGCCGGGCGCGACCTTTCCCTATCCTCGGCCGGAGACGAGTTGCTCGAAACAGTCCGCAGCCTCGATGATGTATGGAATCGATTTGAGTCAGCCATTGATGAATTGAAAGGCTTGAAGCGCGGCAAGCTGCGTGTCGCACTGGTGACTACGGCCAAATATTTTTTACCTCGCATGCTGGGTAGTTTCTGCCAGCGTTATCCCGATATTGATATCGAACTTGAGATTACCAACCGCGAGAAAGTCATTGAGCGCCTGAGCAATAATCAGGATGATCTTTACGTGATGTCCTATCCACCTGACGACATGGATATTGTCCGCTACCCGTTCCTTGACAACGAATACGTGGTCATTGCGCCGCCGGGGCATTGGGGTGTCGGCAAAAAACTGGCGCTGAAGGATCTGGCGGAAGAATGGTTTCTGCTCCGTGAGCAGGGTTCCGGCTCACGGCATGTCATCGAGCAGCACACCCAAGCCCAAGGCATTCAACTTAAGGTTCGACTCTCTCTGGCCAGTAATGAGGCGATACGGGAGTTGGTGGCCAGTGGCATGGGCCTGTCCGTCCTGTCGCGTCATGCACTGGGTAGCCCATCCGAGCAAAACGACCTTGCTCTGCTTGAGGTTGAAGGCTTTCCACTTCGGAACGCCTGGAATGTGGTGCACCTGAGCAGCAAAATCATTTCGCTGCCGGCACAGGCTTTTCTCGATGAATTGTTGCGCAGCAGCGGCGCTCACTCGCCCAAATAGGCCGCGCGCACTTTCGGGTCGTCAAGCAATTTCGCCGACTCGCCAGTCAGGGTGATTTCACCACTTTCCATAACATAGCCGCGCTGGCTGGATTGCAGGGCGAGCTTGGCGTTTTGTTCGATCAGCAGGATGGTCATGCCTTCGGCCGCAACGGCCTTGATCACCTCGAATATCTTTTGCACCATCAGCGGCGCCAGACCCATCGACGGCTCGTCGAGCAGCAGCATTTTCGGCCGGCTCATCAGCGCCCGGCCAATCGCCAGCATTTGCTGCTCACCGCCGGAAAGCGTACCGGCGAGCTGGGTTTCGCGCTCTTTCAAGCGCGGAAAATAGCCGTACATGCGTTCCAGATCATCGGCAATCGCTGCCTTGTCGTCACGGACAAAAGCGCCCATGGCGAGATTTTCTGCCACAGAAAGGCGCGGGAAGACGCCACGGCCTTCCGGCACCAGGGCGATGCCTTTGCTGATCATCAGGTGCGGCGCAATGCGCGTCACCTTCTCGCCACAGAAATGCACATCACCACCGGCGGCATCAAGGACGCGGGCAATTGCCTTCAGTGTGCTGGTCTTGCCGGCGCCATTGGCACCGATCAGGGCGACCATTTCGCCTTGGTTAACGTGAAAGGTGATGCTGCGCACCGCCTGGATGCCGCCGTAGGCGACGCGGAGTCCGGTAACTTCAAGCACCTAAATAAGCCTCAATAACGCGTTGATCCTTTTGTACAACAGCCGGCACGTCCTCGATCACCAGCGCACCGTAATCGAGCACGGCGACGCGATCACAAAGCCCCATGACCAGTTTGACATCGTGCTCGATGAGCAGCACCGTCGTGCCATCGCGGCGGATGCCGTCGATCAGCTCGCGCAACTCGTCGGTTTCGGTGTGATTCATGCCGGCCGCCGGTTCGTCAAGACACAATAATTTTGGCTCGGTGGCGAGGGCGCGGGCGATTTCAAGGCGGCGTTGATCGCCATAGGAGAGATTCCTGGCGAGATCGTCGGCGCGATCTTCGATTCGCACGTAGTGCAGCAAGTCAATCGCGCGCTGCTTGATCGCCGCCTCTTCAGCACGCGTTGCGGCGTTTTGCAGGATTGCCCCGAGAACGCCGGCGCCGGTGCGCACATGGCGGCCGACCATGACATTTTCGAGCGCCGTCATGTTGCCGAACAGACGGATATTCTGAAAGGTGCGGGCGATACCGCGCTCAGCCGCCTGATGCGGCGCATCGGCGAGCAGGGGCTGGCCGTCGAAGACAAAACCGCCGCCATCTGGAATGTAAAGCCCGGTCAGGCAATTGAAAAAAGTGGTTTTACCGGCGCCGTTGGGGCCGATCAGGCCATAGATTTCACCGCTCCGGATGCTCAGCGAAACATCGCGCAGCGCCTGGACGCCGCCGAAGTGCTTGGCGACATTGTTCGCTTGCAGCAGGAGTTCAGCCATTGCCCGCCCCCGCATCGCTTAATTCCCGCTTGCGTTCCGGCGACGGCCACAAGCCGGCCGGCTTGAAGCGCATGACGAGCACCAGCGCGAGGCCGAAAATCAGCATGCGCAGGCTTTCCGGATCGACCAGCATTTTGCCGAAAACCGCCATCTGGATCGGCCCGACGCCGTAGCGCAGCGCCTCAGGCAGGATACTGAGCAGCACCGCGCCGAGAATGACACCGGGAATATGGCCCATCCCGCCAAGGACGACCATGGCGAGAATCATGATTGATTCGATCAGCGAGAAACTTTCCGGCGAGACAAAGCCCTGCATCGCCGAAAAAACGCCGCCGGCAACACCACCGAAACTGGCACCCATGGCAAAAGCCAGCAACTTCAGATTACGCGTATTGATACCGACCGCCTTGGCGGCGATTTCATCCTCGCGGATCGCCTGCCAGGCACGCCCGACGCGCGAGTTTTGCAGGCGCAGGTTGATGATGATGACCAAAATCACGAGTGCCAGCAGCAGGTAGTAATACTTCTGCGGTCCACTCATGGAAATGCCCAAAATTTGGCTCGTCGTTGAAAACTTGAAATCACCAATCGCCACCGGGTCGATCAGCGTAATGCCCTGGGCGCCATTGGTGATGTTGATCGGCGCATTGAGATTGTTCATGAAAATACGGACGATTTCGCCGAAGCCGAGCGTCACTATCGCCAGATAATCGCCGCGCAGCTTGAGGGTTGGCGAACCAAGGATGACGCCGAAGAAGCAGGCGACCAGCGCACCAATCGGCAAAATCACCCAGAACGGCCAATGCAGGCCAAAGTGCGGACTGGCAAGCAAGGCGTAGGTATAGGCACCGACGGCGTAGAAGGCGATGTAGCCGAGGTCAAGCAGGCCGGCATAGCCGACGACGATATTCAAGCCAAGCGCCAGAAAAACATAAAGGATGGCGAAGTTGAGAATCCGTACCCAGGCCTGACCACCCATCGCGGCAACAAAAGGCAGGGCAAGCAACGCCACGACAATCAGGGTGATGCCAAAGGCGGAGCGTGGATTGAGCCATTTGCTCATGCTCTGTCCCCCGTTTTTTCACCGAACAGGCCGGATGGTTTGAACATCAGCACGACGATCAACACCAGAAAGGCGAAGATGTCCTGATAGTGGCTACCGAGGAAGCCGCCAGTCAGATCACCGATATAGCCGGCGCCGAGCGCTTCGATCAAGCCAAGCAAAATGCCGCCGAGCATCGCCCCGGCAAGATTGCCGATGCCACCCAAGACCGCCGCCGTGAAGGCCTTGAGGCCGAGCATGAAGCCCATCTGGTAATGGGCGATTTCGTAATAGGTGCCGACCATGATGCCGGCCAGCGCGCCGAGTGCTGAGCCAATGATGAAGGCAGCGGCAATCACGCGATTGATATTGACGCCCATCAGACTGGCCACCGCCGGATTCTGCGAGGTGGCACGCATCGCCATGCCAAGCTTGGTGCGATAGACGAGGAAAAGCAGGCCGCCCATGGTCAACGCCGAAACCAGCACAATAATTACCTGCACAGCAGTAAAGTGGGCGCCGCCGAATTCAAAGGCAACACTCGGCAGCAGCGGCGGAAAGGTCAGGTAATTGCGCCCCCAGATAATCATCGCAACGTTTTGCAGGACGATCGACATGCCGATTGCCGTAATCAACGGCGTCAAGCGCGGCGCGTTGCGCAGCGGGCGATAGGCGACGCGCTCCAGTCCCCAGCCGAGCGCCATGCAGACCAGTACCGAAACCGTCAGCCCGGCGAGGCCGGCGAATATCACCGGCATCCCGGCCTTGATCAGAAACCCGGCGACCGAAATGGTGACCAGCGTGCCGATCATCACCACTTCGCCATGGGCAAAGTTGATCAGCCCCATGATGCCGTACACCATCGTGTACCCCAGCGCGACCAGAGCATAGATGCTGCCCTGCACCAGGCCATTGATGATCTGCTGGAGAAAAATGTCCATGTTTTACCGGTTGACCGCAACAAGTGAGAACGGCACCTTGCGGTGCCGTTCTCTTAGCCAATATTGGCTTTACTTCTTTTCGACTGCAGCTTTGGCAGCATCAGCGCCAGCCTTGACCGCCTCGGCACCGGCAACAACAGCACCTTTACCAGCTTCGGTCGCGGCACCGGCAACCGCCATGGCGGCATCCTTCACTTCTGCAACCGCCTGAGCGACTTCCGCCTTGGCCACTTCGACCGGAGCGCCTACCGTCGTAACGTACTCAAGCTTGCCGCCCTTGTACTGATAGATGGAAATCGCGCCGCTCATCAGGTCACCGAACTCATCAAAGGTGATCTTGGCGGTGACGCCGTCGTAGCTGGTCTTGCCGATTTCCGGCAGGAACTTGACCGGATCAACCGAGTTGGCGCGCTTCATCGAGTCTGCCATGACCATTACGGCGTCGTAAACATATGGTGCGTAAAGCTGAATCTCGCCATTGAACTTCTTGACGAACTTGTCCTTGAATTCCGGCCCCTTGGCCAGTTTTTCAAGCGGCATGCCCGGCAGTGAGCAGTAATGACCCTCGGTCGCCGGGCCACCCAGCTTCATGAACTCGGGCGTACAAACGCCGTCGCCACCAAGGAACTTGGCCTTGATGCCGAGATCGGCCATTTGCTTGGCCATCGGGCCACCCTGGGCATCCATGCCGCCGTAGAAAACGAGGTCAGCTTTCTTGGATTTGATCTTGGTCAGAATCGCCTTGAAATCGGTTGCCTTGTCGTTGGTGTACTCGGTGGCGACAACTTTCAGGCCATTGGCCTCGGCGCCCTTCTTGAACTCGTCGGCCAGACCCTGACCGTAAGCGGTCCGGTCGTCGATGATGGCAACCGTCTTGACGCCCTGCTTGGCAGCAAATTCACCCAGCGCCTTGCCCTGCTGAACGTCGTTGGCCATCACGCGGAAAGCCGTTTTGAAACCTTGCTGAGTGTATTTCGGGTTGGTAGCCGAACCGGAAATCTGCGGAATACCGGCATCCGAATACAGCTTGGAGGCAGGAATCGTCGTACCGGAATTGAGGTGGCCGATAACGCCGGTTACTTTGGCATCAACCAGCTTCTGGGCAACGATGGTGCCCTGCTTCGGGTCAGCCTGGTCGTCCTCGGCGAGCAGTTCAAATTTGATCTTGGCGCCGCCGATTTCGATAGCTTGTGCGTTGAGTTCCTCAATGGCGAGTACTGCACCATTTTCATTGTCCTTGCCAAGATGAGCCTGCGGGCCGGTCATCGGTGCAACGTGGCCGAGCTTGACAGTCACTTCCGGCTTCGGTGGCGGGGCGACAGGCGCAGCAACCGGCGCTTCAACCGGCTTTGGCGCTTCTTTTTCACCACAGGCGCCGAGCGCAAAGACGGACGCAATGGAGAGGGCAACTACGGAAAGCTTGGCTTGCATCGATGGTTCTCCTGAACATATGGGGTGGGATTAAAACAACGCCTGATTGTCCGTAGCACTAACCGGCCTGTCAATAACAAACGTCCTGATCCTTGGCCGATTTCACTTAAAATCTGCGCATGAACTCAACGCCTATGCGCCAGTTTGCCCTGCAAGGGGCTGCCGTCATTCTGGTTTTATCGCTTGCCTGGCCGTATTTTGGCTGGACGGCAGAAGCTTTGCCATGGCTCCAGACCAGCCTGGCGATTGGCCTCGTCGCGCTGGTTTTTGCGACGCTAACGCGCCAGCCCTGGTGGTGGCGCGCCATCCACGCCGGCTTCATGCCGCTGATCTGGTTTACTCAAAGCCTGGCGATTGAGCCGGCTTGGTTCCTTGTCGCTTTTGTGCTGCTTTTACTGGTTTACCGTGGCGCCTTGAGCGGGCAAGTGCCGCTCTATCTCTCAAACAAGGAAACCGTCGCCGCGCTTGCAGATCTGCTTGCTGAACGCGGCAACAGTCGCTTTCTCGATCTTGGTGCCGGCCTCGGCAGCACCGCCGTGCCCCTCGCCGACGCACTGCCCGAAAGCCAATTCACCGGTTATGAAAACGCGCCACTAACCTGGCTGGTCGGCCGTTTTTTTGCGCTGGGCAGACCGAATATTCGCTGGCGCTGGGACGACTTGTGGCAGGCCAATCTTGGCGAGTACGACGTGGTTTACGCTTTTTTATCACCGGCGCCGATGGCAAAATTATGGGCCAAGGTTGAGGCTGAAATGTCGCCCGGCAGCCTCTTCATCAGCAACAGTTTTCCGGTTCCCGGCGCAGCGCCCAGCCACATCATTGAAGTGGATTGCACCCCGGCGCGGCCGCTTTACTGCTACGAGCGATGAAGTTCAGTTTGCGGCGCAAGCCGGAAGCTCTCGCCCTGATTGTTGCACTGCTCAGCACCGTTCTCGTGTTGACCATTTTTCTGATTGATGCCTACCAGTCGCGAACCCACGAATTCGAGGTCGGCAAACGACGCACCGAGTTGTTCAGCATCATGCTCGCAGAACACACTGCACGGACGCTGGAGGCAGTCGATATACTGCTGCGCGAGATGGCCACCGACCTTGGCAAAAACCATGACTGGCACCCCTGGGAAGCCAATCGCGGATGGGAGTATGTCACCGATCATCATTCACGTGCTCTGCCGCAACTGCGCGATCTGGCCATTTTCGACGACACGGGTGAGCAGCGCTTCATCTCCACCCACTTTCCAACACCGCCCCTAAATCTTAGCGCGCAGCCGTATTTCAAGACCCTGAAAGAGAGCAGCAGCGGCATCTCCCTGGGTTCTATCGCCGAACGCAATTCCGGCCAATATGCCTACGCACTGGCGCGCCGCATTGAAGACAAGCGGAAAAATTTTTCCGGTTTTACATTCGCCACCATAGAGTCGAGCTATCTGCAGGAATTCTGCTGGCCGAACCGCCTGGCCGATGATTTCGAGACCGTGGTGATCGATACCCGGGGGGAAATCGTGGCCTCCTGTCGCCCGAGCGACCTCAGCACCAAGTCGGGGATCATCGGCAAGCGGGCAACCGATATCCTCTATGAAGGACGCCTGCGCGACGCACTTCCGGAAAAGGGTTTCCGGCGCAGTGACGGCCTGCTTGTTTCGCTGGCGCCGGTGCCCGGATTTACCGGCTTGCGTGTTTTGACCGTGCTCCCGGAATCCGGTTTGCTCGTTGAGTGGCACAGGCACATGCTCGAGCTGAGTATCTTATCGGCACTACTCACCGGCCTGCTGCTCGTTGGCGGGCTACTGGTCAAGCGTCAGGTGCATGAGCTCGGCGAAATCACCGCACAATTAACAGCCAGCCATGGAACTCTGGAAGCTCGAGTGGCGAAAGCCACGGCCGATCTTTCCGAACAAAAGGAAGCTGCCGAACTCGCAAATACCGCAAAAAGCCGCTTTCTGGCTGCAGCCAGCCACGATTTGCGGCAACCATTGCACGCCTTGTCACTATTTGCTGCTGACCTGCAGCGTAAATCCCAGAGCATGCAAAACCCCGATCTACCCGTCCTTGCCGAACAAATTGCCGTGTCGACCAGCACATTGGGTGAATTGCTCAATTCGCTGCTCGACATTTCCCGCCTTGACGTTGCCGGCATCTCACCACAATACCAGCGTTTCGCCGTCAATACTCTGTTTGAACAGTTACAGATTTTTTTCAGGCGTACTGCGGTCGACCGCAATATTGCCCTGATTTTTCGCCCCACCCGCCTGTGGAGCGAAACCGATCCGGCGCTGCTGGAGCGCATTCTCGCCAACCTGATCTCAAACGCCCTGCGCTACACGCAAACCGGCGGCAGCATCCTCGTCGCAGCGCGCAAGCGCGGCAAAAACATTCACATTGAAGTACGCGACAACGGACCGGGCATTTCCGCTGAACATCAGAGCGCGATTTTTACCGAGTTTTATCAGGTAGGGAATCAGGCGCGTGAGCATCAAAAAGGCTTGGGGTTGGGTCTGTCGATCGTCGATCGCCTGGCGCGCTCACTCAACGTCGCCATCGCCCTGCGTTCGGCGCCCAATCACGGCAGTTGTTTTTCGGTGACTATTCCCTTGATCAAGGAGCAGCTCCGGACAGCATCCGAACACCCGGAACGTGTCGAGCCAAGTATCCATTTCATCGGCAATTCCTCCGACATCACCAGCGCCCTGGAACTGGTCATCAACTGGAACATTGGCTACAGCCAAGACCCGGCGCGCAAAAACATCATCGGGCCAGTGCCACGCGACACGCTAATCATTACCGAGTATTCCTTGCTGAACACGCTTCGGGAGCAAAACCTCGACGGCGCTCAAATCATCGTTCTCGGCTGCCTGCCGGGCAGCATGCCGGCAGCCGGCCAACATCCGCTACAAAGCCCGATCCGTCCGGCCAAACTGCGGGCGCTGATCGGGCAACTTCAAAAAACGTTGGAAAAGTCGATGCCGTAGCGGGAGACTGTAACCAAGGCCTGCGTGCGGCTATTGACGCCGAGGGTCTTGAAAACTGCGGTCACATGGATTTTGACCGTTCCTTCAGAAAGCTCAAGCTGTTCGGCGATATCACGGTTCGACAGGCCGCGCACCATCAGCGCGAGAACTTGCGACTGGCGATCGGTCAAACCAATTTCTGCCGGCTGGACTGACATTTGCGAAGATGGAACCGGCTTCACCGAATCAAGGCAGGCGCCGTTCGACTCACCAGGAACAAAAATATTGCCGTCAAGCACTTCGCGCAACGCTGACAATAAGGCTTCGCCTGAATAAGCCTTGGGAATAAAACCGGAAGCGCCGAGATTCATGACACGCGTCACCGTCGGCACGTCGTCGAAGGCAGAAACCACAACCACGGGCAGCGCCGGAAAGCGCTTGCGCAGGATATCGAGACCGGCAAAACCATCAATACCCGGCATCGCAAGATCGAGCAGCAGGAGATCAACGTCATCTTCAGCATCGAGCAAACTCAGGGCCGACTCGAAATCTCCAACCCCTTTGAGCACCATATCTTTCTCAAGCTGGGTCAACAATCCGAGCAATCCCTCGCGAACCAGCGCGTGATCTTCAACCACCAGAAGCTTCAGCATCGTCTTAACCCATCTTGTTAAATCGGCAATGCTTATATTTTACGTCGGCAAGTGGTTTAAGATAGAGCAATAATCACACGCGTGGAGAAAAAATATGTCAAATGACCAGAACAACATGAATGACCCGCTGGGTTTCATGCGCAACATGTGGGGGCAAATGGGCTTCAACCTGCCTGGCATGGTGACCCCGACTTTTGATGTCGAAGAGCTCGACAAACGGATCAAAGACATGAAAGCAGTCGAAGGCTGGCTGCGGATGAACCTCTCGATGCTGCAAATGACCATACAGGGTCTTGAAATGCAGCGCTCAACCGTAACCGCCGTCAAGACCATGGGGCAGATGGCGAGTGATGCCGCCAAATCAATGACGCCCGAAGCCAAGGAGGCTGCTCCCGAGCCGGTTTCGCCGATCGCCAACTTTATGCAAGGCGCTGCAGCCCCCGAAGCCGGTGCGATGACCGGCGGTGCGATGTGGCCTTGGCAGATGATGGAACAGATGCGCGAGCAAATGCAGCAGCACGCGGAAACCTCTGCTCAGGCAGCGGCCGCTGAGCAAGCCGCGAAGCCGAAAAGCCGCGCCAAAAAGTAACTCAGTGACTCAGCCACGCTGCCCACACGGGTAGCGTGAGCATTGAGGCCAGCGTCGTCGCCGAGATCAGCCAGGCAACACTGCGCCCATCGCCCCCCATCCGCATTGCCAGAATGTAGGCCGAAGATGCGGTTGGCAGCGCGGCAAACAAAACGACGATCTGGTAATTCAGCCCCTGCAAGCCAAACGCATAGCCAACACTGGCAGCAATCAGCGGCAAGGCCAGCAGTTTGACCAGCACCAGCCAGAGGGAAATGCCGCGCAGGCCGGGCGTACCATCGAGCCGCAATGCCGCGCCGACGGTAATCAAACCCAAAGCAATCGAGGCATCCGCAAGACGCCCGAGGAAGGCTTGCAGTGCTTGCGGCGGATCGAAACCGGCAAGATTCAGAACAAAACCAGTCAAGGTTCCCCAGATCAGCGGGTTTCTTGCCACTTCACGCCATAACCCGATCTCGCCGTGCCGCGCCAGCATCCAGACCGACACAAAATTAGCCAGCGGCACCGCTGCGCCGACAATCAAGCCCATGGTCGCAATGCCGGGCGAACCAAACAACATGCCGGCAACGGCCAATGCAATGTAGGAGTTAAAGCGGTAGGCGCACTGAAACACCGAGGCAAAAACCAGCGGCGGCAGTTTGACAACAAGTTTGGGTAACAGGCCAAGCAACATGCCGCCAAGCATCGCTGCGAATGCCGTACCGAGCAGCGGGAGCGCCGCCCCGAGATCAAGATTAGTCTTGACGATGGCGTTGATCAGCAGGGCCGGGAAGAGAATGAAGTAAACCAGCTTCTCGATGCCATTCCAGAAATGATCGCCGAGATGCATCCAGCGGCGGATCGCCGCCCCAAGAAGGATAAGCGCAAAGTCAGGGAGGAGCAGGAGAGCGGTGTTCATCGCTACATTCTAGAGCGCCCGGCGGCGCTCCCCAACTGTGGAAAACCGCAACAAGGCCAAGCTTTGGGGAGACGCTGATGAATTAGGTAAGCACTGATTTATTCGATTTTTGTCATTCCCGCGCAGGCGGGAATGACAAATTAATCAGTGCTTACTTAGGTGCGCTCAGCCTTCGCAGACTTTAAGCAGATCAGCTTCCAGATCGATTTCCATGCCCTGCTTCAAAGCCCGGTCAATAAACATGCCGCGATACAAGCGCCCGGCGTTGGCTGCCTTGCGCTCATGCGG
Organism: Dechloromonas sp.; assembly: GCA_011391255.1. GTDB lineage: Bacteria > Pseudomonadota > Gammaproteobacteria > Burkholderiales > Rhodocyclaceae > Azonexus. The sequence goes on from JAABQV010000002.1 coordinate 39,848, forward strand.
AGTTTCCCAATCAGCAACCTGCAGACGAACCATGCCGATCTGCTCATCGCGCTCAGCCGCATCGGCCGGGACGCAAGGATAGGCCAGCGCGTGGCGATTGAATTCCTCACGCGAATACTGTTCGATACTTTTCCCCGGCACCACGGGGCAATGTCCCAGACGCCGCGTTTTCACCTCGGCAGCGATCACCTTCCCTCTGAGAAAAAAGCGCGGCTCACTGACTATCCAGCCGGCGCCTCCCTCTTCATAAATCACACAACGCCCGGCCTGCAACATTTCCGGCTGCTTGAACAGCAAGCGCGCCGATGGTCGCAGCGCCGGCTCTGCGGCCAGCGCCGGCACCGCCAGCAAGGCCAGACAAAGCAGCCTGGTTTTCATAAAAATACCCGTTCAATAAACCCGGTTATCTTCAATCACTATGCCATCTTTGGGCAAGCCCCCCGGTGCAGAAAAGACTATCTCACCGCGCAATTTGGTGACTTCGTGCAAACTGCTCAGCAGCGCCTTGTCGAGCGCCTCGGCGCCGGCTTCAATTTCGCAATGCAACACCATGCGATCCCGCCCGTCGTGATTATCAACGACCAGGCGCATGCGGTGGATTTCGGGGTGACGTTTAGCGAGCTCGGCAACCTGCTCGGGATGAACGCTCACGCCCTTGATCCTGGTCGTTTGATCGGCGCGCCCCATCCAGCCTTTAAGACGTATATTGCTGCGCCCGCAGGGTGAGCGGCCGGGCATGATCGCCGATAAGTCGCCGGTCGCGAAACGGATCAGCGGGTAATCCGGGTTGAAGCTGGTGACGACGATCTCACCAACTTCGCCGGGCTCCACCGGATCGCCGGTGCCTGGGCGAACGATCTCGACCAGCACATCCTCCTCAACCACCAAGCCCTCTTCGGCTTCGGTTTCATAGGCAATTGCGCCGATATCGGCGGTGACATAACACTGACGGACAATGATGCCGCGCTCCTTTAGCCACTCGCGCGTAGCAGCGGGCAGTGCCTCGCCGGAGACACAGGCTTTTTTGAGCGAACTGATATCGGCGCCCATCTCTTCGGCCTTCTCGACGATGCTGCGCAGAAACGACGGCGAGCCAACGTAGCCCTCAGGCTTTAGATCAGCCATCGCCTGCACCTGCTGCTCGGTTTGCCCGACACCACCGGGAAAAACCGAACAACCCAATTTGCGCGCGCCACCTTCAAAAATAAAGGCGTCGGGAGTGAAGTGATATGAAAAACAGTTGTGGATCAAATCGCCATTCCGAAAACCGGCGGCATAGAGCACGCGCGCCATCCGCCAGGGATCAATATCCTTGCCCTGCAATTCGTAGATCGGCCCCGGCAACGAAAAAACCCGCTTGGCCTTATGTCGTGGCAGTGAATTCAGGCCACCGAAAGGCGGCGTTTTCTGCTCCTGTTCGATGAGGTCGCGCTTTCGCGTCAGCGGCAGGCGCGCCAGCGCCACGCGGGTAACACACTCAAAAGGGTTGAAACCGGCCAGTGCATGAAAATAGTAAGTGGTGGTTTCCTTGGCGTGCGCCACTTGACGCGCCAGCTTGTCCATCAGATTATCCTCGCGCTCTGCGGGATCACGGGTTTCCAGTGGATCGTAATAACTCATGACAACCAACGCTTTCTTCTACGGTAGTGTTTTATATCACTGAAGGATTAACGGCAGGCTGATGGCAACCCAAGAAAAATGCTCTGACATCTTCGTTCGTCCGCCAGGCTTCAGCTTCGCCTTTCATAACGACCCGCACCGTTTCGACCAATTCATGAATAGTATGATTGAATAAAACGCGCGGGTTTGTTTAACGCATTGTGTCCATTGCAGCGCGCTGCGTAAACCTTGCAGTGCACCATCGCTGACACGATTTGATGTCACAAAGCCTGAGCGCCGCATCGTTCTATAATGCTTGCTTGACGGACATTCCGGAAAAGTTTTTCAGATCCCGGCGGCCTGTGCCACTTCGGCGACTAACTGTTACGGTCAACACCAAAAAAATGGCTAAAAATCGTACCCTGCTGCTGTTCAATTTCGACTGGGATGCCGAGGGCTTTTCCCGCCACAATGGGCAGCACGATTTCGACAATGCCGGATTTGACCTCTTCAGTTTCCCGAGTAACGCCCACCTCCTGCACTTTCAGATGTCGCCGTTTGTTGAGCGACTGGCCAGGGTGGCGCTCAAAAAAGGGTGGCGGGCCGTCACCTCCTGCCACGAGCAATTTGGTGCCTTGGCTGCCGCGCTGCTCGCCGAACGCATGGGCTGGCCGGGCACCAAACCCGAAGCCGTGCTCGCCTGCCAGCACAAACTCTACGCCCGGCAGATTCTCGAGCAAGTTGCGCCCGAGGCCAATGTGGCGCACGGTCTGATCGATGCCCGATACGGTGCTCCGGTACCGGACGGCCTGCCCTACCCGCTTTTTGCCAAGCCGATCAAAGCCGCGTTCTCGGTACTCGCCAAGCACGTTGCCAATCACGACGAATTAACTGCCCACACGCGCTTTGGCTGGGGCGAACGCTGGGTTATCGAGCATCTGGTCGAGCCTTTCGAGCGCATCGCCCGCCAGCGCCTGCCATCAGCCAGCAGTGCCCACCGGCTGATGTGGGAAGCCCCGGTCAAGGCCGAACAATTTAATCTGGATGGCTACGTTTTCGAGGGCAAAGCGCACGCCATCGGTGTTGTTGATTCAATCATGTACCCCGGCACTCAAGCCTTCATGCGCTTCGACTACCCAAGTCTGTTGCCCGATCCGATCCAGGCTCGCGCCCTCGATATTGCCGCTCGCTTCCTGAAAGCGGTTGGCTTTGATCACGGCCTGTTCAATATGGAATTTTTTTACGATGCGGCGAGCGGCCGGCTGACTGTCATCGAATTCAACCCACGCCTCGCTTCGCAGCTGGCTGATCTTTATCGCCGCGTCGAAGGCCTTGATCTCTACGCCATGGCGCTGAATCTGGCCTATGGCCAAGACCCTAGAACTGCGCCGCGTCTTGCCCCCAGCGCCGGTGCCGCGTCGAGTTTCGTTTTCAGGCATTTTGACCCGTTGACCGCAGCCAAGATGCCGACGCCAGCCCAACTCAGCGACTTCCAGAAACACTTTCCAGACAATCTGCTGCTGCGCTTCCCGAAAGACATCAAATCGCTGGCGCGCGACTACAAATGGCTGGGCAGCCACCGTTACGGCGTCATGCACCTCGGCGGGCGCGACGCCACTGACCTCGAGCAACGCTGTCGCGCCGCCAGCGCCCAACTCGGCTGGCCGGCGCCCTATGCGGAACAAAGCGTTACAAACTGCCACCAAGCGCCATGCTATTTTGCCCGGCAATCCACCGCCGGAGTCGCCCCATGAAATCCCTGTTCGCTGCCATTATTCTTGTCTTGACTCTCAATGGCTGCGCGATGATCGCCCAGAATCCCGGCCAGAAATACAGCCCGGTCAACGCCACTGCCGAAGATGGCGCCCCGCACCTGATGCTCAAGGGGCACGATGTCGTTGCCTACTTCACGAAAAACACCCAGCTGATTGGCAAACCCGAATTCAGCAGCCGCTATCAGGATGTCGATTTCCGCTTTGCCAGCGCCGAACACAAAGCCCTATTCGATCAAGCGCCTGAAAAATACCTGCCGCAATTCGGCGGTTATTGCGCCAACGGTATCGCCTACGGCATCCCCTGGGGTGGCGATGCCGATACCTGGCTGATGATTGATGGCAATCTCTACATTTTTGGCGGGCAAGGCTCCAAAGACGCCTTTGAGCTCGACCCCGCCGGCAATCTCGCCCTGGCCAATAAATACTGGACTGAAGAAATCGCCGGCAGCAACAGTTTCATTCAGCGCAGCAAGCGTCTGATCTTCCGCGTTCCGCATTACAAGAGTGGCGATGATTTGAGCAAAGAAATCGCCGCCAAAAAGGCCAAAGGCTGAACACCCCAGCGATCTCCTGCGAGACCTGTGCCGCCAGCTGTTGTCAGCTTGAGGTGCTACTTATGGGCGATGACGAGGTGCCGCGTTATCTAACGCGCGAAGACGCCTGGGGCGGTACGGTAATGCGCCGCCTGGACGACGGCTGGTGCGCCGCCCTCGACCGAGAAACCCGTTTATGCACCATCTACCAGCGCCGCCCCGGCGTCTGTCGTGACTACGAAATGGGTATCGGCGATTGCCTGATTGAGTTCGTGCGTTTGTTACCAATGAAGGACAGCCTAAGCCAAAGTGCCATTTTGCTTAGTGGTTTGGTTTCACCAAAAAAAGCCAACGACTGAAAGGCGGAGCTTTTTTGGGGAGGGGCAAAACAAGGAAGAGCGATTAAACCGTGGGTGTCCCCTGTTTTTCTTTGGAACAAATAGGGGACGCCACGGTTTCTGATCAAGCCGCCGCCTTGACCGCATCCGGGTTCTGCGACGCAATGCGCAGCAAGGTTTTTGCTGCACCTGAAGGCTCTCGCCGCCCCTGCTCCCAGTCCTGCAAAGTGCGTACTGAAACACCGAGCAAGTGGGCGAACTCGCTTTGCGACATGCCAACACGGTTGCGCGCTTCTGTTGCAGCAGATACTTCGACAGTCGTTATCCGCACCGCCTTACTTGTTTTCATCTGGCGAACAGAAGCCAGTAGATCGTTTTGAAATTCTTCCAGCTCTTTATCCACGCACCACCTCCGCTTTCAGTTTTGCCAGAAACTCGGCTGGCAGGTTATCGAACTTGGCTTTTGCGTAGGCAATCAGCAACCAGATTCGTCCATCCAGCACGTTGAAATAAATCACCCGAGCACCGCCACGCTTTCCCATACCAGAACGACTCCATCTGACTTTCCGGCAACCGCCCGATCCGGGAATTACATCACCCGCCAACGGATTAGCAGCAATCCACTGGATAAATTCGAGACGTTCGCTTTCTGACCAGATGGATGTAGCGTAACGCTGGAATATCTCAGTTTCGGCAACGGTGTGCATGAGCAAATAATACGGCAATGCCGTACATTGTCAATCGACAAATAGCGAAGTGAAAAGCGAGCGGTAAATAGGGGACCACGGTTTCAAGGTCGCCAGAGAAAGAGGATTAGCCAGCGGCCTTTTCGAGCAGAGCAAGGCCGGTTTCGGTTTGAGCAGCACCACGAGCGGCACGAATCTGGAAACGGGTTTCTGCGTCGAACTCAGTGAGCATCAGGGTCGTCATTTCATCAATAAGACGATTTAGCGGCGTACCACGGCTTTTGGCAAGCGCCTTGAGACGGCGATGCTTTTCATCTGGTAAACGAACGGTCAAGGCGGTCATGGTCAAAGCTCCTTCAAAAAATCTTCTGGCGAAACAACTCTCAGTTGCGGAAAGCGTAGTTCCATCCGCTGCAGGTCGCGCAGATTTCGCGTGACAATGAATTCAGCACCCCCGGCAATTGCCAGTTCGACCAAATGATTGCCGCCTTCGTCGGGCAAATTGGGTCGCCATGCGTAATAGACTCTCACCCACTCGGCTTTGGACAAGAAAACATCAAGCAAGGTTTGCTGCTCTTGTTCACTAAGCAGCGACTTGATCAACAAGGCATCGCGCCCGAGCACATCTTCGTATTCAGCAAGTAATGCCGCGCCCATCAACGGTGTGAATTGCCCACGCAAACAGGCCGCTATCGTCTGATTTGCCGCGCCTTTGCCAAGGCAGGCACCGAGAAATATATTGGTATCAATCACTGCTCTCATAGTTTTTATGGTGTCAAAAACGCCACCTAAAACAAAGGCCATCAAGCACTGAATAATAGGGGGCGGCCTCAAATATGAAGTGCAACACGCACTGGGAAGTAAAGTGTTGCGATGGAAACGACCTACAAAAATTTGAGTTGTGAAGAACGAACGATGATCCAACTGAGTCTTGAGCAGGAAATGCTGCGATCTGAGCTCCTGCCTTACGTAGCAAGCGTCAAGATTGAGATCAAACCCGAAGGGTTGCCAGACATTCGTGACGCTGATGACATTATTTCTTTGGCACTCGCTGCAGTTGGCCGTGCCGATGCACTGGTCAGGGGCGACGGTGACATTCTGGCAGTTAAAACGCAGTTTCACATTCCCACCCCAACCATCGTCAAGTTGCCTAACTGGCTTCAGGCGTACTGACGTACATCAGCCCGAAAAATATTTCTCATACACCCGGGCAAAAAGTTGGCATCATAGACACCCCATGCGCTGCAAGCCTTTTAGCGCCCAAATTCAAGGAAGCCTTGTGGCCAAACCCAATTACCAGTTTGAAAAGCGTCAGCGCGATCTCGCCAAGAAAAGCAAGCAGGAAGAAAAACGCCAGCAGAAGCTCGCCAACAAGGCCGCCACCGATGCCGACGGCAACCCGCTGAGCGAAGATACGGCTAGCCAGACGGGCATCACCGAAGCCATCAGCAACCCATAAGGCCGATGCGTTCGACTCGCGCCAGCGCCGCTGTTGCCCGCCTGAATACACGCTGCCCGGAGGCGCATTACACGCTGGCGCTGACCGGCAACGGCTTGTTCAAGTTGCGCGAACGTAGTGCGGGCGCTGAAAAAGAAGTCTCTGAAGCACTGCCACTCGAGGAATTCGTCAGCTTCGTTAACGCCCTTGGCCCGCAAGTCGTCCGCCGCGTAACCAAAAATGACGCCGCCTTTGCCGCCCAGCTGATCAAAAAACCCAAGCCTTAACCCCTGCCAGTTCTGGCGCTTCGCGCCTATACTTGAAAAATATTGCGCAACCGGCGCAACACTCAAAGGAGATACATCATGGGCAAGGAACAACAGAGCAAGAAAGAAACCAAGAAACAACCGCTTTTGTCACCAAAAGAGAAAAAAGCGGCTAAAGATGCGAAGAAAACTGCCAAAACTTCGACGCCTTTAGGCTCCAAGTAAGGCCCTGTCAGCCGAAACGCTCCCGCCAAACGGGAGCGAACTTAGCAGGAATCAGCGCATCATCGCGCGGCGCGCAAGGCAACTCGCCAGATCGACAATCATCACCAGCGACAACATCGCCAGCAGGATGGTGGCTGCATTCGGCATGTGGAACAGCCGCATGTGAAACGCAAAATTTCAAACCGTCGTCACCTCAGGATTGTTCCCTATGGCAGCTAAGCGCCAACCTCGTCTGATCAATCGCAAAGCTGCCGAGGCTGCTGGGCAGCGCGACGAATTGGCCGCCGGGCTGCTGGCGCCAGCCGCGCATATTTCCCCCAAGTTCCTCTACGACTCGCTGGGTTCGCGACTATTTTCAGCAATCACCGAAGTCGAGGAGTACTACCCGACACGCACCGAAGCTGGAATTTTCATTAGCCACGCCGACCAGATCGCAGCCAGTATCGGCCCCGGCTGCACTTTGGTCGATCTCGGTGCCGGCGACTGCGCCAAAGCCCGCAAGCTGTTCCCGACTCTCAAGCCGGCGCGCTATGTGGCGGTCGACATTTCCGTCGATTTTCTCGCTGAGTCGCTCGATTACCTGCAATTTCGCCACCCGGAGATGGACATCACCGGCCTCGGTTGCGATTTTTCCAGCCAGCTCGACTTGCCCGATGAAATTGGCGAAAGTCCGCGTGTGCTGTTTTACCCCGGCTCCAGCATTGGCAACTTCACCCCCGATCAGGCGCTGGATTTTTTGCGTCAGGCGCGCGCTGCCAGCCAGGGCGGCGGTCTGCTGATCGGCATTGATCTGGTCAAATCGCAAACCATCCTCGACGCCGCATACGATGACGCGCTGGGTATCACCGCGGCCTTCAATCTCAACCTGCTGAATGCGGTCAACCGGCAATTAGGCGCCAATTTTGAAGTTAGCAATTTCCGCCACATTGCCTTTTTCAATGCCGAACAAAGCCGGATTGAAATGCACCTCGAAGCCCGCCACACCAACACCGTGACCTGGCAGGGCGGCGAGCGCTGTTTTGTTGCTGGCGAGCGCATCCACACAGAAAATTCGTACAAATACACGGTTGACCGTGCGAATTCATTGCTCAACGCCGCCGGCTTTCGCTTTACCCGCTGCTGGACGGATGAAAAAGGCTGGTTTGCGCTGTTTTGGGCAACGGACTAAAGCGTAACGAATCGTGCCTAAAACCGTCCTTTTCCTTGCCATACTTGTCGCCGCCGCCACTGGCTGGTGGTTGCTGGATCTCGGCCAGATCGGTTGGCTAGCCGGTATTCAGCAAATGCAGTTGCAATTTTCCGAGATTTTCCAGCAGCACCCGATATCCGTTGTTTGCGCATTTTTCGGCATTTTTACACTCAGCGCGGCGTTAGCCATTCCGGGTGCTTCAATTCTGATGCTGATCGCTGGCGCCAGTTTTGGCTTGTTTTGGGGCACCGCCCTGTCGCTCTTTGCATCAACCACCGGCGCGACGCTGAGCATGCTGGCCGCCCGCCATTTTTTACGCCCGCAAGTTGAGCGCAGCGTCGGCCATCGGCTGAGCGGCATCAATGCTGGCCTCGCCCGCGACGGCGCACTCTACCTTTTCAGTCTGCGTATGGCACCACTGATTCCATTCATCATCCTCAACCCGGCACTCGGCCTGACGCAATTGAAAACCTGGACATTTTTCTGGGTAAGCGCCATCGGCATGCTGGCTGGCACTGCGGTTTACGTGAATGCCGGGCGTGAGTTGGCAATGCTCACCAGCCCGGCGGATATTCTCTCGCCCAGCCTGATCGCTGCGCTGGCAATGATCGGGCTGCTGCCGCTGCTGGCGAGCAAACTGACTCGAAGCCTGCGGCCGGCAATGGCAACTAAAGCGAACAACTCCTGAAACCAGCGAAAATATCGTTGCGCTCCGGCGTGAAGTAATTGCGATAACGCGGGTGGCACATGCGCGCTGTTGTCGCATGTGAGGCACCGCGCAAGACCGGGCGGCCATCGAACCAGGCGCGTGAATAGTCGCGATAGGGATGCGCGACAAAACCAACAAAAGGCGAAAAGGCACTCGCCGTCCATTCCCAGACCTGCCCCCAATTGAAAGCATCATGGCAAGTCAGCGCTGCCATCTCCCATTCCGCTTCACTGGGCAAACGCCGCCCGGCCCAGCGGCACCAGGCTTCGGCTTCAAAATAGGTGAGGTGGGTTGCGGTTTGGTCGGCGGCCAAATCCTGACATTGACCAAAATATTGTTGCTGCCAGCCTGCCCCGGCTTTACGCAAATAACGCGGATGTGACTGAGCGTGGATTTGCCGCCAGGCCCAGCCGGCCTTTGACCAATAGCGCGCATCATCGTAACCGCCAGCCTCGACAAACGGCAGGTAACGCCGCCAACTGAGCGGCTGGCTGTCGATGGCGAATGGTGCAACGCGCACCGCATGCGCCGGCAATTCGTTGTCAAAGGAAAAGCCGGGTTCGCTGGCCCCGAGCTGCCATTCACCACCGGTTACGGTCAACTCGTTATTTGCGGGCGAATTAGGCTGCACCGGGAGGCCGAGCGGAATGCTCAGGTTCTGCGCCATGTACACCCAGGCCTCGCTGTGCATGTCTTCGTGGACAATCGCCAGTTTGAAAAAGTAGAGGTCATCATCACCTTCGCCCGAGGCATCGAGCAGCTCCAGCGTCTGCGTCCGCACTGCCGCCAGATAGGCCAGCGTACCCTCGGCGTCCGGTAACGGCAGCGTCCAGCGGCGGTTGTGCGCCACTTGGCCAGAGTTATAAAAACTGTCCGCCCCCGGCAACCAGGAATCCGGACGTCCCGCCTCGGGGTCGGCGGTATTACCCAGCAAGCGTTGCGGATTGCGCGCCAGCCAGAATTCCTCAAACCAGCCGATGTGGCCGATTTCCCACAAGGGCGTGTTGAGCTCCAGCGAATACGGCACCAGCAAACCCTCGCCCAAGGCCTGATGATAGGCCTTGAAACGTTCCATCATGGTTTGCCGGCTGTCCGCCAAGGCTGTTTTGAGTTCGCTCCGCCCGGCCTGACGGAAGTGCTTGTCGCCGCAAATTGTCGTGTCCATTAGCACATGCTATAACACTCGCCATGCCAAGTCAGCCCTCCCTTTGCCTAATTACGCCGGCACTCGCCGACGCCCGCAATGGCAACTGGCAGACCGCCAAACGTTGGGCCAAGATGCTCAGTGAGCATTTCACCGTGCGTCTGATGAAAACCTGGGATGGTGTTCCCGCTGATTTGATGATTGCCCTGCACGCCCGCCGCTCGGCCGATTCCATTGCCGCCTGGGCACAGGCGCTGCCGGATCGCCCGCTGATTGTTGCGTTGACCGGCACCGACCTTTACCGCGACATCATTACCGATGCCAGTGCTCAACACTCGCTGGAACTGGCACACCAGCTGATCGTCTTGCAGGAGTTAGGGCCCATGGCCTTGCCGGCGCACTTGCGGCACAAATGCGAGGTGTGTTTTCAGTCCACTTCTCGCCGTCGACCGCAACAAAAAACCGCGCGCCATTTGCGCGCGCTCGCCGTCGGCCATCTGCGCGATGAAAAATCACCGGAAACTTTTATCGGCGCCGCTCGCCAGCTTCAACAATACCCGGATTTATGGTTTGACCATATCGGTGGCTGCCTGGAAACAGCGCTATGCGACGAAGCACAGCTACTCGCCGCTAGCAATCCACATTACCGCTGGCTAGGGAATTTGCCGCACCACATCGTCCGCCAGCGCATCAGCCGCGCGCACCTGCTGGTGCATCCCAGCCGCATGGAAGGTGGCGCGCATGTCGTCATGGAGGCGATTGCCAGCGGCACGCCGGTGCTGGCCTCGCGCATTGATGGCAACATCGGAATGCTGGGCGCTGACTATGCGGGCTATTTTGAACATGGCAAGGTTGCTGAATTAGCTGATTTGATAAGTCGCTGCCGCCGCGAGCCGCGATTTCTGGCTCATCTAGAGGCCCAATGTGCCGCCCGCGCACATCTGTTTGAACCAGAACACGAACGTAGCACTCTGATTCGTATTACGAATCAACAGTTTTCCTGAAGCGTTGTAAGGAAAGTCCTGCCTGCTGCGACTAATCGGCAGGACTTATGGAGAAAGCAATGTTAGATACTTTACCGCTGTTATTAAAAACTGATTTTCCGCCGCTTCGTCGAGCGCGCCTGACCACCCTCCAAGCCAACCTCGGCTATCGTTGCAACCAGGCTTGCCTGCATTGCCATGTCGCCGCCAGCCCCAAGCGCACCGAGGAAATGTCGTGGGAAACCATGGCGCTGATGCTGGAATTCGCCGCGCATCAGGGCATCCGCCAATTTGACCTGACCGGCGGCGCGCCGGAACTCAACCCGAACTTTCGCCGCCTCACACTTGCTGCCCGTGCGCAAGGCATCGCCGTCATTGATCGTTGCAACCTGACCATCCTGAGCGAGCCGGGGCAGGAAGATTTAGCTGATTTTTTGGCTGAAAACCAGGTTGAGGTTGTTGCCTCAATGCCTTGCTACCTCGAAGAAAACGTCAATCGCCAACGCGGCGACGGCGTGTTTGAACGCAGCATTTCCGGGCTCAAGAAACTCAACGCACTTGCTTATGGCTTGCCGGGTAGCGAACGGGTGCTGAATCTGGTCTACAACCCCGGCGGCTCCAGTCTGCCGCCCGACCAGATCAAGCTCGAAGCGGCCTACAAAACCGAATTGGCGACGCGCTACGGCATTGTTTTCAACCACCTGTTCGCGCTGGCCAACATGCCGATTCAGCGTTTCGGTAGCCAACTGCTCTCCAGCGGCCAGTACGAACCTTACATGGCGCTACTCAAGGGCGCGCACCGTGATGACAATCTCGACGGTGTGATGTGCCGCTCGCTGATTTCAGTCGGCTGGCAGGGCGAGGTTTTTGACTGCGATTTCAACCAGATGCTGGGTTTGCCGCTCGGAGCAAGCCATTCACGCGCAAAACCACTCCCTCTCCACCAACTTGTTGGGGGAGAGGGCCGGGGAGAGGGGGCGCCTTTAAAACCGGTGCACCTACGCGAGCTTGTTACGGTCAACCTCGAAAATCGCCCTATTTTTATTGCCGACCATTGCTACGGCTGCACCGCCGGGCAGGGCAGCAGCTGCGGTGGCGCGCTTGAAGCCTCGGCCATTGAGGAAAATACGCATGCATGAAATCGTCAAAGACTATTACGGCAACCAGTTGCAATCGAGTGACGACCTGCGCACTTCTGCCTGTTGCGATGTCGATGCCGTGCCGGCCTGGCTGAAAAAACTGCTGGCCCGCGTGCACCCCGAAGTGCTGGCGCGCTACTACGGCTGCGGCCTGGTCTGTCCGGAATTGCTTGAAGGCCTCCGAATTCTCGACCTCGGCTGCGGCTCGGGGCGCGATGTTTATGCGCTGGCGCAACTGGTCGGCCCGAATGGCCGGGTGGTCGGCGTCGACATGACGGAAGCCCAACTCGACGTGGCGCGCAATCACCGCGAACATCATCGCGATGCCTTCGGCCACGGCGAAAGCAATGTCGACTTCCACCTCGGCTACATTGAACGCCTGCACGAACTTGATCTGGAACCGGAGAGCTTCGATGTCATCGTCTCCAATTGCGTGGTCAATCTCTCGCCTGACAAGGAAGCCGTACTGCGCGGCGTCTTTGGCCTGCTCAAACCGGGTGGCGAATTCTACTTTTCCGACGTTTATGCTGACCGTCGCGTGCCCGATGCAGTCAAAAACGACCCCGTGCTTTACGGCGAATGCCTCGGTGGCGCGCTTTACTGGAATGACTTTCTGAATCTTGCCAAACAAGCCGGTTTCAGCGACCCGCGATTGGTTACTGACCGTCCGCTCGAGATCACCGATCCGGAACTGCTGCCGCGCGCCGGCGGCATTAATTTTCATTCGGCCACTTGGCGGCTATTCAAGCTCGACGGCCTAGAAAGTGCCTGCGAGGATTACGGCCAGGCGGTAATTTATCGCGGCAGTATTGCTGAACATCCGCATCGTTTTGTTTTCGACAAGCACCACACGATGGAAACCGGCAAGATCTTCCCGGTTTGCGGCAACACCTGGCGCATGCTGGCCGAGACGCGTTTGCGCGAACACTTTGAATTCATCGGCAATTTCGATCACCACTACGGCATTTTCGCCGGCTGTGGCAGCGACCTGCCTTTTGATCGCGAAAGCAGCGATCCCAAAGCCGGCTCTTGCTGCTGAGCGCGCCATGAACCGTCAAAAACTGGGATTAGTCGGGCTGATTCTCGCCCTCATCATCGCCTACTTCGCCTTCGATCTTGGCCGTTACCTGAGCCTTGATTTCTTCAAGTCGCAACAAGCCGCCATTGAAGCTTACCGGGCGCAGCAACCATTGCTCGCAGCCGGCATTTTCTTCGTTATTTACGTCATCGCCACCGCCCTTTCGCTGCCTGGTGCTGCCTTGTTAACACTGGCAGGCGGTGCGGTTTTCGGGCTCTTCTGGGGGCTGATCATTGTTTCCTTCGCCTCGACGATCGGCGCCACACTGGCCTTCCTGATGTCGCGCTTTTTGCTGCGCGACTGGGTACTCAAACGTTTCGGCCAGCGCCTGAAAACCATCGACGACGGCGTCCAGCGCGAAGGGGCGTTTTATCTGTTCACCCTGCGTCTGGTACCGGCCTTTCCCTTCTTTCTGATCAACCTGCTGATGGGTCTGACGGCGATGAAGGCGCGGACTTTTTACTGGGTCAGCCAACTCGGCATGCTGGCCGGCACGGTGGTCTATGTCAATGCCGGCACCCAGCTGGCGCAGCTTGATTCGCTGTCCGGCATTGTCTCGCCCGGCCTGCTCGGCTCATTTGTGTTGCTCGGCATCTTCCCGCTGATCGCCAAAAAAATCGTCGATCTGGTCAAGGCGCGCAAGGTTTACGCGGCCTGGCAGAAGCCGGCCAAATTTGACCGCAATGTGGTCGTCATCGGTGCTGGGGCAGCAGGTTTGGTGACTTCCTACATCGCGGCAGCAGTCAAAGCCAAAGTCACGCTGGTGGAAAAACACAAGATGGGCGGCGACTGTCTGAACACCGGCTGCGTGCCCTCCAAAGCGCTGATTCGCTCGGCCAAGCTGCTGTCGCAGATGGCGCACAGCCAGCATTACGGCATCCACAGCGCCAAGGCCGAGTTCAATTTTGCCGAGGCAATGGAGCGCGTGCAACGGGTGATTCAGGATATTGCACCGCACGACTCGGTCGAACGGTATACCGATTTGGGCGTTGAAGTCCTCGAAGCGACGGCCAAAATCGTCTCACCGTGGGAAGTGGACATCACCGACCACAACGGCCAAACCCAGCGCCTGAGCACACGCAGCATCGTCATTGCCACTGGCGCGCGGCCTTTCGTGCCGCCGATTCCCGGGCTAAGCGAAGTCGGCTGCCTGACCTCCGACACTATTTGGAATCTGCGCGAATTGCCCAAGCGTCTGGTCGTGCTCGGTGGCGGGCCGATTGGCAGCGAGCTTTCGCAGACCTTCGCCCGCCTCGGCAGCCAGGTCACGCAAGTTGAAATGGCACCGCGCCTGCTGATGCGCGAAGACCCGGAAGTCTCCGAGCTGGTGATGCAGCGCTTCATCGCCGACGGCGTCAAGGTGGCGGTCAATCATGCGGCGAAGCGTTTTGTCATTGAAAACGGCGAAAAAATCCTGATTGCCGAACACGCCGGGCAGGAAGTGCGCATTCCTTTCGACGAGGTGCTGGTCGCCGTTGGCCGCGCTGCCAATCTCAAAGGCTACGGGCTGGAAGAACTCGGCATTCCGGTCGGCAAAACGGTCGACACCAACGAGTTCCTGCAAACCCGCTACCCCAACATCTACGCCGCCGGCGATGTCGCCGGGCCTTACCAATTCACCCACACCGCCGCCCATCAGGCCTGGTACGCGGCAGTCAATGCGCTGTTCGACCCGTTCAAGAAGTTCAAGGCCGATTACACGGTGATCCCCTGGGCGACCTTCACCGAGCCGGAAGTGGCGCGCGTCGGCCTGAACGAACTGGAAGCCAAGGAGAAAAACATCGCCTACGAAGCCAGCGTCTATGGCATCGACGATCTCGACCGCGCGATTGCCGATGGCGAGGCGCACGGTTTCATCAAGGTACTAACCGCCCCCGGCAGCGACCGCATCCTCGGCGTCACCATCGTCGGCGAGCACGCTGGCGACCTGATCGCCGAATACGTGCTGGCGATGAAACAGGGCATCGGCCTTAACAAAATCTTGGGCACCATTCATATTTACCCGACGATGGCCGAGGCCAACAAATACGTCGCCGGGGTGTGGAAAAAGGCGAATGCGCCGAAGGGTCTGCTGGTCTGGGTTGAACGCTTTCACACTTGGCGGCGGGGTTGATCATGAAACACGCACTAATTTTTGCCCTGTTTTCGGCGTTGACCGTAACCGTTAACGCCGAGCCGCTCTGGGTCGGCAAATTTGACGGCAAAACCGGCACCTTGCCGGCGGGCTGGAAATCGGAACGCCTCAGCGACAAATTCCCCGCCACCGAGTACAAGCAACGCAACTGGGATGGCGTCAATGCCATCGAAGCCACTGCCGTCAAAAGCATGGCGTTATTTGGCCGGACGCTGGAGGTCGATCTGGAGAAAACCCCCATTCTCTGCTGGCGCTGGCGTGTCGACGCGCCGCTGGTCAATGCCGATCTCAACACCAAAGCTGGCGATGACTACGCGGCTCGGGTTTACTTGACCTTCACCGTGCCACCCGAAGCGCTTGGTTTCGCCACCCGCACCAAACTCTCGCTGGCCCGCTCGATCTGGGGCCCGCAAGTGCCGGATGCGGCGCTCAACTACGTCTGGGACAACAAGCACCCGATCGGCACCCTTAAGCCCAATGCCTACACTGACCGCACACAAATGCTGGTGATCGAAACCGGAGATGCCAAAGCCGGGCGCTGGGTCAACGCACGACGCAATATCGCCGAAGATTTCAAGCGTGCTTTCGCCGGCATCCCCGGCCGCCTGAGCGGCATGGCGCTGGCCAGCGACACCGACAATACCGGCGAAACAGCGCATGCCGGCTTTGCCGACTTCCACTTTGTCGCCGACAAGGAAGCCTGCGCGACGCCATGAGTTTGAGCATCATCGTGCCGATGCTGAATGAGGAAGCCGGCATCGACGCAACGCTCGCCGCCGCCCGTGAACTGGAGGCCGAGATTATTGTGGTCGACGGCGGAAGCAGTGATAAATCTGTTGAAATTGCCAGCACCCTCGCCGATCAGATCGTGCCAGCCCCGCGTGGCCGGGCACGGCAAATGAATGCCGGAGCGGCAGTGGCACAAGGCGATGTTCTCCTTTTTTTGCACGCCGACACCCGTTTGCCAGCAACGGCAGATCGCCTGATTCTGGAGGCAATCAATGACGGGGCCGACTGGGGTCGATTCGATCTACGGATTAGCGGCAAATCCCGCTGGTTTCCCGTCATCGCAGCGTTTATGAACCAGCGCTCCCGACTAACCGGGATCGCCACCGGCGATCAGGCCATCTTCGTAAAATGCAGCGTCTTTGAGCAAATCGGCGGTTTTCCTGACTTGCCGCTGATGGAAGACATCGTCCTCTCGCAGCGCCTGAAGGCCGTGAGCCGCCCGGCCTGTCTGCGCGCCAAAGTCACCACCGCTGGCCGGCGCTGGGAGAAACACGGCATCCTGCGCACCATCCTCACCATGTGGTGGCTGCGCCTGCGCTTCTACTTTGGTGCCGACCCCCAACAACTCGCAATTGAATACGGCTATGCCCCAAACGCGCAGTAAGCACTCGCCTATCAGCATCGCCATCCTCTCCCGCGCCCCCGTTCCCGGCCAGACCAAGACGCGCCTGATTCCAGCGCTTGGCGCCGAGGGTGCCGCCGTTCTCCACCGCCGTTTTCTACACGCTGCGGTGCGCACCGCCCTGCAAGCCAATCTCGGCCCGGTAACCCTGTGGTGCACGCCCGATACCAGCCACCCTGAATTCGCTGCCTGCGCTGCACTCAGCCCGCTCACATTGCGCCAGCAAGCAGACGGCGATCTCGGTCAGCGCATGCTGGCCACAATTAACGGCCCCACCCTGATCATCGGCACTGACTGCCCCGCCCTCACCCCGCTTCATCTACAACAAGCCGCCAGCGCCCTTACCGAAAACGACGCCGTATTGATCCCCGCCGAAGATGGCGGCTATGTCCTGATCGGCCTGCGCCAGACTGAACCAGCCGTCTTTGCCGACATGACTTGGGGTTGCCCAACGGTGCTCGAACAAACCTTCCAGCGTCTGCGCAATACTGGCTTAAGCTGGCGCGAATTGCCGGTACTATGGGATGTAGACGAACCCGCCGACCTTACCCGCCTCTCCATCACCCACCCCGAATTGCTCAGATCAACATGAAACGCCTCCTGCTCGCCGGTGCCGGCCACGCTCACCTTAACGTCATCCGTAATCTGGCCATGCAACCGTGGCCCGATGTCGAAGTCACGCTGATCTGCCCTTATCCGCGACAAATCTACTCCGGCATGATCCCCGGCTGGATCGCCGGCCATTACACGCTAGACCAATGCGCCGCCCCGCTCGCCGGACTGGTTGAAAAAGCCGGCATTCGCTGGGTGCAGGACACCATCTGCGGCATGGCTGCCGAAACTGGTGCGGTCAACTGCCAAAATGCCGGGAAAATTGCCTACGACGTGATCTCCATCGATACCGGTGCACGTGTCGAAAGCAGTGCGCTGAGCCACAGCGGCGCCCCGCTCCTGCCGATTCGTCCGCTCGAGCAATTTGCCATTGGCTGGAAGAGTGCTGAGGCGGCGCTGATCGCTTCCGGTGCCGCACGCCTCGCCATCATCGGTGGCGGCGCCGCCGGCATTGAGCTGGCTTTGGCTATCGACTATGCGCTGCGTCGACATCTCCCAGCCGACAAAGTCTCTGTCGTTCTGGTCAGCAGCGGTGCGCTGCTCGGCGGCCATGCACCGGGGGTCATCAAGCGGGTGGAGAAATTGCTCAAATCGCGCGGCATCATCCAGCATGCCGGACGCGCCAGCGGTCACGAAGAAGGCCTGGTTCTCAACAGCGGCGAGCTGATCGCCTGCGATGGCATCATTGCTGCAACCGGCGTCGCCCCACCAACCTGGCTCGCCACATCCGGCCTCGCCCTCTGCGAACGAGGCTTCATAGCCGTTGGTGATGGCCAGCAAAGCACCTCGCACAAAAACGTATTTGCCGCTGGCGATGTCTCTACACGCATCGATTCCCCACACGCCAAGTCCGGCGTCTACGCCGTTCGCGCCGGCCCGGTGCTGACCATGAACTTGCAACAGGCGCTCAACGGACAAGAACCGACCAGCTATCAACCGCAAAAACGCAGCCTCTACCTGCTCGCCACTGGTCCTAAAGAAGCCATTCTTTCCTGGGGATCATTTGCAGCTGCTGGCGGCTGGGCGTGGACCCTCAAAGACTGGATCGACCGTCGTTTTATGGCGCAGTACCAGTCATAAGCGCTGTATTAGTTACGTCCACTAAATTACGCGTCTTTTCGCGCAGGCACGGCAGAATTGCGTTAGGCATTGCGTAATAGAACTATCACTAGCAAGATAAGTTTCTGCTTTTCAGATTCCGTTATACGGAATATCATGACGCATGATCCACTCTTTTTCATGCCTCGATACCGAGGCGCTTTTTCATAGTCAGGCAGTGCCGATGTTTCGGAACATCGAACGGGTGGCCCGACGCAAGTTACTGCAATTGCACGCGGCAATCGAACTGGCCAGCTTGAGGGTTCCAGGGAATCAGCTCGAAGCCCTCAAGGGAAACCGCAAGGGGCAGCACAGTATCCGCGTCAACGACCAATGGCGCGTGTGCTTTGTCTGGCGGGAAGACGGCGCGCACCAAGTTGAAATTGTGGACTACCACTAGGAGTTGAATATGGCTGAATTACTTGACGAAATCCATCCCGGCGAAATCCTGCTGGAGGACTTTATGAAGCCGATGGCTATCTCTGCCCGTCAGCTTGCGGCCGACATCGATGTATCGCCGAGCCGCATTAGCGAACTGGTGAACGGCCACCGCCCGGTTACGGCCGATACGGCGCTACGCCTCGGCTTGTTTTTCAGAATGGAACCACGTTTCTGGCTCAATCTGCAAACCGAGTACGACATACGGATCGCCGCTCGGACACTGCAAGATCGGATCGCGCCACGTATCCGTATTTTCCAACGGGTTGCAGCGTGACGGCGACCGGCTGAGCAAATATGGGATAGACCACAGTTTTCGGAGCCAGGGAGACAAAAACCGTGGTCTGTCCCCTATTTGCGCTATTTACGTCAAGGCTGCGCAGTTGATGCCAGAGAAACAATGCCTGATCGCTTACAGATTTCACTCTAACGCCGCCGAAACGCCTCACGCCGCGCCAAACCAAGCTTTGACGAGCGCTCCATCTTCTGCACAAAGGCCGGGAAATCCAGCCCGTAATTGGCGCGCAGTTCCTTGGCAAAACTGTGCAGCCAGCGCCAACGGGGTTCGAAGTAGTGCTCCTTGAAGGCATACAGAACGTGGTTGCCGTCATCCGGCACCGAAATGACAATCACCTGATCATCAAAGACGTGCATCGCCTCACCGATCAGCCCGGCATAGCTTTCCTTCTCGCCGGCCAGGTTGATTACCAGGACACCGTTGCCGGATAACTTGGCGTAGGCAGACTCGAAGAATTCCCGGTTGGCCAGACTGGGAGCGAAGCCGGTTTTGTCGAAGGCATCGACCAGTAAAGCATCGATACCTTTCTCGGCGGCCGCCAGATACTCCGCCCCGTCCGCTTCTATCACCTGCAAACGCGCGCCGTCCGGCGGCAGCATGAAGGCGTCGCGCCAGGCGATCACATCCGGGTTCAGCTCAATCGCTGTCAGTTGTGCACCGGGCAACCGCTGGTGGCAGAATTTGATCAATGATCCACCGCCCAGCCCGATCAGCGCAATGCGTTTGGGCCTTGGATGAAAAAGCAAAAATGCCATCATTTTCTGGGTGTACCGCAACTCAAGCGAATTCGGCGTGCGCAAAAGCATCTCGCTCTGCATCAGTCGCACGTTGAAGTACAGGTAACGCCGCTCGCCGTTATCAATGACAAAAGGCTTGGGATAAGTTTCATCGAGCAACTGCTGGCGCAACTCATTTTCCCGTGCCGATTTCGGCTCAAGTAACAGGACTGTGCCGGTTTCAACGTCGAACGGGCTGGGAATCTGGAAATATTCGGACATGGCAGATGCTAAATCGACAATCCTTGCGGTCAACGGCCAATTCAAGACAATTTATATGTCACTTTAAATAGCCCCAGTTCTTCAAGCGGCTGTAAGAATATTCAGCGGCCTGCCCTTTGTTGCTCCGCCGCAGATAACTGGTGTACTCCTTCGCCGCCTCCTGACGCTTGCCCATGCCTTCGAGTGATACACCCTTGAGAAAAGTGATGCTGGCATCGCCCGGCATCAAGCGATCATATTGATCAAGGCTCGTGTAGGCCGAGGCCGGGTCGCGCTGAGCGAGGGCAAGTACGCCAACCATCTTGTGCGCCTGTGCTTCCTGCGGGTAAATCCTGCTCGCGGTGCGGGCATATTCGAGGGCCTGCGCATCCTTGTCCTGTATCGAGAGACACTTGGCCATCAATAGATTGGCGGAATAATCACGTGGCGTGGCTTTCAGGGCAAAACGAAACTGCTCTTCAGCCTTGCCGTAAGCTTTGCCGGCCATCGCCGTTTCGCCTTTCTGGCAGGCCTCAATGGTCGGCTTGAGTCGGCGCAAGGATGCGGTATTGTCCATGAAGCGCTCCTGGCCCGGATCGCGCGTATTGGTCGCCGCATATTTGCTTTCGGCCAATTTTTTCGCGGTATCGCGCCGCTCGCTGCTCATCGGATGCGTTGAGAACATTGTCTGCAACATGCCCGGCGACTCCTTCTGCTGATCAACCAGCAACTGTTGAAGTCCAATCATGCCGCTTGCCGGATAGCCGGCGCGCACCATGTACTCCTGCCCCAATTCATCCGCCTCGCGCTCGTTATCGCGTGAGTAGCTGGAGAGCAGAACACTGGCGCCGAGCTGGCTGCCAATATCGACCAGGCTGCCGAAGCCGGTACCGGCGGCAGCTATGTTGGCGCCGGCAATGGCCACCTGAGCGACCATCGACTGACCCTGACGCTGGGCGGCGTGACGGGCGTTGACATGCCCAAGCTCATGACCGAGCAACGCTGCCAGTTCCGCTTCGTTATCAAGATCGATCAGAATCCCGCGCGTCACGCCCATCGCGCCGCCGGGAAAGGTGTAAGCATTGACGTAATTGGCGTTGAGCACACGATACGAATAGGGCATTTGTGGCCGATGCGCTTTGGCATCCAGCCGCTGGCCAACCGTCGTCAAATAATTATTGATCGCCGCATCCTGTACCGGCCCGAAATCCTGGGAAAACTGCTGTGGGGCAACCTGCTGATCAACCCGTTTTTCCTCATCCTCGCTCATGCCGACCAGTATCGCCCCGCCACCGGTTGGTGAACTTGCACACCCCGACAAAGCGCCAGCCCCCAGTAGCCAGAGCACCTGGCGGCGGGAAATCCGATTGCGTTGCAGGCAGCGGGCTAGTTCGTCGTGGCTATTCATGGTCGGCTCCAAAATACGTACAAATTCATCGATAGCCGCATTCTGCATAAGAAAAGGGCGGGGTGCATAGCCGGGTGCAATCGAAAGTGTACGGAGTATCCGCTCCTGGTGAGCCTGTCGAACCACAGATTACTGCGCTGACAAGCCCTTCGACAGGGCTCAGGGCGAACGGATGGGCAAGCTTGACTCACACTTTGAATACACCCACTGGCGCACTCAAATCACCGCCCGACGCCGCAGGGGCGTAATATATTGGCTCGGTAAATTCTAAAAAGTTCAGGGAGAAAAAGATGTCCAAGTACACCACCGAGGCACTTCGTTCTGTTGCGCTGGTTGGTCATGGCGCTGCCGGCAAAACCAGCCTGGCCGAAGCGCTGCTGTTCGCCTCCGGCGCCATTTCCGCCAAAGGCAGCGTTGAAAAAGGCAGTACCGTTTGTGACTTTGACGCACAGGAAAAAGACGCCGGCCACTCCCTGACCTCTGCCATCGTCAATTTTGGCCATGAAAACACCCACATCCATTTGATCGACACACCGGGCTACCCGGATTTTGCCGGACAGTCGATTGCCGCCCTGGCCGGGGTCGATACTGCGCTGGTTGTGGTCAACGCCCAAACCGGCATCGAATTGATGACCGAGCGCATGATGCGCCACGCCGCCGAGCGCAAGCTGTGCCGGATGATCGTCATCAACAAGATCGACGCCGACAACCTCGACTTGCCGGGGCTGGTTGCTGACATTCGCGAGCGTTTCGGCAAACAGTGCATGCTGCTCGACCTGCCGGCGCATGGTGCGGCGGATGTTGTCGAAGTGCTTGAGCATGATGCCGGGGATGCCGACTTTGAGTCAGTCGCTGCCGCCCACCGCGCGCTGATTGACCAGATCGTCGAGGAAGACGAAGACCTGCTCGCCCAATATCTTGAAGACGGTGCTGATCCAAGCGCTGCCGCTTTGCATGCGCCTTTCGAGAAAGCCCTGCGCGAAGGGCATTTGATCCCGATTCTGTTTGTTTCCGCCAAAACCGGCGCCGGCATCAAGGAACTGCTGCACGCCCTGGCCTCGCTGGCACCGAACCCGCAGGAAGGCAACCCGCCACCGTTCTACAAGGGTGAGCCGGGCGACAAGACCGAGCCTTTCCTGGCCGTGCCGGATGCCGACAAACACGTGCTGGCACATGTTTTCAAGGTGGTTGCCGATCCCTACATGGGCAAAATCGGCATTTTCCGCGTCCATCAGGGCACGGTGAAGAAGGACATGCAATTGTTTGTCGGCGACAGCAAGCGCCCGTTCAAGGTCGCCCATCTTTACCAGTTGCAGGGCAAGGAATCGGTCGAGGTCGATCAATTGCTGCCGGGCGATATTGGCGCCGTCGCCAAGGTCGACGAAATCGACTTTGATTGCGTGCTGCACGACTCGCATGATGAAGACCATATTCACCTCGTCCCGCTTGCTTTCCCGACGCCGATGGCCGGGCTGGCGGTGGAAACCAAAAAGAAAGGTGACGAGCAGCGCCTTTTCGACATTCTCAACAAGCTGGCGGTTGAGGACCCGACCTTTGTCGTCGAGCGTCACCCGACCAGTAACGAAACGGTGATACGCGGTCTCGGCGAGATTCACCTCAAGGCCAAGCTGGAGAAGATGGTCAGCCAGTACAAACTGGAAGTCGATACCAAGCCGCCGCGCATTCCCTACCGCGAGACGATCACCGGCTCAGCCGAGGGCGTTCACCGGCACAAGAAGCAAAGCGGCGGCGCAGGGCAGTTCGGCGAGGTGCATCTGCGCATAGAACCCAAGGAGCGCGGAGAAGGCTTCGAGTTTGTTGATGCAGTCAAGGGCGGCGTCATTCCCGGCGTCTTTATGGCGGCGGTCGAAAAAGGCGTGCGCCAGGGGCTGGAAGGCGGCGTTGTCGCGGGTTATGCGGTCGACGACCTGAAGGTCACGGTTTTTGATGGCAAGACGCACGCGGTGGACGGCAAGGAAGTCGCGTTTGTGGTTGCCGGGCGCAAGGCCGTCATCGACGCCATCCGCGCCGCCAAACCAATCGTGCTGGAGCCTATCGTCAATATCGAAATCGTCGTCCCCGAGAGCGCCATCGGCGATCTGGCCGGCGACCTTTCCAGCCGTCGCGGCCACATTACCGGCACCGACGGGCGCGGCCACGGGATGTCGGCGATCAACGGCGAAGTGCCGCTGGCTGAACTCAACGACTACCAGTCACGCCTCAAATCCCTGACCGGTGGCCAGGGCAGCTACACCATCGAATTTGCCCGTTACTCGGCAGTACCACCCAACGTGCAACAGCAGATGGCGAGCAAGTTCCAGCTACACGACGAAGACGAGTAATTGGCAGGCAAGGGCGGAACGATGTGTTCCGCCTTTTTTATTTCGGAGTCGCGAATGGAAAATGCCATCCCGCGATTTTTTCGTAACCGAATTAAAAGAGTTCCTCGGAAACAAGTCTGCCTATGGCAGCCTAAAACCCAGCTACTGCTTGAACCCCAAGGAAATCGCCACCTGCTCGGTGATCAAGCCACGCCCATCGGTATGCCTAACCTTGGCCGGCAGATAATGCGATTCCGGCAGTAGCCACAACTCGATCATTTCACTGCCCTCATCCGCCGTAATAACAACCCTGACCGTGCGGAACTCGCCAAGCGAGCCAATGCGCAGTGACTCAGACCCCGCGACCTTGTAGCTATATTGACCGTGCTTGTTTCCATCAGTCAGCCATAACTTGCCACCGGCACTGACCGGCGGCCGCATCATGAATTGATAGAGCAGACTTTGGCGATCCAGAATGCCGTCGGGCATTCGCCCGCTTCGAGGTTTGCTCGGATCAGGAGCGACATCTTCGGTGACCTCTTTGATCGCCATCAGCCGTTCCGGCACGGCCCCCTGCATTTGAAAGAGAATAGGACTCAAGCCATGCATGCTAATCCGGCCAGAGATATCGAGTTTCCATTGCTCGGCTGGCGTGCCGCCGTCGGCGGCCAGCTGTTGACTGACGCTGACCCCGAAATACTCGCCTTCTGAAGAAATATAACGATGGTGTCCGCTACCGAGCAACTTCTTGTCGGCACCGCTGGTAATCTCGAACTCGATATCCACCTCTCTTGCCGGGCCGGTCCCCCCTGCTTGAGGAATACCTGGTGATGCCTCAGCCTGTTGCGGTGTTTTCGTTGCTTGCGAAACGGCTTTTTCGGCTGGCACGCTTTCCGGCATCGGCAATATTTTCCTTTCCTGTGCCACTGGCGTCACAACGACCTTCTCAATTTTTTCTGGCACCTCAAGCACGACTGCCGGTGCCTCAACCGGAGGACTGTTCGTTGCCTCAAGCTCTCCCGGCAGGGGTGGCTTGTCGGCCGGCTGAGCCAGGGTAACTTGCAAAGTCCCCAGCGAACGGGTTGAAAGTCTTGATGACAACAAGCCGGGTTGCGCGAGAGCCCACAGGTGTGCAATCGTTGAAACAACTAACGCAACGAGTAGGCGGCGTTCAGGGTCGAGAACAATCCGCGCAGTGATTTTCTGCAGGTAGGCAAGCGAACGTAGCAGCAGCTCAGACATCTGTTCCTCGGAAAGCGGCGCAAGCCGGCTTCGCTCTTTAAGCATCAAGAAAAGCGGCACCGGTCAAGGTGCCGCTTTTGGGGCGATCAGTGATACTGCAGAGTATCGCCTAGTTTCCTCTGATCAACTCACGCCATGAAGTACGCTTGGTAGGCGCCAGGAGGGGCGTCTGCGGTGCGCCGCCACTGTTGATGCCGCCACCGGACAGACCGGTCAGAATAATCAACTTGCCGCTCTTGGTAATCGCAATCGATGGAGCCGATGCTAGTTCATTCGCCAGCGACCTGCCGACAATGCCGTTATTGCCATCCGCTGGATCACCATTGCCCGGAGATACGATCGGGCCGCCCGTCAGGTAATCGAGGAAGTAGGAGTAACTCTTGCCCCCGACGTCGCAAGCCAGCAAGCTTGGGGCGTTGGTATTGACCGCCAGCAAACCCAGAGCCAAGGCCGGGTCGGTATTCGCCCGCTCGGAGGAGTAGATGAAGTCGACAAACCAGCCATTATCAGAACCAAAAATAACCGGATTTTTGGTACTGGTGAGAACAGTCGATCCGGCGGTGCAAAGACCTACGGCAGCATTTCTCGTTGAACAAGTGGTCTCGGACTGAATCTGCCGCACAAACCCTTCGCTGCTGGTTCCCGCAACACGCGGTGAGCCACCCGGGTTGTCGAAAATCGCGGTACCGGGGATTGACGTCGGCGAACGCACATCCTTGATCGCATACAGTGACTGCTGACTGGTATCGCTGGCATCCGATGCAGCCAGATAACGACCCGTACCGATAAAGACCACCTTGTTACCCTCGATCAAGCCAACTTCCGGCTTGGTCGTGATCGGTTGCGGATTATCGGAGCCATCTTTCAGCGTCGCCAGCAATTGCGCATCGTAGCCGGTGGCACCGATCGTGTTGTTGACATCAAAGCGCCATAGATTTCCCAACAGGTCGCCACCGTAAACCGCCTCAATCGTATTATCCGAAGCCGGATTGAGCACCTGTGCGGTGATCTTCGCCAATCCGCTCGGAGTGCCAGTACTACCAACCCCGGTGGAAATCGGCGAGACGCTGGCTATCTGTGCGCCGGTCGTGGCATTCAGCACATACAAGCGGCCAACGCCATCGCCCCCCGCGCCATCCGAGTTCGCAATATTGTTGTAACCCGAAGTCACCAGAACCACCCAGGTACCATTGCTCAACTTGGAAATTTGCGGATTACCGTAGGAGTAACCGAGATTCGTGTCGGTGAACTCCCACAATGCTTTGGGGTTGGCCGGGTCGGTAATATCCAGCGCGTAGTAACCGCGCCCGCCACGCCCCAGGCCACCGACCAGAATCGTCTTCCAGACTGCTGTAGCCAAGGTGCAATTTGCCGTGCAGATATCGCCGACAGTAGGCGTCCCATCAACAAAGTATTGATGCTTGTCCTTGTACTTTTTGTCGGCCAGTTTGTACATATTGGGCAGAACCATCGACGGGATATAGGCCCACAACTCCTGCCCGACTACCGTATCCGCTGCCGTCGCCGTATTGGCTGCAGCAATAGCCGTATTGGCTGCCGTAAGGAGCGTCGCGTTGGTTGGATCCAGGAACGACTGGGCGCTTGCGGTAGCAGCCGCCTCGACTAATGCTTCCGTTGCAGCACTACCCTTGGCGGCAAATGCATGCAACATGCCATCATTCGCACCGGCATAGACCACCGCCTGACGAGACGTCTGATTCGTCACAAAGGTAGCGTATCCAGGATCAGCATAGTCAAACTGGGGTTTCGTCACATAAATTGCCGAAGCATTAACCAGATCACCCAGAACATGCTGACGCTGGCGGTAATACTTGGTGTTATTCATTTCAGCACCTTCCCAGGTTCTGACACCACGTAAATAATCCACCAGGTTGCCACCGGAAGCATGTGATGAGTCCTGATCCGTTGCCGAGAGGCAAATATCTGTCGATGCACAGAGGAACTGAGTCAAGCCCGTTGGCGAGGTCGAAATGTGCGGCATATTGAAGTAGGCGTTAGTCGCAAAATTCGCACTCGTGAATGCCTTTAGCTTCGTCGTCGCAACAGTGGCATCGAAGGTGTAGATAGAGCGTGACGCCTTGACATTCAGCTTGGCCTGAACCGCCCAGTCATTGGTTGTTGAGACGGCGCCAGTAAATGGATCGATCTGTTTGCGAACCAGCTCACCGGTCCAGTCGGAGGTCGTGTAGGTCGAGCTGAACACATAGTTGTCAGATGGCGACAAATTCGGGGTGCTCACCGAAGGCGCCGCCGCCGCACCACCTGCAGCGGCAACACCGGACAGCGCCGCCGAAATGCTGTTCGACAACGATACCGGATCAGTGGCGCTGAAATAAGCGCCGTGTCCATTCACCCCTGCGTGCCAGAGGTCATCAATCGTCGTTTGCTCATTGCTGGCGGGGAAAGGCCAGTTACAGTTTCCGTTAGCCTGCCATGAACAGACACCATTCGTTGGGTCGGCAACGATCCCGTTGCCCGGATCATAAGGACTGACCCCCTTAACCGTCGTGAAATCACCTGTCGAGTCGGTTGTATAGGTGTCGGAGAACTTCATGTAACCGGACGCCCCCAGCCCCAGCGTGAAAGTTGTCATGTGCTGAAAATTATGTGGATCACTTGTAGTTGTCGGCACATTGTTCATGGCGTCTGTATTTGTGCAAAGCGTGCTACCAGTGACTGCCGGCGACACAACCGCGCCGACACAGTTGTTCAATAACGGCGTTCGCAAGTCCGTGTAGTAGTAATAGGCGGCCACGTCGGCCAACGTGTCACTTGTTCCTGTCCCAAGGTTATCAACACAGGTAACAGTTTGCCAAAGTGGCGACGAGGGCGCCGGCGCCGAGCAACCCATAACAGTAGTCGGCGTCGTCTGCGTGTCACAGGTTGTCTTGATAAAACTCGGTCCAACCGCAGGATTGGCAGTCACACATGCACCAGTGCCTGTTGGTGGGGTAGGTGTCGGGCCAGTGCTCAGCAAAGTTCTGCAGTTGGTCTGCACTTTGGTGACTGCGTCAGTTCCGGCGGTGCAGGTGCCGGTTGGAACAGGTGACGCAGCACTACCGATGATGTCCGTTGATTTACATTCGACCAACTTGCCAGTGCCATCGAAGGTCAATGGCGAGGTTGTTCCTGCGGGGGTACAAGTTGGCGCAACGGCAACCCAAGCCAAGGCGGAATTGGTGACCGGACAGCTCACAGAAGTGACAAAAGGCGAGCCACTTGAGGCTGTCACCGCCGTGCAGGTTGGCGTATCAACGATAGATGCCGCCTGATAAGTACAACTGGTGGCCGTGCTGACAGTAATTGGGCTTCCCGTTGAAGTCGGATCTGTAGAGCAGCTATCGACCGTGACATCAGGGGCGGTACTGTCCACCAAGAAAGGTCCACCAACGCAATGTTTGGCAACCAGTTGGTTATATGTCGGACCAGTAGATTGGGGCACTTCGGTGCAGTTGCCGACCAAATTATCTACCGGAGGGCTTGTATAAGCACACTCCCTCGCCGGGCCAACGTAATTAGGTCCATCCGATTGCCCAAGCTCTGTACAAGCAACTGTTGCTGTCGACCAACCAATTGCCGTTCCGTAAGTGCATGTCACGGCAGGACCCGTAAAGTTAGGAGCAGTTGATTGGATAATGGTAGAACATGTCGAAACGCCGCTGGTTGTGACTGGCGTCGCGTTGTAGGCGCAATCCACGGCCGGGCCGGTAAAGGGGGATACTCCCTGCCGATTGGCATCACATGAAGATGCATTCGAAACAATCGCCGATGCCGTTCCTGAATATGCACACGCGACTTCCGGCCCAAGAAACGGCGCAACCGTGGATTGGTCTTGTTTGGTACAACCACTCAAGTCTGAGGCAGTAGTAGTAGCGGAAGCATAAACGCAGGTTTTTTGTGGCGTCGCGAAAGTCGCAGACTGAAGCACAGGCGTGCAGGATGCCACGTTTTGGACTGTAGAAACCGCCCCCTGATAGGCACACGCTGTGTATGAGCCATTACTATAGTTTGGCCCGCTCTCTGCCAAGTCAACTACGCAGGCGTTCAAATTGGTGGCGGCAACACCCGCACCATAACCGCAGGTATAGTAAGCATCTAAAGTCGAGCCAGACGAGGCTGTTCCCGATGTACACGTCGTCAAACCGGTCGACTCCATTACCGGTGCTTGGTAGTTACATGCCACTGTCGGACCTGTCCAGATTGTGCCATTGGTATTGCCGGTTGAAGCAGCTACCGCAGTGCAAGTAGCGAGATTTGGCGAAGGCGTTGCGGCGGCAGCGGTGTAGACACAATCCGTCCTGGATGCCGATTTATAAGGCGTCGGAACCACCCAAGTACAACTAGATTGGCTCGTCAATGTTGTTGCGGGATTGCTGTGATAGTTACAGGTAACTTTTGGCCCTTCATAAACGGTATTGGTGATAGGGGTTCCCACTGTACTATCCACAGCCACACAGGTAGTTTGTTGACTAGCTGTCGCAGAGGCCGATGTGGCGTATCTGCATTCTGTCTTAGAGGCTGACACGTTTGACGGAAGTGTCCACGTGCAGCTAGCTACATTAGGTGTATCTGTGGAAGAGGTTTCGTATTCGCACGTTACCGCTTTATTTATGGTTGTAGCGCTACTGTTCCCTGCAGTCACTCTTGTACATGTAGTTTGAGCTGGCTCAAAGGTTTCGCTTTGGTAGTTACACTCCGTTTTCATCGCAGATGCTACCGGAGACGGTGTCACCCGTGAGCAAGAATCCAAGTTAGGCGTATCGACCTTGGCTTGGTAAGCACACGTAACCGCCGTATTCCAGTTAGCAGTATCCGCTGTGCTGGAATTCTTCGTATAGCTTGAACAACTCGTCTGATCAGCTTCAAATGTTTCCGCTTGATAGCGACACTCTGTCTTTGGTGAAGTTGCGGCTGCCGGAACTACCCATTGACAGGTCGTCTGATTCTGCGTCGGTGTCGAATTTGTGTCATATGCGCACGAATACGCAGTATTCCACGTCGAATTATTCGTCGTCGCGGTAGCCCGGGCAACGACAGCGCAAAGACTCAGCCCTGATGCCGTTGTTTCGCCCTCATAGCTACATTCCGTTTTTGGTGAAGCGGCCGCAGTCGTTGGCACCACCCATTGGCACGTACTCAGACCAGTAACGGTCGTCGTCGGACTGACATCGTAAGTACAGACAACCTTGTCGCCCGTCATCGTCAATGCGCCGGTCTGGTCTTTATAGTTACAGGTCGGTTGCCCTGACAACTGAACGGTAGTGAGGGAGTAGCCACAGCTGACCGAGGGTGAATAGGTTGGTCCCGTAGTTCCTGGATTAACAACAGTGCATGTCCCTACTGTCGCCACGGTGGGCGTGGTTTCATAAGTACAGGTAACCGGCTGTGCTACCGTATAGTTTGTCGCAACCGAGGCCGCAACAGTCGTGCAGGAGTTCAGACCGGTAGCGATGGTGGGGCCGCTGTATTGACACTGAATATTGCGCACCGAGTTTGCCACTGTGGCCGTCGTGTCACAGCTAGTCGCATTGACCCACCCGGTATCAACCCAGGTATCACCACCGTTTGAAGACACTTGCTGACGTTTCTGTAGCTGATAGGTGCTCGATTTGAGCTTATAGGTACTGCTCTGCAACGCTTGGGAGGTAGCTGTCACGTTAAACACTTTTTTGGTGACCAGCGATGTGCCCTTTGTAACGTAAAAAACGTCTTTGGTGATTAGTGAGGTTCCTTTGCTTATCTTATAGTCACTTTGAGTGATTTTTTTAGTGCCTTTTTTGATATTGAATATTTTTTGGGTGAGTGGGAAAGTTTTCTTTTCTACGTTGTAGGTCCGAGCCTCCAAGGGAGTGGTGACTTTGGTAAGTCGATTGATATACCGCTCCAAAGGATAGGTTGTAGACGTTAGCTGGTAAGTACGCTCTTCCAATTGACGGGTCGTCGACGTTAACGGGTAGGTCTTCTTCTCTAAATAGTATTCGTTCTTGTTTAGAGGAGTGTATCGCGTTGTCAGCGTTGTGGTTTGCTCTTTCCACGGATAGCTGGTCGTCGTGACTACCGATTTAGTCAGCCGACTGGTGGCTGTTTGCTGTTGCCGCGTCATGCTCTCAACGAGGAAGGTATTGACGCCTAGCTGTTCCTCAAACTTGTTAGTTTGGGTGACTGTTCGGGTCTGGGTTCCACCGTCGTAATAAGGTCTTTTAAGACTACCGTCCTGCTGGCCGATAGCGGTGTTTCCGTCTATCTGCTTCGGACTACTGGTGTCATTCCAATAACCGTCGGTCGACAGGATCGTAAAATTCTGCTGACAAGAGTACTGAATTGGATCGATGACGGCAACACTGTTCAGCGTCGAGAGTTTCCCGGCATAGAGACGGCCAGTATTCGCCAACCCAGAACGCAACGGGGTCGCGCCATAGGGCACGGCGCTAAAGAATTTCGAGTACCAGGCAAACTTCTGGGCGCCATCAAAGGCGCTGGGGTTAATGAAGTAGGTACCGGAACCATTCAGGCCATTGTTGATGCTGTAAAAGCCAACCCTGAATTTGTCATCAACATTGGAAAATGCAATGCTCGATGCGCTTTTCATCATCTGCATCCGCGTCCGGTAGTAGGCATACCAATTTGCGTAATTGGTCATTTCTTCGGCATAGGTGCAGGTCGAGCCAGAACAGTCAGTCCGGTTGACACCCTTGGCAGCCGTGCCCGGATAG
Source organism: Dechloromonas sp. (assembly GCA_011391255.1). Lineage (GTDB taxonomy): Bacteria > Pseudomonadota > Gammaproteobacteria > Burkholderiales > Rhodocyclaceae > Azonexus. The sequence goes on from JAABQV010000002.1 coordinate 71,623, forward strand.
GCGTAGGTGGTTACGGATGGCGTAATCACGGTGAACAATGCCTCACCCGGGACATTAGCCACGCTAAACGCACCAGGCGTCGTTGATGTGTTGGGAGCAACGACGGGGGTGGCAGTGGTCGCCCCTGGTGCAGTGACAATGACGCTGCTACCGACAACAGCGGCACTGTATCCAACGACGCCGCAGTTACTGACGGCAGGAACACCAAAGGTACAAGCATTGATTTGAGAAGCGATTTGGGTAGCGACATCACTGGTCGTTGCTCCCGCCGCACTGGCTGACATGATCTGCAGGCCGCCAACCGTAATTCCGGTCAAGGTGGTGGCAGCGTTTACTGTGATCGTTGCAGTACGGGGTGCGGCGATGCGCGGGAAGGTGTAATTGGTAACACCATTGGCAGTATTGGTCGGCGTATCGGCAATATTGCTGGCCTGACAAGAGCCATTCGAATTGGCTGTTGTATCGACCGCCTTCAGCGAGGTAGTGCACCAGCGGAGCTTTGCCGGGAAGGTGTACAAGCCACTTGGTGCGGTCGCTGCGGTACAAGTGCGAAGTTGTGCGGTAGTGCAATACTCACCCGCCACAGCGGTATAGGAAAAAGCGTTACCCTCGAGGTTGACCGTGGTATTGAACTGAATACCGTAGCCATCTTTCTTAACCGCGCGCCAGTTTGGCGACAGCGTGGTCGCGGTAGCATCGCCGCCCTGCGCCACCGACTGGCCGTTCTGGCTTGGGTAAGTACTGGTATCGAGCGCACCGGTGCTGGTGTACATAACCGGCGGACGGTAGCGGGTTGCCGGGTTGTAGGCCACGCCGTTGTACGAGCTATTGAAGAAGCGATGCGTCGGCGTCGCGATCGCGTTATTGATGTCTCTGTAGGGACCAGCCCAGTCCGGCAGGTAATCGAACTCCATGCTGCCCGAGTCGTCAAGAACGAACATGACGTTCGGCAAGGCATTGATCTTGGTCGACGAGGTAAAGGGTTCGGTGCCCAGCGCTGTCGTGCCGGCCTGCAGGTTGGCAAAGGCCAGAGAGGTAAGGATGACGCCACCAAAACTTTTGGCGATGGCGGCGAACGGGAATTTAGTGGTCATGGCGAGCTCCCAGCATTATCTGGCAACGATGGTCTGAACATAACTGAGTGTGTTGCGCGGACCGGCAACACGGGAGGTAATGCGGTAGTAATATCTTGGCGCCTGGTTTATTTGCGCGCTTCCGGAGCCGAGGCTGCCACCCGCCAGGGCGGCCTGCTGCTCGTCGCTGGCGCAGCCGACGGGTGACTGAATCGGGTCGCCCACCGTCTGACACAGGCGTTGAATCGTGTAGGAGACGGTATTTCCCGCTGCATCGGTAGGTAAGGTACAAGCGCGATCAACACAGATTTTGGCGGCTACCGGCAGAGTTACCGGATTAGGATTGATCGTGGCTGACCAATATGCATCCCAGGAAGCCGGGTTGCCGGCGGCCGGGGTTGCGGCTGAATAGGCACGGGTAAAGTCGTCGTTTTGCCTGGCCGCTGGCGTAGTCGCTTCAAGGAAGGCACGGATAGCGCCTTCGGGGCCTTCAGAACCCGCTTCACCAGCATAGACAGCCGACTGTTGAAACGCCAGATTACCGGCAATAATGTTGGTGGTGTCGACCGAGCGAACGAGAGCGATGCCGGCGATCGTCAGGGCGACAAGGATGATTAGCGAAACCATCAAAACCACCCCTCGCTCTCGGGACGGTGGCTTCATGTGCGCACGCATTAAGGGGAGGTTTAACATTCTGGCAATGCCCCCAGCGAGGTAATGTTACGAAGCGGAACGGTAGTCTCAAAAACCTTGTAGCGAAAATCCTGCCACGTCGGCCAAGTGCCACTCGGGTTCGGCAAGGTGAATGAGACCGCTGCCGCATTGGTCGCATTAACAGCGATGGCGTCCGGATTGCTGCCCGCCCACGCTGGCGTCCGAGTCAATGGCGTAACGAACCCGGCACCGGTAATCGTGCCATCCAGGCGCTTTTCAGGCTGGCTGCTTCTGGCGACAATGGCCAGCCGAACCGCCGAGACCCTCATCGGCCCGCAAGCCGGTCTCGCGGGTGTATCAATCGTCTGATCCCAAACGTCAGCAGATCCATTCATCGGCACGTTTGTGTCACGGCCATATTGGGCGCGGAGGCTAACGACGTTGTCAGCAATCTGCGTCCAGGTTGCTCCATTGGCGGCGCAATCAGAAGTTATGTAGTTGCACTCGGAGAGTGCCCCGTTACGTATGGCATAGGCACGAACAACCGGTGCAGCGCCAAGGTTATAGAGCCGGCCACCTGACATCGACGCCACCCCGGCAGCAACGCTCACGTTGGGCCGGGCGATAGCCGCAACCGTCGTTCTTGCAAGCGTGCACGTTACCGGCCTTGTCTGAGGCATAGCGACGACGCTATCACCCACCGCATAGGATTCAGCCGCCTTGACCGCGTACGCATTCGCAGAGGGCTGAGCATCAATCAGATCCCCTTCAACCGTGCCGTTAGCATTACCGTAAATGACCAACAGCGTATTGGTATTGGCATCCCCGGCAATACCAGCCGGGTTGATCGTGAGCGGCAACAGCGGAATGGCTGCCCCGCCAGAGACCAGCCCCGTGACGCTGCAACCAAGAACATGCAGGTGAGCAATTCCCCAACCGCTTTGCTGGATATCCCTGACAAGGCCATTAAGTGCAATCGAACCACTGCTGATGGCGTCATCACCACTGGTCGTCGTCCGCTTTTGTTCTTCAAAAACACTGAACATTTGCATCATGACAACAATACCAAGGAGACCGATCACCATGGCAACCATCAGCTCAACCAAACTGAAGCCGGCAGCCGAGCCTCTGGATTTGATCTCCTTGTGCAGGTCAGTCGTATATCTGGCCGAAGTCATTGCCTAGCCCTTAAATAATTTGCACAACGACACGGTAGCTGTGCGGCGCCGGATCATTGGGCGCACTCCAAGAAACCGTGATGGTGACCAAACTGCTCGTTGCCGGCGGCCCGACAACGCCCGGAGCCACGGTGACAACGGGTGGGAATGCTACGGTTCCGGGCAAGAAATCGCCACTATCAAGTCGCTTTTTCCACTGACAGAAGGGCGTAGAAGTGGCATCGATAGGAGTCGGGCAGACCTGGGTGCTGGAGAAGTTTGTGGCCAATGTCGGGCCATCCCGCTGCGCTGACCTCATTCCGCCAACCAGCTCATTGGCGAGAAGCGCGGCGTCTGCCCGGTATTTGGCATCACGCGAAGCGCTAATCGCCGAGGCTTGCATGCCAACTATCCCCAACACGCCCAGGGAAAAAATGAGGATGGCAATCAGTGCTTCAAGAAGCATGACGCCGGATTGAGTCTTGCGCACATTTCCTCCTAGCATGCTTGCGGGTCGCCGGCCGCCAGATTCGGATCACACATGCGAATTTGGCCACCTGTTGTGACGGTTACGCGGAGGCAACGGAAATCTGTACAAGCGCCAGCGCTTGGACCCAGATTAATCGTTGCCGCCTGATTAGCTCGCCCGAGACCATTGAATATCACTGTAGATTGCGTGGCCGTAGCAATGACCCGTGTCGAACCTTCAGCTGACGGGCGGAGCTGAATCAGCCTCGGCGCAGGATTGTTGGTTGTATCCGTTACAGGGAAAGCCTCATTTAACAAAGCAGCACCACATGCCGAACTGGGATCGTCAAAACTGATAACCCAGTTGGTATCGGCAGTGGATAGTGCACAGCTGTTGTCAAGACTGCTGGTGAGCTGGAAGCGAATCAGAGCATTGCGCCTGACGGCTTCTCCGCGAGCCAGCTGGAGACCATTTTGAATCGCGTGCGCAGCCGTGCGAATTTGAGCGTTTTGCGTCCATGTCACAAAACTGGGTATCCCTACAGAAAGCAAAATACCGAAAATCGCGACCGTAATTACTAATTCGATCAGCGTAAAGCCGGCATGCGGACGATTCTTTAGCACAAACCACCTTTTCCAGTTACCCAACAACCCCCATTTGCCGTCCAGCCGCTAGGCACACCCGTGGTGGCTCGCGTATTCGCCTGATTTACCGTATATACAAATCCATTCATTGGCCCAATCCCTGTTGCTGTGACGGTGTAAGTCGACACAGCAAGATTTGAGCAGGCAAACGTGAAGTTTTGCGTTGCAGCGGGAAGTGGTGCAACCGTTCCTGCCGTGCACGCGCCGACAAAGGTGCGGTTATCCTGAAAGTATTGCTCCATTCTGACGCGCTGGCCTGCAAGCCCGGAGACGGCTTCAGGTATCCTGCTACGCGTTACATAGTCAGCGTAATTTGGTATTGCAATGGCCGCCAAGATGCCAATGATCACGACAACAACCATGATCTCGATCAGCGTGAACCCCCGGTTTTTATACATTTCTAATTCCTTTTGGTTTCTTCATTGGAGTTTAAGGCGTCAGTGAGCCAGTGTGGCAACAAGCTGACAAAAGGTAGAAATACGATTCCAGGCGGGAGGCGAGGGACTTTATTAAGCGCGGTTCCGGTTCCGCGCTAATCCGAGCACAGCCAGCAAACGGTCTCAGCAGTCACCCTGCCAATATAAAATTTCAATCCATTTTGCCGGTTGACCGCAACAAGCCCGGATTTGGTTGCTGCTATCCCTTTCGTCAGGACTAGAATGGGTTGTCATCTTCCGCCAGGACGAAAGCCAACGAGGCCAACCATGCCCTTCGCAGCCAACGAAAAATCCGTACCGAGGATCCACCTGATCGGCACCATTGTCATGGCCTTGTTGTTAGCCGTGGCGCTGGCGGCTTTTTTTGCCTGGCAAAACCTGGCCGAACGCCGCGCCTCGTTTGAGCGCATCGAGCAGGGCGTTACCGAGCAGGTCAAAACCCGCGTCACCGCCGAGATGGATCGTTCGCTCCAATATATTGAATTCACCCGCTCACGCAGCGAAACAGTGTTGCGCCAGAGCCTGAAGCTGCAAGTGGATACGGCATTTCAAATCGCTCAGTCGATCCACGAAAAAGAGTCACCCAGGCGACCGGTTGCTGAGGTCAAGCGTTTGATTATCGAAGCCCTGCGCCCGGTGCGTTTTTACGAGGGGCGCGGTTACTACTTCATTGATGACATGGCCGGCCAATTCATCCTGCTGCCGACAGCGCCGCAGCTTGAGGGCAAGGCCATGCTCGACAACAAGGATGACACCGGGCACTTCGTCATGCGCGGCCTGATCGAGGCGGTCGGCAACCCGGATGGTGAGGGTTTCTCGCGTTACCGCTGGTACCTTCCGGATAACCCCGGGCAGATGGCGGACAAACTCGCCTATGTGCGCCGTTTTTCCCCTTACGACTGGCTGATCGGCACCGGTGACTACACCTACAAGTGGGATCAGTTACAGCAGCAGGAAGCAATAACCCGCCTGCGCTCGGTGCGTTTTGGGGCTACCGGCTATATCGCGCTGCTTGATCGTGATGGCCGCGCGCTAATTTCGCCGGTCAAGAAAGAAGTGGAAGGCAAGTTGCCCAGCGAATTACCGCCCGTTGAGCGTGCTGCATTAGACGAAATAGTGGCCGGCGCGAAACGCGGGGGCGGCTTTATCAGTTACCAATGGCCGAACCCTAACACCGGCAATCCGGATACCAAAACCGCTCTGGTGCGCATGGTCGAGCCGTGGGGCTGGATCGTCATCGCCACCATGTTCAATGCCGAGCTGCAAACCGCGCTTGAGACAGAAATCAAAATCCACGAGGAAGGGGCCAAGCAGCGCTCGTTCAACATGCTGCTGGCAATCCTCGGGGCGCTGGCGATAGCGCTGGCCGGATCGTTGCTTTTCTCACGCTGGTCCAAGCGGCTATTTGAAAACTATCACCATCAGAATATCGCCCAGCAAGAAGCCTTGCTGGCCAGCGAGCAAAAGCTGGCAACCATACTCGATAGCGTCGAGGCCTTCATTTACATCAAAGGCGTGGATTACCGCTACCTCTACGCCAACCGGCAGGTGCGGCAACTATTCGGCAAGCCGATCGAGCAAATTGTCGGACAGGACGATGCCGCTTTCTTCGACCAAAAAACTGCCGACAACATCCACAACAATGACCGGCGCGTGCTCGAACAAGGCGAGCGGGTCGCCGAGGAAGAGATTAATACCAGCCAGGACGGCAAAGTAACCAGTGCCTACGCCTCGGTAAAACTACCGCTGCGCGACGCTAAAGGAGAGATTTACGCCCTCTGCGGCATATCCACCGACATTTCCGCCCGCAAGCAGGCAGAGGCTGAACTGCTGGAGCATCGCGACCATCTCGAAGCCCTGGTCAACTCCCGCACCGCCGAGCTGGCCGAAGCCAAGGATGCCGCCGAGTCTGCCAGCCGCGCCAAGAGCATTTTCCTGGCCAATATGAGCCACGAAATCCGCACTCCGATGAACGCCATCCTGGGGCTCTCGCATTTGTTGCTCAAGGATGTCCGCGAGCCAAAGGCGCGCGACCAGTTGGGCAAGCTTTCCGACTCAGGCAAACATTTGCTCAGCGTGATCAACAACATTCTCGATTTTTCCAAAATCGAGGCCGGCAAGCTGGTGCTTGAGAACGCTGATTTTTCGCCCGCCCAGGTGGTTGACCGCAGCCTGAGCATGCTTGGCGAGCGTGCCGCTGCCAAAGGTCTGCAATTAATCAAGGAAATCGACCCGACGCTACCGGCCTGGCTCACCGGTGATGCTTTGCGGCTGGAGCAAAGTCTGCTTAATTACATCGGCAATGCGATCAAGTTTTCTGAACACGGCACCATCACTGTTCGCGCCTTGGCCAGCGAGGATGATAGCCAAACCGTCCTCTTACGCCTGGAAGTACAGGATCAGGGCATCGGGATTTCGCCCGAACAGCGCGACAGACTATTCAGTGCATTTACGCAGGCCGATGACACGATGACAAGGCGCTTTGGTGGCACCGGCCTCGGTCTGGTAATCAGCCGTCAATTGGCTCAACTGATGGGCGGCGAAGCTGGCGTCGAGAGCGAGCCGGGTGTCGGCAGCACCTTCTGGATTACAGCGCGACTGGCCAAAACGGCCGAACACGTGGTCACACCCCAACGCGCCGAAAATTCGACTGAAATGCCGGAAGCGGTAATTGCCCGACGCTTTGGCGGCACGCGAATATTACTGGTCGAGGATGACATGATCAGCCGCGAGGTGGCACTGGAGTTGCTGACGCTGGCCGGGCTGGCCGTTGATACCGCCGAAGATGGCGAGCAGGCCATCGCCTGCGTGCGCGCCCATGACTATGCCCTGGTGCTGATGGATATGCAGATGCCGGTAATGGGCGGCCTTGATGCCACCCGCGAAATTCGCAAATTGCCCGACAAGGCAAGCCTGCCGATTCTGGCGATGACCGCCAATGCCTTTGAAGAAGACCGCAACGCCTGCCTGGATGCCGGCATGAACGACCATATCGGCAAACCGGTCGACCCCGACGTGCTCTACGCGACACTGACCAAGTGGCTGGAGAAACTGGATGCAAGCGACCCCAAAAGCCTGATTTCGAGTCAAGTTTGAAGTAGTGGCTCTGGATGCCGCATAATCCGCCTCGTCTATTTTAAAAGCCCCCACCATGCTCACTAAACTTCTCTTTCTCGCCCTTTCCGTTCCCATGCTGCTCACTGCCTGCGGCGAAGCACCCGACACCCACCCCGGCCAACCGGTAACGCAGCGTCGGGCAGCGTTCAAGGAAATCATCAAAAACTTCGAGCCGATGGGCGTTCAGTTGCGCCAGGGGCCTTTCGACAGCAAAAAATTTCTCGCTCTTGCCATCCAGCTTGACAGCCTGAAGGAAACTCCCTGGCAGCATTTTGGCCCGGACACCAATTACCCGCCGACCAAAGCCAAGGCGGCGCTGTGGAAGGAGCCGGAAAAATTTGAGGCCAACCGCAAAGAGTTCATCAAAGCCGCAGCAGCACTGGCAGTGGTCGCTGAAAGCAAAGACCAGAAGCAGATCACGCCAGTCTATGAAGCCCTGCACGAAACCTGCCGCACTTGTCACAAGAGTTTCAAGGAGTAGGGTTTTTCAGCAGCCCTGCCCATCACCGGCCCGCGAGAAGCCAAAACCACCGCCGCGGGCTGGCATGATGCAAATGCGCACCGCCATTGAACGAGCCGAACGGTTGAGATCTGGCGGAAAGGGGCTGAATGGGGCAGCGCGCTCGACGACTGATTTGATGAATGCAATTTCCGCCTCCTGGTCGGCGGCATTGAGTACGATAAAGGATTTCAAGGTGCCGTCCGGGTTGATCCGGAACTGCACCGATGCAATGCGCACCCCGCGGCTCCTCGGGTCATTTTTGACAAAGGCCGAGCTGCGATTCAGGCTTTTGAGCAAACCCTCAAAATAAAGCTCAAGACTGAACGGGTCGGGTTCAGGTGAGTTGGGGCGTCGTTCAAGGGTGAGCAGCTCGCTTTTGTCCTGACGCGCCATCTGCCGCGCCTCCTCTTTTGCCATTGCAAGCGAGCGCTGCACCAGCGTCGGTTTTGGATTTGCCTTGGCCTCGCTGGCTAACTCATTGAGGAAATCCTTCATTTCTGTCTTCTCGGCTAGCGTCCATTTTGGTGCACTTTGGACGGTTGACCGTGACGGCTTCTGGATCGCCATGACACGTGGCCGGGCCGCTGACTTGCTGGATGCTTTGGCTTCTTTTTTGGCTGGTGCGGTCGGCGGTGCCGGTGCTTCTGCCGGAGCAGCCTGACGCGCCAGGCTTGCCTCAATACGCGGCAAGGGGCTGCCCTGCTGGTTCAGCGGCTTTTGGTAATTGACGAACAAGATCAAACCATGGATTGCCAGAGAAACCACAAGGGCAACAGCCAGAGCACGCCGTTCGAGTGGGTTTTCCGGAAAAGTCATCACCACTATTCTAAGCCACCTCGCAAACCTCTGAAGTTAAGCCGCGCAAAGCGGGTGTGAGCGAAAGCCAGGGGTTCTCCGCTCGTGGTGAGCCTGTCGAACCACAGACTCCCCTGCTGACAAGCCCTTCGACAGGGCTCAGGGCGAACCGGGGGATGGCAGCTTGACCCACACTCTCGATTACATCCGCGCTAAACCACGTTAACCCTCGCTTAAGCTTCAGCTAACCCGCCCTTAAGACTGGCTCCCTAAACTCTTCTCCATCAACACAACACGGAGAAGAACAATGAAAACGATCGCCACCCTGAGCTTGCTGCTGATCAGCATGGCTGCCCAGGCTGAAACACCACAACAGATACGCCAGATTTACGTCACTGAAGCGGCCATTCAACAAGCCGGTTTTACGGCGGCAGCCAAACGTGGCGAAGCCTTTTACCACCAGCGCTTTGGGATCAACGACAAGATGCCGGTATGCACCAGTTGCCACACCGACGACCCGCTCAAGAGCGGTCAGCATGCGGTCACCGGCAAAGCGATCAAGCCGCTCGCCGTTGCTGCCAATGGCGAGCGCTTCAGCGATCCGGCCAAGGTCGAGAAGTGGTTTGGCCGCAATTGCAAGGAAGTCATCGGACGTGCCTGCACGCCGGCCGAGAAGGCTGATTTTGTGGCTTACATGAGCGAGGTGCGCTGAGATGAAATTTCTTATTCCGCTCGCCTTTCTCGCCATGGCCCTGCCGGCGCTGGCCGACCGCATGCCGCTGCCGGCCAATACGCCGGCCAGCTTCAAGGCCGAATGTGGCAGTTGCCACCTCGCCTACCCGCCCGCCCTGCTCGCCGCCAAGGACTGGAAGAGCACGATGGCCGGCCTCAGCGATCACTTTGGCAGCGATGCTGCGGTCGACGCCAAAAGCGGGCAGGAAATTGCTGCCTTTCTTGAACGCAATGCCGGCAATGCGGCCAAACTGGGCAACGCCGGCTCGCCGCCGCGCATCACCCTGAGCGCCCGCTTTGTGCGCAAGCATGACGAGGTGCCAGCCAAATTCTGGCGTGACCCACGCATCAAGTCAGCTGCCAACTGCGAAGCCTGTCATCGCGATGCCACCAAAGGCGGCTTCAGCGAACGTGACATCATCATTCCTGAGTTACGCCACTAATCATGAAAAAAATACTCGTCTGGGACTGGCCGGTTCGCCTCGGCCACTGGTTGATGGCCGGCGGCTTCTGTGTCGCCTGGCTGACCGCCGATAGCGAAACTTTTCGACTGGTCCATGTGGTGTCCGGCGCCATCGTGCTTGGCGTTGCCACTTTCCGTTTGCCCTGGGGTTTTATTGGCTCACGCTACGCCCGCTTTGTCGATTTTGTGCGCAGCCCGACTGCTGTCAAGGACTACCTTGGCGGCCTGCTCAAGCTGGAGCCGGCGCATCATGCCGGGCACAATCCGGCGGCTGGCTGGGCCATCGTTGCGCTGCTCGGCTTCGCCATCCTGACCAGCCTTAGCGGTTGGGCGATGTACAACGAAATCGGCGGCGACCTGCTTGAGGAGTTGCACGAAGCTCTGGCGACGGCGATGTTGATCGTGGTTTTTATCCACTTGGCCGGCGTCTTTTCCGGCAGCTTGCTGCATGGTGAAAATCTCGTGCGGGCTATGTTCACCGGGCTCAAAAATGGTTTGCCGGAAGAAGCCATCAGTTCAGCCCGTCCGCTGGCTGCTGTTCTGCTACTGGTCTGGATTGCCGCAACCGCCTGGCTAATCGCCACCTGATAGAATCGACTGATGCGCATACTTCTCGTCGAAGATGACCCCCAACTCGGTGATGGCCTGACCGTCGGCTTGCGCCAAGGCGGTTTTGCGGTGGACTGGGTGCGCGACGGCCACGCCGCCGATCTCGCGCTGCAGTCCGAAGCCTTCGACCTGGTCGTCCTCGACCTTGGCCTGCCCCGCCTTGCCGGCATGGACGTTCTGCGCCGGGCGCGGGGTCGCGGGCAGAACGTGCCGGTGCTGATCCTGACCGCCCGCGACGCCACCGGTGACAAGGTCTCAGGGCTTGACGCCGGCGCCGACGACTATCTTGTCAAACCAATCGACCTCAATGAACTCAGTGCCCGTATCCGCGCCCTGACCCGGCGCAGTGCCGGGCGCGCCGCACCGCTGCTGATCCACGGTGAACTGGCGCTTGACCCGGCAGCGCATACGGTGACCCTGGCCGGGCAGCTGGTTGAGCTTTCCAGCCGCGAGTTCTCCTTACTGCAAATGCTCCTCGAAAGCGCCGGCCGCGTGCTGACCCGTACCCAGCTTGAACAGTCGATCTACGGCTGGCGTGACGAACCGGACAGTAACGCGCTGGAAGTCCATATTCACCACCTGCGCAAAAAACTGGGCAGCGAGCTGATCCGTACCCTGCGCGGCGTCGGCTACACCATCGCCAAGTGACTACCGTCTGGTTCTCGCTGCGTCGCCGCCTGCTTGGCCTTCTCCTTGGCGGCGTTGCGGCTGCCTGGCTGGTGACCATGGTCTTCAGTTACATCGACGCGCATCACGAAGTCGATGAGCTATTCGATGCGCAACTCGCTCAGGCCGGCCAGACCTTGCTGGCTCTGGCCGGCCACGATGAAGGCGACGACATCGAAGAACTCGGCGACATATCCCACAAGTACCAACGTCGCCTGCGCTTCCAGATCTGGAGCGGCGAGGGAAAGCTCTTGATGCGCTCAAAAAATGCGCCGGAAACGGCGTTGACCGCAAGTAACGGTTTTTCTGAAACGCGCAGCCAGGACGAAGGCCGCTGGCGCCACTTCAGCCAGTGGAATGATGAACATAGCCTGCAGGTTCAGGTCAGCGAGAACCATCATATCCGTGACGAGCTGATCGGCCAAATCGCCTGGCGCCTGCTTATGCCGGCCCTTTTTGGCTTACCCTTGATCGGCCTTTGGGTTTGGCTGGCAACCCGCCAGGGACTCGCTTCGCTTGACGGCATAGCAAGCCAGATCGCCAGCCGCCAGCCGCAGCAGTTGCAGGCCTTGGACCCGGTAACAGCACCGGAGGAGGTGCGCACCATGCTTGAGGCGATCAACGGTCTTTTCCGGCGCGTTGCCGATGTACTCGATGCCGAACGCCGCTTCACTGCTGATGCCGCCCACGAGCTGCGCACACCGCTCGCCGCACTGCAAGCACAACTGCAAGTGGCGCTGAGAGCCAGGGATGACAAGGAACGCGAGCGCTCACTTACGCAACTACAATACGGCCTGACGCGCGCCTCGCATCTGGTCGATCAAATGCTGCAACTGGCTCGCCTCGATCCGGAATCGGGCTTACCCGACAGCAAAGCAGTGGACCTCTCGATATTGGCTGAAGATGTTTGCGCCGAACTGGGCGCGGCTATTCTCGATAAAAATATCGATTTCGACCTGCAGGCTTCACCGGGCTGCGCCATCAACGGTCAGCCCGAATGGCTGCGCGTTTTGATGCGCAATCTGGTGGACAACGCCATTCGCTACACCCCAAGCTTTGGTCAAGTGCGGGTCAGTCTATCCAGTGATACCACCGGACAACGTTTTTCGGTTTCTGACAGCGGCCCAGGAATTTCTGCCGACGACAGGGAGGCCGTTCTGCAGCGCTTCCACCGCCTGAACCACGCCGATCAGCCCGGAAGTGGTCTTGGGCTCTCGATTGTTTCGCGGATTGTTGAATTACACGGCGCGCAGATGGCAATGGAGAACGGAGAATCCGGGCGAGGACTCTGCATTTCAGTAAGCTTCCGGAACGCCTGAAGGCGACCTTTTTAGACCTTGGCGTCTATGCTCTGCTGCAGGAAATGCGTATTCGGTGCCTTGACGAGCGTATTTGCAGCGCTCCCAAGGAGTGACAACTGTAGCGCCAGTTCGTGCGCATTGGCCATGATCAAATCAGCCCCGTCAAAACCACCTACCGCCTTCGGGTCGAACTCAGCGAGTTCCTGTTGCAAGCTACGCTGGCGATCACCCTCGACCCCTTCCATGGCGCCAACGCGCAGCACGGTTTCGTCAGCAACATGACGCGCCCTCTCCTGTGACTCGGAAGAGATGCGCTGGGTCGTTGAGGACAGGCGGTCAAGTTTCATTTCATGCGCTCCTGACCTCAACTACGGCATAAGGCCGCGCTGACTTTAGAGCGCGCCGAAAACCTTCTTCAACAAATCGCTGCCGGCGCCAACCGGATTGGAGCGCAGTTTCTTCTCCTCTTCCGCAATCATCACGAACAGGCCATCCATCGCCTTTTGTGTGACATAGCTGTCGATATCGGCATCCTTCTTGTCAACCAGACCGGCGCTCGCAGCCTTGCCGGCGAAGCTGTTGTACTGCCCGGCGAGATCGAGTTTTTTGGTTGAGGCCTGGACAATCGGCTTGAATTTCTGGGTCAGCTGCTCCGTTGAGGTGCGCTTGAAATATTGCGTCACGCTATCCTCGCCGCCGGTCAGGATACCCTTGGCGTCCTGCACACTCATCTTCTTGATTGAGTCGGTAAGAATCGGCTTGGCTTCGGCGACCGCCTGCTCGGCAGCGTGGTTCATAGTGTTCACCAGCTCATCGGCCTGCTTGCCCATCCCAAACATGCGCAAGCCGGACTCGGCTTTTTGCAGATAGCCCGGCAGCGGGATCTTGACCTTGCTGTTGCCCAAAAAACCATTCTCTTTGCCCAATGAGGCTACTGCGTAATCCGCCCCCTTCGACAAAGCCTCCTTGACCCCGGCGCTGGCATCGCCGGTTGAGATGGCATCGAGACCGGCGGCCTGAGCGAGTGTTGCGGTCAACGATAGAAACAGGGCAAAAATTGCGGGGCGAAGTTTGAGCATGAGGGCTCCTTGGTTGGGGCTAAACAATATCGAGATGACCGATACCGCTGGTCAGGTCACGATCCTTGGATTCCTTGCCATACAGTTTTACTTGCAGGCGCAAGTCGTTGAGCGAATCGGCATTGCGCAGCGCATCTTCGTAGCTGATCTTGCCGGCTTCGTAGAGATCAAAAAGCGCCTGATCAAAGGTCTGCATGCCCAGTTCGCGGGACTTCTTCATGATCTCCTTGATCTCGTGCACATCGCCCTTGAAGATGAGATCGGAGACCAGCGGCGAGTTGAGCATGATTTCAATCGCTGCCACGCGCCCCTTGCCATCCTTTTTCGGGATCAGACGCTGTGAAACCAGGGCGCGCAGGTTGAGCGAGAGATCCATCAGCAACTGCGGGCGGCGCTCTTCCGGGAAGAAGTTGATGATGCGGTCAATCGCCTGATTGGCGCTATTGGCATGCAAGGTCGCCAGGCAAAGGTGGCCGGTTTCGGCGAAGGCAACGGCGTAATCCATGGTGTTGCGGTCGCGTATTTCACCCATCAGGATGACATCCGGCGCCTGACGCAGCGTATTCTTCAGCGCCGGACCCCAGTCGTCGGTGTCTACGCCGACTTCACGCTGGGTGACGATGCAGTTTTTATGCTCGTGGGTATACTCGATCGGATCTTCAATCGTGATGATATGGCCGTAGCTGTTCTGGTTTCGGTAATCGACCACCGAGGCCAGCGAGGTCGTTTTGCCGGTGCCGGTGCCGCCGACAAAAATGATCAGGCCGCGCTTGGTCATCGCGAGATCTTTAAGCACCGAAGGCAGACCCAGCTCATCAATATTCGGAATGGTCATATTGATTGTCCGGCAAATAACGCCGATACGGCCCTGCTGGACAAAGGAATTGACCCGGAAGCGGCCAATACTGGCCGGCGAAATCGCGAAGTTGCATTCCTTGGTCGACTCAAACTCGGCGGCCTGGCGGTCATTCATGATCGAGCGCGCCAGTTCAGCCGTGTGCTGGGGAGAAAGTACCTGATTGGATACCGGCGTGACCTTGCCATCAATCTTGATTGCCGGTGGAAAGCCGGCCGTAATAAAAAGGTCGGAGCCCTTCTTCTGCGCCATCAGACGCAGAAGATCGTGCATGAATTTCATTGCCTGATCGCGTTCCATACTTCCTCGCTATTTGCTGAATCTACCCGCTTAACCGGGGAAGGCATCCTTGTTGGCCGCCTTGTTACGCGCTTCGGCACTCGACACCACATTGCGCCGAACCATATCGAGCAAGTTTTGATCGAGCGTCTGCATGCCAACATTCTGGCCGGTCTGAATCGCCGAATACATTTGCGCCACCTTGTTCTCACGAATCAAGTTACGGATCGCCGGGGTGCCGATCATGATTTCGTGCGCCGCGACGCGGCCCGTGCCATCCTTGGTTTTGAGCAGTGTCTGCGAAATGACGGCGCGTAGCGACTCTGAAAGCATCGAGCGAACCATTTCCTTTTCAGCCGCCGGGAAGACGTCAACAATACGGTCCACCGTTTTGGCCGCCGACGAGGTGTGCAGAGTGCCGAACACCAGGTGGCCGGTTTCCGCTGCACTCAGGGCGAGACGGATGGTTTCCAGGTCACGCATTTCACCAACCAGAACCACGTCAGGATCTTCGCGCAGCGCGGAACGCAGAGCGTTGGAGAAAGACAGCGTGTGCGGGCCGACTTCGCGCTGGTTGATCAGGCATTTCTTTGACTCATGGACGAATTCAATCGGGTCTTCAATGGTCAGGATGTGGCCATATTCGTTTTCATTGACGTGGTTCACCATCGCCGCCAGCGTCGTCGACTTGCCGGAACCGGTCGGGCCGGTACACAGCACGATGCCGCGCGGATACTCTGAAATATCCTTGAAAATCTTCGGACAATTCAACTCTTCCAGGGTCATGATCTTGGTCGGAATCGTCCGGAATACCGCCGCCGCGCCGCGATTCTGATTGAAGGCATTGACCCGGAAACGTGCCAGATTGGGAATCTCGAAGGAAAAGTCGCACTCCAGGGTTTCTTCATAAACCTTGCGCTGGCCGTCGTTCATGATGTCGTACACCATGCCGTGCACATCCTTGTGCTCCATCGCCGGCAGGTTGATGCGGCGCACATCGCCATGCACCCGGATCATCGGTGGCACACCTGAGGAGAGGTGCAGGTCGGAGGCCTTGTTTTTGACCCCGAAGGCCAGCAGTTCGGTGATGTCCATTTTGATCGTCCTTTGAGCGCGGGGCGCGCGTGTATACTGGAGATAGACTACATTCCATCGGATTATGAGCGCAATCGCCACCAACCTGCAAGCCGTCCGGGAACGCATTGCCAAGGCAGCGCGGGATGCCGGTCGCGCGCCGGCAGAAATTGCGCTGCTGGCAGTCAGCAAGACCAAGCCGCTAGCCGACATTCTGAGCGCGGCAGCCGCCGGCCAGCATGAATTTGGCGAGAATTACGCGCAGGAGGGCATCGCCAAGATGCTGGCGGCGCCTGTCGCGGTCAACTGCGATTTGCTCTGGCATTTCATTGGCCCGCTGCAAAGCAACAAGACGCGATTGGTTGCCGAAAACTACGCCTGGGCACACTCCATCGAGCGCCTGAAAATTGCCGAGCGCCTCTCCGCTCAACGCCCGGCCAGCCTCCCGCCGCTTCAGGTTTGCGTACAGGTCAATGTCTCCGGCGAAGCCAGCAAAAGCGGCTGCGCGCCGCAGGACGCCTTCGAACTCTGTCGCGCCATCGCCACCCTGCCCGGCCTGCAATTGCGCGGCCTGATGACGATACCTGAAGCCAGCGACGATCTGCCGGCGCAGCGCGCCCCATTCCGGCAACTGCGGGAAATTTACGAATCCATTCGGGCGGCCGGTGTGCCGCTCGACACACTTTCCATGGGCATGTCCCATGATCTTGAAGCAGCCGTTGCCGAGGGCGCGACCATCGTCCGCGTTGGCACGGCGATTTTTGGTGAAAGAAACTACGCATGAAAATTCTATTCCTGGGCGGCGGCAACATGGCCAATGCGCTGATCGGCGGCATGCTCAAACAAGGCTTCAGCGCGGCTGACATTCACGTCATTGACCCCGGCACCGAGGCACGCAGCAAACTGAGCGCGGCTTATGCGGTCAACTGCCATTCCGGTGCCGAAAAAATACCCGCCGGGTTCGATCTGGTGCTGTTGGCCGTCAAACCGCAGCAGATGAAAGAAGCGCTCGCGCAACTGCTTGGCAAACTGGGCGATGCGCTCGTTGTCAGCATCGCTGCCGGCCTCGACATGGCGGCGCTGTCACGCTGGCTGGGCGGCCATCGCAAGATTGTCCGCTGCATGCCTAACACACCGGCACTGATTGGCGCCGGCATCACCGGGCTATGCGCGCTGCCGGAAGTAAGCGCTAACGAGCGCGATGCAGCCGACAAGGTTATGCGCGCGGTCGGCAGCACCGTCTGGATCGCCGACGAGGCGAAAATGGACGCCGTCACAGCGATTTCCGGTAGTGGCCCGGCCTACGTTTTTCTCTTTATCGAAGCGCTCCAGCAAGCCGCCGCTGATCTCGGCTTGACGCCCGATCAGGGTCGCCAACTGGCCATTGAAACCGTTCAGGGTGCCGCTGTATTGGCCGCCCAATCAAGCGACCCGGTCTCTCTGCTTCGCGAGCGCGTCACCTCCAAAGGCGGCACCACCGAAGCCGCCTTGCGCGTCATGGCTGAAACGGGCGTCAAGGAAGGCATCATCGCTGGCGTCAACGCCGCCGAAGCGCGTGGTCGGGAACTCGGTAAATTATTGGGAGCAAGTTAATGCAAGCCCTTATTTTTCTGCTCGATGCAGTCGTCAGCTTTTTTTGTACGCTGTTTCTGCTGCGTTTCATTATGCAGGTGATGCGTATTTCCTTCGCTGGTCAGCTGGGCAATTTCGTCGTTGCTCTGACCAACTGGGCGGTCAAGCCGCTGCGCCGGATCATTCCCGGTTTTCGCGGGCTCGACTGGTCGAGTATTTTGGTTGCCTTCGCGCTGCAACTCCTGTTCGCCGGCATCGTCGTCGGCGCCACCATGGGCGACGCTGACGGCATGCTACCGATGCTGCTCTGGTATGCCGTGCGTGGCGTTTTGCGCAACCTGGTTTATATCTTTATCGGCGCCCTGATTTTTCAAGCCGTGCTGTCGTGGGTTAATCCCTACTCGCCCTTTGCCGCGCCGGTTCAACAAATTACCCGGCCCATCCTTGACCCGATCCGCCGCTTCATTCCACTGATTTCCGGTATCGACCTCTCGCCGCTGGTTGGCATCCTGCTCTTGCAGGTGGTGTTGATGTTCCTGTGAGCGAGTGGTTTCGCGTCGCAGCAGATGGCCGCATCACGCTGACCCTGCACATCCAGCCCGGCGCGAAAAAAACCGAATTCGCCGGCCGGCATGGCGACGCCCTGAAAATCCGCCTCGCCGCCCCGCCGGTGGATGGCAAGGCCAACGAAGCCTTGATCAAATTCGTTGCTGAAACACTGAAAGTACCAAAGTCTGCAGTCAGCCTGAAAAGCGGCCAAAGCTCCCGAAGCAAGGTGCTCGAAGTGGTCGGCATCGACGTTGCGCAGGTAGCTGCACTCACAGATGAATAGCCGGGTGCGGAACTTCAGGGCAGAAGCCCAATCCTACTAGATGCAAAAAGATACAAATTTAACAAGAAAATGCCCAACACTTCTTACCCCCCGCCCGATGAAACTGTGCGCGCCCGCTCACTCGCCAAATACCGTAAGCGCGCGGCCAGTTATGACAGCACCTGTGGCCCGACCTCGTCGATCCGTGAGCGGGCGATTGCGGCGTTAAATTTGCGGCCGGAGCAAGCGGTATTGGATGTTGGCTGCGGCACCGGCTTGAGTCTGGCCTTGCTGCGGGCGGCCGTCGGTGAGCAAGGCCGTGTTTATGGCTTTGATCAAAGTCCGGAGATGCTGGTGCAAGCGCGACAGCGGGCAGATGCGGCAGGTTGGAAGAACGTCGAGTTGTTCGAGTGCCCGGCGCAAGAATTGACTTTACCGACGCCGGTCGATGCAATTTTGTTCCATTACACGCATGACATCCTGCGCTCACCGCTCGCCCTTGATCGACTGCTTGCAGTGGCGGAACATGGCGCAATGGTGGCGATTGCCGGCGTCAAATTTTTTCCGCGCTGGCTGGCCCCGCTGAACCTCTGGGTCTATGTGAAAAATCACGGCTACAACGGTAGCCCCGGAGAATTGACCTCGCCGTGGGATCGCATAGCGCCGCATTTGAGCGGCTGGCAAATGGAGCCAACGCAATTTGGCATGGGTTATCTCGCCTCCGGGCGGCTTAACAAAAAATGAAACAATCCGCCGTTGTCGCGGAGACGCCCGGACACAAAGTCGTCTGGGCAGCAATAGCGCTACTGTTTCTCAATAGCATGCTGAGCTTTCGCGACTGGTGGCCGACGCCGGGGATTTTGCCGGATCATCGTCTGGCGCCTGAGTTCGTCTGGCTGTGGCTGGCCATGCTGGCACTGGTTGCCTGGCGTGGGGCCCTTTCGCTACGCGCTCTTAAACTACTGACCTTCACCTACTTGCTACTGGTGCTCGGGCGTTATGGCGATGTCACCGTGCCCAGCCTGTTCGGGCGACCGATTAATCTGTATTGGGATGGTGCGCAGATTCCCCGGTTTTTATGGGTTTCAGCTCAGGAATGGGCTTGGTGGAAAAGCCTTGGGCTGGCGCTGCTGATTAGTCTCTTTTTTTGGGGGTTGTTTAGCATCTTGCAGCGGGCGATCGCCACCATTGCCCGTGATGCCGTGCCTTACGCCTTACGCACCCGCTGGGTGTGGGCGCTTACGGCCTTGGCGGTCGGACTCGTCATCGCCAATCTGGCCGGCGTGCGTGCGACTTGGCCGCTGATTTCCAAACCAATCATTCCAACTTACTGGCAACAGGCAAAATTGTTGGTGGCGAGTTTTTCTCAGGCGCATCAGGCTGATTTGCTGCCCGCCGAGACGGTCGTTGATCGGGCGCTCAAGCAGCTTCCAAGCACCGCCCTCGGAGAGCTGCGCGGGCGCGATGTCTATTTGATTCTGCTGGAGTCAGTGGGTGCAGTCGTTTATGACGATCCTGCCGCCGATGCTGCTGTTCGCCCACGCCGCACCAATTTTGCCGAGGATGTTGCCGCCAGTGGCCGGCAAGTGGTGACTGCGTTTTTCCGTTCGCCGACCTTTGGCGGCGGCTCCGATCTGGCGCAACTTGGCCTGCTTGCCGGCATGGACCTGAGCAACCCGATGCGCCACGACGTATTGCTGACAACGCAGCGCCCGACGCTGATTTCCTTGTTCAAGGCCGGTGGCTATCAAACCTTCGGCGTCTATCCGGCGCTCGATTGGGCCTGGCCGGAGAGCGCCTTTTACGGCTTCGATGTATTTCTTGAGCGCCGTGATTTTGGCTACAAAGGCCCGGCCATGGGTTTTTGGGCAGTGCCTGACCAATTCTCTGCCGCGCGTTTTGAGCAATTGCATCCCCGTGATGACAAAGCGCCGCCGCGATTTGTCTTTTTCCCGACGATTACCTGCCACTTGCCCTTCAATCCGGTGCCGCCGTATCAGCCTGAGTGGTTAAAAGTTCTCTCAGACAAGCCCTTCGCCGACGTTGATGTCGAGCGCGCACTGGCCGAAAAGCCCGACTGGCTCAACATGACCCCGAGCTATCTGCGCATGGTGAATTACACCTACCAGTGGCTGGGCGCCTATTTTCGCCAGCCCGAACCGCGCGAGGCAATTTACATTCTGGTTGGCGATCATCAGCCGGCGGCCAACATCACCGGTGAGGGCGCGTCGTGGGATGTGCCGGTGCATATTGTTTCGCGTGACCAAAAATTGCTGGCGCGCTTTGTCGAGCAAGGTTTTCAAACAGGGATGGAGCCCCAACGCCAGGCGCTGGGAGATCTGCATTTTCTCACCGAAATGATGCTGAAAACCTTTGCTGCGCCGGTCACTCAGCTGGCTGAGGTAGCGCGTTGAGGCGATGGCCAGCCAATGGCAAGCGCCAACACCAGCCAATTCAACGCCAGGCCGAGCGCTTGCGTGTTTTCGAAGCCCTCCTGCCAGACCAGCAGGGGCGCGGCAGCACCGCACAGGGCAGCAAGCCAGCGCTCATACGGGAACTGGTTTGGCGCTGTTTCGCCCAGCAGGCGCAGAACAAACAGCAGGGTGGCAGGCGCCGCCAGTACGGGCCAATTAAGAGGGCGATAGCGGCCGTCGAGCAGCAGTCCCAGCGCGCTCAACAAAACCAGTCCAAGCAACAGGCCACCACTCCAATGCTGGGATTTTGTGTATTTGCTCCGGCCGGCGAGTGCAGCGTTCAGCCGCTCACCGGCTACCAGGCTGCTGCTCAGCGCCACCAGCATCAGGGCGCCACCCAGCGCCCAATCGAGCGGGGTGCGATTCCATTGCAGCAGTTGTTGCCATTGCAGCAATGCCAGCAGTGCGGTGCCTCCAGCCGCCAAAGCACTGCCCGACAGCGCCGCAAAATTTTGCCGGCCAAACTTGCTCAGCACCCACAGCAAGCCGCCGCAAGCTCCGACCAGTGCAGCCAGCGGCAGTTGCCACCAGCGCGGATCAGCGACGACTGGCCCGCTGAGCGTCACCCGTTGCACGCCATCGGCGGTGAAAACACCCCAGTAGCCACCCATCGCACCCTCCAGCTGGCGCTTCCAGGGTTGGTCGAAAGCTTCGATCAGGTTGAAGGCCGGGAGATTTTTTTGCGCAGGGTCTGGCGCAATGGTCGGCAATTTAGCCTGCACCTCACGAACAAACCGCGTCTGCTCGAGGCGTCCAGGAATCGCCACACTGCGTTGGCGACCAGCGGCGGGCCAGCCGGTTTCGCCGATCAGCACCGGCAAGGGCGAAAAAATCGCCTGCATTTCGGCGTTGACCGTAACAATCTGCGTCACCGCCTGCTCAACGGCCACCGGCGTGTCTTCCCAGTAGGGCAGGAGGTGGATGGTGACAACATCGACGTGCGGGCGCAGGATGTCGCCATGCCGCCGCCAAAACTCCCAGACATCAGCGTAGGTTACGGGAACGGACGAGTTGCGCCGCGCGGCTGCCAGCAGATCGGCCAGCGCCGCCGGCGTTTGCTCGCCGCGCAACAGCACTTCGTTACCGACGACCAGCAGGTCGATCACATCGGCGTATTCGCGGGTCAGCGCCAGTGCGCGCTGGAGTTGTGCAGCGTTGTTGGTGCTGTCGCTATCGATCCAGGCGCCCAGAATGACCCGCAGCCCAAGTTGGCGGGCAAGTGCCGGCACCGCATCAAGGCCACGGTCAACGCCATAGGTGCGCACGCAGCGACTGATCGTGCTGATCAGGCGCAAATCGGCTTCGATCTGGGCCGGGCTAACGATCAACGTCGAGTTAAACGGGCTGTGGCCGGCGCGCCGGAACGGGGCGTAGGAAACGCAGGGCAAGCGTTGCTCGGCGACCTCCGGCAGGCCTCCGACAGGCCGGCCCTGGGCAAAAGCCCAGATCAGGAGCCAAAGCAGGCCAAGCGCCAAGCCGCCAAGCACGGCAAGACTTTGCCAAAGAGTGGGTGGTCGAGTTGACTCGGTCATTGCGGCGGACGTCAGGCTCCGTTGGCAGCGAGGCGAATGCCTTACCGCAGGGCGTGATCGTAACGCAGAAAAATCCTGTGCAGCGCAATCCCTGGCGCTGGGCCGGGGCATTGCTCATCGCGCTGGTGATCGGCCTGATCAATCTGCTCGTCTGGCGCGCTTTCAATCCACCACTGGCAGCACCGGACGTACCGGCCCGGATTGGCGGATTGGCTTACAACGGTTTTCAGCGTTGGGATAGCCCGCTGACCGCCAGGTTTCCCGACGATGCGGCGCTCAAGGCGGACCTCGCCCAGCTCGCCCCTTTAAGCCAGCGACTGCGTACTTACAGTGCCAGCGAGTTGCCAAACCTGCCCGGATTGGCTGCTGCCCAGGGCTTCAAATTAACGGCCGGGGTCTGGCTCGATAAACGGCTTGCAAATAACGAGCTAGAGCTGGCCGCCATCATCACCGCCAGTCGTCAGCATCCGGTGATTGAACGGGTGATTGCCGGTAACGAAACCCTGCTGCGCGACGAAATGAGCCTGGCTGAGCTGTCCGCCTATCTCGACCGCCTGCGCGCCACCTTAAAAGTCCCGGTCTCAACCGCCGAGCCATGGCACGTCTGGCTCAAGCATCCGGAACTGGCCGACCATGTGGATTTTATTACCGTTCATCTGCTGCCTTATTGGGAAGGTTTGCCGGTCGAGCAAGCGCTGGATTATGCACTGGCGCGCTACGCCGAAGTGCGCGAGCGCTTTCCGGGCAGAAAGGTGGTCATCGGCGAAATTGGCTGGCCAAGCAACGGCGACCGCCGTGCTGCCTCCGAAGCGACGCCGGATAATCAGGCGCTGTTCGTCCGTCAGTTTTTGGCGCGGGCCAGCCGTCTTGATCTCGATTACTACCTGATGGAAGCCGTCGATCAGCCCTGGAAGCACGCTACCGAACAAGCCGTGGGAGCGCACTGGGGCTTGCTCGACGCTGACCGGCAGGCTAAGTTCGCGTTCACAGGGCCGGTGCAGGCCGACCCCTACTGGCAAGGTAAGGCAGTGCTTTCATCGTTGCTCGGCGGGCTGGCGCTGTTGCCGTTTCTGCTCGCCTTTGCGCCGATGCGCCTCGCCGGGCGGCTGATGTTCGGACTCAGTTTGCAGGCCGTCGCCTCATTTTTTGTCCTGTTGGCCGCGCTACCGCTGGCGCATTACCTGCGGCCGTTGGACATGGTTTTTCTCATCTTGTTGGTGCCGGCACTAATCATGATGGGCATGATACTGCTGGTGCAAATTTTTGAATTTGCCGAACTTTACTGGCCAGGCAGCCTGCAAAATCAGGTCACGCTGCAACCACTGGCAAGCGACGCGCCGGCACCCTTGGTCAGTATTCATCTGGCGTGCTGTAACGAGCCGCCGGACATGGTGATCGCCACTATCGACAGCTTGCTGGCCCTCGACTGGCCGGCCTTCGAAATCGTGATTGTCGATAACAACACCAGCGATACTGCACTCTGGCAGCCGGTTGAGGCGCATGTAGCCGCTTGCCTGGTGGCAGGTGTGAAGGCCGGTCTGCGCTTTTTCCATCTGCCGCAATGGCCGGGCTACAAGGCCGGGGCGCTCAATTTTGCGCTGGAGCAAACCGACCCGCGTGCCGCGTGGATTGCCGTGGTAGACGCCGATTATCTGGTCAAAACGAATTGGCTGCGCGCCCTCGGTGGTTATTTTTCGGATCCGACGATAGGTGTTGTGCAGTCACCGCAGGCGCATCGCGATTGGTCACAGAATACGCTCAGCCGCATGATGAATTGGGAGTACGACGGCTTTTTCCGGATTGGCATGCACCACCGTCAGGAGCGCGATGCAGCGATCCAGCATGGCACGATGACGGTGATTCGGGCCAGCGCCCTGCGCTCAGTCAATGGCTGGGAGACGGCCTGCGTCTGTGAAGACAGCGAACTCGGCCTGCGCCTAGTGAAGCAAGGGTTGCGTCTGGTCTATGTCGATGAAGTATTGGGCAGCGGTCTGGTACCAACCGATTTTGCCGCTTATCAACGCCAGCGCCGGCGCTGGGCGCAGGGCGCGATGCAAATTTTGCGTACTCACAGGCAGGCGCTGTTTGGTCGCTCACGAGTCAGCCTGTCGCTGGCGCAACGCTATCATTTTGTCGCCGGCTGGCTGCCCTGGATAGGTGACGGGCTGCATCTGCTTTTCAGCCTCGCCGCCATATTATGGACGCTTGGCGTGCTGCTCGCGCCGGAGACGTTTGGCTTGCCAATAGCCCTTTTTGTTGTGCCGTTAGCTGTATTTTTTGTTATTCGTTTGCTCCTGACACCCCTGCTTTACCACCGCCGGGTAGCTTGCTCGCCAAGCGATGTGGCCGGTGCGGCGCTGGCGGGCATTGGCCTTTCGCATAGCGTGGCGCGCGGCGTCCTGGCCGGACTGTTTAGCAAATATTCTGTTTTTACCGTGACGCGCAAGGGAATCGGTAACCGCTCGCTGCCAACAACGAGGGCTTTCAACTCGGTGCGCGATGAAGCCGCCCTCCTGGTTGGTCTGGTGGCCTGCATTGGCGCGCTAGGATTACAACCCACCAATGAATCCGATCTTGCCCGCTTTGGCTGGATGCTGGCACTGAGCCTGCAAGCGCTACCCTATCTCGCGGCACTTCTTTGTGCCAGCCTGCCTGGCGAGAAAAACGCCGACGCCTGCGGTCAACCGTAAAAACTGTCCGGTTTTTTGCGGCAAGATATTCATCTTGAGCGCTGAGAAAGCAATCAGGATGGCAGCCCAGGCGTTTCACACAGACGAGGCAAGCTTCAATTCCTCAAATTGGAGCGCTGCAAAAACTTTATGCTAGCCACGATGTCGATACAGGCTCTTGCTTGGTTTTGTTTCCGAAACCGCAAATATGAAAAGCAAGCGCCAAGTCAGCCGACCGAACTCTCGGCATAAACCTATGCCAGATCACGAACAAACAGGAAATGCATGAACACCTTGACCGACCAACTGCCCTCTCAAACACGCGCTGACCGCATAAGAGGCGCCCTGTGGGGTATGTTCATTGGCGATGCGTTGGCAATGCCAGTCCATTGGTACTACAACATCGCCGCACTGCAGCGCGACTTCGGCACCATCCGCGACTATCAGGCTCCCAAAGACCATCACCCAAGCTCGATCATGTCGCTGGCAAATACCGCCAAGGCCGGTCGCGGTTCGCAAGACGGGGATGTCGTCGGCGGCCTGATTCTCAAGGGTAAAAAACACCACTGGGGACCGGCCAATCGTCACTATCATCAAGGCATGCTGGCCGGGGAGAACACACTCAACCTGCGCTGCACGCGAGTATTGTTGCGCAGGCTGAGCGCTGGCGGCGCCTATGATCCGGCCAGTTTCCTGCGTGACTACGTTGACTTCATGACAGCGGAAAACAGCCACAACGACACCTATGCCGAGTCCTACCACCGCGACTTTTTTGCCAACTACGCACGTGGCCTTGCGCCTGAGCAGTGCGCCGGCGAGGAAGGTCACGACACCGCATCAATCGGCGGCCTGGTTAGTTTACCGCCGATAATTTTTGCAGCGCTCGGCCAAGGTGATGCTGCTACCGCAAGCGAAGCCGCCTTGAGGCAAATTCGTCTAACACACCGCTCGACCAAACTCGAACGTTATGCAACGGCATTTAGCGCGTTGTTAGCGACGCTAACCAGCGGCTTATCTTCAGAAATTGCGCCGCGGTTCTGCGCCACGGCCGAGCGCTTGGGTTTTCCTGCGGGCGAAGTGCTGGCGAAAGTTGAGCGCAATCGCCAATCGGATCTGGATGTCGTAGGCGGCATCCTGAGTTCAGCCTGCTACATCGATCAATCATTCCCGGCCGCACTCTATCTGGCGGCCCGCTATGCTAACGACTTTGAAGGGGCACTGGTTGCCAATACCAACCTTGGTGGCGATAACTGCCATCGCGGCGCCGTGCTGGGAGCAATGCTTGGCGCCGGGCTCGGACTGGCGGCGATCCCTCAGCGCTGGATTCAGGGGCTGGCTGCGCGGGCTGAACTAGAGGAAGAAATCGAGCGCTTCATCACCAGGCTTGGGCAAAACTGAGTTGCGACGCCACAAGCAGTTTGGAACAGAGTGCCGCCGAAAATACGGCAAATTTAAAAGCCCTTAATGAAAACTCTACCTTCACGCAGACTGAAAGGAAACAAGATATGTATCGCTTGATTTACAAGAGCCGCGCCGTCGAAGACATGGATTGGGAAATTGTTGAACAGATACTGCATCACAGCGAAGCAAACAACGCACTGGCCGGGATCACCGGTTTTTTGCTGGCGAGCAGGACGCATTTCCTTCAGGTCATCGAGGGGACCTTCGAAGAAATCAATGACACCTACTTGCGAATCGTCCGCGACACCCGCCACGAGGAGATTCAGTTGCTCTCCTATGAGGTGATCGATGCGCGCCTTTTTGAATCCTGGGCGATGAAGGGCATCGGTGTCTTTGACAACAACTCAGCCTTGGCTCGCCAGTTGATAGAAAAATATGGCGAACAGGATGGCGGCGTTCGTTTCCCGCTTGAGGCCTGGTTGGCGCTATCGATGATCTACGATATACGGGCCATCCAGGAACTACCGGAATGGAAGCGCTGATTTATTTTCATCAGGTAACGAAGAAACATCCGCAACCTGAGGCGCCACAAAGCTGCGGACTCGAGCACACAGCATAAGTATTCCGTGAAAACAACTTTGAATTCGTCATTCCCGCGAAGGCGGGAATCCAGCAGCCAAAGACTGGATTCCGGGTCAAGCCCGGAATGACGGTTTTAAAGCATTATTTATAGTTGATCAGCGCTTTCAGACTGAATAAACGACGCGCCCGCCTACCAGCGTTTTTTGCACCTTGCCAGACATCATGTAACCCAGCCAGGGCGAGTTTTTGCCACGACTCCTGAGTGCCTCGGGCGTTAGTTGCCAGGTTGCTTCGGGGTCGAAAATACAGATATCTGCAATGCTGCCAACGGCCAGCTGCCCCCTTTCCGACCCCAGCACATCTGCCGGCGCCGAGGTAATGCGGGCGAGGGCTGCGGGCAATGAGAGCTTCAGCGATTCAGCCCATTTCAGCGTCAGCGGCAGCAATACTTCAAGCCCGGTGGCACCCGGCTTGGCTTCGCCGAAAGGGAGCAATTTGTCGTCGGCACCAACCGGCGTGTGGTCGGAGCAGATTGCCGCCAAACCGGAGGCGGCGGCAGTCGACAACGCTAGACGGTCATTTTGAGCACGCAGCGGCGGGTTGAAACGGGCGTGCGGATTGAAGAAGCCGATGTCGTTTTCGGTCAGCAACAGGTGATGAACGCCGATATCAAAACTGATCGGCAGATCTTCTTCCATCGCTTGCTTGACCAGTGCGACACCAGCGGCGGATGAAAGCCGGGTCAAATGGACGCGGCAACCGGAGTCGCGCACCAGTTGTACGATGGTAGCAATGGCGATGGTTTCGGCAGCAACCGGAATGCCGGCGAGGCCAAGGCGGCTGGAGACTTCGCCCTCGTGCGCGATGCCGTTGCGCGACAACCAGTAATCCTGCGGCTGCAGCCAGATCGCGAAACCGAAGGTGGCGGCATACTCCATCGCGCGCAGCAGAGCTTCAGTATCAACCACTTGTTTGTTGGCTTGCGAGAAGGCAACGCAACCTGCTTTCTTGAGGCCGGCGAGTTCGGCCAGACGCTCACCCTTGAGGCCGAGGGTCAGTGCGCCGAGCGGCAGGACGCGCGCCTTGCCGATTTCGGTGCCGCGATGAACCAGACGGTCGGCTAGTTCCGGCTCGTCGAGCGGCGGATCGGCGTCGGGCGGCACCACCAGCGAGGTGACACCACCGGCGACGGCTGCCGCTAGCTCGGCTTCGATGCTGTTGAGGCGGGCGCCGAGGTCGATGAAGCCGGGGCAGACAACTTGCCCTTCTGCATCAATGGTTTGCTCGGCGATAAAGCCGGCGGGCGCTGCATCAAGCCCGGCGACCTTGCCATCGGCAACAAACAACGAAGTGTTGCGGTCAACGCCGTTTTTCGGGTCAATTAATCGGCCATTTTTGATTTCGATGTTCATTTCAGTTCCCCGCCACGATACTCATCACCGCCATGCGCACGGCGATACCGAAAGTCACCTGCGGCAAAATCACCGCCTGCGGCCCGTCAGCCACCGCCGAGTGAATTTCAACGCCGCGATTCATCGGCCCCGGATGCATCACAATGGCGTCCGGCTTGGCGAGCGCCAGTTTCTCCGGCGTCAGGCCGTAATGGCGGAAATACTCGCCGGCCGAGGGCAGCAGCGCGCCGGTCATCCGTTCATTTTGCAGACGCAGCATGATGATCACGTCGACGTCCTTGAGGCCTTGCTCCATGTCGTGGAAGACATGCACGCCGAGCTTATCGAGGTGCTTGGGCAATAGCGTTTCCGGCCCGATGGCGCGGACTTCCGGCACGCCCAAAGTAGTCAGCGCGTGAATGTCGGAGCGGGCAACGCGTGAATGCAGAATGTCGCCAACTATCGCCACCCGCAGCTGGGTGAAATCCTTTTTATAGTGGCGGATGGTGTACATGTCGAGCAAACCCTGCGTCGGGTGGGCGTGGCGCCCGTCGCCGGCATTGACCACGTGGATGTCGTCGCGACCGACTTTGTGCAGGTGTTCGGCAATCAGGTAAGGCGCACCGCTCGAAGCATGGCGCACGACAAACAGGTTGGCGTGCATGGCGCACAGGTTGTCGATGGTATCGAGCAGGGTCTCGCCCTTGCTTGCCGACGACTTGTTGATGTCGAGATTGATCACATCAGCCGACAGGCGCTTGGCGGCAATCTCGAAAGTGGTACGGGTGCGCGTCGAGTTCTCGAAGAACAGGTTGAAAACACTCTTGCCGCGCAGCAGCGGCACTTTTTTGACATCACGCGCCGAGACTTCCATGAACGACGCGGCGGTATCGAGAATTTGCGTCAGTATCCGTTGCGGCAGACCTTCAATCGACAGCAGGTGGGTCAGTTCGCCATCCTTGTTCAACTGCGGGTTATGCATTTTCCAGCCTCCAGGCGAGTTGACCGTCCTCATTCCGGATTAGCACCAGATTCTGGCCATCACTCAAATCGATATCCCAGACACAATACGCAGCACCAATCGGCAGCTCACGTCCGCCACGATCAGCCAGCACCGCCATGCTGACCGAGGCCGGGCGACCATAGTCGAACAGCTCGTTCAAGGCGGCACGTGTCGTCCTGCCGGTGTAGAGCACGTCATCGACGAGGATCAGGTGGCGGCCCTCGACATCGAAAGGAATCACCGTTGGTTTAACCTGCGGGTGCAGGCCTTTTTCAGCGAAATCGTCGCGGTAGAAGGAGACATCGATCAGGCCGATATCTTCCGGCAAGCCGAGCAATTCCTTGAGGCGCTCGGCAATCCAGGCGCCGCCGCTATAAATACCGATCAGGGCGGGATTACGATGAAGGTGCGGGCGGATCAGGTCGGCCAGTTGGCGACACTGCGCCTCGGCATCGGGCATAGGATTAGCTAGAGGTGACATGCTGCGGGCTTTCGAACCAGGTTTGAAGGATGAGTTGGGCCGCGATCGCATCGAGCAGCGGCTTGGCGGATTTGCTGTTACGCCCGGTTTCACGCAGATGCGCTTCGGCATCAACTGATGTCAGGCGTTCGTCGGCAAAAGCGACGGGGAGATTGAAGCGGCGTTGCAGGCGTTCGGCAAATTTCGTTGCCAGGCGGGTCATCTGGTGCGGTGTGCCGTCGGCGTGCGCCGGCAAACCGACGACCAGTTGCACCGGCTGCCATTCGGCAATCAGTTTGCCAATCGCCGCAAAGCGCTCGTCGTTCGACTCAGCCCGGATCACCGCCAGCGGGTGAGCACTCGCCAACAAGGTTTCGCCGGTGGCGACGCCGATCCGCTTTTCACCAAAATCGAAGGCGAGGACCGTGCCCTCAGGCATGCCCGGCAACGTCTGATAGTTGGGCGAAGCTGATGCCGAGTTTTTGCATGGCGGCCGGCAGGCGTTCTTCGGGTGGCAGGTCAAAAAGGATGCTGGCCTTGGCCGGTACGGTCAACCAGGAATTTTGTGCCAATTCGTTCTCCAGTTGCCCGGCTTCCCAACCGGAATAGCCGAGGGTAACGAGAATTTCTGCCGGCAAACCTTCGCTGCCGACCGAGGCCAGAACGTCGCGCGAACTGGTCAGGCCGACTTCGCTATTGACCGCCAGCGTTGATTGCCACAAGCCAATCGGGCGATGCAGCACAAAGCCACGATCAAGTTGTACCGGGCCGCCAAAATAAACCGGCAAGTTGGATAGAGATTCGGCTTCCAGCTTGATGTCGATCTTGTCGAACAAGCCGGCGAGATTCATGTCGATTGGCCGATTGACGATGATACCCAGCGCCCCGTTTTCGTTGTGCTCACAGATATAAACGAGGGCATGGGCGAAATAGGGGTCTTCCAGCGCCGGCATGGCGATGAGGAAGTTATCGGTCAGATTTACATTATCCATGACTGGAATTTTAATCGCCGTCAGGGTACAAACCAACCATGAATATTGAAAAAGCCCTTGTCTGGTTTCGCCGCGATTTGCGTGACACCGACCATGCCGCGCTAAGCGCGGCCCTTGCCGAGGCGCAGCAGGTTTATTGCGCCTTTGTTTTCGACACAAAAATTCTTGATGCCTTGCCGTCAAAGCGGGATCGTCGCGTGCATTTCATCCGCGAATCGCTGGTCGAGCTGGATGCCGCGCTGCGCGCCAAAGGGGGCGGGCTGATTGTTCGCCATGGCTGGGCTGAAGATGAAATCCCCAAACTGGCGCGCGAACTTGGCGTTGCCGCCGTGTTCTCCAACCGCGACTACGAGCCGGCGGCCAAGCTGCGCGACAAAGCCGTTGGCGAAACTTTAGGCGCGGCCGGCATCGCTTTCCACAGCTTTAAGGATCAGGTGATTTTCGAGCACGACGAAGTTCTGACCCAGGCCGGCAAGCCCTTTTCGGTGTTCACGCCCTATAAAAATGCCTGGTTAAAGCAGTTGACCGCAGCAGACAGCGCCGCGCACCATGGCGCCGGCGTTTTTGCCGGCGCCGAAGGAGCCGGCGTGCCCAGTCTGGCGGAAATAGGTTTTGAAGAGACCGACTTGCGCGAAGTCGGGATTCAAGCCGGCATGTCCGGCGCCCGAGCCTTGTGGGAAGAATTCAGCGACGGGCGCATCAAGCGTTACGGGGCGCTGCGCGACTTTCCAGCGGTCAAGGGGGTTTCCTATCTCTCCGTCCATTTGCGCTTCGGCACCCTGGCGATCCGCGAACTGGTCCGTGCGGCGCGCGAAGCTGAAGCCGACGTCTGGCTCAGCGAGCTGATCTGGCGCGATTTCTATTTCATGATCCTTGATCACTTCCCGCAAGTTGGTAAGGGTCAGGCCTTCAAGCCGGATTACGACGCCATTCAATGGGCCGACTGGCCGGAGGGCTTCACCGCTTGGTGCGAGGGGCGCACCGGCTATCCGCTGGTCGATGCGGCAATGCGCCAACTCAATCACTGCGGCTGGATGCACAACCGCCTGCGCATGGTCGTCGCCTCCTTTTTAACCAAGGATCTCGGCATCGACTGGCGCCTCGGTGAACGGTATTTCGCCGAGCAACTCAACGATTTCGATCTCTCGGCCAACAACGGCGGCTGGCAATGGGCCTCGTCGAGCGGCTGCGATGCGCAACCCTATTTCCGGATTTTCAACCCGATCACCCAGTCGGAACGATTTGATGCCGAGGGTAAATTTATCCGCCGCTACGTGCCGGAACTGGCCAAAGTGGCCAACAAATACATCCATGCGCCCTGGCAAATGGGGCGGGTTGAGCAGGAAGCGCTTGGCGTCGTTATCGGCCGCGATTACCCGCCGCCCATCGTCGATCACGCCGTCGCCCGAGAGCAAACTCTGGCGCGTTACGCGGTGGTCAAAAAGGCGGTTTAAGCCTCGCCAGTGATCAGAATGGCGCGAAAATCATTGACGTTGGTCAGCGTCGGCCCGGTGATCAGCGAGTCGTTCAGCGCCTGAAAAAAGCTGTGCGCATCGTTGTTGTCGAGCGCCTCGCGCGGATTGATGCCGAGCGCCCAGGCGCGTTCCAGCGTATCCGGACGGAGCAGCGCGCCGGCAATTTCCTCAACGCCATCGACACCATCGGTGTCGCCGGCCAACGCGTAGATGCCAGGATGGCCATTCAGGGTGCTGGCCAGCGACAGGAGGAACTCAACATTGCGCCCGCCGCGCCCATCGCCACGCAGTGTAACCGTCGTTTCGCCACCTGAAAGCAGCACGCAGGGCGGCGTGAACGGTTGCCCGCGCTTGGCTACCTGCAAAGCAATCGCGCCAAGTGCTTTGCCGAGGTCACGCGCCTCGCCTTCAAGCGCGTCACCGAGGATGTGTGCGGTCAACCCGGAATTTCGGGCAATTTTCGCGGCGCTTTCAAGGGCCATTTGCGGGGTGGCGATGATTTTGGTGACACATTTATTCAAGCGCGGATCGTCGGGCTTGATTGACTCACCCGCGCCTGACTCAAGCACATGGCGCACGGCCGGCGGCAAATCAATCTGGTAACGCCGGATAATCGCAAGCGCATCGGCACAACTCGTCCGGTCGCCCACCGTCGGGCCGGAAGCGATATCAGCGGGGTCATCACCGGGCACATCGGAAATCAGCAGGGTCAGCACTTTTGCCGGATGGCAGGCAGCGGCCAGACGCCCACCCTTGATTGCCGAAAGATGACGGCGCACACAATTGATTTCGCTGATACTGGTGCCGCAGCGCAACAGCGCGCGACTCACCGCCTGCTTGTCGGCCAGCGTGATGCCGGCCAGCGGCAAGGGCAGCAAGGCCGAACCGCCGCCGGAGATCAGGCACAAGACAAGATCGTCCGGCCTCAGCCCGGCGACCAGTTTCATCATCCGCCGCGCTGCCGCTTCACCGGCCGCATCGGGCACTGGATGCGCCGCCTCGACAATTTCAATACGCTGGCACGGTACCGCATAGCCGTAGCGGGTGACGACCAGCCCGCCCAAGTCACCGGGCCAATTGGCCTCAACCACCCGCGCCATCTCGGCCGAGGCCTTGCCGGCGCCGATGACGATCAGGCGACCCGCCGGCGGTGGCGGCAAATGTTGGGGGATGCACCCGGATGGCTGGGCGGCTGTGATGGCCGCACGAAACATATCGCGCAACAGGTCGCCGGGATCACCTTGCATGTCAGTGGCGCGCAGCCTGCTCAAGAACGCTGAGCAAACGCGAGGTGTCTTGCGTGCCGAAACCCGCGGCCATCAGCACATCCAGTTGCTGCATGACGGTGCCGGCTATCGGCAGTGGAATCGCACCGCGCGTGGCCGCCGCCATGAGCGTGACAAAATCCTTGTGATGCAGGCGAGCCTCGACACCCGCAGCAAAATCAGCGCGCGCCATCTTGCCGCCGAAGAAATCCAGCACCCGCGAGTTCGCCGAGCCGCCGAGCATGGCTGCCTGCACTTTGGCGAAATCAACACCGGCTGCCTTCGCCAGATGCGCCGCCTCGGCGCAGGCCTGAATGGCAGCGACCATGACCATCTGATTACACGCCTTGGCGACCTGCCCGGCACCTGATTCACCCACCCGCACCACGGTTTTACCGAGACAGGCAAAAAGCGGAGCGAGACGCTCGGCAAGCGCTGCCTTGCCACCCCACATGATCGCCAGCGTCGCCGCCCGCGCACCGGCCGTACCGCCGGAAACTGGTGCGTCGACAAAATCAACGCCATGCTCCGCATGACGTTCCCCAATCAGCCTCGCCAGTGCCGGCGAAATAGTCGAAAAATCAATATGAACACTGTCCGCCGCCAATCCTTCGCGCAATTGATCGGCGAGAGCGGCAACGTCGGCATCGCCGGTCACATTGGTGCAAACGACTTCGCATTGCGCAGCCAGCGCTGTCGGGCTCTCCGACCAATTCGCTCCGAGCGCCAGCAGTGGCTGCGCAGATTCCAGACGACGGCTCCAAACCGTCAAGCAGTGCCCTGCAACCAGCAAATGCTCAACCATCGGGCGCCCCATGCCGCCGATACCGATGAAGCCGATTTTCATTCCGGCGTAGAGATTTTTTCGAGCAGTTTGAGCGCGGCGATTGAGTCGTCCTCACCCATGCCGCTGCCGACCATTGCATTGAACAGCTGGGCAGTCGCTGCCGATGCCGGCAACATCAAGCCGAGGCGATGCGCCTCCTCCATGACGATGCGCAAGTCCTTCTGATGCATCCAGGCTTTGAAGCCAGGCTTGAAATTGCGGTCCAGCATGCGTTGGCCGTGATTTTCAAGAATCCGCGAATAGGCAAAGCCGCCGAGCAAGGCCTCGCGCACCTTGCTGACATCAACATCATTTTTGGCGGCAAAATTGAAGGCCTCGGCGACCGCCATGACACCAACGCCGGTCAGTATCTGGTTGCAGGCCTTGGCGACTTGTCCTGCGCCGACATCGCCGATCAAAGTCACCGATTTGCCGAGTTTTTCGAACAGGGGCTTCACCTGTTCAAAAACTTCCGGTTTGCCACCGGCCATGATCGTCAAAGATGCGTTAATTGCTCCGGTTTCGCCACCGGACACCGGGGCGTCGATGAAGGCTACCCCTTTAGCCGCTAGTTCGGCGCCAATCTGGCGCGCGGCATTGGGATTGATCGTGCTCATATCGACAACAATCAAACCCGGCCGTGCACCACTGGCCAGTCCGTCTTCGCCAAACGCCAAGGCTTCAACATCGGGCGCATCGGCAACCATGGTGAATACCACGTCCGCATGCCTTGCCACTTCGGCTGGCGACAAATGCAGATGCGCATCAACCGCCTTGAACGGCTCCAGCGAAGCCGGGCGGCGCGCCCAAAGATGCAGGCTATGGCCGGCTTTGGCCAGATGCAGGGCCATTGGGCGACCCATCAGCCCTAATCCAATAAAACCGACATTCATGGTGCACTCTCCTTGGTGATGGATTGTCTGGCATCCCAAACCTCCGGGTTGAGCAGATTGGGCGGGCGGCGCCCGTGTAACGCGTCAATCAGGTTGTCAGCGGCCAGCATCGCCATGGCCAGTCGGGTGGCTCGCGTTGATGAGCCGATATGCGGGGTTAGCACGACGTTATCGAGCGCAAAAAAACGCGGATCAAGCACCGGTTCATTTTCGAAAACATCGAGCGCCGCACCGGCAATCTTCCGCTTTTGCAAAGCTTCAATCAGCGCATCATCGTCCACAATACCGCCGCGCGCGACATTGATCAGGCAGGCCTGCGGCTTCATCAATGCCAGTTCGTCGCGGCCGATGCAGTGGTGGTTATCTGGCGAATAAGGCAGCAACAAGACCAGAAAATCAACTTCGCTCAGCAGGGTTTTCTTGTCGACCCAGGCAGCATTGCAGGCTTGTTCGTCGGCAACCGGCAGCGGATTGCGGTTGTGGTAAATCACTCGCATTGAAAAACCGGCCGCCCGCCGGGCGACTGCCTGACCGATGCGCCCCATGCCGAGGATGCCCAGGGTTGCGTGATGAACATCATTGCCCAACCACGGATCGTGAAACTGCCAGCCCTGCCATTGTCTGGCGCGGACCCATTTATCGGCACTGACGATGCGCCGGGCGCTGGCGAGGAGCAAGGCCCACGCCGTATCGGCCGTCGTCTCATCGAGCACACCCGGCGTATTGGTGGCAATCACGCCAGCCCGCGAGATCGCCGCCAGATCCAGGTTGTTGTAGCCAACCGCGACATTGCACAAGGCCTTCAGCTTTGTTGCGCCGGCAAGCGACTGGCTGTCGATGCGATCTGACAGCAGAGTGATTGCACCATCTTTATCTGCCAGACGCGCCGCCAGATCGGCAGGCACTAGCGGCACATCACGGTCGTGGTAGTCAATCTCGAAGTATTCTGCGAGACGCTCAATAGCCGCCGGGAACAGTGAGCGACAGACGAGTACTTTCTGTTTCATGCGCACAGCCCGGCGTCGCTCAAGCAACCCTAAACGTAGCTCTCTACCAGCCGGAGCAACTCATCTTCATCATACGGCTTGCCAAGATAATGATTGGCACCGATCTCGAATGCGTAATTGCGATGTTTGTCGGCAGTACGCGAAGTAATCATGATTACCGGCAAATGCTTGAGCCGTTGATCGGCGCGGATGTTGCGCAACAGATCGAAGCCGTCCATACGCGGCATTTCGATATCAGAAAGGACAACATCGGGCATCACATCAAGCAATTGCTCAAGCGCATCGACGCCATCCTTGGCGAGTACCACCTGGTAGCCTTCGCGCGTCAGCAGGCGGCTGGTGATCTTGCGCACCGTCAGCGAGTCATCGACGACGAGCACCGTTGGCACCGCAGACATCATTGCCGGCACGGCAACCGGCGCCGCTGAATGTGCGCTTACTGCCTGCAGACGGCTGGCGAGGGCAACCGGATTGAGGATCAAGACCACTTCGCCGTCACCAAGAACGGTCGCACCGGAGATACCGACGACACGCGCCAGCTGCGGCCCGATATTTTTGACGACCACCTCGCGATTACCTTTGAGTTCGTCCACCTGAATTGCCACGCGCTGGCTACCCGAACGCAATAGCAGCACCCAGTAGCGGCGATGTGCTTCCGGCACGGCATCGGCATCACCAAGCAAATGCGGCAGATAATGAAAGGGGTAATACTGATTCAGCCACTCTGCTTCGCCCTTGGCGCGCAAATCAGCGAGCGGCTTCTCCTTGATTTCCATAACCTGCTCGATCATCGTCGAAGGAATCGCAAAGAGTTGCGCACCGGCACGAATCAGCAAGGTCTGACTGACCGCTAGCGTCAGCGGTAGATAAAGACGGAAATTGCTGCCCCGCCCGGCTTGCGAGACGATTTCGATCCGCCCGCCAAGATCACCTACCTCGGTTTTGACAACGTCCATGCCGACACCACGGCCGGAAACCTGACTCAGTTCGGTGGCCGTCGAAAAACCCGGAGCAAAGATGAAGTCGTAAAGCTTTGCCTCATCAATCTCGGCTGACGGCGCGAGCAGACCGCTGGACTCGGCACGGGCGCGAATCGCCTGCTGATTGAGACCACGGCCATCGTCAGCGATAGCCAGAATAATTTCATTACCTTCCTGCGCCAGGGAAATGGTGATCTCCCCGATCTCACTCTTGCCTGCCGCCAACCGCGCCTCGCGACTTTCAATGCCGTGCGTGACGGCATTACGCAGCATGTGCTCAATCGGCGCCAGCATTTTGTCGAGCACCGAGCGGTCAAGTTCGACCTGACCACCCTTGATGTCCAGATTGGCGCGCTTACCGACATCTTTTGCCGTCTGCCGGACGATACGATATAGACGCTCTGTCTGGCTGGCGAACGGCAACATACGCACGCCCATCAGCTCTTGTTGCAAGCCGCGATTGAGGCGCGCCTGGGCAATCAGCGCGGCATTGGCATCATCAAGATTTTTCAGCAGATTTTGCTGCACCGTTGCCACGTCATTGACCGACTCGGCCATAAAGCGGGTCAGTTCCTGAAAGCGCGTGAAACGGTCTAGCTCAAGCGGGTCGAACTGAGCTTCGCCTTCCGGCGTTTGGGCAACACGCGCCTGAATTTGCCCTTCAGCCTGAATTTCGATTTCACGCAACTGGCGGCGCAGACGAATGACGTTTTCGGTCAAATCCAGCAAGGATGTCTTGAGGCTGCGCATTTCGCCCTCAATACGGGCGCGCGCAATCGACAACTCACCGGCCTCATTCACCAGCCGGTCGACCAACTCGGCACGGACGCGCAGCGTTGCCTGCTGGCTGGTATCCGTGTCTCTCTCGCCGCCCATATCGACGGCAACTGCAGATTTTTTACCGGCCTCCCCGACTGGCATGTCATCTTCAGGAATTGTCGGCTCACCCGTGCGAATCCGCTCGACGCCCTGCGCCAGCAGGTCACAACCATTCTCGATTTCGTCGATGAAGGGCGGTGTTACCACACCGGCACGCAGTGCATCCTCGACGCGCGTTTCGAGCAAATGAGTCATTTCGCCGAGGTTCATCGCCCCGGCCATCCGTGCATTGCCTTTGAAAGTGTGTAGCAGACGCGCAATCGCGCGCGGTGCACCGTCCTGTGCCAACTCTCCACGCCAGGTGCGGAGCTGGGCAGTCAACTCGCCGAGTTGCTCATCGGCTTCTTCCAGAAAAATCGGCAGCAGTTGCTCGTCAAATTCATCGTGCAACTGCGTGATCGCCTGCGGCTTGGCAACAGGCGTTTCAGCCGGCATTTCGCTCGCCGGCAGGGAAATGATCTCGACAATCGCCGGCGCTTCGTCAGCCTCAGCCTCGACTAACTCAGGCGCCACTTCAGTGATGAATACATCTTCAAGCGCACCGATCAGTTGCGCCTGCTCCTCGGGAGCCTGTTGCTGCAAGAGACCGGCAAACATGCTTTCGAGGGTAATGATAGCCTGACGAACGGTCTCCAGGCCCTCGATACTATCCGGACGCCCGGAGCTGTCGCGCCGTAACAAGGCATGTTCGAGCGTGAGTGCCAGATGGTGGAGCGGCATCAGCCCAACGGTCGCCGCAATCCCGCCCAGCGTATGAGCCGCTCGTGTCATCTCGAAGGTGGTCGGTGCAACCGGGTTCGCCTCAAGCTCATCATAGGCGTCGAGAAGTGTGTGCAGATGCCCGCGTGCTTCTTCACAGAAAATATCGTAAAGCGTTGGGGCAGGCTTGGCGGGCGGCTCTGCAATTTCAGGAACAACTAGGACTTCTAATGACGGCAGAATTTCAATGGTTTCCGGCGTTGACCGCAGACTTTGCTCATCACCAGTCAGCAGGTCTTCAAGTGCTGCGGCGGTCGCTTCCAGATGCGCCTCTTCAGGCACCTCCGGCTCAACTTCAAGGGCGAGCGACTCAACAACCGGCACCTCAAGTAGCGGAACCTCTTCGCTGAGAGGGGCAAGATCAAATGACCAATCCAGCTCAGGCGTGACCTCCTCAACCGGGGGCAATTCTGTTGGCGGCAATGCCTGCACCACTTCGACCGCCGCCGGAACCGGCGGGAGGGAATCAAGTCCGCGCAAACGTTCGGCCAGGGCAATCAGCGCCGCGGGATCAGGCGCTACAGTGTGGTTTTCAAGAGCAATGACCCAGCGCGAGAACAGGGCATGGCCATCATCAATCAGACCCTGCAACTCAGGCGTTACCTCCAACTCCTGACGCAACCACATGTTGAGCGTTTGCTCCATGGCCCAGGCAACGTCGCCGAGATCGGTAAGCCCGACCATACGCCCGCTGCCCTTGAGGGTGTGGCTGGCGCGACGGATTGTAGTTAGTGCCTCGGCATTACCCGGATCAGTCACGAGCAAGCCTTGCTGTTCGGCTATGCTTGCCAGCACCTCATGGGCTTCCTCGAGAAAGATCGAAAGCAATTCAGCGTCAATTTCTTCGCCGCTGGATTCTGCCAGCATCAGTGTTTCCGCCGATGGCTGGGGCAATTCGGAGGCTTGCGGCACGAGCGAGGAGACCGCCTCATCGACCGAGGCCTCCAGCGCCTCGCCTGATGCTAAAGCCATCAGTACGGTTTTAGCGGCCTCGCCAAGGCTGGCGTCGTCAACCAGGTCAGCCCCCTTCTGCAGGCTTTCCAGATTGTGCTTCAATTCATCACGTAAGACGCTGTCTTCCGGAGCTTCCTTGTACGCGTCAAATAGTGTCTGGGTTTCCTGTTTTTGCTGCTGCAACTCGGCTTCGAAAGATGCTGCCGGTGGCTCCTCTATCTCATCCGCGTCGACAACGGCTTCCGGCTGACCGGCCAGGCGCTGGAGGAAATCGTCGTAGCTCGTTTCACCTGTTTTCAGGGCATCGATGAAAAATCCCAGCTGCGATAACTCCTGGGCAACGGCCTCGAAATCACTACCAACTGGCTGATATCCAGACTGGGCAAACTGCTGGATTTTCGCGCCGCATGCGTTGAGGTCATTAACCGCGCCAAAATGGCCGAGCATCGCCAAGGCTCCGGCGACTTGCTTAACCGGACCGGAGAGCCCGGAAATATCGTGCGCCTTTTCCGGATTGCGGAAAAAGGCATCGAGTGCCTGCTCGATTTGCGCCAGATTGTTCTGTATCTCGCGTCCAACCTGTCCGATCAGTAAGCGCTCCTGAGCCCGCCGACTCATTTCATCAAGCAATGGCAAGCCGTCATCGACGGCGACCGGACGCCCGGCAATGCAAGCGTAGAGGCGAGCCACCATGAGATCAACCTGCTGCGCGAAATCGCCCCCGAGGCGCCGGAAGTTTTCCTGGGCGTTTTGCAGAAGGAGAATTGCCGTCGCCACTTCCATGGCAACGTTATCGCTGTAGCGGGAAGCGTCTTCAGACAACCAGTTGGCGATCGCGCCAAAGCCCTGGCCGAGTCGCTTCAAATCGGTGTGGCCGATTTCTTCAGTCAATTGCGCACTACTACGTGCCTGCAGGGCAAAGCCTGATAGTGCGGCCGCATTGCCCAAACACACCTTGGCCCAAAATTCTTCCGCTGAGGCGAGTGACTCACGCAGCCGGCGCAAAGCAGCATCCTGAGCCGGGCTGGTCGTCTTATCTTCAGCCGAGACCGGAATCAGGCCCTGAAGCCGGAAAACATCCTGCACACCATCAATCAGGGCGCTGGCACCAGCCGGGGCCAAGGCAACTCCATAAAGCGCATCGCGCATCAAACGCTCAGCGACTGTCCGCGACCCTTGCTGCAAATGACGAATCTGCAGGTCGATACGGGCAAAGACCTCGCACAGCAACGCCTTGTCACCATAATTGATAGACGGCAAGGACTCCAAAAAAGCCTGGGTAACCCACCAGAAGGAACGCGCCGCCGAACCCTCCTGACTCGCCTCGATACGGGAAATTGCCTGGCGCATGGGCGCCAAACCCGTGTCAATATTTTCCGGCGTTTTCAGCCAGCCAAGAAGTCCTTTCTGGAAGCGCGCGCGCTCACTTTTCAGGAGCGACTTCATGGCATCACTTGCTAGCGGAACAATCGGTGTTTCGCGCTTTGGTGGGCGCAGAGAGCAATCGGGGAAAAACAGTTCTCCCGCGCGCGGCACCGGCAAGCTACGCGCTTGCGCAAGCGCAGCGAGCACTGGCAACAGGCGCAAGGGCTGATTCGGTTCACCGGCAATCAAATCACCGAGATAGGCGCGAATGGCTACCAGTGCGAGCTCGGGCACCTGGCCGGACTGATCAACTGCACGCCCCTCCTCGATAGCCTGAAGGAGCGCCTCAAGCGACTCGGTGACCTGCGTTAAGCCATCAAGACCGACTATCGACAGCGCACCATAAACCTGGTGCACATGCGTGCGACAGAATTTGAGGCGGGTGGCGTCACCGTTCGCGCGATACTCACCCAACGCCAATTCTGCACGCCCGAGCGCAAGGTCGATTTCCGCCTTGACCCAGGTCAGCGGACCGAGGTCGAATTCAGTTGCCGCATTCATCTTTTATCGAAACCCTTCTCAAGCCACCCTGAAGCCGGCAACCGAACCCTTCAACTCGGACGCCAGTGCGGTCAATTCATCTACCGCTTCGGCGGTGCGCTGCGTGCCAATTGTCGTCTGTTCGTTGACGCGCAAAATATCCTGCATCAAGCGGGCCACTTTTGTTGCCGAATTTGCCTGGCCTTGCGTTGAGACTGAAATGTTTTCAATCAGATCAGACAGATTACGCGACACATCGCCAATTTCTGCCAGTGCCTGACCGGCGGCGTCAGAGAGTTTGGCTCCATCGACCACGCCCCGGGTTGATTCTTCCATCGCCGAAACGGCGTCCTGAGTATCTGTTTGGATTGTCTTCACAATTGCCGAAATTTGCTTGGTTGCCT
Organism: Dechloromonas sp.; assembly: GCA_011391255.1. Classification (GTDB taxonomy): domain Bacteria; phylum Pseudomonadota; class Gammaproteobacteria; order Burkholderiales; family Rhodocyclaceae; genus Azonexus. The sequence continues at coordinate 113,764 of JAABQV010000002.1, forward strand.
CAGCAGAGCGTTCGGCCAGACGCTGCACTTCTTCCGCAACCACCGTAAAGCCGCGCCCCGCGTCACCAGCCGAGGCCGCCTGAATGGCAGCATTCAACGCCAACACATTGGTCTGTTCGGTAATGTCAGAAATCAATTCGACGATTTCGCCAATTTCCTGCGAGCTTTCGCCAAGCCGCTTGATCCGCTTCGAGGTTTCCTGAATCTGGTTACGGATTTCGTTCATACCCTTGATTGAGTCCTGCACAGCTGCCGTGCCCTTGACTGCAGCTGCCAGTGACTGCCGTGCCACTTGCGCAGATTCGGTCGCGTTTCCGGAAACCTCATTCATTGAGCGCGCCATATCCAGCGCTGACTGACCAACTTCCTGAATTTCGCTGGATTGACGCTCGGCCGCACCAATCAGTTCCGACGAGTTCTGGCGGGCGATTTCTGTAGCCTGCGTTACGCGATCCGCCGCGTCATTGATTCGGCCGACAAGAACGCGCAGTTCTTCAATTGTGTAATTAATCGAGTCAGCAATCGCCCCGGTCACGTTCTCGCTCACCGTCGCTGTTACGGTCAAATCACCGTCTGCAAGGTCGCCAAGTTCGTTCATCAGACGCAAGATGGCGTCCTGATTTTCCCGATTCACCGTCTCGGTGGCGCGACGCTCCTTGTCCATCGCCTCAGTACGATGCCCGGCATCGACCAGATAAGTCTTAGCCATCAAGGCCAGAACGCCAATCGCCATCAAGGCCAGAACAACCATCAGAACCAGATAAATCGCACGATCTGACAGCTCGTTCTGATAAGCAACCGCAAGATCATCGGCCGCCTTCAGCAAATCATCACTCTCACGGAAAATACGCGTCGCTGCCTGTTTGGATAACACCAGAGGCTGCATCACGCTCAGAATATTGCTTGTCGCATCCTCGTACTCCTTAAACGCGACATCCAGCGCCTTGAGCTTCTCACGGGTTTCCGGATCACCGCCGGCTTTGATCACCTCCTGCAACTGCTCGCGGAACAGGTTGGTGTCTTTGCTCATCGTGAAGGCAATTTCAGGATTAATCTCGTCACCCACTAGAAGCGCAGCGGCATTTTTACCAATGCGTTGCGTCAGCATGGTCAAGCGATTCGCCGTTACCATGTCGCGCGCGCTGCTACCGGCCTGTAATTTGAACGCGACAACCTGTTCCGTCAAATTCAGTAAAACCTCGTTTTTGCTCTCAATAATTTCAACGTTTTTGCCCAACTCGACAAGATTTTTTTCCTGGACAATGACGACCTCGGCATCTTTTTCAGTAACCGCCCAGCGCTCACTCAAAGCGTCAATTTGGGGTCGCACGCCTTCAGGGGAGGGCGGCACGCTAACCGCGCCTATCGTTCCGCCCGACTTTAGCTGATCAAACAGTCGTGCAAAGGCGTCGCGCGATTCTTTGAGCTGCGCGAAAGCGGCCGTTTTGCCCTGCAGCGCCAACGACGACGCCTTGGCGATACGCTGCGACAACATGCGCATCTCGCCGGAAGCTGACACATAGGCGGTACCGTGCAGCGATTCCCGGTTGTCGTGAAAAACCAGGGCGCCAATTAGCAATAGCAACACCAAGAAAATTCCGCCCAGCGTTTTCATGGCCTGGGTGGCCGACTGCTTGGCAAGAAAATCCGGCAATTTGAACTTTTCGCCAGCCGGTCTTTCTCCCGACACAGGCTTGCTGCTTTCTTTTTTGGCCGACCCCAAGGTCGGCAGTTTTAAACCAAAAGCCATTTTTGTCTCCGCTCAAGGGGCTATGGATCAAACCCCGATAGTCATGAATTCATTGTCATCGAGCAGCGCCCGAATAGAGAGCTTGCGCCAGATATTCCCTTGCCGGTCCGAGAAGCGTGCCGCTTCCCAGGGAACCGCCGCCGGATCAGTCGCTTCCTGCGTAAAATCTTCGGGGTTTTTCAAGCCCAACATCCTCGACACCAGCAAAGATGCATTGCTGCCATAGCGCGTTCCAACGAGCAACAAACGCGCATTGTTATTGCGCGCGGTTGGTGTTCCGTGGCAGAACATCGAGAAATCGGCCACCGCATGTAAGTTGCCACGAATATTGGCGATCCCGGCAAACCACGGATGCGTCATGGGAACCTGCGTCAGCCGGGGTGCTTGAATGATTTCACCAGTATCGGTCAGATCAATCAACCAATGGACATCTCCAGCCTGCAGACCAAGCCAGGAAGACGTACCTTGCCCTTGCGCTGCGCTGGTTAAACGCCCGGCAAGGTAAGTCTGAAAATCTCTAAGACTGGTTTTTTTAGCCATTAATCACGGAAGCGCGGCCACTTTCTGCAACAACTCATCCGCGTTGAGCGGCTTGACGAGATAATCAATCGCGCCCTGACGCAAACCCCAAATTTTGTCTGTCTCCTGCCCCTTGGAAGTGCAGACGATCACTGGAATTCCCTTGGTTTCCTCGGCACGGCTCAATGTCCGTGTGGCCTGATAACCATTTAGACCGGGCATCACTACATCCATCAGAATCAAATCAGGCTTGGTCGCTTTGGCTTTCGCGATGCCATCTTCTCCGTTCTCAGCCGTAGTAACCTGATATCCGGCCTTGGTCAGAAGATCGACCGTGAAAAACCGTTCAGTAGGCGAGTCATCGACAACGAGAATATTCTTGATCGGCATTATTACTCCGGTAAATGTCACGAGGCGCCAGAAACCGGTTGCATGGTAAAGCTGGCAACTGTCTGGAGCAGACTATCTTTTGTGAAAGGCTTGGTCAGGTATTGATCCGAACCAACCATGCGGCCTCGGGCGCGATCAAAAAGCCCATCCTTCGACGACAGCATGATGACGGGGGTCGCTTTGAAGCGGGAATTCTTCTTGATCAGCGAGCAGGTCTGGTAGCCATCGAGGCGCGGCATCATGATGTCGCAAAAAATAACCTGCGGCTGATGATCGGCGATTTTGGCCAGCGCGTCGAATCCATCTTCGGCGAGGACAACCTGACACCCCGCCTGCACGAGAAATATTTCCGCGCTGCGGCGTATCGTGTTGCTGTCGTCAATCACCATGACCTTGACGTCGCGCAAATTGGATAAATCAGCCAATCCCCATCCCCCGACCCCTGCTAATAAGCGTTGTTGGGTGCCACCCCTACTAATCATCATACTACGGCAACATCAAAGCCAGCACGTTGAAATCGATTTCTACAACGCTGGCTGCGGCAGATATTTTGAGTGCAACTACCAAAACTACGTCAAGTCAGCTCATGGTGAGCTTTTGAGTTTCGGATAAAATCAAATCTTACCTAATAGAATCGGTCTCCGCCATATCGGCAGCCCCAATATGCCCCCTACAGCAAAAATTCCGGTGCCACCAGTCGTCCTTACCTTTGCCGCCAGCGATCCGACATCCGGCGCCGGGATTCAGGCGGACATTTTGACGCTGGCCAGCCTCGGCTGCCATCCGCTAACCGCTATCACTGCCATCACCGTCCAGGACACAACCGGCGTCCACAGTGTCGCTCCGGTAAGCGCCGAGCTACTTGAGCAGCAGGCGCGCGCGGTGCTCGAGGATATACCGGTAGCCACCTTCAAGCTTGGCCTCCTTGGTAGCGTCGAAGTCGTCCTCGCGGTTGCTGAAATCGTCGCTGACTACCCGGAAATTCCCTTGATTTTCGATCCGGTGCTGGCATCAGGGCGAGGAGACGACCTCTCCAGCAACGATATTATTTCGGCAATGCGCGAAATGCTCCTCCCGCAAACCACGCTATTGACGCCAAATGCTCCCGAGGCACGTCGTCTCGCTGAAAGCGACGAGGACGAGGAAGAGCCGTCGATTGCCGTCTGCGCCCAGCGCCTGATCGAGATGGGCGCCGAATACGTATTGATCACCGGCACCCACGAAAATACACCGCAGGTCGTCAATATCCTCTTCGGTGCCGAGGGCGAAATTCGCCGCGACACCTGGGAGCGCCTGCCCGGCAGCTATCACGGCTCCGGCTGCACGCTGGCCTCGGCAATCGCCGGCTGCATCGCCGGCGGCGCCAACGTTGAAGATGCCGTTCGTGATGCCCAGGATTACACCTGGCAGGCGCTGGCAAATGGTTTTCGCGCCGGCATGGGGCAGTTCATCCCCGACCGCCTTTTTTGGGCGCGCGGCGATGACGACGAAAGCACCAGCGATGCCAAATAGCCTGCGCGGCCTCTATGCGATCACAGCTGAGTGTGCCGACGGGAACAGATTGTTCGCGCAAATTGAGGCAGTGTTGAAGGGCGGTTGCCGGATTGTTCAATATCGTGACAAGCGTAGCGCAATGCCCGAACGCCTTGCCCGCGCCCGCGCCTTGCGCCGCCTGACACAACATTTTAATGCCCGGCTGATCATCAATGATGACCTTGCACTTGCTGACCTGATTGACGCCGACGGCCTCCATTTAGGCAAGGATGACGGCAATTTAGCAGCAGCGCGCGCCATTCTCGGCCGCCACAAAATAATCGGCGCCTCCTGCTATGCCGACTTTCCGGCCGCACAAAACGCTCAGGCAGCCGGCGCCGACTATGTCGCCTTCGGCGCAGCCTACCCATCACCAACCAAGCCCGGTGCGCCGCTTGCTACGGTCGACCTGTTTTTAAGGGCAAAAAACGAGTTGACCGCAAACAACTGCGCTATCGGCGGTATCACACTCGAGAACGCCCCAACACTGATTGGCGCTGGCGCTGACCTGCTCGCCGTGATCACCGATCTTTTTTCCGCGGCCGACATCGTCGCGCGCGCCGCCGCCTACCAACAACTTTTTGAGAAAGCTCAGCCATGACATCACGCAATCAAGTGCTCTTCGAGCGCGCCCAGCGCCACATTCCGGGTGGCGTCAATTCGCCGGTACGCGCCTTTCGCTCGGTTGGTGGAACCCCTTGCTTTTTCCAGAAGGGGGTCGGTGCCAAGGTTCAGGATGCCGACGGAAAATGGTATGTCGACTACGTCGGCTCCTGGGGCCCGATGATCCTTGGCCACGCCCACCCTGACGTCATCGCTGCCGTCCAAGCGGCTGTCGTCGACGGGCTTTCTTTCGGCGCGCCGACCGAGAAAGAAGTCGAAATTGCCGACCTGCTTTGCGAACTAGTGCCGTCAATGGAGATGGTGCGTCTGGTTTCCTCAGGCACCGAGGCAACCATGAGCGCCATTCGCCTCGCCCGTGGTTACACCGGCCGCGATGTGCTGATCAAATTTGAAGGCTGCTACCACGGCCATTCGGACAGCCTGCTAGTTAAAGCAGGCTCCGGCGCTCTGACTTTCGGCAACCCCTCGTCAGGTGGCGTTCCGGCCGATCTGGCGCAACATACAATGGTGCTGGCTTATAACAATCCGCAGCAACTTGCCGACGCATTCGCCGAACATGGCTCTAAAATAGCTGCTGTTATCGTCGAACCAGTAGTTGGCAACATGAACCTCATCGCCCCAGCCGCTGAGTTTCTCAAAGTCATGCGTGAGCAATGCACCCAATACGGAGCCGTGCTGATTTTTGATGAAGTAATGACCGGCTTCCGCGTCGCCCTTGAAAGCGCTCAGGGCCTATTTGGCATCACGCCGGATCTATCAACCTTTGGCAAGGTCGTTGGCGGGGGGATGCCGCTGGGTGCGTTTGGTGGCAAGCGCGAGATCATGGAACAAATCGCCCCGCTCGGCCCCGTTTATCAGGCCGGGACGCTTTCCGGCAACCCGATTGCCACAGCTGCCGGGCTCGCCACCCTCAAACTGGTGCAGGAAAAAGGCTTCTATCCGGCGTTGACCGCAAAAACCAAAGCCTTGTGCGACGGGCTGGTTGCCGCTGCCAAAAAACATGGCGTTGCCTTCAGTGCGCAGAACGTTGGCGGCATGTTCGGCCTTTATTTCGCCGAAAAATGTCCGGGCACTTACGACGAAGTGCTTGCCTGCGACAAAGAGGCCTTCAATCACTTCTTCCATGCGATGCTGGATGCCGGCCACTACTTCGCTCCGTCGGCATTTGAAGCTGGATTTGTCTCGGCAGCGCATACGGATGCCAATATTGCAGCGACCATCGCTGCTGCCGACGCCTACTTCGAAACCCTTAAGTGAGTAGCGGCCTCGCCTGGCTGGTTTTGTTACTCGCCGGTCTTTGTGAAATCGGCTGGGCGGTCGGGCTCAAGTACACCGAGGGTTTCAGCCGTTTGTGGCCCTCAGTCGGCACTATTGCGGCGATGATCGCCAGCGTTGCCCTGCTCGGTTGGTCGCTCAAAGTGCTCCCACTCGGGACTGCCTATGCCGTGTGGACGGGCATCGGCGTCGTTGGCACGACGCTTCTCGGAATGACACTTTTCGGGGAGTCGCGTGAGGTTGCGCGGTTGGTGGCGATCGGGCTGATCGTCGCCGGGATTGTCGGCCTCAAACTACTGACGCCGGATTAACTCAGCCAGCCTTTTTTACGGAAGAACCAGAAGGGTGCGATCACCGAGGCCAGCATCAGGGCAAGCGAGAACGGGTAGCCGTACTCCCATTGCAGTTCCGGCATGAAACGAAAGTTCATCCCGTATACGCTGGCGATCAAGGTCGGCGGCAGCAAGCCGACCGACACCACCGAGAACAATTTGACGATCTTGTTCTGGTTGATGTTGATGAAGCCGACCGTGGCATCCATCAGGAAGTTGATTTTGCCGAACAGGAACGAGGTATGACCATCGAGCGACTCAATGTCGCGCATGATCTGCCGCGCATCTTCCAGTTGTCCGGGGGTGAGGAACTTGCCGCGCATCAGGAATGAGAGGGCGCGCCGGGTATCCAGCACATTGCGGCGGATGCGCCCATTCAAGTCCTCCTGACGGGCGATGTCGGCGAGGATGTTGCCGGCTTCTTCGTCAGTCAGATTGGTATTTAGCACTTTCTTGCCGACTGACTCCAGTTCCGCATAAACATCCTCCAGCCGATCCGCAGAGTACTCGGCATCGGCAGCGTAAAGGTCGAGCAGAACATCGGTGCCGTCGGTCACATAACCGGGCTGGGTACGCGCCCGCAGTCGTTGCAAACGAAAAACCGGAAGTTCCTCGGTGCGCACCGAGAAAAGAATGTCCTTGTGCAGAATGAAGGCGACCGCCACGTTGCGCGACGAGCTTTCGAGATCAAGCAGAAAGTCCGAATGAAGATGGACTTCGCCGTTATCTTCAATGTAAAAACGGGCACTGGCCTCAAGGTCGGTAAGATCTTCAGGATCAGGCAGTTCAAGACCAAAATGCTTGCCGACCCACTCGCGAACACGCGGGGTTGGTGCCACCAGGTCAACCCAGATCGGCTTGATATTGGCCAGCAAAATCGGCCGATCAACCGTAATCTGGCTCAAGCGCCCGTTGTGCAGCTCAAAAGCATTGACCATCACCTTGTTGCTGGTGTGATGGCCATCACCAACGAGATCTTCGCAGATTTCCTCGGAGAGCAAATCGAGAATCGAATCAATACGCTCTTCGGGAATCTCTTTCCACGCGATAAGGCGGTCTTCTTCGGGCAACGCGCTGAGAATTAGCGCAACCGTGACCGTCGGCAACCGGGCGAACATGTGCCGGAGTTCGGCGATGTGCTGGCGCTGAACCAGACTTTCCACAACGCCATGTCGACCGGAATCCTGACGACGAGACAAATCTTCTACCAGCCGGTGCTTGGCGAGTAGACTCTGTACTTCGGCTAGATCATCTTTAACGATGTCTGCTTCTGTCGTGTTGGTTGGGTCGCTCATGGTACGGTTGGTGCAGTGCGCAATAAGAAACTTATTCTAGCACCGCCTATAGCTGGAATGCCGATTCAGGGAATATCTGCTGAAGGCATACGGCCAAGAATAATCCCGGTTTTTTTGGCTAAACCCGGGGCGCTGCGATTACGGTCATAAAATCGCGGATTCGGCACCATGCCAGCCAGTCGCGCCGCCTGCTCGGCACCCAGTTGTGCCGCACTGGTATTGTAATAATGACGGGCGGCGGCCTCGACACCAAAGACACCATTCCCCCACTCGATCACGTTCAGATAGACCTCAAGAATCCGCTTTTTGCTCCACAGGTTCTCCAGCATCAAAGTGATAATCGCCTCTTCAACCTTGCGGAAGTAGGTCTTACTTGGCGAAAGGAAAAGATTCTTCGCCAATTGTTGGCTGATGGTCGAACCACCTGCCACAAAACGCCCTTTTTTTTGATTTTTTTCTAAGGCTTTTTGCATACCCTCCCAGTCAAAGCCTTCATGATCGACGAACTTGGAATCTTCAGAGGCAACAATCGCGCGTTTTAGATGAATTGAAATCCGCTCGTAAGGCACCCATTCTTTTTTGAGCCTCGCATCCGGATTTTTTTCACGCAATTCGCCTAGTCGAATGTCCATGAAGCGGGTGGTGCCGGGATTCGCCCAATTCCAGAACATCACCCAGCCCAGTAACCAGAGTTGCCAAATGACGAGTATCGTCAGCAGCCCTAACAAACCCCATTTGATCCAGCGACCAATGGCTTTCATGCCGCCAGATTTGCGCGCAATTCAGCCAGCACCGACGAGGACTCGGGCACTACGCCGCGCCACAAACTGAATGCTTCGGCCGCTTGTTCGACCAACATGCCCAGCCCGTCGGCACAGCGGGCAGCACCCTGACCGCGAGCCGTTTGCAGAAATGGCGTTTCGCCCTTGCCGTACATCATGTCGTAAGCGAGACTGCCAGGCGAAAAAATGCCTGCGGGCAAAAGAATCGTTTCGCCGGAGAGGCTGGCGGAAGTCGCGTTAATGACCAGATCGAAGCTTTTACCCGCAATTGTCGCCATATTTCCAGCGTCTACCGCGCCCCGCAGGAAGTCCCCTTGGGGGATAGCAATTTCGGAGAATTCTGCTGCTAGCGCTGCCGCCTTTTCCGGGCTGCGATTGGCGATAAAAAGACTATCCGGGCGAGTATCGAGCAGCGGTTTGATCACCCCACGCGCCGCACCACCGGCACCAAGCAACAAGATACGTTTTCCGGCTAGCGCGAAACCGAGATTTTGCGTGATGTCGCGCACCAATCCGGCACCATCGGTGTTGTCGCCGAAAATCTCTATCCCTCTAAAAATCAGCGTATTAACTGCGCCTGCATGCTGAGCACGCTCGCTCAATTGCTTACACAGTCGAAATGCCTCTTCCTTGAAAGGCACCGTCACATTAGCACCGCGCCCCCCGGCTTCAATAAAGGCGCGAACGCTGGCGGCAAAGCCGTCGACGGGCGCCAGTAGCGCTTCGTAAGTCATATCCTGCGCTGTATTTGCCGCGAATAGAGCGTGTATGGCAGGTGATTTGGAATGGGCAATCGGATTGCCGAAAACGCAGTAACGTTCGCTCATTTGGCGCTCAACTGGTCACCCTGCGTGAAATTCCATTCGCGGGTTATTTCCAGAATATCCGTATCACGGCGGATATCGGGTGGAAAAGCCGCATAAGGTGATGCCATCTGGACAATACGTCGCGCCGCGTCGTCAAGCACCTTGTGCCCGGATGAACGATTGATGTCGATCCGTGAGACTTGGCCATCGGCGGTGATTGCCACGGTCAACAACAGCTTTCCGTATAATTTTCCGCGTGCTGCTTCGGGATAATTCAGCGTACCTACGCGCTCGATTTTCAGGCGCCAGTCTTCCATATAGCGCGCAAAACGGTATTCCTCGGTTCGCGTACCGAGAAATTTCTTGCGCGGCAGTTTGTTGTACTCATCGACCGACTTGCTGATTTCGCCCTCCAGTCGCGCCATCGCACGTGCTGATTCGGCAAGATCAAGGCCGCTAAGGTTGGGCGACGGTGTTGGTTGCTCACTGGCATTCTGAGACGGCGCCGCCGAGCGCAGACTTTTCGCCTGCGTCAGCAGGGTTTGCTGGCGGGCTTCGAGATCGCGCACCCGTCGCTGCATTTGCTCGATATCGTTACCGGTCGTTTGCTGAAGGGTCGGTGGCAGCGGTGTTTTTGCGCGCCGGTTTTCTTCAGTATTGCCGCCACCATCCAGATTATTTTGCGCCAGCGCCTGGGCATCACGCGGTTTGCTGGCTGATTTGGCATTGACCAGAATAATATCGAGCGCCTTTTCTTTCAGCGCGTTTGAGGCATCCGGGAATTTGAAATGCAGAGAAAGGGCAGTGCCGTGCAACAGCACTGAAATTCCGATACCCAAGGCAAGGGGAGATAATGTTGGCAAAAACGAGGTCGTAGGCGACGCCGAATTTGCCTTACCGGGTTTCACTGCTCACCCTCATCCACAAACTCCGGTTCAACTGCCTCGTCCAGCAGGCAGACAAAGCGGCACGCCGCCTCAGGTGCCAGCAGGTCAATGCTCTCAATCGCCAGACGCACGCGTTGGCGTGGCGCCAAATCGGCGGGTAACGATGGAATACGCAGCATTAGCGGCAAATGATCGAGTTTGACCTGTTGCTCGCGGCGCACCGTCGCCTCGATCTCGGTAACACCGTGCTGCTGAAGCCAGCGCAAACACCAATAGCGCTCCATCAAGCGCTGAAACTCGGCATAGGCAGCGTAAGTCAGCTCAAAATCACGCATTGCGCCGAATAATTCAGCGGATTTCTGCGCAAAGGCCGGCGTTTCACCCTTCAAACAGGCGATCAACTGCCATTGATTGACCATATCGCAGTAGCGACGCAGCGGGGAGGTCATCCAGGCATATTGCGGCACGCCCAAACCTTCGTGCGGCAGCGGCGAGGTCGTCATGCGAACCTTGCCCTGCATCTGCGCCCGGTATAGACAGGCGATATTTTTCTCGGCGAGCAATCCGCCCCAAGTCGAGTTGGCGACAATCATCAACTCGGCAACCAGCTTGTCGAGCGGGCTGCCGCGCTTGCGCTCGCTGATCTCGACGGTGCAACGATCCGGATCAGTCAGATCGCCGTTAATCGCAAAGTTGTAATCGTTATTACCCTGCATCGCCGATGGCTTGCCGCGCCGGCCCTCGCAGGCATTGGCAAAATGCCAGAGATGCAGCAGTTCATCCTTGAACGGTTGATCCGGCAAAGGGCCGTTGATGCTCTCGGCGTTGAACCACGGCTCGACTTCGTGATGGCGCAGATTGGCGGCGATATGCACCATCTCCAAGCGTGACTCTTGAGAAATCACCTCAAAAACGTCGTTGACCGTGAGATACAGCGAAACCGCCGGGCAATCGACGCCGCCGGCCAACGTGTAGTTCTGCACCACGGCATCCGGCAACATGGTGATCTTGTTGCCCGGCATGTAAACCGTTGAAAGCCGGGCACGTGCGACGCCATCAAGCGGCGACCCGTGTTCGATGGCCAAACCCGGCGCGGCAATATGAATGCCGATGCGCGAGCCGATACCGGGCAGCTTGACGACCGACAGCGCATCGTCGATTTCCGTGGTGTTGGCATCGTCAATCGAGAAGGCGCGGACGTCGGCACGCGGCAAATCAACCGGCAACCTCGGCGCCTCAAGCCCCGGAAAGCTGACACCCTTGGGAAACTGTTCGTGCAGAAAGCGGCGGTAATGGAGGAAATAAGCCGACTTAATCGCGCCACATTTGAACAACAACTGCGCGGCGCTTAAACCTGTTTCAGAACAGGCCGTTTCAAAGGCCTTAGTCTCGGACTTATTGCGATCCGGCGCGTAAAGCAGCGCATCGCTGATCGCCGCAATTTCCGGCGGCAGGCGGAATTCTTTTAGCTGGCTGATCCAGCTTTCCATCGCGAGCGCTTGCTGACGCTTTTTTTCAAGACTGGCCAGAGCAGCTGCGAGAATGTCGGCAGGCGCTTTGCGGAAGCGGCCCTTGCCTTTGCGATGGAAATAGACGGGCGCGGCGTGCACGGCAAGCAGCACCGCCGTCGCTTCGAGCGGGCCGGGCTCGTGTCCGTAGTAATCACGGGCAAAATCAAGAAACGAAAATTCGCCATCGCTAACGCACTCCCACAAAAAATCCGGTTCAACCTCTTCAGCCAAGGGCGCTGCCTGCTCCAGCAACGCTGCTGCCGTCGGCTTTTCAAAGCGCAACAACACCGTGGCCGCCTTGATCTTGCTGCGCTTGCCGGAAGGCATTTCGACCTGCAACGAACTATCGTTGTCAGCCATGACACTACCGGCCTTGAAGCCGCCATCTTCTTCAAACAATACATTCATCGAACGATTATAACCCAGCGAATTCAATGATTTGCGGCACAAATTCAGCAAATCGCGTGAAGCCGTGATCGCCACCGTCGAGTACGGTTTGGCGACATCCGGCAAAAAAATCGGCAGCCTGACGCCAATCCAGCACTTCGTCACCCTTTTCCGTCAGCAGCCAATAACGAGCCGGATCGGGCTGGCAAACCTGCGCTTTCAGTTGTGCCGCGCGCTCAGCGGTGAAATCGAAGGTCTCGCCAGTGTGAAAATTGCTTTGCTCGCCAATAAATTTTGTGACCTCCAGCCGGTCGACCGCAGCAGGGTTGATCAGCACCGCCCGCAACGCATATTTTTCAGCAAGATGATTGGCGTAATGCCCGCCAAGCGAGGAACCGACCAATGTCACCTTGCCATCGGCTGCCTCAATCAATCGCGACATATCGGCCATGGCAAGATCAGGAAGCACGGACAACTGCGGGCAAACGAAGTGCCCGGCCAACCCGCGCCGGGCCATTTCGGTAGCCAGCAGACGCGATTTCCACGAGGCCGGCGACGAACAAAAGCCGTGCAGATAAAGAATCAGGCCGTCCACTCGACCCAGCCCATTTGCGCAGTTAGCAGCACGATCAGGCCAAAACCGATGCGATACCAGGCAAATACCGTAAAATCGTGGTTCGACACATAGCGCAGCAGGGCCTTGACGGTGAGCATCGCGGCAATGAAAGAAGCGATAAAGCCGACAGCGAATACCGGCAGATCGTCGATGCGTAACAAAGCCCAGTTCTTGTAGACATCGTAAATGGTCGCCGCGAACATGGTCGGGATTGCCAGAAAGAAGGAAAACTCCGTCGCGGTCTTTCGTGACAAGCCGAAAATCAGGCCGCCCATGATCGTCGCGCCGGATCGCGAGGTGCCGGGGAACATAGCCAGCGCCTGCGCGAAGCCAACTTTCAGGGCATCCGTCCAGCGCATTTCATCAATGGTATTGATGCGCGGGTGATACACCTTGCGCTCGATGTAGAGGATCAGGAAACCCCCGGCAATCAGCGCGCCAGCGACGGTCAACGGGTTAAACAGATAGGTTTTTATGGTGCCGTGAAACATCAGCCCAAGCACCGCCGCCGGCAGAAAACCGACAATCAGGAGGCCGGCGAAACGCTGTTGTACCGGATCGGAACGGAGACCGCCCAACACCTTACCGATCCGCTCGCGAAAATCCCAGCAAACCGCAAGGATGGCGCCAAGCTGGATGACGATTTTGAAAACCTTGCTCTGGTCATCAGTGTAATTGAGCAGGCTGCCGGCGATGATCAGGTGTCCGGTCGAAGAAACCGGCAGAAATTCGGTCAGGCCCTCAATAACGCCGAGAATCAGGGCTTTGAGGAGAAGAATGGGGTCCATGCTGGGCGCTCTTTAACGACAGCCGGCATTTTAACCTCACGGAAGCGTCGCCATCTCCAAATCACTCAACCAGACAAATGCCTGCGCAGGTGATTCGCCACACATCTCAAGTGAGGGCTGCAATCCGGAACAACAGGCCGGGCGTTCCGGGTGGCCAAAGATTCGGCAGCGCAATTCGGCGTCAAGGTAAGAACAATACATCCCGGCCGACTTGTTCAAAGATGAGATTGAAGGCGCGATACAACAAGCAGCGCAACGTGGACGACAGGCTAAAGCTTGCTCACCAAAAACCGGAGAATTTTCAATCATTGGCCATTGTCCCTGAATTTATCCATACACGGCTTTAAGAGCACGCGCAGGCCGCCCAAAAGCGGTGCATTAATTAATTCCATAATCATTTATTTGTGGGCTTTCCAACAAAACGCACCCCCTACGGAAGTGGCGCAGCGCCGTCATCTGCACCATCATTGTGCAGATGAAAATATAGTTTTTTGATGTCGATAAAATGTCATACAACCGCACCTATAATGCGCGCCTCACACCTCTGAAAATTCTATCCATGACTCTCACACTCAGCAGCCAACGTTCCAGCAACCCCGTCGCCAGCCTCGGCACTTCACACGGCTATTGCCTGGATGGTGATATCGCCCACCTCAACGCCGAAATTCTCTGCGACGAATCCCGCCTGACCGGCCAGGAATGGGCGCTTCAGCTATTGACTGATGAAGGTGTTGTGATTGCCGAATTGCAACTCGGCCTGCTCCAGCCCAACGGCACCGGCTGCATCACCGTCAACGGCAGCTGTACCGCCCTGCCGCCGGCCGGCGAAGGGCCGCACGCTGTCTCAATGATTCTGCTTTCCGGCTTTGGTATCGCAGATACGATTGAAGACCTCGCCAGCTATACGCAATCTGTATGTTTCGTTCAGCCGCGCCTGCAAGGAACGGTCTGCAGCGGCTTCACCGACGACCAGATCACCTTCGACATCGCCCGCATCGAAAATCCGCGTGATGCCGACAACGTCAGCGGCACCCTCGCCCTTGAACTGTGGGCGCTCGATACCGCTTACGTCGGTGGCGCCTGGGCTGGCGTTCCGGTTGCCAGCCTCATCCTCGGCACGCTGAATGGCGAAAGCGCATGGGAAGATTGCCGCTACACCACCCACGCCGGCCCGTTGCCCGCTGAAGGCCAACTGACCCTGATGTTGCGTGAATGGACACCGGCTGGCTACGTCACCCGCGACTACCGTGCACTGGCTCGCCCCAGCGTTAGCCCAGCCAAAGCCGAGCGCAAGCCGAAGGCGGCCGCACCCAAGGCCAAGGCCAAGGCCAAAGTCGAAACCGAAATCGAAACTAAAGTTGAAGGCGAAGCCAAAGCCAAGCCGGCCGCAAAAGCCGCATCCGCCAAGAAACCAGCCACCGAAGCAGCCAAGCCGGTTGCAGAGAAGCCGGTCGCTGCTCCTGCCGCAGTTGCCGGCACCGTTTCGATCAACAGCGCCAGCCTCGCCGAATTGAGCGCCGTCAAAGGCATCAGCGATGCGGTCGCCAAGGCAATCATCGCCGCCCGCCCCTTCGCCAAGCTCGACGAGCTGACCCGCGCCAAGGGTGTCGGTGAAAAGTTGCTGGAAAAGCTGCGCGGCAATCTCAAACTGTAAAAGCGGCTTGGCCGTGAGATGTTGCGGTCAACGGCTTAAACTGCACAAAAAACGGCGCTCTCAATGAGCGCCGTTTTTGTTGGGAAACACGCCGGGGCTTTACGCGCCCGGCATCGTCTCGCGCTTGCTTCCGCCGCGACCATCACGATGATGCGGCAGATTGCTTCCCGGCTTTACCTCGGCTAATTGCTTACGCTGCTCCGGCGTCAATACTTCAAACACCTGACGATTAGCCTTGGCACGCGCAAGCTTCATTTCAGCCATCGTTTTTGCCGCTGCATCAACCAGCGCTCCAGCCTTGGCTTCACTGTAATCCGGTGCCGAAGTCAGCGCCCGCAGATCGGTTTCCGCCTTGCGCAGCGCCTTGGCCTTGTCGCGCATCACAGGCGCCTGTGCATGCATGATCTCGAACACCTTGTCCTGCTGCGCATCATTGAGATTCAAGCTGCGCAGATGCGGCGGCATCATGTTGCCACCCATCATGTGATGACCGACACCGCCATGTGCCGCCATGACGCAGTCACCATCACCACTGTGGCCACCAAAGGCATTGGCAGAAAGCGGAATAGCCAAAGCCACACTGGCAGCAATCTGGAAACGTTTGATATTGGGGGTAGTTTTCATCTCTTCATCCTCTTGTTGAAAGCCGGCTCGGAAGAGCCAAGCGACAGGACGAATACTCCCCCAAGACCTTGTAAAGGTGGGTTACCGGGCTGTAAATGAAAGCAAATGGGGTAACTACATGCGCAGAGCACACGCACAAACCGGAGTTAAACTCACCAAATCGTCATCAACTTTAGGCATCGGCAGCATGACATCTAGGCTCTGGACCCGTGAGCAACTCAAACTTGCTTTCCATCTGTACTGCCAGCTTCCATTCGGCAAGCTACATTCGCGCAACCCGGAAATCATTCAGCTGGCAGAGCTGATTGGCCGAACACCATCAGCTCTTGCGATGAAGCTCAGCAATTTCGCCAGCCTTGATCCGGCAATTACCAACACTGGCCGAAAAGGTCTCGATGGTGCTTCGAATCTCGACCGTGAAATCTGGTCTGACTTCCACGCCGATTGGGAGGGCTTGGCGCTTGAATGTGCGCAACTTCGAGAACAGCTAAACCCGGCGTCTTCGGTCAACCGAGAAATAGAGGAAAGAACAGAAGGCGTCGAAATTCCAGATGATTTCACCGGCGAAACCCGTCGCGTCTTCACCGAGCAACGCATCAAACAACATTTTTTCCGCCGCGCCGTCCTCGCCAGCTACCGGGGCCGTTGCTGCATGTCCGGCCTATCCGAACCTCGGCTACTGATCGCCAGCCATATCGTGCCGTGGAGCAAGGACAAGGCTAACCGGCTTAACCCGAGCAATGGACTGTGCCTCTCCGCTATCCATGACCGCGCATTCGACAAAGGGTTGATCACTCTCACCGACGACTGGAAGATCGTTTTATCGGACGAACTTCGTAAGCACGAAGAACCTTTCATTCAGTCAGTTTTTCAACCATTGGAAGGCCGCACAATCGAAATTCCGGAACGTTTCATTCCCAATGTGAGTTTTCTTCAGCGCCACCGGTCTGAAATCTTTCTGGATAACAGGTCACGGTAAAAAATTGGTGTGGATATCACTGGGCAGGAATATTTGAATGCAAAAATCCACCGTTTTTCACGAGGACGTTTTCTACGAGCATTTCCGCCCATTCAGACATCCGGCGGCACGTTTCGATATTTGGGGCGGGCATGGGCTTGAAACCTTTGGCGACGATTTGCAGCTAGCTTTTAACTACGACGAAAACCATGTTTGGACGGTCGTGGACGGGGATGTAGGCACCGACCAGTGGATCATCCCCGGCTTTCATCGCGTCAATCGCATTTGCTTTCTGCTGACGGAGGTCGCGCACTTCGATGCGCCCATTGAGTTCCGCATCGAACGTGGTCCTCCCTCACTGACGCCAATTGGTCTGGCGCGTCGGATTACCACGCTCAAGCGAATTTTGAGTGAGAGCAAAGCCAAAGATTGAGCGCCGCGACAGATTTCAATTTTTGCCGTTTTTTCCGGTTGACCGTAGCAATCCCCAAGAAGCAAAAAGGCGGCTGAATCAGCCGCCTTTCCTTTGCTACCAGCCGTTCGGCAAGACTCAGACCTTGCTATAAACCTCAGCGCCGGCCTTGATGAACTCAATGGATTTAACTTCCATCCCCTTCTCCAGCGCATCGGCTTCGGCGATGCCCTGAGCCGCTGCATATTCGCGCACATCCTGCGTAATCTTCATCGAGCAGAAGTGCGGGCCGCACATCGAGCAGAAGTGGGCGACCTTGGCCGATTCCTTGGGCAGGGTTTCGTCGTGGAATTCGCGCGCCTTGTCCGGGTCGAGGCCGAGGTTGAACTGGTCGTCCCAGCGGAATTCGAAGCGCGCCTTGGACAGGGCGTTGTCGCGGATCTGCGCGCCGGGGTGGCCCTTGGCGAGGTCGGCGGCGTGGGCGGCGAGCTTGTAGGTGATGATGCCGACCTTGACGTCGTCCTTGTCGGGCAGGCCGAGGTGTTCCTTGGGCGTGACGTAGCAGAGCATGGCGGTGCCGTACCAGCCGATCATGGCGGCGCCGATGCCGCTGGTGATGTGGTCGTAGCCCGGCGCGATGTCGGTGGTCAGGGGGCCGAGGGTGTAGAACGGGGCTTCGCTGCACTGTTCCAGTTGCAGGTCCATGTTCTCCTTGATCATGTGCATCGGCACATGGCCGGGGCCTTCGATCATGACCTGCACGTCGTGCTTCCAGGCGATCTGGGTCAGTTCGCCGAGGGTCTT
>JAABQV010000002.1:132056-238949 GCA_011391255.1 Dechloromonas sp.
TGATAGATCGGCACGGTGCCGATGGCGACCGGGCTGTTGCGGATGATCCATTCGCGCGTTTCGTGGATGTTCTTGCCGGTGGACAGGTCCATCACCGTGTCGCCGCCCCAGCGGATCGACCAGGTCATTTTCTCGACTTCTTCCTGAATCGAGGAGCCGAGCGCCGAGTTGCCGATGTTGGCGTTGATCTTCACCAGGAAGTTGCGGCCAATGATCATCGGCTCGCTTTCCGGGTGGTTGATGTTGTTCGGGATGATGGCGCGGCCGCGGGCAATTTCGCTGCGGACGAATTCCGGGGTAATTTCTTCCGGGATGCTGGCGCCGAAGTTTTGACCCGGATGCTGGCGACAGAGCAGGGCAGCCATTTTTTCGCCCATTTTTCCGGTTGACCGTAGCGATTCGATGTAGGCGCGGCGGTTGTTGTTTTCGCGGATGGCGACGTATTCCATCTCGGGGGTGATGATGCCTTGCCGGGCGTAGTGCATCTGCGAGACGTTCTTGCCGGCCTTGGCGCGCAGCGGCTTGCGGTGCAGACCGGGGAAGCGCAGTTCGTCGAGGGATTTGTCGTCAGCCCGCTTCTGGCCGAACTCAGAGCTCAGGCCTGGCAGTTCGTCGACATCGCCACGTTCGGCGATCCAGCCGGCGCGCAGGGCGGGCAGGCCGGAGCGGATGTCGATCTTTGCCGCTGGATCGGAGTATGGGCCGGAGCAGTCGTAAACGTAGATCGGCGGGTTCTTTTCGCCACCGAAGGCGGTCGGCGTGTCGTCCTGTGAGATTTCGCGCATCGGCACCTGAATATCCGGACGCGAGCCTTCGATATAAACCTTGCGGGAATTGGGCAGTGGCTGGACTGCAGCCTCGTCGACGTGGGCGTTGGCGGCGAGGAATTGTTCTGTGGCGTTCATTGAAGCTCCATGCATGGGTGCAGCGGGTAAGACGGGCAAGGAGCAACAAAGTTCGTTTCCCTACGACGGCATGACCCGGTCAGGTTCGAAGGGTTTTTCTCAGCCGACCATCACAATCGACACCCCTAACGAGAGGCTGCAAGTTACTGGAAACACAGGAAAAATGCAAGAAACGGCATTTTTGGCTTAAGATTCCTAGAATCTAGCCGAAATACCCTTGGCAACTATCAGATTTTTATACAAAAAGATTTAAAGGGGTTTGTGATGCGCCTCCTCACCATTGCACTCTTGCTGGCTGCGCTGCCTTGGGCGGCCTCGGCCGCGCCGACCTGGCAAACCATTTCATCCGAACCAGGCAAGCGCATTGAGCTTGACCGCACCAGCATCAAACGTGACGACGCCGGCAAGGTGCAGGCGCAGGGTCGGGTCGTTCTTGAAAGAGAGTTGATCGACGCCAAGTCCGGTGCCGGCTACCGGGTGATTGAAGCAATCACCCGCTACGACTGCCTCTCGCGCAACGCAAACACAATTAAGCGGATTTTCAAGAAAAACGAAACCGAGATAATTCGCGAAGAAGACATCAGAGGCAACGATCTGCCGGTTCGTTCCGGCACGCTTGACGACAAAGTGTTGCGCGAAGTTTGCCGGCCAGCCAAGGAGAGCGTTACCGAGGTTGCCGAAAAAGCCAACGAGGCTGCCGCCTTGCTCAAGGCGGCCAATGAAGAACTATTGAAAAAAGAGCTTGCAAATCAAAAAGCCAAGCAACCGGTAATCAAGGCGGCGGAGACGCCAACCCAAGCTGAGCCAATCGAAGCGCCCAAGTCAGCGATCCCTTCAATACGCCCCAACCTGAAGGCAGCGGCTGAAGCTTCCCGCGAAGCATCTCCCCCGTCGCCAGTAAAAGCAGCACCTCCCCCGGCGCCAGCAAAAGAAGCTCCGCCACCCAAGGCCATTCCAGCGCCAAAATCAACGCTGATTGTTCACACCACCAGCAAGCCGGAAAAGCCTAAATCCAAACCGGCAAAATCTGACGGCTACATGCTGGAACTCTCTCAAGGCCAGTCTGCAGCCCAGCATCAGCACATCCACTGGTCTTACGAAGGGGAGGGCCGCCCGGAAAACTGGGCGAAACTCGACCCGAAAAACAATGCTTGCGCGACCGGGCAGCGCCAGTCACCCATTGATATTCGTGACGGAATCAAGGTTGATCTGGAACCGATCAAGTTTGACTACCGCCCATCGGCATTCCGCATCAACGACAACGGCCATACCGTACAGGTTGATGTTGGCGATAGTCGCCTGACGCTGACCGGCAAAACCTATGAACTTATCCAGTTCCACTTCCATCGCCCCTCCGAAGAGAAGGTCAATGGCCGTCGCTTCGACATGGTCGCGCACTTGGTTCACAAGGCCGACGATGGGGCGCTTGCTGTGGTTGCCGTCCTGATGGAGCGCGGTCAGGAGAACGCCTTCATTCAAACCCTTTGGAACAACATGCCATTGGAGAAAAGTACGCCCGTCACACCGCCTTCGCTGACGATTGACCCGCTCGGCCTCTTGCCGAAAACACGGGATTACTACACCTACATGGGCTCTCTGACGACGCCGCCCTGCTCCGAGGGCGTCTTGTGGATGGTCATGAAACAACCGGTAGAGGTTTCGGCAGACCAAATCGCTATCTTTTCCCGACTCTACCCCAACAACGCCCGCCCGATTCAGCCATCGAGCAATCGCTTGATCAAAGAAGGTCGTTGACCCCAAAAAGACGCGTGTGATAAATTAATGACCACTGAGTCATTAATTTATCCATGAGCATCACTACACAACCCCGCAAGCGCCGCAAGGAAGACCGCCCCGCCGAATTGATGACGGCAGCGCTCGGGCTTTTTGTCGAAAAGGGATTCGCGGCCACTCGCCTTGAAGATGTAGCGCTGTGCGCCGGCGTTTCCAAAGGCACGCTTTACCTTTATTTTGACAGCAAGGAAGCGCTCTTCAAGAGCGTTATTCAGGAAGGTGTTGTGCCGGTTCTCGTCGAGGGCGAAGGAATTGCCGCGCGACACGAGGGCAACGCTTTCGAGCTACTTGAAAAACTGCTGGCAAACTGGTGGGCCGGTATTGGCGAAACCAATTTTGCCGGCATCCCGAAATTGATGGTCGCCGAAGCACGGAATTTTCCGGAAGTAGCCCAGTTTTATTACGAAAATGTGATCCGTCGCGGTCGTGCCCTGCTCGGCTCGGCGCTCGAGCGCGGCATGGCCAGCGGCGAATTTGCCCGGCTCGATGTTGAAACAACGATTGATGTTGTGATTGCACCGGTATTGATGCTCTTCATCTGGCGATATTCGTTGGCTGGCTGCCAAAGCACCCCGGCTGATCCCCGGCAATACATGGCTATTCACCTAAGCCTGCTGCGCGCAGGCCTCAAAGGGAGTCAGGTATAATCAAGTCGTATCAGAATCCATATATTAGCGTGTGATAATATAACGTCTGCGGAGAAGCAAATGAACGTCGAACAAGCCCGTTTCAACATGATTGAGCAGCAAATTCGCCCCTGGGAAGTCCTCGACCCAAAGGTGCTTGAGTTGCTGTTTGTCGTCAAACGCGAGGACTTCGTGCCAGCGGCCTATCGCAATCTCGCCTTCGCCGACATGGAAATTCCGCTCGGTAGCGGCCAGGTCATGCTGGCGCCGCGTGTCGAAGCCAAATTCCTTCAGGAACTTGGCATTACAAAGACCGACAAGGTGCTCGAAATCGGTGCCGGCAGCGGCTACATGGCCGCCTTACTGGCCGCCCATGCCGAGCATGTGGTGAGTTTTGAAGTCCGCCCCGAACTAGCCGGTTTCGCCCGCGAAAATATTCAGCGTGCAGGCATCGCAAACGTCAATATTGAAACTGGTTGCGGCCTCAAGGGCGCTGCCGGACGTGGCTTGTTCGACGTGATCGTAATTTCGGCAGCCGTTCCTGCTGTGCCCGAGGCGCTGCTCAAGCAATTGCGCGTTGGTGGCCGTCTGGCTGTCGTGGTCGGTGAAGCGCCGGCGATGGAAGCGCAACTGATCACCTGCACCGCTGTCGATATCTACAACACAGTCAATCTGTTCGAGACCGTTATTCCCGGTCTTGACGGAGTCACACCAAAATCAGGATTTTCTCTTTAATGCAGCAGCTTCTCCCGACCCAACTCGCTGAACGACTGGCCGACGGCAGCCGCCCGAAACCAGTCCTGCTTGACGTTCGCCAGCCATGGGAACTTGAGCGTTGCTGCCTGCCGGGTGTGCAGAACATTCCGATGCACCTGATCCCGCTACGCAGCAACGAATTGAACAAAAGCGACGAAATTGTGGTCATTTGCCATCATGGCGCCCGCAGTATGCAGGTTGCGATGTTCCTGGAAAACCAGGGGTTCTCCTCAGTCATCAACCTGACCGGTGGTGTGG
This sequence comes from Dechloromonas sp., assembly GCA_011391255.1. Lineage (GTDB taxonomy): Bacteria > Pseudomonadota > Gammaproteobacteria > Burkholderiales > Rhodocyclaceae > Azonexus. The sequence goes on from JAABQV010000002.1 coordinate 136,396, forward strand.
CTGCATGGGCCAACGAAGTCGATCCGAACTTCCCGCGTTACTGAGAAAACGATGAACAAATTTGCCTTGCTGCTGGCCACTCCACTTCTGGTTTCCAATGTTTTGGCGGCAGATTTGTTGCAGGTTTACCGCGAGGCGATTGATAACGATGCCACTTTCTCGGCTGCCAAGTCCACGCTGGATGCCGGCCGCGAGAAAACGCCCCAGGCACGCGCCGGTTTGCTGCCTAGCCTGACGCTTTCAGGTAACACGGTATGGAACGACAATGACATTACCCTTGCCAGCGGTAAGCTGAATACCCGTTTCAACAGTAACTCATACACAGTGGCGCTATCACAGCCGCTTTTTCGCTGGCAAAACTGGATCGCCTACGACCAGTCGAAAATCCAGGTCGCGCTGGCTGAAGCCAATTTCACCCAGGCTCGGCAGGACTTGATTTTGCGTGTGGCACAGGCTTATTTTGATGTGATCTATGCTGGCGAAAATCTCAAGGCATTGCAGGCCAACAAGGCGGCCATTTCACAGCAACTTGCCTCGGCAAAAAAGAATTTTGAGGTCGGCACGGCCACCATTACCGACACCCACGAAGCCCAGTCTCGCTTCGACTTGGCGACTGCCCAGGAAATCGGTGCCGAAAGTGATCTGGAAATCAAACGCCGTGCCTTGCAGGCGATTGTTGGCAAAGAACCCGGTGCACTAGCGCCACCTCGTAAGGAAGCCATCCTCAGCCCGCCGCAACCGGCCGAGATGAACAAATGGGTCGCCGCTGCCGAAAAAGACAGCATCACCGTTCAGGTTCAACAAGCCAACGCCGACATAGCCACTCGTGAAGTCGATCGTCAACGCGCCGGGCATTACCCGACCGTCGATCTGGTTGCCAATGTAGGTGAAAACAATGGTCTGAGCGCCGGTGGTATCAGCTTTACCAGGATAACTACTGAGTTCCAGAATATTGGCGTTCAGGTTAATGTCCCTCTCTTTCAGGGCGGCCAGGTAGTTTCCCGCCAGCGCGAGGCTTCGGCCAACCGGGCGACCGCTGAAGCCAACCTCGAAGGCGCCAAACGCAACTCGGCTTTGGCTGCGCGCCAATACTATCTGGGCGTCGTCAACGGTCTGGCACAGGTCAATGCGTTCAAGGCTGCTATGGTCTCGTCACAATCAGCGCTGGAATCGAACAAACTGGGCTACGAAGTCGGCGTGCGAATCAATATTGATGTGCTGAACGCCGAGAATCAGGTTTATGTCACCCGCCGCGACTTTGCCAAGGCGGTACTGGATACCCTGATGGCGCAATTCCGCCTAAAAGCTGCTGTCGGCGCACTCGGCGAAGCCGATGTTGAAGCGGTCAACGCCCTGCTTGACCCGTCACGCGCTGAATAAGTCCTAAGGTTTTTGCGGTTGCGCCGCGATGTTCGGCGGCGAATTTGCTGGCCGCCTGACGCATGGCGGCCAACTCGTCAGGATTCGCCAGCAAGTTGCCAGCCTCTTGCGCCAGCGCCTGAACATCAGCCACTCGCCGCGCTGCACCTACGCCAATCGCATCAGCGGTCGCCCGGGCAAAATTGAAGGTATGCGGCCCGACCAGCACCGGACATTCGCAAGCCGCCGCCTCGATCAGGTTTTGTCCGCCCAGCGGCAACAAGCTGCCGCCGACAAAAGCAAAATCAGCCAATCCGTAATAAGCCGCCATTTCGCCCATGCTGTCGCCCAGCCAAACCTGTGTCGAAGCATCGGGCAATTGCTCGCTGCGCCGCACGAAAGATATGCCTTCAGCGCGCAACAATTCGCCGACATCGGCAAAGCGTTGCGGATGGCGCGGCACCAGCACCAACAGCACATCCGTTCGCGCCAACGCCCGCCAGGCGTCGAGGATCAATGGCTCCTCACCCTCCCGGCTGCTGGCCGCCAGCCACACCGGACGCCCCGCCAGTTTTGCCCGCCACGCCTTGCCAAGCGCGATCTTTTCGGCGGGCGGTGTAACGTCAAACTTGAGATTGCCGATGATCTCGACCCCTTGCGCACCGAGCACTTCAAGGCGCAGCCCGTCATCCGGCGTTTGCGCGGCAACCGCCGCCAGCGAGGCAAACGCCGGCCGGATCAGCGCCGCGAGACGTCCGTAACCTCGCGCCGAGCGTGCAGACAGGCGGGCATTGACGAGAATCACCGGCACCTTGCGGCGCTGCGCTCCAGTGAGCAGATTAGGCCAGATTTCGGTCTCCATCAAAACCCCGAAATCCGGAGAAAAGTGGGCAAAAAAGCGGTCGACCGCAGCCGGCAAGTCGTAAGGTAAATAGGCCTGAACGACACTGTCGCCATAAACCTCAAGGCCAGCAGCACGGCCGGTTGGCGTCATGCCGGTTAGCAAAATCGTGTGCCCCGGCCACTGATCTTGAAGCGCCCTGATCAACGGTTGCGCGGCGCGGGTTTCACCGACAGAAACCGCGTGCACCCAAATGATCGGGCGGTTTTCGAGGGCTGAATAAAAACCGAAACGCTCGCCCAGATGATGCAGATACGCCGGCTGCTTGCGCGCTCGCCACAAGAGGCGCAACAGAACCAGCGGCGTCGCCAGATAAAAAACCAGGGTGTAAATGAAGCGCGCCATCACGCGAGGGCTGGTTGCAAGGCGTCAAAAACTGACTGCGGGCTGGGCATTTGCGCCTTGCCGCCGAGGTTTTTGTAAAAACCGCTACCGAGGACGCCAGTCAGGCCGGGGTCAGTTGCCGTGTAGATGGCTATCGTCGGCACCTGCAAGGCGACGGCTAAGTGACTCAAGCCGGTGTCTACGCCAACCGCCGCCTTGGCTTGCCCGAATAGCGCGGCGAGTTCGTCGAGATTCATCGCCGGCGCAGCGATCGCCCCTGGCAGGGCGGCAGCCAAACGACTGGCGCGCTCACGTTCGGGCGGGCTGCCACCGGGCAGCACCAGATTGAGGCCGCGTGCTTGAAGCTGCTGCCCGAGCGCCAGCCAGTTGGCTTCCGGCCAAAGTTTGTCGTCGCGACTGGTGGCGGTCAGAAAAACCACAAAGGGGCTTGCCGGCCACCAGTCTGCTGCGGTCAACGGCGATTTGATGCCGAAATCCAAGGGATTGTCAGCTTCGTAGCCGAAAGCCGCCGCCGCCAGCAAGCGGTTGCGATTGACGGCGTGCGCCACTTTGGAGACCGAATAGATGCGGTCGTAATAGCGCGCGGCGAGCGGCTCACGCACCGAGTCGGCGGCATAGCCACATTTGACCCCACGCGCACGACCGGCGAGCAAGGCGCTCTTGAGCAGACCCTGCGTGTCAAGAACGATGTCGTAGCTATGGCGGGAAATTTGCTGCTTGAAGCGGCGCATCTCGCGCCAGGTTTTCAGGCTCAGCAGGTGTTTTTTCCAGCGCCGCAGAGCAACCGGAATCACCTCATTAACACCGGGGTGCAGACGCGGAATCGCCGCGAAGCTCTCTTCAACACACCAGTCGATGATGGCATCCGGGAAATGCCGGTGGATGTCGCCGACCACGGGCAAATTGTGGATGACGTCGCCGAGCGAGGAAGTTTTCACGATCAAGATGCGCATCGGCAGATAAAATGGTGACTTTCAAAGTCCTGATTATAAATGCCCGCTACGCCTCAGCCGCTCTCTGTTGCCATCATTACGCTCAATGCGGCGACGCAACTGGCCGCCTGTTTGCAGAGCGTTGCATTTGCCGACGAGATAGTGATCGTTGATTCGGGTAGTACGGATGGCACACAGGCACTGACTGAGCGCTTTGGGGCGCGGCTAATACAGCAGGACTGGCTGGGCTTCGGGCCGCAAAAACAGTTTGCCGTCGAAGCCTGTGCACATGACTGGGTGCTTTGTCTGGATGCCGATGAGCGCGTTTCGCCGGCTTTGCAGGCGTCGATAAAAAATGCCTTGAAAACGCCGTCGACCGTGGCATTCCGTTTCCCACGCTGTAATCGCTTCCTTGGTCGCTATTTAAAGCACGGAGAGGGCTATCCGGACTGGAGCCTGCGCCTTTTTGATCGGCGCCAGGCCCAATGGTCGGCGGATGCGGTGCATGAGAAGGTTGAGACGTCATCGGTTATCGGTGAGCTTTCAGGGGATTTGTTGCACGACTCGGCAGAATCGCTGGCGAGCTACCTGAGCAAACAGAATCGTTACACTTCGCTGGCGGCTGAAATGGCCTTCAAGGCGGGCAAACGGGCCACATTTGGCCACCTGGCTCTGAGCCCGCTGATTCGTTTCATCAAGTTCTACGTCATTCGCCGTGGTTTTCTCGATGGCCTGCCGGGTCTGATCCACATCGCCATTGGCTGCTTCAACAGCTTTATGAAATATTCCAAAATGCTGGAGCATCAATCCGCCGATGCTGCGCTGCGCTAAAATCCACCATCCCGTTCTCAAGGTGACTCCGTGAAAATTCTCGTTACTGGTGCCGCAGGCTTTATCGGCATGACCACCGCGCTGCGCCTGCTCGAACGCGGCGACGAGGTGGTCGGCCTCGACAATATCAACGATTACTACGCGGTGTCACTCAAGGAAAGCCGCCTTGAGCAACTCAAGCACTTCCCCGACTTCCGTTTTGTCAAAATGGATGTCGCCGACCGGCCGGGTATGGAAGAGCTCTTCGCTGACGAAAAGTTCGACAAAGTCATCCACCTTGCCGCTCAGGCCGGCGTCCGTTACTCGATCCAGAATCCGAACGCTTACGTCGATAGCAACCTCGTCGGCTTCGTCAATATTCTCGAAGGTTGCCGCCACAATCAGGTGCAGCACCTGGTTTACGCCTCCAGTTCCAGCGTTTATGGCGGCAATACCAAAATGCCGTTCTCCGAGCATGACAGCGTCGATCACCCGGTCAGCCTTTACGCCGCGACCAAAAAGGCCAATGAACTGATGGCGCACACCTACAGCCATCTCTACCGTTTGCCAACGACCGGTCTGCGCTTTTTCACGGTCTATGGCCCGTGGGGTCGTCCGGACATGTCGCCGATCCTGTTCGCCAGCGCGATTCTCGAAGGCCGGCCGATCAATGTTTTCAACCACGGCGACATGCAGCGCGATTTCACCTATATCGACGACATCGTCGAAGGCGTGCTGCGCGTGCTCGACAAGACGGCGACGGTCAACGCCGACTATGAGCCGATTTCTGCTGATCCAGCTACCAGCAACGCGCCTTACCGGGTCTTCAATATCGGTAACAACGATCCGGTGCAACTGCTCGATTTCATTGGTGCCATCGAAAGCGCAATCGGCCAGAAAGCCGAGAAAAAGCTGCTGCCGATGCAGGATGGCGACGTCAAGGCGACTTACGCCGACACCAGCTTGCTCAACGAATGGGTCGGCTTTTCCCCATCAACTCCCATCCAGGAAGGCGTCAATCGCTTCGTCACCTGGTATCGCGACTACTACAAGGTTTAGGAACAGATTATGTGCGGCATCGTTGCAGCAGCCTCCGTCAAGAATATCGTTCCAGTCCTCGTCGAAGGCCTGAAAAAGCTTGAATATCGCGGCTACGACTCCGCCGGTCTCGCCGTCATCGGCAATGGCGAAATCGAGCGCGTTCGCTCGACCGGCCGCGTCGCTGAACTCGAAGCCGCCTCAGCCAACACCAGCGCCATCACCGGCATCGCCCACACCCGCTGGGCGACGCATGGTGTGCCCTCCGAACGCAACGCCCACCCGCATGTATCGGGCAGCATCGCCGTCGTCCATAACGGCATTATCGAAAACTACGAAACCCTGCGCCGCGAACTGACCGGGCAAGGCTATGTTTTCTCTTCTGATACCGACACCGAAAGTATCGCCCACCTGATAAACGCCACGCTCAAAAGTGAGCCCGATCTCTTCAAGGCCGTGCAAACCGCCTGCCTGCGACTGGTCGGCGCCTACGCAATCGCCGTCATCGACCACAACCAGCCGGGCAAGATCATTGTTTCCCGCGAAGGCTCACCGCTCCTGCTCGGCGTCTCCGATACCGGCAACTACGCCGCATCAGACGCTTCGGCGCTGCTGCAAGTCACCCGCAACATGGTCTATCTTGAAAATGGCGACATTGCCGAGTTGACCGCAACAAGCGTCAAAATCACCCGCCTCGACGGCACGCCGGTCGAACGTGCGGTGCATGTTTCCCAACTCTCCGCCGCTGCTGTCGAACTCGGCAACTACCAGCACTACATGCAGAAGGAAATCTTCGAGCAGCCGGAAGCACTGGCCAACACCCTTGAAATCGTCGGCGGCAGCAAATTCATCCAGCCCGGCATCTTCGGCGCCGAAGCGGCAAACCTGATGGCCGATATTGACTCCATCCTCATCCTCGCCTGCGGCACCAGTAGCCACTCCGGCTACACTGCCCGCTACTGGCTCGAAGCCATCGCCGGCGTGCCGTGCAATGTCGAAATCGCCAGCGAATACCGCTATCGCACCTCAGTCGCCAATCCGCGGCAGCTGATCGTCGCCATCTCGCAATCCGGCGAAACCGCCGACACGCTGGCCGCCCTTCGCCACGCCAAAGCCCTCGGTCAGAACAATACCCTGGCGATCTGCAACGTCCCCGAATCGGCCATCGTCCGCGAATGCGCGTTGCGCTTCATCACCCGTGCCGGCCCCGAGATTGGCGTCGCCTCGACCAAGGCCTTCACCACCCAACTCGCTGCGCTCTTCGTGCTGACGCTGGTCATGGCCAAGCTCAAGGGCAAACTGAGTGCCGAACAGGAAGCCGCCTATATCGACGAGCTGCGCCACCTGCCGGTTGCGGTCAACAAGGTTTTAGACCTCGAAAATGAGATCAAGGTCTGGGCGCAACGCTTTGCCGACAAACACCACGCCCTCTTTCTCGGGCGCGGCATGCATTACCCGATCGCCATGGAAGGCGCCCTCAAGCTAAAGGAAATCTCCTACATCCACGCCGAAGCCTATCCGGCCGGCGAATTGAAGCATGGCCCGCTGGCGCTGGTTGATAGCGACATGCCGGTGATTTCCATCGCCCCGAATGATCAGTTGCTCGACAAGCTGAAATCCAACCTCAAGGAAGTCCAGGCACGTGGCGGCGAACTTTACGTTTTTGCCGACAAGGATTCGGAAATCAGTGCCTCGGAAGGTGTCCACATCCTGCGCCTGCCCGAGCATTACGGCGAACTCTCGCCGATCCTGCATGTGATCCCGCTGCAACTGCTGTCCTACCACGCTGCCTTGGTCAAGGGAACGGATGTCGATAAGCCACGCAATCTCGCCAAGTCGGTAACGGTCGAGTAAGTCATGGCAACCTACGCAATCGGCGACATTCAGGGTTGCTACGACGCCCTTAGCCGTTTGCTCGACGCCTGCGCCTTCGACCGCGCCAAAGACAAAATCTGGCTGGTCGGCGATCTCGTCAATCGCGGGCCAAAATCGCTGAAAACCCTGCGCCTGATCAAATCGCTGGGCGCATCCGCCGTCACCGTCCTCGGCAATCACGACCTCTATTTGCTGATGGTTGCCGAAGGTGGCGCCAAGTTTCGCGGCAAGGACGACACCATCCAGGGCATTCTCGACGCCAAGGATCGCGACGAACTACTCGATTGGCTTCGCAAGCAGCCGCTCTGTCACACCGAAGGCAATTTCTGCATGGTTCATGCCGGGCTCCTGCCGCAATGGACCGCGGCCCAAGCCCGCGAATTGTCGCGTGAAGTCGAAGTCGCGCTGCAAGGCAACAATTATCGCGAGTTCATCCTCAACCTGTGGGGCAGCGAACCGGCCGGCTGGTCTGATGATTTAAGTGGCTGGCAACGGCTGCGAGTGATCGTCAATGCAATGACGCGGATGCGTTTTTGCACCCCCGAAGGCATCATGGAATTCAAGGCCAAGGGCGAACTGGTCAATGCACCAGCCGGCCACCTGCCCTGGTTTGATGCGCCCAACCGGCAGAACATCGACAGTGTGCTGGTCACCGGCCACTGGTCGGCGCTTGGCTTGCAGATCACGCCGAACCGGCTGGCTCTCGACACCGGCTGCCTCTGGGGCGGCCACCTTACAGCGCTGCGCCTTGAGGATAGACGGGTGTTTCAGGTGGACTGCTCGTCAGGGGAAGCCCTGCCGCTGAAGCGATAGCTTCACGCGCCTGCGCTGCCACCTGCTTGCGGTTTTCACCATGCTGGCCGAGCAAAGGCGTCGTCCGCAGCCGGGCAATCAGCTTTTTCCGGCGAAGAATCGCCATTGCGCACTGGCCAAGGGAAATATCACCGTCGTAACGCGGTGCCAGGCTGCGTTGCCCATCGACCTCCCAATACGAGAGTGCCACCGGCAAGACCGGCCGCCCTGCAAGCAATGCCGGCTCGATCAGTGCCGCGTGGAAGTGCAGCAACTGGCACCCATCGGTCGTCGTTCCCTCAGGAAAAACACCTACGTAACGCCCAGTCGCCAGCACCTCGGCGACTTGCTGATTGATGATCCGCGCGTGCCCGCGACTGCCACGGCGCAAAAAAATGGTGTCGTTTTTCGCTGCAAACCAACCTAATACCGGCCAATCCAGAATCTCCGCCTTGGCCACAAACGCCGCCGGCAAAACGGCGTTGATCACATAAATATCAATCCACGAAACATGGTTGGCGACCACCAGGCAACCCGGCACAGCATGCGACAAATCTGCATCAAGCTCGACCCCAAACGCATAAACCAAGGCAGCAGACCATCGGGATTTCAAACGATTTCGAGTCGCGGCAGTGAAAAATAAACTGAGAGAAAGGCCGCCTAGTAAAATCAGAAGCAGGCGGAAAATACGGTAGCCGCGAATCAGAAAATTGGTTTCGTTCAAGCGACTTATTTCACTCAGCGCGAAATGCGTGACTCGCCGTATGACGAAATAATCCGCACCCGATCGCCCGGGCGAAACTCAAGCGGATCACCCTCCTGAACCACCGCAAGCAGTTGCCCGTTGTCTGTTCTGACCGTAATTTCCAGCGCCATGCGCTGCGTCACCCCTTCTTCGATAGCCGCACCGGCAATTCCACCGACAACTGCACCGATCACCGCAGCAACCGCCGAACCCTTACCGCCTCCCAACGTGCTACCGGCGATGCCGCCGACCGCTGCGCCAGCCACCGTCCCAACCGGCGACTTGGTTCCTTCCATACGCACCTCGCGCACTGACTCAACTGTCACCATGCGCACCGTCTGCTCACGCCGCGCCTGATCCCGCGTATATACATCTCCCGATTTGCTGCTGGCGCAACCGCCGAGCAGCACAAGGGACAAGAGGATTAGCGGGAAAGTGTGTTTATTCATAAGCTCCTTACCAAGGCTGGCTACCGAAGGCACGTTGATAGCGTGCAGCGATAACTTCGCGGCTGGGTTGATGGCTTTGCCCGCCGCGATGGGCGATCTTGATCGCTCCCATCACCGCCGCCAGACGCCCGGTTTTTATCCAATCAAAACCATTGGCAATGCCATAAAGCAAACCGGAACGGTAAGCATCGCCGCAACCCGTTGGGTCGATGATTTCATCGGCTTCGACACAAGGAATCTCGATGCGTTCGCCAGCCGTGTAAATTTCCGAGCCAGCGCCACCTCGCGTCACGATCAGCGCCTTGACCCCGGTGGCCAGTTGTTCGATGCTGCGCCCGGTGCGATCGCTCAACAACTTGGCCTCATAATCGTTGAAACAGGCGTAATCAGCCAATTCCATGAATCGCAGAAGTTCATCACCGCTGAACATCGGCAAGCCCTGGCCGGGATCAAAGATGAATGGCAGGCCGGCGGCGGCAAAGTCGCGCGCGTGCTGCATCATGCCTTCGCGGCCATCCGGTGCAACGATACCCAAACCGACATCCTTGGCATGCTCAACCTTGTTGAGGTGGGAAAACGTCATCGCTCCCGGGTGAAAAGCTGTGATCTGGTTATCGTCCAGATCAGTCGTAATGAAGGCCTGAGCAGTAAAGGTGCCCGGTACCAGGCGAACGTGATCACGTGGCAAACCCAAGCGGTCGAGGCGCTCAAAATAAGCCGGCGCATCATCTCCCACCGCAGCCATGATCAACGGATTACCGCCGAGCAGCATCAGGTTATAGGCTATATTCCCGGCACAACCGCCAAACTCCCGACGCATCTCCGGCACCAGAAATGCCACATTCAGGATGTGAATCTGCTCAGGCAGGATATGGTTTTTAAAACGGTCGGGGAAGACCATGATGTTGTCGAAGGCGAGTGAGCCGCAAATCAGTGTATTCATAACGCTCTCAAGGGTAAAAAACATAAAGTCGATAGCCAGCGGCGCCAACTTCCTTGGCATCTATCGTCAAACGAACGGCCTGCTCGGTATTGGCTGCGAAGGCCGACGGCTTGGTCGGCAAGGGAAGATAGTCCTCAAGGGACAAAACTCGCCGGGCAACAACGCCATCGTGAGTGTCGGTCAGACTGAGCTCTAAAGATGGCCAAGCTTGGTCATAGCTGGCGCGGTTGCGCAGATTTGCCTGCAAAATCAGCAACCCCCGCACCGCATCAGCTTGTAGATCGGAACTCTCGATCGAAACCAATTCAGAATCTCGAGGCAAAGGGACGTCGACCGCAACTGCCTGATAAAAGGCAGACATGGCCGGCACCCGCAGGACAACCTCAGTCCGGTGATACACAAGCAACTGAACAACCAGCGCAACAAAGAGGGGAAGCGCAACCAAAACATAGGGCCAACGTGCCGACCGCTCGGGCTCCGTGCTGAAAGCACCGAGCGAGCCACCGGCCAGCGTACCTTCGGCCCAGCGGTTGTAAGCCGGCGTATCGCTGAGCTCCCGTGCGGCCATCAAGCCGGCCTGACGAGCCGCCTGGGTTGACGCTTCAATACTCTCAAGCGCCTGTGGGAGTATGACGGGTTCGGGTTCGGGTTCGGGTTCGGGTTCGGGTTCGGGTTCGGGTTCGGGTTCGGGTTCGGGTTCGGGTTCGGGCAGAACAGGAAACTCCGGAAGCACCTCATCAACAAATGCATTATCTTTGCTGTCCTCGACCAAAGCCACCGGCCGCATCGACTCCTTGTCGGCATCTTCGGTAATCAGGCTGTCAAATGCATTAAAAATAGTCAAACACTGCCCGCATCTCACCTTGCCCAATTTGACGCGCAATTGCTCAGAGGTGACCCGAAAGGTCGTCCCACAAGCCGGGCAACGGCTTCGTATCAGGGCTTGCTGCCGCTCAGGCATACCCAACCCTCACGCTCATCGGCAACCGTCAACGGCAGCCAGGCAGCGTAAATTCCAATAATTTCTTCAGCCTGCTCACTCAGGATGCCGGATAGCGCAAGCTTTCCACCCCCACGCACATGAGCACAAATCGCCGGCGCCAGAACCCGCAGGGGATTAGAGAGAATATTGGCAACCACCAGATCATATTCACCAGCAACCGGCTGCGCGGAATCGGCAAATAGCGCACTGACGCCATTGCGTTCGGCATTTGCATAGGCCGCTTCGACCGCCTGTGGGTCAATATCAACTCCGGCAACCCGCCCGGCACCGAGACGAGCGGCGGCGATGGCGAGAATCCCCGAGCCACAGCCGTAATCGAGCAGTGAGCAGTCGTTAGCGACATGGCGTTCCAGCCATTCAAGGCATAAACGTGTCGTCGGATGCGAACCCGTGCCGAAAGCCATTCCCGGATCAAGGATCAGATTGATCGCCTCGGGATCTGGCGTGACATGCCACGAAGGGACTATCCACAGACGTCCGGAGACACGAATCGGATCAAATTGCGACTGCGTTAGCTGAACCCAGTTTTGTTCGGCAAGGTCTTCGACAGCGAACGCGGGTACTTCCTTCATCCCCACCTCACCAGCTGCGGCAGCAAGCATGGCGGCTACATCCGCCTCCGGCTCAAAAAGCACCAAAACCCTGGAGTGCGTCCAGCCCGGTGAATACACCGAACCTGGTTCGCCAAACTGTGGCTGCTCATCCGGCGTACCGGCATCCGCATCCTCAATACTGGCCGACAACGCACCCGCCTCAATCAGTGCATCGCACAAAGGCTCGGCGTGCGATGCATCCGTCAGAAAGCTGACGTTTTGCCAGCCCATCGCCTACTTCTTCACTTCGCCCTTGTCGGCGAGCTTTTGTTCCAGATAATGAATACTGGTACCACCCTCGACAAAACGGGCATCCTGCATCAATTCCTGATGCAACGGAATATTGGTTTTGATGCCTTCAATACTCATCTCGGACAGCGCGATCCTCATCCGGCGAATCGCTTGCTCGCGGGTGTCGCCATAAGCAATCACCTTGGCAACCATCGAGTCGTAATGCGACGGTACGGTGTAGCCCTGGTAAATGTGCGAATCAACCCGGATACCGGGTCCGCCTGGCGGGTGATAAAGCGTGATCTTCCCTGGACATGGAACGAACGTGAAGGGATCTTCGGCGTTAATACGGCATTCAATGGCATGGCCACGGAACTGCAAATCCTTCTGCCGATAACGCAACTTCTCGCCGGCAGCGACACGAATCTGCTCCTGAACGATGTCGACACCGGTAATCATTTCAGTCACCGGATGCTCAACTTGCACCCGAGTATTCATTTCAATGAAATAAAACTCGTTGTTTTCGTAGAGGAATTCAAAGGTGCCGGCACCACGGTAGCCAATTTTGCGACATGCTTCAGCGCAACGCTCGCCAATCCGATTAATCAATCGCGCTGGAATATGTGGCGCTGGCGCCTCTTCGATGACTTTTTGGTGACGGCGCTGCATTGAGCAATCGCGCTCACCCAAGTAAATCGCATTCCTGAATTCATCGGCCATGACCTGAATTTCCACGTGACGTGGATTTTCGAGGTATTTTTCCATGTAGACCGCAGGATTATTGAAGAAACTACCTGCTTCCTGACGCGTCAATTGCACGGCATTGAGCAGCGCCGCTTCGGTATGCACGACACGCATGCCACGACCACCGCCGCCGCCAGCCGCCTTGATAATCACCGGATAACCAACGGCACGACCAATGCGGATGATTTCCTTGGGGTCTTCCGGCAACTCACCTTCGGAACCGGGAACGCACGGTACACCGGCCACCTTCATTGCCGCCTTGGCGGAAACCTTGTCGCCCATCAGGCGAATGGTTTCGGCGCGCGGGCCAATGAATACGAAACCCGACGTTTCAACCCGTTCAGCAAAATCAGCATTCTCTGAAAGAAAACCGTAGCCGGGGTGAATCGCTTCGGCATCAGTCACTTCAGCTGCCGAGATGATCGCCGGCACATTCAAGTAACTGGCGCTGGAGGCCGCCGGGCCAATACAAACCGATTCGTCGGCCAGTTTGACGTACTTGGCCTCACGATCTGCTTCGGAGTGCACCACCACCGTCTTGATACCCAATTCGCGGCAGGCGCGCTGGATGCGAAGCGCGATTTCGCCACGGTTCGCGATCAGAATTTTTCCGAACATCGCGCGCTCAGCCAATGATGAAAAGCGGTTCGCCGAACTCGACCGGCTCACCGTTGTCGAGGAGAATGGCCTTGACGACGCCGGAGGCATCAGACTCAATTTCGTTGAGCAGTTTCATCGCCTCGATGATGCATAGCGTTTCGCCCTCTTTCACGACCTGGCCAATCTGCACAAAAGCCTCAGCACCCGGCGAAGGTGAGCGGTAAAAAGTACCAACCATCGGCGACTTGACGGCATGGCCTTCCGGCAGATCATCATCAAGATTAACCGTACTGACTACGGGCGCAGCGCCCACCGGCTGCATCATTGGCGCGTAGTGCTGCATAGGCATTTGACCGGCACCGCCGTAGTTCTTGGCGATACGAACTTTTTCTTCACCCTCGGTGACCTCCAGCTCGGTAATTCCTGATTCCTGAACCAGATCAATGAGTTTTTTGAGTTTGCGAAGATCCATGTCGACTCCCTTAGTGACAGCGCTCCAGCCCTAAAACAGGCCAAAACACTTATTCGACGTTCAATTTGTTAAGTAGATACTCAAGAGCCAGCAAGTAGCCCTCATGCCCCAGCCCGCTGATGACGCCAATAGCCAGGTCGGAAAAATAGGAGTGATGCCGAAAAGGCTCACGGGCATGCACGTTGGAAAGATGCACTTCGACGAAGGGGATGCTCACTGCCGCCAAGGCATCACGCAAACCAACACTGGTATGCGTGTAAGCCGCCGGATTAATGATGATGGCGCGAACTTCCTGTTCGCGGGCGGCGTGAATCCGCTCAATGAGGGCGCCCTCGTGATTGCTCTGAAAAGTCTCCAACTCAACGCCGACGCCATCGGCCATGCGCACCAGGGCCAGATTGATGTCAGAGAGGGAGACGCGGCCGTAGTGCTCAGGCTCCCGCGTACCCAGCAAGTTAAGATTTGGCCCGTGCATCACCAGGATGCGAGGCTTATCGACTGGTATCGATGTTGTCTTTTGCTTCTTCATACCTACAAGTTTGCCGCAAATCGCTACATTTTGTCCAGTCTATTCCGCGAGCAGCTTACGCAGGCCAGCGGCTTTCATTCGCTCGCGCGGGCGCCCGTCGCGGGTTTTTAAACTCACCCGCTCCAGTCGCGGCGGGTAAATCACCAGATTGGCATCGGCCGTATCGGTCTCCAAGAGTAAAACCGCTTCAACCCTCTCGTTACGCGGCTCTATGTGTTCGTAAACCATTTCGTGATTGAGCAAAAAAATCTCAACCTCCTTGGCGCTATCGGCAAAAATCTGGATATCAATGTGCGAATGCTCGCCGGCCGTACCGTCGGCCACGGATCCTGTCAGATAGGGATGGAATTCGTCGAGCAAATCAAGCAGCTCAAGAGCCGTATGGCGCAATGCCCGAAGGCGCTCCACCTGCTCTTCGTCTTGATACAAGCTGCGATATGCACGCAACTCTGCCTCAACTTCGGCGTTATCAGGAAAAGTCGTATGATCAGGCAGACCCAGCTGACGCGCCGCCTTGCGCTTGGCCTGATGGTAATCGGTCACCCCATCCTCGGCCATTAAGCGGGCAGCAACACTCGCGATGCTGGCCCGCGCACCACCAGACTGTCGGGCTTTTTCGTGAAAGGGCATATCGGCTCGATCAGGGTAAAATCGTCCCCATTCTAACGGGTCTATGTGACATGCACATTCATATTCTAGGTATTTGCGGCACCTTCATGGGCGGCGTCGCCCAACTGGCAGTTGCCTCCGGCCATAAGGTTACCGGCTGCGACGCCAACGTCTACCCACCGATGAGCGACCAGCTGCGTGCGGCCGGCGTTGATCTGATTGAAGGCTTTGGCCTCGAACAACTGGCGCTACAGCCTGACGTCTTTGTCGTCGGTAATGCAATCTCCCGCGGCAACCCGCTGCTGGAAGCGATTCTTGACCAGGGGCTGAACTATGTTTCCGGCCCGCAATGGTTGGCCGAAAACATCTTGCAAGGGCGCTGGATACTCGCCGTTGCCGGCACCCACGGCAAAACAACCACCAGCTCAATGCTCGCCTGGATACTCGAAGACGCCAACATGGATCCGGGCTTTCTGATTGGCGGCGTTCCCCTTAACTTCGGCGTCTCGGCACGCCTCGGTGGCACGCCGTTTTTCGTTATCGAGGCCGACGAATACGACACCGCCTTCTGCGACAAACGCTCCAAGTTTGTCCATTACCGCCCGCGAACCACTGTACTCAACAATCTTGAATTCGATCATGCAGACATTTTCGCCGATCTTGTCGCGATCGAAACCCAGTTTCACCATCTGGTGCGCACCCTGCCGTCCAATGGCCTAATCATCAGCAATGCCGCCGAGGCGAGTCTGGAAAACGTCCTGCGCCGTGGTTGCTGGACACCCATTGAACGCTTCAATGACAGCTCCGGCTATCTCTTCAGCGGCGACGATGCTAGCGGTGCCCTGATCATGCATGGCGCCGATGGCGAGATCGGCCGCTGTAACTGGCAACTCTCCGGCGAACATAACCGCGCCAATGCCTGTGCAGCACTACTCGCCGCCCGCCATGTTGGCGTCCCCTTTGACAAAGGCCTCGAAGCCCTGTCGCGCTTCGTTAACGTCAAGCGGCGCATGGAACTGCGCGGCGAAGTTCGTGGCATTACGGTCTACGACGACTTCGCCCACCACCCGACGGCGATTGCCACCACCGTTGCCGGTCTGCGCCGCAAGATCGGTTCCGCACGGATACTTGCAGTGCTTGAGCCACGCTCTAACACGATGAAGCTGGGGACCATGAAAAGTCAGCTGCCGACCAGCCTGAGCGAGGTCGACGCAGCGTTTTGCTATTCCGGCAACCTTGGCTGGGATGCGCGCGAAGCACTCGCGCCAATGGGCGAGCGCGCCATTGTCGAGGATGATTTGAATCTGCTGATCGCTAAAATCCTCAACGCCGCCCGCCCCGGTGACCATATTCTGGTCATGAGCAACGGCGGCTTTGGTGGCATCCACGGGAAACTCTTGGACGGTCTAGCTGCCTGACTGTTGCGGTCAACCGCGAAAACACGCAAAGAAAGAGGAGGGGCAGCCTCCTCTTTTCAATTTTCAAACCCGGATTAACGCTCCATCGACTCGACAACAGCCAGCGCCGTCATGTTGATCAAACGACGCACTGTTGCGGTTGACGTCAGCACATGCACCGGGCGGGCAGCACCAAGCAAAATCGGCCCAATCGTTACACCCTCACCGGCCGTCATTTTGAGCAGGTTATAGGCGATATTGGCGGCATCGATATTGGGCATGATCATCAGATTAGCCTCGCCTTTCAGCGTCGAGTCCGGATGCGCCGTGCGGCGAACATCCTCTGAAAGTGCTGAATCTCCGTGCATCTCGCCATCAACTTCGAGATCGCCATGCGTCAGATCGGCAACGAGCGCGGCCGCTCGACTCATTTTCATCGCCGATTCAGAATTGCCTGAGCCAAAGTTGGAATGAGAAAGCAGCGCGACTTTCGGGTGAATACCGAAGCGCCTGACCTGCTCCGCCGCCATCACGGTCATTTCGGCAATCTGTTCAGCGCCCGGATTTTCGTTGATGTGGGTGTCGCAAATAAACAAGGAGCGCCCCGGCAGCATCAGGTAATTCATGGCGGACAGCGTATTGGCACCCTCGCGCTTGCCGATCACCTGATCAATCACACCCAGGTGATGGCTGTATTGACCAGTCATACCGCAGATCATCCCGTCGGCGTAACCCAGTTTGAGCAGCATGGCACCAATCAAGGTCGGCTTGCGGCGCATGCTTTCCTTGGCAATCGCCGGCGTCACACCTCGGCGTACCATCAGCTTGTGATAAGCCATCCAGCACTCGCGATAGCGCTCATCCGACTCGGGATTGATAATATCGAAATCAACCCCTGGTTGAACGCGCAGCTTGGCCTTTTCAAGACGATGCTCAATCACCGCCGGACGGCCAATCAGGATCGGGCGGGCGAATTTTTCTTCGATAACAACCTGAACTGCACGCAAAACGCGCTCATCTTCACCCTCAGCGAAAATAATGCGCTTACCCTTAGCCTGGCGCGCCGCCTGGAAAATGGCGCGCATCCCCGTACCGGTGTGATAGACAAACTCGGACAGTTTGGCACGGTAAGCATCCCAATCAGTAATTGGGCGCGTTGCGACACCTGAGTCAATCGCCGCCTGCGCAACAGCAGGGGCAATCTTGACGATCAGGCGCGGATCGAAAGGTTTTGGAATCAGGTATTCCGGGCCGAAAGAGAGGTCGGCACCGGGATAGGCCATGGCCACCTCGTCAGTGACTTCCGCCTCGGCGAGCTCGGCAATCGCCCTGACGCTGGCCATCTTCATCGCTTCGGTAATCCGGGTCGCACCCACATCAAGTGCGCCCCGGAAAATAAACGGGAAGCACAACACGTTATTAACCTGGTTCACATAGTCAGAGCGGCCGGTCGCAATAATCACATCCGGGCGAACTGCCTTGGCCAATTCCGGCATGATTTCAGGTGTCGGGTTGGCCAGCGCGAAGACCATCGGCCGGTCGGCCATGCCGGCAACCATTTCCTGCTTGAGCACACCAGCGGCAGACAAACCGAGGAAGACATCAGCACCGACCATCGCATCACCCAAGGTGCGATAGCTGGTTTCGCGGGCGTAACGCGCCTTGGTCGCCTCCATATTGGCTTCGCGGCCGACGTAAATGACGCCTTTGGAGTCGCAAACCGTAATGTTCTCGCGCTTGACGCCAAGATCGCACCACAGGTTCAAACACGAAATTGCCGCCGCACCGGCACCGGAACAAACCACTTTGATTTCGTCAATTTTCTTGCCGACGACCTTGAGGCCGTTGAGCATGGCAGCGGCAGAAATAATCGCTGTTCCGTGCTGATCATCGTGAAAGACCGGAATACTCATCCGCTCCTTGAGCTTCTCCTCGATGTAGAAACACTCAGGTGCCTTGATGTCTTCAAGATTGATCCCGCCGAGCGTCGGCTCCATTGCGGCGATCATGTCGATCAACTTGTCCGGATCGTTTTCAGCCAGCTCAATATCAAAAACATCAATCCCGGCGAATTTCTTGAACAGGCAGCCTTTGCCCTCCATCACCGGCTTGGCGGCGAGCGGGCCGATATTACCGAGGCCGAGCACGGCAGTGCCGTTGGTGATGACACCCACCAGATTGGCCCGGGATGTCAGTTCAGCCGCCATCGAAGGATCTTCGACAATCGCATCACAGGCAGCAGCAACACCCGGCGAGTAGGCCAGCGCCAGATCGCGCTGATTGGTCAGCCCCTTGGTAGGGCGGACAGAAATCTTGCCGGGCGTCGGCCAGCGATGGTATTCAAGTGCGGCTTCGCGCAGGTCTTTTTCCACGAAATCTCCTCGGAACGTAAAATAGGGAAAGCGCGACAGGGTACCCGAAAGCACCCCTAGCCGCAAAATCTGAGCCGGTTTGGGCTACTTTTTCGCTTTTACCGGCCGAACCCAACCAGCCAGAGAAATTTGTTTGGCGCGTGATACCGTCAACGTATCAGGTGGGGCATTTTTTGTCAGGGTTGTACCAGCCCCCAAAGTTGCTCCCCGACCCACGGTCACCGGCGCAACCAACTGAGTGTCTGAACCGATAAATACATCGTCTTCGATAATGGTCTTGTGTTTGTTGGCACCATCGTAATTACAGGTGATGGTGCCCGCGCCAACATTGACGCGCTGGCCAATTTCGGCATCACCAATATATGCAAGGTGATTTGCTTTTGACTGGGCGCCGATTTTGCTCTTCTTCACTTCGACAAAGTTCCCGATGTGCACTTCAGGGCCAAGCTCGGCGCCGGGACGCAATCGCGCATACGGACCAAGCACGCCATCAGGACCGATCACAGCCTCCTCAAAATGGCAGAAGGCGGCTATCCGAGTACCGGCGCCAACATTGACGTTCTTCAATACGCAATACGGCCCAACCTCAACGGCATCAGCCAACTCAACCTTGCCCTCAAAAACACAGCCGACATCGATAAACACATCGCGACCATAAGTTAGCTCACCGCGCACGTCGATTCTTGCCGGATCAGCCAGGCGCACGCCGCCGAGCAGCATCGCATCGGCAATGTTGCGCTGATGAGCACGTTCCAGTTCAGCGAGTTGCACCTTGCTATTGACGCCCAGCACTTCCCATTCACCGTCAGGCTGCGCCGTATGCACCGGAACACCTTCGGCAACGGCCAGCGCAACAATATCGGTCAGGTAGTACTCACCTTGGGCGTTGGTGTTGGACAGCTTCCCGAGCCAATCAGCCAATCTGGTTGAGGGAATCGCCATGATGCCCGTGTTGACCTCCTGAATATGCTTCTCTTCAGGATTCGCATCCTTCTCCTCGACGATGCGCTCAACCTTGCCCGCCTTATCGCGGACGATGCGCCCATAACCGTGCGGATTCGCCAAATTTACCGTCAGAACGGCGAGACCGTCCCTACCCGCCCGCAACAATCGCTTGAGTGTTGAAGCCTTGGTCAGCGGCACATCACCGTAAAGAACCAATGTCTGGCCTTCGCTCGAAATCAGCGGCAAACCCTGCGCGACTGCGTGACCTGTGCCCAGTTGCGGCTCCTGCTTGGCCCACAAAATATCGTCCGAGTTCAGCGTTGACCGCACCACCTCTCCGCCATGGCCGTAAATCACCACCAGCTTATCCACCGCCAGTTTTCGTACTGTATCAATGACGTGCTGAGCCAAAGCTTTTCCTGCCACCGGGTGCAAAACCTTGGGCAGATTAGAATGCATGCGCTTGCCTTGGCCAGCTGCAAGAATGACAACTTGTACAGGCGTTTCAGCCATTTTTTGAACTCCGGAAATGACGAAGGCGACCATTGGCCGCCTTCGGATTATCGCATGCAGCCAGTTTTATTAACGCGGCAGGGTCGTACAACCCATCAGGAAATTATCAACCTCACGTGCAGTCTGGCGACCTTCACGGATCGCCCAAACAACCAGTGATTGCCCGCGACGCACGTCACCTGCGGCATAGACCTTGGCGACATTGGTTGCATAACATCCCTCACCATCGGTAGTCGCCTTGGCGTTGGCACGGCTGTCCTTCTCGACACCAAAGGCATCAAGCAGGCTGCCGACCGGATTGGTAAAGCCCATGGCGAGGAAGGCGTTGTCGCATGGCAGTTCAAACTCGGAGCCGGCGACTTCGCTCATCTTGCCGTCACTCCATTCGAGGCGAACCGCTTTAAGCGCTTTGACATTGCCCTTGCCATCATCGACAAAGCCTTTGGTTGCCACCGCGAAGTCACGCGTACAGCCTTCGTCATGCGAGGATGAGGTGCGCAGCTTGTACGGCCAGTAAGGCCAGGTCAGCGACTTGTTTTCTTCTTCCGGCGGCATCGGCATCAGTTCAAACTGGGTGATCGATGCAGCGCCGTGACGGTTGGAGGTGCCGACGCAATCGGAGCCGGTATCGCCGCCACCAATCACGATAACGTGCTTGCCCTTGACGTTGATCGGATTCGCCTTACCCTGCTGGACTTCCTTATTTTGCGGAATCAGAAACTCAAGGGCACCGTAGATGCCTTTAAGCTCGCGGCCAGGTACCGGCAGATCACGCGACACTTCAGAGCCGGCGGCGAGAATCACAGCATCGAACTGTGCGGTCAACTGCTCGGCGGAGACGAATTCTGTCGCGTCATTGTTGATCCCTGCCGGCAGATCCTTGGAGCCGATAACGACTTTGGTCTTGAAGGTGACGCCTTCAGCTTCCATCTGCGCCACGCGGCGATCAACGACGGTCTTTTCCATTTTGAAGTCAGGAATGCCGTAGGCGAGCAGGCCTCCGAGGCGGTCACTCTTCTCGAACACCGTCACGTCATGGCCGACACGCGCCAGTTGCTGGGCAGCTGCCAGTCCAGCCGGGCCGGAACCAACAACGGCAACCTTCTTGCCAGTTTTCGACTTCGGCGGTTGCGGCACGACCCAACCGGATTCCCAGCCCTTGTCGATAATGAAATGCTCAATCGATTTGATACCGACCGGATTGGCATTAATCCCCAGCGTGCAGGCCGCTTCACAGGGCGCCGGACAAATGCGGCCGGTGAAGTCGGGGAAGTTGTTGGTGGAATGAAGCACATCGAGCGCCTGTTTCCAGTTGCCGCGATAAACCAGATCATTCCAGTCGGGAATAATGTTGTTTACCGGGCAGCCGTTGTTGCAGAACGGAATCCCGCAATCCATGCAGCGCGCGCCCTGGGTCTTGGCATCTTCATCGTTCAGGGTATGAACGAATTCCTTGTAGTTCTTAAGACGATGCTCAATCGGGTCGTAAGCCTCGGAAAGGCGGTCGAACTCCATAAAACCAGTCGGCTTACCCATTATGCGGCCTCCTTTTGTGCAGCAGCGGCCATCTCGGTGAGCGCGCGCTTGTACTCGTGGGGATAGATCTTGACGAACTTGTCGCGGTAAACCTCCCAATTGGCCAGAATATTCTTGGCCGTTTGGCTGCCGGTATATTCGCCGTGCCGCGTGATGAGGTCCTTGAGCTGAGTTTCATCAGCCAACCCTAGATGCTGTGGTTCGCCAGCAGCCTGCCGATTTGCCGGCAAGACTTTTTCGAGGGCGACCTGAGCCAGATTGCAGCGCTGCTTGAAAATACCGTCTTCGTCCAGCACGTACGCGATACCGCCCGACATGCCGGCAGCAAAATTGCGCCCGGTCAGGCCAAGAACGACGACCGTACCGCCAGTCATGTATTCGCAACCATGGTCGCCAACACCTTCAACGACGGCCGTGCCACCGGAGTTACGAACAGCGAAACGTTCGCCACCGACACCGGCAAGGAAGACCTCACCAGCCGTTGCACCGTAAAGCACGGTGTTGCCGACAATGATGTTTTCCTGGGTCTTGCCCCGAAAATCCGCATGTGGCTTGATGATGATGCGACCACCGGAGAGGCCCTTGCCGACATAGTCGTTGCCTTCGCCAGTCAGCTCGAGCGTCACGCCTTTGGCCAGGAATGCTGCAAAGCTCTGGCCAGCAGTTCCGCTCAGCTTGACGTGAATGGTGTCATCGGGCAGCCCGGCATCCCCGTAGCGCTTGGCTACTTCGCCCGAGAGCATGGTGCCGCAGGTGCGGTTTACGTTGATGATGCGGGTTTCAATCTGAACCTTCTGCCCCTTTTCCAGCGCCGGCTTGGCTTGATCGATCAATTTGTGATCAAGCGCTTTACTCAGGCCGTGATCCTGGTCTTCGGTCTGACGACGCGGCTCACTCGCCGGCACTGCCGGCTGGTGGAAGACGCGGGTGAAATCGAGCCCTTTGGCCTTCCAGTGATCAATACCCGGACGCATGTTGAGCAGATCAACCCGGCCAATCAAATCATCGAACTTACTGATACCCAATTCGGCCATCAACTCGCGTACCTCTTCGGCAACGAAGAAGAAGTAAT
Organism: Dechloromonas sp.; assembly: GCA_011391255.1. Lineage (GTDB taxonomy): Bacteria > Pseudomonadota > Gammaproteobacteria > Burkholderiales > Rhodocyclaceae > Azonexus. The sequence continues at coordinate 159,201 of JAABQV010000002.1, forward strand.
TGACGACGTGTTCCGGCTGACCGGTAAAGCGCTTGCGTAGCTCAGGGTCTTGCGTGGCGACACCGACCGGGCAAGTATTGAGGTGACACTTGCGCATCATGATGCAGCCTTCAACAACCAGTGGCGCGGTGGCAAAGCCGAATTCGTCGGCCCCGAGCAAGGCGCCAATGACAACGTCGCGGCCGGTCTTCATCTGGCCATCGACCTGAACGCGGATACGGCTGCGCAGCCGATTGAGCACCAGAGTCTGCTGCGTTTCAGCCAGGCCAAGTTCCCACGGCGTCCCGGCATGCTTGATCGATGACTGCGGGGAAGCGCCCGTACCGCCGTCAAAACCGGCGATCACGACATGATCGGCCTTGGCCTTGGCGACACCGGCAGCAACCGTACCGACACCGACCTCGGAAACTAGCTTGACCGAGATTGAGGCCTTGGAGTTGGCGTTTTTCAGATCGTGAATCAGCTGCGCCAAATCCTCAATTGAGTAGATGTCGTGATGCGGCGGCGGCGAAATCAGGCCGACGCCCGGCACTGAATGGCGCAGGAAGCCAATGTACTCGGAAACTTTATGCCCCGGTAGCTGGCCGCCCTCGCCCGGCTTGGCACCTTGGGCCATCTTGATCTGGATCTGGTCGGCGTTGACCAGATACTCGGTGGTCACGCCAAAGCGCCCGGATGCGACCTGCTTGATCGAGGAACGTAACGAATCGCCTTCCTTCATTTCAAGATCGCGGGCAACCCGGGTCGGCCCGATGATTTCAGACAACATCGTGCCAGCCTTGACCGGCGCGAAACGGCTGGCGTCTTCACCACCCTCGCCGGTGTTTGATTTGCCGCCGATACGGTTCATGGCAATCGCCAGCGTCGTATGCGACTCCGTGGAAATCGCGCCAAGAGAAATCGCTCCGGTCGCAAAGCGCTTGACGATCTCCTTGGCCGACTCAACCTGATCCAGCGGAATCGGCGCGGCGCTTGGCTTGAACTCGAAAAGACCGCGCAAGGTGAGGTGACGCTTAGTCTGATCATTGATCAGCTTTGCGTATTCCTTGTAGGTATCGTATTTGTTGGAGCGCGTAGCGTGCTGGAGCTTGGCGATACTGTCCGGCGTCCACATGTGTTCTTCACCGCGGATCCGGAAGGCGTAGTCGCCGCCCGCATCAAGCATGGTACCCAGGACCTGGTCATTGGAGAAAGCGTCACGATGCAAGCGAATCGACTCTTCCGAAACCTCGAAAATGCCGATACCTTCGATGTTGGAAGGCGTGCCGGTAAAGTATTTCTCGACAAAATCCTTCTGCAAACCGATGGCTTCAAAAATCTGCGCACCGGTGTAAGACATGTAGGTGGAAATGCCCATTTTGGACATCACCTTCATCAGCCCCTTGCCAATCGCCTTGACGTAATTCTTGACGTACTTGTCAGCCTTCTCGGCGTCGCCCTTGGCCATCGCTTCAATGGTTTCTAGTGCCAGATAAGGGTGCACCGCTTCGGCACCGTATCCACCAAGCAAAGCAAAGTGATGCGTTTCACGCGCCGAACCGGTTTCAACCACGAGGCCGGTGCTGGTGCGCAAGCCTTTTTTGACCAGATGCTGATGGATCGCAGAGGTGGCAAGCAGCGCTGGAATCGCGACATGGTCGGCATCCAGCTTGCGGTCAGAGACGATCAGGATATTACAACCCGAACGCACAGCATCGAGCGCGTCTGCCGCCAGCGAAGCCAAGCGTGCCTCAATGCCGGCGGCGCCCCATGCCACCGGATAGCAAATATCCAGCTCGAAGGAGCGAAATTTGCCGGAGGTGTATTTTTCGATATGACGCAGCTTCTTCATATCGGTCGCGGTCAGCACCGGCTGTGAGACTTCCAGACGGATCGGCGGATTGATGTCGGTGGTGTTGAGCAGATTCGGCTTCGGGCCGACAAACGACACCAGCGACATGACCAGCTCTTCACGAATCGGGTCAATCGGCGGATTGGTTACCTGCGCGAATAACTGCTTGAAGTAGGTGTATAGCGTCTTGCTCTTATTCGACAACACCGGCAGTGCAGAGTCGGTGCCCATTGAGCCAGTAGCCTCTTCACCGTTTTGCACCATCGGCTCGAGGATGACCTTGATATCTTCCTGCGTGTAGCCGAAGGCCTGCTGGCGATCAAGGATGGAGGCCTGCACAGTCTCGGTGATTTCGGCCGGGGCGGGCACGGCATCGAGCTTGATACGGATTTTCTCGATCCACTCGCGGTAAGGCTTGGCCTTGGCCAACGACTCCTTAAGTTCTGTATCGTCAATGATGCGCCCCTGATCGAGGTCGATCAGGAACATTTTGCCTGGCTGCAAACGCCATTTCTTGACGATTTTTTTATCGGGAATCGGCAGAACACCGGATTCGGAAGCCATGACCACGAGGTCGTCATCGGTGACCAGATAACGCGCCGGACGCAAGCCGTTGCGATCCAGCGTTGCGCCGATCTGGCGGCCATCGGTAAAGGCGACGGCCGCCGGGCCATCCCATGGCTCCATCATCGCAGCGTGGTATTCGTAGAAAGCGCGACGGTTTTCGTCCATCAGCGTGTGCTTTTCCCAAGCCTCCGGGATCATCAGCATCATCGCCTGAGCCATCGAGTAACCGCCCATCACCAGCAATTCGAGAGCGTTGTCGAAGGAGGCCGAGTCGGACTGATCCGGGTAATGCAACGGCCAGACTTTCTTTAGGTCATCCCCAAGGATCGGCGATGAAATCGCCTGTTCGCGCGCCTTGAACCAGTTGACGTTGCCGCGCACAGTATTGATTTCGCCGTTGTGGGCAATGTAACGGAAGGGGTGGGCAAGATCCCAGGTCGGGAAAGTATTAGTTGAAAAACGTTGGTGCACCAGCGCCAAAGCTGAAACCGTGCGCTTGTCCTGGAGGTCGAGGTAATAGACACCGACCTGATCGGCGAGCAACAGGCCTTTGTAATTAACCGTACGCGCCGAGAACGATGGCACGTAAAACTCCTGGCCGAACTTGAGCTTTAGCGACTTGATGGCGTTCGCAGCACGGCGGCGAATAATGTAAAGCTTGCGCTCGAGTGCATCGGTGACGAAAACATCCGGGCCGCGGCCGACAAAAACCTGCCGGATCACCGGCTCTTTTGCTCTGACCGTTGGCGACATCGGCATTTCACGATTCACCGGCACCTCGCGCCAACCGAGAATGACTTGGCCTTCGGCACATACCGAGCGCTCAATTTCCTCAACGCACGCATGGCGCGAAGCAGCCTCCTGCGGCAGGAAGACCATACCGACGCCGTACTCGCCCTGCGGCGGCAATTCAACGCCCTGCTTGGCCATTTCTTCGCGGTAAAACTGATCCGGAATCTGCATCAGAATACCGGCACCGTCGCCTTGCAGCGGGTCGGCACCGACGGCACCACGATGATCCAGATTTTTCAGGATCAACAAACCCTGCTCGACGATGCTGTGGCTTTTCTGCCCCTTGAAGTGAGCAACAAAGCCCACACCGCAAGCGTCATGCTCGTTGGCAGGGTCGTACAAACCCTGACGATCAGGTACAGCCGATTCCATCACACGCGTTCCTTCAGTCAACTCAGCCTACAACCGGCTGAAAACAATAAAAGCCATGGATTGCCTTGGCAACCCAGACCTGTACGAAATTTTTGGCAGCCACAGAATATACTGGCAAAGTCTCGTAGATTCAAGATGCTGCGACGCACCAAGAAGGTTCTTAAACTTCAGACAAAACCCCGTTTAGGTGCAGCAGGCGCTGATCGAGGCTAATATTTCCCGCTCACTGGCCACATCCGAAACAATCGCCTCACCAATTCCCTTCATCAACACAAGCCGCAACTTGCCGTCCTGCACTTTTTTATCGTGCCGCATCAGCTCAAGATAGCGTTCCGCAGGCATCTGCGGGCCACGCACTGGCAATCCAGCATTAATAAACAATTTTTTAACCCGAAAAACGTCGTCGACCGTAACAAGCCCTATTCGACACGACAAATCCATTGCAATTAGCGTGCCGGCGGAAATCGCCTCACCATGCAGCCATTCACCGTAACCCATACCGGTTTCAATCGCGTGGCCGAAGGTGTGCCCGAGATTAAGCAAGGCGCGCTCGCCGGTTTCGCGCTCATCAGCGGCGACCACGTCCGCCTTGTTGGCGCATGAACGTTGGACGGCATAGGCCAGCGCCTGACGATCCCGCGCCAGTAACAACTGGATATTGGCCTCCAGCCAGTCAAAAAATTCGGGGTCGCGTATCAGTCCGTACTTGATGACTTCAGCTAAACCGGCGCGCAACTCGCGATCAGGCAGGGTATCGAGCGTTGAAATATCGGCCAATACCAGTTGTGGCTGGTAGAACGCTCCAATCATGTTCTTGCCGAGCGGGTGATTGATCGCCGTTTTGCCACCCACCGAAGAATCTACCTGAGAAAGCAATGTTGTCGGCACCTGAATAAATGGCATTCCACGTTGGTAACAGGATGCGGCAAAGCCACCCATATCTCCAATCACGCCACCACCCAAAGCAATCAGGGTGGTGCTACGCTCGCAATGCGCGTCGAGCAGGGCATCAAAAATCTGATTCAGGGTTTCCCAGGTTTTGTAGCGCTCGCCATCCAGCAGAATTACCGGCAAGGCATCGACGCCTAGTACACCCAGCGTTGCCATCAGCCGATCCAGATAGAGTGGCGCGACGGTTACATTGGTAACGACCACCGCTTTTTTGTTTTTTAGATGCGGCTGTAGTAAATCTGCCCGCGACAACAGGTTGACACCAATATGAATCGGGTAGGAGCGCTCGGCGAGCGAAACTTTCAGGGTTTGCATAGACGATTGAACTCACGTAATAGATGCTGAACAATGCCCGAGGCCACCAGTCGCCCACCCTCGATTGTCTCATGCGCCACTTCGCGATAGAGCGGATCACGCAACGTGTGGAGTTCCTCTAGCTTGGCGAGCGGGTCGGGAACGCTTAGCAACGGACGGTTCCGGTCATGGCGAGTACGCTCAAAGAGCAATGCGGGCGGCACATTGAGATAAACCACCCAACCGGTATCGTGCAGCAAACGGCGGTTTTCGGGGTTTAAAACAACGCCACCGCCAGTGGCCATCACCATGTTTTGCCCTGCTGTCAATTCTGCAATCGCCTGCGCCTCGCGGCGACGAAAACCCTCTTCGCCTTCAATTTCAAAAATTGTCGGAATCGCAACGCCGGTTCGCGCGACGATTTCATGATCGGAATCAAAAAAAGGACGCCCAAGCCGCCGCGCCAACTGGCGACCAACCGTCGTTTTGCCAGCCCCCATCAGGCCAACCAGATAGATATTATGACTCGCTTGCACCGCTGAATTGTATCCGATTGCCGGCTGACAAAAAAAAGGGCCGGCGAACCGGCCCGTCTAAATATCAGTATTTCTTTTAATTCAGATTCATTCGATCATTCACCACCTTGGGAGTAATGAAAATCAAAAGTTCGCGGCGTGCTGAATCTTTAGATTGAACCTTAAAGAGCCAGCCAATCCCCGGAAGGTCACCCAAGAAAGGCACTTTTTCTGTGTTCGTTGAGTTATCCGTTTTGTAAACACCACCAATCACAACCGTTCCACCATTTTCAACCAGCACATCGGTTTCAACAATAGAACTTTTGATCGGAGGGTTACCCTGAACAGCACGCGTCCAGTCGGGATCTTCCTTTTTAACTACTAATTTCATTCTGATCATTCCATCAGGAGTAATTTGCGGAGTAACTTCCAGAGAAAGCTTCGCCGGCTTAAAGCTAACAGTAGGTGCCGACGTTGAGGTTCCCGGAGTCACATAGGGAACCTCCGTTCCGTCCTCCATTTTGGCTTTGACATTATTCGCCGTAAGTACTCTTGGGCTTGATATGATCTTTCCCGCGCCATCGGCTTCGAGTGCGGCCAGCTCGACATTCAATATCCTTGATAACGCCTGATTAAACAAAGAGAAAGTTAACGCACCACCGGCGTTTGTGAATGAGGGCAAATTCACCCCGACCATCTGAGTGCTTGTTTGGCCGGACGGCGAATAAGCCCCGCCACCTATCTCATTTCCTGTTCCGCCAATTCCAGTTCTTCTTGTGTTAATAAAACTCAATCTGGCACCAAGATCACGGTTGAAGCTGTCGTTAGCCTCAACAACCCGCGCCTCAATCATTACCTGACGAGAACCGATGTCGACACTTTTGATTAAGGCACGGACTTCCTCAAGCTTTGAGGGAATATCGTTCACGAAAAGGATGTTGGATGTCGGGTCAGCAATGACACTTCCACGCTTACTTAAAATTCGATTACTAGCGGCGCCTCCTGGTGCCGCAACCGCTACTGCACCGGCAACCCCGCCCCCCATAAGTAAGCGCGCTACGTCAGCCGATTTTTGATAGTTAAGCTGAAAATTTTCCAGTTTCAACGGCTCCAATTCGCTATTTTGCTGCTTGGATTCAAATTCGAGCTTTTCTTTGGTTGCCAGCTCTTCTCTCGGCGCAATCAAGATCACGTTCCCGTTTTTGCGCATATCCAGCCCCTTTTGCTGGAAAATAATATCGACAACCTGGTCTGCAGGCACATCCTTCAATACCAGCGTAGTTGTTCCTGAAACCGTTTCACTGATCACCGCATTAAAACCAAGCTCTTCTGCCATCAAACGAAGCAAGGCACGTACGTCACCATTCTGGTAGTTGATACTGACGCGAGGCCCTTGGTAACCCAGCTTTGTCCCTTGAACTAGTTTATTGGGATCCTCAATAATTTTTTTCACTTCGATAATGAACTGATTGTCGCTTTGATAAGCGTTGTGCTCCCACAAGCCTTTCGGCGTAATGGTCATCTGGGTATTTTCGCCCTTTATTTTGGTTTCAATCGAGCTTACTGGCGTGCCAAAATCTGTTACATCGAGTTTGCGACGTAAATGCTCAGGCGTACTGGTCTTGGCAAAATCAACGATCAAGGCACTGCCCTGCTGACGAATATCGATTCCAGTTCCTGAATCGCCAAGCTCTACAACAATACGTGCCTCTCCATCCTTGCCGCGACGAAAATTAATGTCTTGTACCGTATGCTTAACACCAATCGCGCTTTCTTCTGTGAAACGCGTAACACGCTGTGCCAGTGATCCCCCGGTGGAGATGGGCACCAAAGTCACATACAAAGACTTGCCATCGAGCCGGGTCGAATAACTCATGTTGCGCACGAGGTTCAAAACCAGACGGGTGCGGTCCCCCACTTGAACTACATTGAAACTGCGCAAATCGCCCGTATCCACAGTCTGGCTGTTTTTACCAAGGGCATTTGCGGTCGACGGGAAATCGAAGGCAATTTTCGCCGGATTGGCAATACCGAATCCTGCCGGGGGCAACTGCAGCGGCTCTTTCAGGTCAATTTTGATGGCGATATCACCACCTTGTTGTCCGACGTTGATCTGTTCGATCGCATTGTTAGCGACACTCTGAGCCTGAGCAATCCCGGCCAAGGCCAGGCATGTTGCGGCTACAGCAGCCAAGGCATAGTTGATGACTTTCATTGCTTGCTTCCCTCCTTGCCCTGCAGGTACAGCGAGCTTTCCCGCTCACTCCATTCACCCGCAGAATCTTGTATCAATTCACGCAATTTGACTTCTGAGTCAGTAATCTGCGTCACCATTCCGAAATCCAGCCCGAGATATTCACCAACTTTTACCTGCTTCACCTTGTCCTCAACCTGTATCGCAGCCATCGGGCGATTATTGACATTCAGGACACCAATTAACTTCAGGGACTCGAGCGGATACTTTTCCAGAACACTGTTGCGCATATCCCTCGCCTCAAGATCGGGCTGGAAGGCTCCGCCTTTCCCGGCTTTCTCCCGTGAAGCGGGCTCAATCTTGCTACTCTTGAACGGATCAGGAAGTCCTTGCGGATCGTAGGGCACCGGCTCATAAGGTTTGACGTCCGGCAACTTCTTGATCTGGGGACGTAAATCCTTGGAGTTATCCTCCATCCACTGACGCAAATCCTCATGGTCGCCACCAGAACAAGCGGCCAATCCCAAGCAAAAAGCGAAGAGTGTCAATTGCTTCACGTCTTGCCTCCTTTGGCTGCTTTTTTCTGCCTGGCGACTTCCTCGTCATCAAGGTAGCGGAAGGTTTTGGTCGTTGCATCCAGCGATAGCATGCCGTCTTTTCCAGGGGCTATCGAGACATTGTTCAAGGTCACAATGCGCGGCAACTTGGCGATATCCGCAGCAAACGTGCCGAAGTCGTGATAGCTACCGTTGATCTTGACTGAAATCGGCAACTCGGCATAAAAATCTTTCAACTGCTCCTGCCCTGGACGGAATAACTCAAATTGCAGACCGCGCCCCAAACCAGCCTGATTGACCTCGATCAACAACGCCTCAATCTCTGACCTATTGGGCAACTGCTTGAGCAGCGCACCAAATGAGCGATCTATCTCACCGAGTTGCTGGGTGTAAAGATCCAGGTTGATTGCCTGGCGCTTTTTGTCTATAAACTCGGACTTCAAGGCCACTTCTTCAGCCGCCCGAGCTTCTAGCTCAATAATCTGATCATTCCACACAAACCACCATCCAGCCACGAGCAATGCGACAAACAAACTCGCCAGCACCGTCACTCTGGGGATAAGCGGCCACGCCCCCGGATCATTGGGATTCATTCCCCGGAAGTCAGCGATGATGTCCTGAAAATTAACTTTTGGCAGCGCCGGCACTTTCGTCGGCAAAGCAATGAGCTTAATTTTCATTTTTTGCCCTCCGCACCAGCCTGCACTCGTGTCAATTTCACATTCATGCCAAACTCATTGATGCGTCGCCCGTTCAGAACCGAAGCCTTTACCTCGATCAACTGCGGACTTTCCAACCATGGCGAGGCCTCAAGATTTCTCATCAGCGTTGAAACCCTGGCATTGGATTGAGCGTAGCCAGTCAAATTGACCATTAAACCATCCTGCTTAAGGGTTTTCAGGTAAACCCCATCCGGCACCTGCTTGACCAATTCGCCGAGCAAATAGACGGTTTCCCCGCGATCGCGCTGCAGATTCTCGATGACCTCTTTGCGCGCCAGCAAGGCCTGCGTCTGCTCTTTGAGTTTTTTGATTTGATCAATTTGCTTATCAAGCAGTGCAATTTCACGCTTGAGGAATTCGTTATTGCCGTTTTGATCCTGAATGCGACCATCAATCACCGTATAGATCGCGAAAACAAGCAGTACCGCCAGTGCGGATACCAGACCAGTGAGAACGAAAAACTGTTGACGCCGGGCTTGACGCGCCTCTTGGCGGTGCGGTAGGAGATTGATACGTATCATGCTGGATCAAACCTCCGCAAAGCGAGGCCACAAGCCACCAGGAGCGAGGACGAATCAGCCAGGAGACTTCGGGATTTGACGCGATCCGATAGTTCCATATTGGCAAACGGGTTGGCGATGATAGTGCTGACTTGCGTTCGCGTCGCAACCACCTCATCAATACCGGGGATAACAGCGCAACCACCCGCCAAAATCAGGTGGTCGATCTGGTTGTACTGGGTAGAGGTGAAAAAAAACTGCAATGCGCGCGAAACCTCCAGCGCCATATTTTCCATAAAAGGAATCAACAACTCGGCTTCGTAGCCTTCAGGCAAATTACCTGCGCGCTTGGCAAGCTCAGCGTCTTCATAGCTCATGCCGTAATGGCGGCTTATATCCTGAGTTAGCTGCGAGCCGCCAAAAGCTTGCTCGCGGGCATACACCTGCTGCCCGTTGCGCATCACCGTCAGGTTCATCACATTGGAACCTGAGTCAACGATCGCAATGGTCTGATTCTTGCCATTTTCAGGCAGTTGCCGTTCAATCAACTCATACGCAGCGAGCGAAGCCAGCGACTCAACATCCATCACCACTGCCTTCAACCCGGAGGCATCAGCAACGGCAACGCGATCCTCAACTCGCTCTTTTTTGGACGCTGCAATCAGCACTTCAATTTCATCAGGTACCGCCGGCGCCGGGCCAATCACCTGAAAATCAAGATTCACTTCATCTATCGAAAAAGGAATGTATTGATTGGCCTCGGACTCGACTTGCATCTCAAGCTCTTCGTCGCGCAGACCAGCGGGAACGATGATTTTTTTGGTAATGACAGCCGAAGCCGGTAACGCCATCGCGACATTGCGCGTTGAGGTACCCAATTGCTTCCAAGCCCGTTTAACGGCGTCGACGACCCCATCCAGGTTGGCAATATTGCCATCCGAGACAGCGTCTTTAGGCAACACCACAATGGCGTAGCGCTCGACGCGATAACTTTCTTTCCCGTTCGCCGCCAACTCAACCATCTTGACGGCCGATGAACTAATGTCCAGGCCAAGAAGTGAGCGCGACTTGGAATTCAACAACGAGGAGATATTAAAGCGCACCAGACCCCCAAAAAGTCCTTACAAAATCCGATGTTAGCGTAAACAACCAATAATTCACTTCAGATGCTAGCAACAACCCCCGGTCAAGTAAAGCCTTTTCGGGTAGCGCACATGCGTCAGCGTATAATCTACGCAACGCTAACTAAAACCGATTTATCTTGAATTCTCTCCCGCCCGCACTTCGTATTGCCCTCTATCCCGTTATTTTTTTGTTGGGTCTAGTCGCCATTGGTATCGCCGTTGCCTTGATCATTTTAGTCATGGCTTACCCCAACCTGCCCCCCCTCGATGTTCTGACCGACTACCGGCCCAAGATTCCCTTGCGGGTCTATTCCGCCGAGGGACACCTGATTGGTGAGTTCGGGGAGGAACGACGCGCGGTTGTAAGTATCAATGATGTTCCCAGCGTTATGAAACAAGCCATCCTCGGCGCTGAGGACGATCGCTTCTACACGCACGGCGGCATTGACTACGCGGGCATTTTGCGCGCATCAGTAACCAATCTCACCGGTGGCGGCAAGCGGCAGGGGGCTTCAACCATTACCCAGCAGGTCGCCCGCAACTTCTTCCTTTCAACCGAAAAAACATACACCCGAAAACTTTACGAGGTTTTGCTGTCGTTCAAGATTGAAAGCAATCTTAGTAAAGATCAGATTTTCGAACTTTACATCAATCAAATATTTCTCGGCCAGCGAGCTTACGGCTTTGCTGCAGCGGCACAGATTTATTTTGGCAAGCCGCTCAAAGACATTTCAATCGCTGAAGCCGCCATGCTTGCCGGTCTACCCAAAGCGCCGTCTGCCTACAATCCAATCGCCAATCCCAAACGCGCCAAAATCCGCCAGCACTATGTATTACGCCGCATGCAAAGCCTTGGTTACATTAGCGATGCTCAGTTTGCAGCCGCTATGGACGAGACACTGGTGGTCAAACGCGAACTAATGGATTATTCGGTGCACGCTGAATTCGTTGCCGAAATGGCGCGCCAGATCACCGCTGAACGCTTCCCTCAGGAAGTCTATTCACGTGGACTGAAAGTCTATACAACCTTAATCAAGGGCGAGCAGGAAGCGGCCTACAGCAGCCTACGCAAGGGCGTCATGGATTACGACCGCCGGCATGGCTATCGAGGCGCCGAATCTTATCTTGAAATGAAGGATTTCAAGTCGGATCAGGACGAGGCAATTGACCTAGCACTTCAGGACATTTCCGATACCGGCGATCTCCTCCCGGCCTTGGTGCTCGCCGCTGATGCCAAGCAGATCAAGGCCTACCGCAAAGGCGGCGAACTGATTGCTTTGAACGGCGACTCACTTAAATTTGCGGTCAAATTCCTGGACGATAAAGCGCCACCCAACAAGCGAATTAAGCGCGGCGCCATCATCCGGGTGCAAAAAGACGACAAGGGTACCTGGCAAATCACACAACTCCCTGAAGTCGAATCGGCTTTTGTTGCGCTTGCTCCGAACGATGGTGCTATTCGCGCGCTGGTCGGCGGCTTTGATTTCAACCGCAACAAGTTCAACCACGTCACACAAGCCTGGCGGCAGCCCGGATCAAGCTTCAAGCCCTTTATTTATTCCGCATCTCTCGAAAAGGGCTACAACAGCAACAGCATCATCGCCGACGAACCTATCGTTATCAATTCGGTGTTCACCGGCTCCCAGGACTGGGCGCCGCACAACTATGACGGCAAATACGAAGGCCCGATGAAGATGCGAACGGCGCTGGCCAAGTCTAAAAATATGGTTTCTATCCGTATTTTGCAGTCGATTGGCCCGAATTACGCGCAGGACTACGCCAGCCGCTTTGGTTTTGATGCCGCCAAGCACCCGCCCTACCTAACCATGGCACTTGGCGCGGGCTCGGTGACGCCGTGGCAAATGGCAGCCGCCTATGCCGTATTTGCCAATGGTGGCTACAAGGTCAATCCTTACATCATTCGCGAGATTCGCGACGAGAAAAACCAGATTCTAGCCAAATCAGAGCCCGTACCTGCAGGTGACGACTCGATCCGTGCAATTGATCCGCGCAATGCGTTCATGATGGACAACATGCTGCGCGACGTTACTATTTACGGCACGGCAGCGCGCGCCTCCGTCGCCCTCAAGCGGCGCGACCTGGCCGGAAAAACCGGCACGACCAACGAGTATATGGACGCCTGGTTCTGTGGCTATCAGATGACAGTGGCCGGATGTGCCTGGCTCGGTTTCGATCAGCCAAAAACTCTCGGTGCCAAGGAAACCGGAGGCTCGGCCGCATTACCGATCTGGATCGGGTATATGGGTCGCGCGTTGAACAATGTGCCGGTTCAAACGCTTGCTCAGCCAGAAGGACTGATCGGCGGTGGCGAAGGGCGCAGTTTTATTTATGCTGAAAATGCCGCCGCAGCAAGAGAAGACAACGGCGATGACAAGGAAGAAAACGCCAGCCCGCCGCCCAAGCCCGACTTGAGTACGCCGCCCAGCGACTGATCAGTTGAGTTCTATCGCCTCGCCGGCTTGTTGGCTGGCGAGCACCGATAATTTAGCAAAAAGTTCAGTGCGATCTCGCGTATCCACCCACAATTCGCCTTCGTAGCGAAAGTGGAAACCGCCCGATTTGGCTGCCACCCAGATTTCCTTGGCGACGCCGTGGCGATTGACGATGATCTTGCCACCATCGGCAAATTCGATTTCCAGCACGCCACCATGCTTTAACTCAAAGTCGAGATCGCCATCACTGGCTTCAAGTGCAGCCTCGATACGAGCCAACGTCTCATCGGCCAAGCGGTTGAATTCCTTGTCATCCATGCTGTGCTACCATCCTGCCTCTGCTGATCGAACCGTCATTATGACCAAATTTCTCGCCATTTTGCTGGCATTTTCCGTAACCGCCTGTGGTTATAAAGGCCCTCTGCAACTCCCCGCCGGGCCAGCCCCGGAACCGTTGCTGGGCACCGCGAAGCCTGCACCGGTAAAGCAAGCAACCCCAGTCGAAACTCGTAACCCCAAAGCCCGCACTGAGCAAAACACGCCCGCCCAATGAGCCACTTTTCCCTCAAAAATGGCGTCCTGCACGCCGAATCCGTCGCCCTCCCGGCTATTGCCGGGCAATTTGGCACCCCGGCCTACGTTTATTCCCGTGCCGCGCTCGCTGCCTCGCTACAGGAATTCCTCGATGTTCTGGCTAGCCATCCGGCTGGCGCCGGCTCATTGGTTTGCTACGCCGTCAAGGCCAACTCCAATTTGGCCATTTTGAATCTGTTCGCACGTATGGGCGCCGGATTTGACATCGTTTCCGGCGGCGAACTGCGGCGCGTGCTGGCGGCCGGCGCTGATCCGCAGAAGATCGTTTTTTCAGGCGTTGGTAAGACTGCCGCCGAAATGAAACAAGGGCTGGATGCCGGTATTTTTTGCTTCAACATCGAATCCGCTCCCGAGCTTGACCGCCTCAACGAAATCGCCGGCCAATGCGGCAAAAAAGCGCCGGTCAGCCTGCGCGTCAATCCGAATGTCGATCCTAAAACCCACCCCTACATTTCGACCGGCCTCAAGGAAGCGAAATTCGGCGTTGCCTACGATGATGCGTTTGAACTCTATCGCCGGGCGGCCGCATTGCCCAACATTGAGGTTGCCGGTATTGACTGCCATATCGGCTCGCAACTTCTCGACCCCGCCCCCTTCGTCGAGGCACTCGACCGGATTTTGATCCTGATTTCGCGGTTGACCGCAGCCGGCATCCACATCCACCACATTGACCTCGGCGGCGGCCTCGGCATCAAATACAAGGACGACCAGGTGCAGCCAACGGTCGCCTCCTATCTCAATCCGCTGCTCGACAAGCTGGCCGGCAGTGGTCTCAAGGTCGTCCTCGAACCAGGCCGGCGCCTGGTTGGCAATTCCGGCTTGCTGCTGACCCGTGTCGAATTCCTTAAGCCTGGAGAAGGCAAGAGTTTTGCCATTATCGACGCTGCGATGAACGATCTGATGCGCCCGGCGCTTTACGAAGCCTGGCACGACATTCTGCCAGTCATTCCGCGCACCGGCGAAACCCGCGCTTACGACGTTGTTGGCCCGGTCTGCGAATCCGGGGATTTTCTCGGCCTCGCCCGTCCGCTGGCGATTGAAGCTGGCGACTTGCTGGCTGTCATGTCAGCCGGCGCTTACGGCATGGCGATGAGCTCAAACTACAACACCCGGCCACGGGCGGTTGAGGTGATGGCCGATGGCGACAAGATCCACGTCATTCGCCAACGTGAGACCGTTGAACAACTCTACGCCGGCGAACAACTGCTGCCGTAACGGAGGTGATTTTGAGCAGACAAATCATCCCCGTAGCCCTCTCCCCCGACCCCTCTCCCGCAAGCGGGCGGGGGGAGGCAAATGCAGCCGCTACGCGACTTTCGCACTAGTCCCCATGCGCCTCGATAAATGGCTATGGGCAGCGCGTTTCTTCAAGACGCGCACGCTGGCCACCGATGCCATCCATGGCGGCAAGGTGCAGGTTGATAGCAATCGCGTCAAGGCCGCGCGGGAGATTAAAATCGGCGAGCGACTCGATATCGCCAACAGCGAAGTTCGCTGGGAGGTGATCGTCAAGGCGCTCTCCGACAAGCGCGGCCCGGCACCAGAGGCGCGACAGCTCTACGAAGAAGTCGCAGAAAGTATCAGCGCGCGCGAAGCGCAAAAAGACAAGCGAAAGTTTCAGGCCGACCCGGCGGCCGATCTACACGGCCGCCCGACCAAGCGCGACCGCCGCGACCTCAATCGCTACGGCGACTTATAAGACCAGCGCCAAGGCCAGCGGCAAGAAAATCAGCGCACCCAGGTTGCCGATCAGGACAATCGACGCCACACGCTGCGGCTCCTGTTGGTAGCGTTCGGCAAAGAGAAAGTTGAGGACGGCCGGCGGCAGGGCGCCGAAGACGAACAGCATCGCTGCTTCGCGGCCTTGCAGGCCAAGCAACTGGATGACGCCGGCGGCGATCAGCATGCCGGCCAGCGGGCGCAGGATTGCGCTGCCGGTCGCCAGTTTCCATTCGCTGAAGGAGACATCGGTCATCCGCACCCCGAGCGAAAACAGCAATAGCGGCACGGCGATATCGCCGAGCATCTTGATCGCCAGGATCAGCGGCTGCCAGACCGGAATATGGAGGATTGCCACGGTCAACCCGGCAATTGCGGCAAAAACCACGGGAATGCGCCAGAGTGTCAGCAGTCGCGTTTTGGGGTCGAGCAGGCGAGCACCGAACGAAAAATGCAGGGTGTTCTCGACCATGAAAAGAATGACCGCTGCCGCCAGTGCTTCTTCGCCCCAGGCGAGCACCGCCAGCGGCAGCCCAATGTTTCCGGAATTGTTGAACATCATCGGCGGCACCAGCGTTTTTGGCTGGGCACCAAAGAGCCGGGCGAGCGGCCAGGCGAGCAGGCCGCAGGCTGCAAGAACGAGAAAGCCGCCAAGTGCCAGAGGGGCAAAGGCGACAAGATCAAATGATTTGCCGGCCATCGCCGCAAAAACCAGCGCCGGAACAAAAACATCCATGTTCAGCCGGTTGGCAACCGCCATCTCCGGCTTGTGGTGGCGGGCGTAAAAATAGCCGGCGGCGACGATCCCGAAAATCGGGAAGAGGATAGCAAGCAGCCTGTAAGTCAGGCCGTCAGCCATCACAGAACGTATCGTGAGAGGTCTTCGTCGGCCGCCAGCTCACCCAGGCGTTGATCAACGTAGGCGGCATCGATCACCACTGCCGCCTGATCGCTCAAGCAGGTGTTGAAGGAGAGCTCCTCCAACAGCTTTTCCATCACGGTGTGCAGACGGCGGGCACCGATGTTTTCGGTCTTTTCATTGACCTGAAAGGCGATTTCGGCCAATCGCCGGATGCCCTCGTCGGCAAAGCTCAGTTGCAGCCCTTCGGTTTCGAGCAAGGCCTGATACTGGCGCGTCAGGCAGGCATCGGTCTGCGTCAGGATGCATTCGAAGTCAGCCACCGATAGCGAATCCAGCTCAACACGAATCGGGAAGCGACCCTGCAATTCCGGGATCAGATCCGATGGCTTGGAGAGATGAAAGGCGCCGGAGGCGATGAACAAGATATGATCGGTCTTGATCATGCCGTATTTGGTTGAAACCGTCGTCCCTTCAACCAGCGGCAACAAATCGCGCTGGACGCCCTGACGCGAGACGTCGGCGCCATGGCTGTCAGCGCGGCTGGCTATTTTGTCCAATTCATCAAGGAAAACGATGCCATTTTGCTCGACGGCCTTTACCGCCTCCAGCTTGATCTCCTCATCGTTGACCAGCTTGGCCGCTTCTTCGTCAGCAAGGAGCTTCAGCGCTTCCTTGATCTTCACCTTGCGCGATTTCTTGCGCCCCGGCCCGATGCTCTGGAACATCCCCTGAATCTGCTGCGTCAGCTCTTCCATGCCGGGCGGCGCGAAAATCTCGGCCTGCATGCCGGGCGCTGCCAGTTCGATGTCAATTTCCTTGTCGTCGAGCTCACCTTCGCGCAATTTCTTGCGAAATTTCTGGCGGGTGACGCCATCGTTTGCGGTGGACTCGCTATTTTCGGCAAAAAACCCGGGGTTGCGTGAGGGCGGCAGCAACACATCAAGGACACGATCTTCAGCGGCATCCTCGGCACGCGGGCGCATCTGCTTGATCGCCCGATCACGGACACCCTTTATGGCGATTTCAATCAGATCACGGATGATCGTCTCGACATCACGCCCGACATAGCCGATTTCGGTGAATTTGGTCGCTTCGATCTTGATGAAAGGCGCATCGGCGATGCGCGCCAGACGGCGGGCGATTTCGGTCTTGCCGACACCGGTTGGCCCGATCATCAGAATATTCTTCGGGGTGATTTCCTGACGCAATGGATCTGCAACTTGCGCCCGCCGCCAGCGGTTACGCAGGGCAATGGCGACCGCTTTCTTGGCGTTTTTCTGGCCAACAATATGTTTATCAAGTTCGGAAACAATTTCCTGCGGGGTCATGGCGCTCATTCGAGAACCTCGAGGGTGAAATTGCGGTTGGTGTAGATGCAAACGTCAGCCGCAATTTCCAGTGATTTAGTAACGATCTCGCGTGGCGCGAGTTCAGTATTTTCAAGCAGGGCACGCGCGGCACTTTGCGCGTAGGAGCCGCCGGAACCAATCGCGACGATGCCCTGTTCCGGCTCCAGCACGTCGCCATTACCGGTGATGATCAGCGAGACCTCTTTATCGGCGACCGAAAGCATCGCTTCAAGGCGGCGCAAGGCGCGGTCGGAGCGCCAGTCCTTGGCCAACTCAACCGCTGAACGCAACAAATTACCCTGGTGCTTATCCAGCTTGGCCTCGAAGCGCTCGAACAAGGTAAACGCATCGGCAGTACCGCCGGCAAAGCCAGCCAGAATGCGCCCTTGATACAGCCGCCGCACTTTTTTTGCGGTCGCCTTGATGACGATATTGCCCAGCGTAACCTGCCCGTCGCCACCCATGGCAACAGAATTACCGCGCCGCACCGACAAAATCGTCGTGCCGTGATATTGCTCCATATTTTTCCTAACCGTTAAGTCTTGGGAACGATGATGCGTGCAATCCGGTTGATGCCAACAACGCCCATCAGTTCAGCAACCAGGTGGTTGGGATTGCGGATGACCACATCGCGGCCGGCATCTTTGAGCGGAGCGATACGGTTGGACAACTGCCCGGCAGAGAAAAAATCCAGGCGGCGAACGCATGAAAAATCGAGGCGGGGCGACTCCATCAATTCAAGAATCGCCGGCAATTCGTCAAAGCGCGCGTTTTTGATCTCACCGTTCAAATAATACGCATCGCGCGGATCATGCGGCAAGCCTTCCGTTTTGCCGGGCAAAACCGGCGCCTCGATGATCTCCCAAGAAGGCGGTGAACGCTCAAAGGTTACGGCGAAATCAATCGCGCATTCCTCAAATTGCTCCTGCGTGCTATAGCGCTGCAGCAACTCGAGTACCAATAACCAGAGGCGCGCGTGCGAATTTTCACCGACCTTGAGGCGACTGCGCAGGCGTGGAATAAAAGCTTCAACCTGATCTAGAATGACGGAAACGCCGGTTTTGCGTGCATCCAGAAGTTGCTGCGCAAAAAGACCGGCGATTTCGTCGTCACAGCCCACCCATTTACCGCAATCAATACGCACCGGCCGCTTGTCTGACAATGAGTTGACGAGCGGCGCCAGTACATCGTTGTTATCCGAGGTCAACACGCCCTGCAAGGCGAAACTGCGAACGCCCGGAGTTACTTGGTGAGTCGAAGGAGCGAGATTGCGCCACGTCGGCGGCGAGGTTTCGAAATTCTCAACAAAATCCATCCCGAGCTTATCGAAAGCCGGGCGATCACCAGTTAGCTGTAGTAAATCAAACAGCATATTCCATATACGAAAACCATCTGAGTCTCGATAAACCTTGACGAAGGCCTCAAGCAGCGCGCGCGCCGCCGGATCCTGGCCATTGCTGTAAAGAACAGCCACTTGCTCAATATCGGCCTGCATCGAATCAACATCATGATCGACGTTGATGCCCATGACGCTGGAGTCAGAGTAATTACGGTCGAACTCCGAAATGGTGAAATCGAGCTCGAAACCTTCTTCATCCACTGCGGCTTGGGTACTGAGAGCTGCAGCGGCTGGCGAAGAAACTTGCGGGGCATGTGCCGAATTGAGGCCAGACGGCAGTGAGCGGGTGAATTGCAGCTCCGGCAAATGCTCGTCTAGCTTGGGCGCGGGCTGAGCCGGTACCGCCGGAACAACAGGCGCAATTGGTTTTGGCGCAGGGGCCGCCTTGGGTTTGGCCGCTGCGCGCTCTGGCATTTTTTCGGGCTGTTTTTTGAAAAACGAAAACACCATGGATACTCAAAAATCAGAGCTGACGTTTTAGCATGTCGCTCGGGGTCATGCAATAAGCAAACCAACGGCAATCAGCAGCAAAGCCAGTACCGGCCCAAACGGCTGGTCTAGTCCGAGCGCAATTGCGAAGGCCGCAACATATCCCACTGAACCGATTAGCGACGAGAGAAGCAGTCCGCTATGCCAGCTTCGTGCACGCCGGAAAACAATCCACGGCGGTACGAAAACCAGCGCAAAACCGCCCATTACGCCAAGCGTCATGGTTGCCAGCGCCAGCGTCAGTGCTGCCAGCAAATCAAAACCGCTGAGCACCGGCCAGGCCGGTAGATGTTGTGCGTGAAAATAATCCGGGTAAATGCGGGCCAGCAAAAGCTGGCGCGAGAGCCAGGCCAACAGCGGAATGGAAAATAAACACCAAGGTAAAACAAAGTAAAGATTGTCGCTGCCCGAGAAATAAAGCTGTCCATCGAACAAGGCGTGCCCCAGGCGTTCGGCCAGCGGTTGGTTGGCCGCCAACAACACCGCCAGTGCCCAGCCGCCAAGCAGCATCAAGGCAAAAGCAGCGCCGCCGGCCAGCCGCTTCGAGAAAAAGCGTTTGCCAGCCCCGGCCAGCGCGGCCGCCCCCATGCCACCAATCGCAGGGGCCATGCCGCCGACCAGGGCGAGCAGCGCACCTGCCGCTGCCACATGGGCATAGGCGAGGGCGGCAAGCCATTCATCGCGCAGGCGCAGAAAACAGCCCAGAATCGGTAAAGCCAGTGCCAGGCAGAGGCCGGTCAGGAAAGGGATGAGGAAGATGTCATCCCACATGCGAGGCTCCCTTGAGAACAAGCACCTGGTCGCAGACGGTGCTGACAAAAGCGTCATCGTGACTGACCAGAATGATCGCAGCGCCATGGGCAACGCGTTGGCGCAGGGCTATGGCCAAGTGCTCGGTGCCCACCGCATCAAGATTATTGGTTGGCTCGTCGAGTAGCACGACATCAGCCGGTGCCTGCAGGATGGCCCATAGTGAAAGATAGTGACGCTGCCCGCCGGAGAGCCGGTCAAGGCGTTGATCAAGGCGTTCAAGCAGCCACGGTGGCAAGCCTTCCGGACTGGCGCCGGTAAGTGCGAGTAGTTCTTTACCACTCAAGGGTAATCCGTCGACCGGTGGCGCATCCTGCGCTTGCAGAGCAAGACGCAGGTTGGGACGCAGATCGATTTCCCCGGAGAAAATTTTGGCGCGACCGGTCAGCGCACCTAGAATCGTCGATTTGCCGACCCCGTTGGGGCCGGTCAAGCCGAGTATCTGGCCGCTACTCAGGCGCAGATCAAGCGGTGCAGTGGCTGGCTGTTGCCAGCCGGCCACCAACTGCTCGGTACGAATTAAAAGATTGCTCAACGATTGGCCTTCAACAAACGCTGAATAGTGTCATCAAAAAGTCCGAAAAGATTACCGGCTTCCACTGTGCCACCCACCGTAAATGGTAGCAGAACGGCGGGGATGCCTGCCTTACCGGCGATCCACAGGCTGGGACCATCACTTTGATAAGCGGCCCGCAAGACCATACGGGCGGGCGTCGATTTCTGACGCTCAAGCAGGGCTGACAAATGACCGCTGCTCGGTTCAACTCCAGGCTTGGGCTCAAGCTTGCCTTGCTCCTTCAGCCCCAGCCACGCCGAGAGGTAAACGAAGGAACTGTGATGGACTAGAACGGGTACGCCACGCAACGAAGCGGCCTCATTTTCCCAGCGCACTATCGCGGCCTGCCACTTGCTGGCAAAGGCCGTGAAATTGGCGCGATAGGCTTCAGCGTTGGCGGCATCAAGCTCGCCCATGCGCGCTGTTAGTGCTTCGCCAACCCTCAGGATATTGCGTGGATCGAGATGGATGTGTGGGTTGCCAGCTGCATGGACGTCACCATTTGCGCGATCCAGCACTTGCGGCACCTCGCGCATGGCGACCTGGCTGGCGGCTTCAAAGTATCCCGGTTGACCGCTTTGAATGGCCGAATTTCCTGAATCACGCACGACCAATCGTAGCCAGCCAATTTCCAACGCTGCACCGTTGGCAACGACCAGTTGCGCACGACGTGCCTGGGCGAGGAGCGACGGTTTAGCCTCGATCCGATGCGGGTCTTGCAGGGCCGTGGTGGCGGTGTAAATGCTGACCTTGTCGCCGCCAATTTCCTTGGCCAGCGCGCCCCATTCTGGGACTGTTGCAAAGATATTGAGTGAGGCAAGTGCCGGCAGTGAAAGCAGACTGAGCAAGGAAATGCCTACGAATCGGGTAATTTTCTTCATCATATTCTCCTTAAAACTTGTGCGCGCCGTGAGCGCCCATGCTCATGACGTATTGCAACCAGATTTGATGATCAGTGGCCTCGGGACGACTCTTGTCCTGGGAATATTGCAGACGAACCCGCGAATATTCACTCGGGCTCCAATCCACCATCGCCGTATTGCGGCTTGGTGAATAACTTGCCAGCAAGGGCAGAGCAGCCGCCGGCAGCGCACCGTTGTTGATCAACTCAAAGTTAGCCGAACCTGAACTCAGGCGGTCGTAGCGATAGCCGACGCGCCAATTGGGCATGAACTGATAAACGGCCTGCGCGTAAAAGCCCGACTGCGTACTACGGAAATTGCCTTGCTGCGCCGTGGTGGCAGTGTCATAGATCAGATCACCCGACTCGGTGCGGCTGAAGTATTCGCCCTGCAGCTTCAGATTGGTCTGTTTTGCATTGCCATTCGGCGCCCATTTCCAGAGCAGATCAGCAATCCAGGTGCGGCTGGAACCGCTGAAGCTGTTATTCAATCCATTGAGCGGATCTTCGTACTCACGATCCTTGGGCTGCGAGGCAAAGTAAGAAATGCCCCCACGCCAGCTATTTGAAACGTCGAGATCGCCGCCCAAATGGACAAAAGCCGAGGCCGACATCAGGCCATTTTTGCTCTTGCTTTCATCCGTTGCCGGGAAGCTCATGGCACGTGCGGTTTCTGCGCCAAATTCGAGGAAAATCGGCGTCGGCGCCAGCCAGCGCGCTTGTACGCCATCCATCCCTAGCCGATTGCCAAAGAACGCCTGGTAAGGCAACGGGGCGTTTGAGAAGTCCCATTCATGCGGATGCTGTTCATTCAAGTAGCCGACACCAGACAGGAAGCGCCCGGCCTTCAGGTTGAAGCCGTTGCCCAGACCGAGCGTTTGCACGCTGGCTTCTTCAACACCCAGCGTGTTATCCGGTGCCAGGGCCAGACGCAGGGTGCCACGGAACATCGGATCGATATTGGCGGCAATCACCAGCTCTGATTCGCCAAGATTGAAGCTGCGGCCTTCCGGCATCAACTCACCGCCAGAGGGAATGAAACCCTGCAAACGTCGCTCACTGGGGTTTTGCTTGAGATTGGTATAGTTGCCGGAAAGAATCAGGGAAATTTCCGGGTTGAAGGCAGAAGCGGAGGTTTGCGGCTGGCGAACATTCAGGCGCGCTTCATTGGCGACCACTTCGGCTTTACTGGCTGTCGTTTCAGCCTTGGTCGCCGTGGTTTCTGCCTTGGTGGCCTTGCTTTCGGCTTGCGCCAATTTTTGTTCAAGAGCGGCTATGCGCTGCTCGTAAGACTGCTTGATTTCATTGATCTGGCTACGAATAGCCGCCAGATCTGCATCCGGGGCGGCCTGCGCGGTGCACGAGGCAGCGAGCAGGGCAGCCAGGGCAAATGGCTTGTGGGACATGGAATTCTCCTGAAAAACGCGATGAAGCCGACCGCAGATTCAATCTGTTACGGTCGACTGCTAAAACAAGGCGATTTTTTCAGGCGAGTGGCGGCGCGCGCTGGCTGGCGACCGGGGCGGGGAAAGCTGAGCGCCCAACCGAGTCCAGCGATTCGGGGATGAACTGCGGAGCGGCTACTGGCAGCAGCGCAACCACGGAAGGCAGCGCTGAACCGAGGTCGTGCGCCGCCAGACAAAGTTCGCAGGTATGCGTTGGAAATCCACTCTCGTTATCCGCCGCATGCCCAATGGCATGCATCCCCACCGCCAGTTGGGCGAAGAGGAGAACGACGACGAGAAGGGTGTGACGCAGGGAACTCACAGGGATATTTTAGTCGACCTGAACTAGCAGGCCTTTTAAATACTCACCTTCCGGGAAATTCAAGGCAATCGGGTGATCGGCCGCACCGGCCAGACGCCGAACAATGCGCGCTCCGCGGCCGGCATCATGGGCGGCATCGGCGATGATTTTCTGGAACAACTCGAGCCCGACACCGCCGGAACAGGAATAGGTCATCAGCAGGCCACCCGGCTTAAGCAGGCGAAAACCGAGCAGGTTGATGTCCTTGTAGGCACGTGCGGCGCTTTCGGCATGCGCCGCTGATGGCGCAAACTTGGGTGGATCGAGGATGATCAGGTCAAACAGGCGACCGGCCTTACGGAAGTCACGCAGCGCCTGAAAGACATCGGCTTCCTGCCAATGTGCCTTTTCTGCTGACAACTGCGGATTGAGCGCCAGATTGGCTTTTCCTTGCGCCAGCGCCGGGCCGGAGGAGTCGATCGACAACACGCTGGAGGCGCCACCAGCCAGCGCCTGTAGCGAGAAACCAGCGGTGTAGCAGAAGCAGTTGAGGACGTCCTTGCCGGCAGCCAACTGGCCGAGCAACAGGCGGTTATCGCGCTGGTCGAGATAAAAACCGGTTTTATGGCCGTCGGCGATGTCGACCGCAAGGGTTACACCATTTTCAACAATGCACAGCGGCGCATCGCGTGCTTCGCCATGTAGCCAGCCGGTTGCTGATTCAAGGCCTTCGAGACGGCGTACATCGGAATCGGAACGCTCATAAACACGGGCACAGCCAGTCGCTTTGATCAGGCCGGCAACGATCGCGTTGCGCCATTTGTCGGCGCCGGCTGAGGTCAGTTGCACGACCACCGTATCGCCATATTGATCGGCAATCACCCCCGGCAAACCATCCGATTCAGCGTGGATCAGGCGCAAGCCTTGTTGCCCGCGCAGTTCCGGCAAGGCTTGACGGCGCGCTACTGCGGCGGCAACACGACGCTTGAAGAAGGCGTCATCGACCGATTCTTCGGCATCGAAGGTCCAAAAGCGCGCGCGGATTAGCGACTTCGGGCTGTAGGCGGCGCGACCTAGCGGCCGCAAATTATCGGCTAGCACCTCAACCGTGTCACCGGCGCGTGCACGCCCTTCAAGACGCCCGACGGCGCCGGCGAAAAGCCACGGGTGATGCTGTTTGAACGCGGAACGCTCTTTACCCGGCAACAAAATCAGCTGAGCCATTTTCTCGACCTCCAATGAAACAAGCCCCGGTCACCTTGCGGCAACCGGGGCTTAAATTCGCAACAGAAACTTAGGCGCCGAGCGCTTTACGATTACGGGCGTGGCATTCTGCGGCGTACATGACCTTGAACAGGGTCTTGCCGGTGCTCTTGAAAAGACGCTTGGTGGACTTGGAAACGCAGCGGCGCTCCAGCGAAGAACGGCGATTACGGTTGATGGCCATGAAAACTCCTTGAATCCGGCTAATTTCAAAAAGGTGAATAATAGTGTCTGGACAGCGAAAGGTCAATTTACTACGACAGCTTGAGCCCTGATTTTTCGGCTTTTTTTCGGGTTGACCGCAACAATCGAGAAATCAGACCGGCATCGCCGCCAGCACGCCATCCCAGAACTTGAGTCGCGCACCAACCGCCGCCCGCGCCGTTTCTATTGCTTCGCGCGCCTTTTCGGGATCGCCATCAATCAATTCATTGACCATGCGCAAGGAGAGCGGCGCATGGAAATCTTCATCCAGATGAATATGGCGTTCAAGGTAATAATGGAAAGTCGGTGCATCCTGCGGCGTAATATTCATTTTGGCGAGCAGGGCGCGGAACATCGACGGAATAATGTGCTCACGACCAAAGGCAAAAGCGGCAGCGACAACATGCGGCTTATCGGTATTGATGAAGGCAAAGGTCGATTCGACAAATTGTCGCGCCGCCGGCGGCGCTTCGCCCAGCGCCAAGGCAGCATCAACGCCCTGGCTGGCAGCGATCTCGCAAAAACGTATGGCACCTGACGGATCTACCCCGACTTCACGCATCGCCGCGCAATAAAGCTCAAAATGGCTGCTGTAGGTTGGATTGCCAGCGGCGTCCGGAAGCCCCTCGTCGGACTCCTCGCCAACCACAATCTGGTTGACGAAAAAGCGCACGGCGGGACTGCCAACCGGCGTCCACGGCACACTGGCCGGCGCAATGCGCGACTGCAAATATTTGAGCAGGGACATGAAATCCCAGACGGAATAGACGTGATGCGCCATGAACAGGCGCAAATCATCTATCGTCTGCATCCGGGAATACAAAGGGTGGCTATTGAGCTGTTCATCGAGCTCGGAAATTACGCTGGCGTCAATGCTGGTCGTCATGGTTTTGCTGAAAGGAAGTAAAGCGACAAAGTATAAATGCCTCGCGAAAGTTCCGACACCACAACGGAAACCGGTTGATTTTCGGCGTTGACCGCAGCAAGCAGTCAGGAACGATCAGCGCTTGGCGCGCGGATGCGCCGAATCGTAAACTTTCGCCAGATGCTGGAAATCCAGGTGCGTGTAAACCTGTGTCGAGGCAATGCTGGCGTGACCGAGCATTTCCTGCACCGCGCGCAAATCACCCGACGACTGCAAGACGTGCGAAGCAAACGAGTGGCGCAGCATGTGCGGATGAACGTGGCGTGGCAGGCCGATTTTCACCGCCCGCAAGGCCAAGCGCTCCTGAATCATGCGATGACTGAGGCGCCCGCCGCGCCGGCTGACAAAGAGGGCGCTTTCTTCTACTTTCGCCAGCCATTCGCGTAGTGCAGCCCATGCCGCCAATGCCTCACGCGCCTTGGCACCAACCGGCACGATGCGCGCCTTGCTGCGTTTACCGAGAACGCGAACTTCACCTTCATGCAGTGCGCTATCGAGCGCATCGCAATCAAGCGCGGCGAGTTCGGCGAGGCGCAAACCGGAGGAATAAAACAGTTCAAACATCGCCATGTCGCGCGCCGTCAATAGCGGGTCGTCCTCCTCAACGGGGTCGAGCAGACGCGCCGCCTCGTCCACCGACAAGGCTTTCGGCAGCAGGCGGGGCGATTTTGGGGAGCGCACGCCTTCGCAAGGATTGGCCGGCAGTGCGCCATGCTCGCCAAGCCAGGCAAAAAAACCACGCCAGGCCGAGAGGGTACGCGCCAAAGAACGTCCGGACAGCCCTTTGCCGTGCATCTGTGCGACAAAGCGGCGAATTTGATGAACATGCAGTTCAGCCAGCGGCGTTTCGGCCGCTGCCACAATCAGCTTGTCGAGATCGCGCCGGTAATTGCTGACGGTATGGGGCGACAAACGCCGATGCTCGGCCAACTCGGCCAAATATTTCGCAACGGCGGTATCAGGCTTCACAGAACGCTTTTGGTAACCCGAGCCAGCGCCGCCGAGACCATCTCGCCGAGACGCTCAAGGTAGAGCGTGCCCATATCGGCATAAAAGCGCTGCGCCTCTTCGCTGCCCAAGGCAATCATGCCGATGGTGCCGCCACCATTACGCAGCGCGATCAGGGCTTGCGAGCGGATATGGTTGGCGTGCTCGCCAAACCACGAAGCGGTGCCAAAACCAGCGGTTGAGCCGCAATAAGGGCGACTCAGTGTTTCAGCGAAAACCTGTAATTCTTCGCTGACGGCAGCGAACTCGGGCAAATCCTCAACCCCTTCCGGCGTATTCCACAGGCGCAAGGCGACATGCGGGACGGAGAAATCGTCGCGCAAATGGAAGTTGAGCAGGTGGATGACCGCCTGAAAGGTTTCGGCGGCAATCAGGCCAACCGCCAGACGATGCACTTTTTCGCTGATTGCATCGTTTTCTTCACCGAAGGCTATCAACTCGGCCAGCTTGCTTTCGGTCTGACGGTTTTTGTCGCGCAAGGTGAGCATCTGGCGCTCGGCCAGCGAGACAGTGCGCCCGCCATGCGGGTGCGGCACGAAAATCTGCGCCAGCAAGTCGGCGTATTGCTCGAAAAAAATGGGGTTTGACTTCAGGTAGTCGGCGACATCTTCAGCAAAAGGGGCGCTCATAATTCAATTTCTCCAGAGAAAACAGTGACGGCCGGGCCGCTCATCATGACGGATAGACCCGCACCGTCCCAGGCAATATTCAAATCACCGCCGCGCGTCGTCACCCGCACCGGGCTTTCAAGCAAGCCACGGCGAATCCCGGCGACCACGGCCGCACAGGCACCAGTGCCGCAAGCCAGGGTTTCGCCCGAACCACGTTCATAAACGCGCAGCTTGATCGCGTGACGGTCGACGATCTGCATGAATCCAGCATTGACACGCTGCGGGAATTGTTCGTGCCGCTCGATCAGCGGGCCATACTCGGCAACTGGAGCCGTATCAACCGAATCAACGACCTGCACGGCGTGCGGGTTGCCCATCGAAACGACACTGATTTCCAGGGTTTCATCGGCGACATCGAGAGAATAAATAACGACATCATCGTCGTGCAGGAAGGGGATTTCGGCCGGCAAAAAGCGGGGAATTCCCATGTCGACCGTAACATTCCCATCGCTTTCAAGGCGCGGACTGATGATGCCGCGCATGGTCTCGACACGAATTTCCGGTTTGTCGGTCAAACCAACATCATGGACAAAACGGACGAAGCAACGGGCCCCGTTGCCGCACTGCTCAACCTCGCCACCATCGGCATTGAAAATCCGGTAGCGAAAGTCGACACCAACATGCGTCGGCTTTTCAACCAGCAGAATCTGGTCACAACCAATGCCGAAATTGCGATCGGCCAGAAAGCGCAGTTGCTCCGGTGACAGATTGACCTGCTGGCGCACACCGTCAAGGACAACGAAATCGTTGCCCAGACCATGCATTTTCGAGAATTTAAGTTTCACAACCCGCCTCTTGATTTACTTTGAAAAAGAATAACAGAGACAGTCGCTTAGCTCAAACTCTTAAAGCTTCTTCTCCATCAAAAAATCATCCATGACGAAGCCACGGCCGATATCATCAACAATCGACTCGCGCACCATAAATCCGTATTTTTTATATGAGCCGATGGCCTTGTCGTTACGCTTGTTCACCGCCAGGATGACGCACGGGTAGCCGATTTTCTTTGCCCGCTTGGCGACATGCTCGATCAGCTGCCCGCCAACGCCCTGTCGCTGCACATCAGGGTGAATGTAGAGTTTGTCGAGCTTGAATTCGCCTTTATAGATCTCGCTGAAAGCAAAGCCGACACGGCGGCCGTTGTAAAACGCCTGATCAAGCCACTTGTCGGCATCCTCCAGATCATCATACAGACGCTCATGACCGTAGCGCTGTTCGAGCATAAAGTCGATCTGATCCTGAGTAATAATGCCGGGGTAGGTCGCCTGCCAGATTTCGCGAGCTAGCGCGGAAATAGCGGGGACATCAGGGGGAGTTACGGGACGAATTTCAATGGTCAGGTTGCTCATTTGTAAAACCTTTTTTCTCCGGGTGGCCGGGTTTTGAAGCGCTTGTGCAACCAGAAATACTGCTCCGGCATGCGCAGCACCTGGCTTTCGATAAATTGATTGACCCTTGCAGTGTCAGCTTCGATGCTCTCACCGGGGAAATTATCCCATGCCGGCATGATTTCCACCTCATAGCCGCTTGCCACCTGGCGCGTGATGCACGGCACCACCTTGGCGCCAGTGAGTCGTGCGAGGCGCGAAACGCCGGGAATCGTTGCCGCTGGAACGCCAAAAAACGGCACAAAAATCGAATCCTTGGGGCCAAAATCAAGGTCGGGCAGGTAGTAAAACGGATGTCCTTCCTTCATTGCCTTGACGATTTTTCGCATGCCATCCTGACGTGAGAGCAGCAATACTTCCTTGAAGCGCTGGCGCCCAGCCAGGAGGATTTTGTTGAACACCGGGTTTTTCTGATTGGAATAGACCGTGCAACCGGCAATCAGCATGGAGATCCGCGAAGCGCCAGCGTCCAGCCCGACAAAATGCGGCGAGAGAAAAATCAGGGGTTTGCCCTCAGGATCATGCAAATTTGCGTCGCCGGTAATCCGGATCAGCTTCTCAAGACGCTCCTGCGACGCCCACCAACCCAAGGTGCGATCCAAAACCGCCTGAGCAAAGGCAATGAAATGCCGTTTGGCCAGAGCCAAACGCTCAGATTCGGATTTTTCCGGAAAACACAAACGTAAATTAATCAGCGCCACTTCGCGCCGCTCACGCCCAAACACATAAAGCAGGCGACCAAGCCCCCAACCAAAGGCACGCAAAGCCGGCAAGGGCAACCAGTGGAGCAGCCAAAGCACCCCGACCAGTAAATAGCTAAGTGCAATTTTCACGACGCATCCTGACTTGCAGGCGGCGGCGCCCCACGCGGCCTTTTATACCGGTTGTAACCCCACAAATACTGCGCCGGACACTCGCGAATCAGTGACTCGATCTCAAAATTGATCTGTTTTGCACGGTCGACCGTAACACCCGTCAATTCATTCAGCGGGGCGCGCAAATGGAGATGGTAGCCAGCGCCCTGCGGCAGGCGCTCGGCCCAGGCAAAGATGGTTGCGGCGCCAGTTTCAGTCAGGCGCGCCGCCAGCGTCATGGTGTAGGCCGGTTTGCCGAAGAAATCGAGCCAGAGACCTTCGCCCACCTTGGGCGCCTGATCCGGCAACAAGCCAACCGCTTCACCACGCTTCAGCGCTTTGATCAGGGCGCGCACGCCCGAGACATCGGCTGGGGCCAAATGGACGTTCTCGCGCTGGCGGCCGGTCTCAATCAGGGTCTGCAAAAACTTCCGTTTGGGCGGCCGATAAAGCACAGTAATCGGCGCCTGCGCCGCGTAATACTGGGCGGTTATTTCAAAGCAACCGAGATGCGGCGTCAGGAAAACAATGCCCTTGCCGGCCTGCCAGGCTTGCTCGATCACCTCCCAACCGCTAACTTTAACCACTCGCGGCACAACGTCCGCCAGCGGGTGCATCAGAATTGATGGCAGCTCCAAGGCCTGTTTGCCGGCTTCGGCAATTGCCGCCGAACGCAGTTCGGCGTTAATTCCAGCTTGCTGCATATTGTCGCGCAGGTGTCGCCGATAAGTCGGCGAAGCGAGATAGGTTAGCCAGCCGACGAACGCACCCAGCCCATGCGCGACGCGCAATGGCAAGCCAGCAATAAGACGAATCAAAAAGACCATACCTGCCAGGGGGTTGAAACCCGCCGTAAAAAGCTTATCATTATGAGATCGCCGAGTTAAAGAGACAACTTGCGGGGCGATTAATAAATTCTGCTAAAGCGTCACCCGCTCGTAGTCCGAAGCCGGTAACGCCGGATAACAGGACTGCTGGAGATTCAAATGAGCGAGTTTTTCTTTACCTCGGAATCAGTTTCCGAAGGCCATCCCGACAAGGTAGCAGACCAGATTTCCGATGCCATTCTTGACGCCATTCTGGCTCAGGACAAGCATTCGCGCGTCGCTGCCGAAACCTTGTGCAATACCGGCCTGGTCGTTTTGGCCGGTGAAATCACCACCAACGCCAATGTCGATTACATCCAGGTTGCGCGCGATACGCTCAAGCGCATCGGCTACGACAACAGCGATTACGGTATCGACTACAAGGGTTGCGCCGTGCTCGTCGCTTACGACAAGCAGAGCCCGGACATCGCCCAGGGCGTCAACAAGGCCTACGATGATGGCCTCGACCAAGGCGCCGGCGACCAGGGTTTGATGTTCGGTTACGCCTGCGACGAAACCCCTTCGCTGATGCCGCTGCCGATCTACCTGTCGCACCGCCTCGTCGAGCGTCAGGCCATGCTGCGCAAGGATGGCCGTTTGCCGTGGGCGCGTCCGGATGCAAAATCGCAGGTCACCATTCGTTACGTTGATGGCAAGCCGGATTCGATCGACACCGTGGTACTTTCCACCCAGCATTCGCCTGACATCAGCCTGGAAAGCCTGCGCGAGCAAACCATCGAAGAAATCATCAAACCGGTGCTGCCGAAAGAACTGATCAAGGGCAACATCAACTTCCTGGTGAACCCGACCGGCCGTTTCGTTGTTGGCGGCCCGCAGGGTGACTGCGGCCTGACCGGGCGCAAGATCATTGTCGACACCTATGGCGGTGCTGCTCCGCACGGTGGTGGTGCATTCTCCGGCAAGGATCCGTCGAAGGTTGACCGTTCTGCCGCGTACGCCGGGCGTTATGTAGCCAAGAACATCGTCGCTGCCGGCCTCGCTTCACGTTGCCTGGTGCAGGTTTCCTACGCGATCGGCGTTGCCCACCCGACGTCAATCATGGTCGACACTTTCGGCACCGGTAAAGTTAGCAACGAAACCTTGACCGCGCTGATCAAAAAGCACTTTGATCTGCGTCCGAAAGGCATCGTCAATATGCTTGATCTGCTGCGTCCGATTTACCAGAAAACCGCTGCGTATGGCCACTTCGGCCGTGATGAGCCGGAATTCACCTGGGAAAACACCGACCGCGCGGCACTGCTGCGCGGCGACGCCGGCTTGTAAGCCTTCGGCATCACCGACCAAAGGGAGCCACGGCTCCCTTTTTTGTCGCTACAATCAAGAATATATGCTTAAGAAAATCAGCGTTGAACATCTGCGTCTCGGTATGCACCTGCACGCATTTTGCGGGGCATGGATGGATCACCCGTTCTGGCGCAGCGAATTTGTCATCACCGACGAAAAGGATATCGCGCTGGTTTTAGAAAGCTCGATCAAGGAAGTCTGGATCGATGCCGCCAAAGGACTTGATGTTCATGCCAGCGAAGTTGCAGCTGAAGCTGAGGCTGTTCCTCCGCCTCAGCAAGCGCCCACGCCGGAGAAGGCAAGCTTCAACGACGAAGTCAAACGCGCCGCCAAAATCTGCGCCAAGGGCAAGGAAGCCGTTATTTCCATGTTTCAGGAAGCGCGCATGGGCAAGGCCATCGAGGCCGATGCGGCAATGCCGCTGGTGGAAGAAATCTCCAATTCCATCCTGCGCAACCCGGGCGCGCTGATAAGTCTGGCGCGCCTCAAAACGGCTGACGATTACACTTATATGCACTCAGTCGCCGTTTGTGCGCTGATGATAGCGCTGGCCAGACAACTCGGCCTCAGTGACGATGACACCAAGGATGCCGGGATGGCCGGATTGCTCCACGATCTGGGCAA
Source organism: Dechloromonas sp. (assembly GCA_011391255.1). Taxonomy (GTDB): domain Bacteria; phylum Pseudomonadota; class Gammaproteobacteria; order Burkholderiales; family Rhodocyclaceae; genus Azonexus. Next base: position 191,606 of record JAABQV010000002.1, read on the forward strand.
GGCGCTGATCCCGATGGAAATCCTCAACAAGCCCGGAAAACTGACTGAAGCAGAGTTTGCCATCGTCAAAACGCATCCAAAAATAGGCCACACATTGCTGTTGACCGCAACTGGCGTCAGCGAGATCACCAAGGATGTCTGCCTGCATCATCACGAAAAAATCGACGGCAGCGGCTATCCGATGGGGATGAATGGCGAATCAATGAGTCTGTACGCCAAGATGGGTGCGGTCTGCGACGTTTACGACGCAATCACCTCCAATCGCCCTTACAAGGCTGGCTGGGATCCCGCCGAATCGATCAAGCGCATGGCAGAATGGAAAGGTCACTTTGACCCAACGGTATTTCAGGCTTTCGTTAAAAGTTTGGGTATTTACCCGACCGGCTCTTTTGTACGCCTTGAATCAGGTCGCCTTGGCGTCGTCATTGAACAGGGCGAAAAATCGCTGCTCACACCCAAAGTAAGAGTATTTTTCTCGTCAAAGTCGCAGGCCTACATCAAGCCCGAAACCATTGACCTGGCACGCAGCCCGGAAAAAATCGCCGGGCGCGATGACCCCAAAAAATGGGGCATCGAGGACATTGACCACTATTGGGTCGGCGACAAATCCTGAAAACCTCTTTATAATCTTCATCCAACCGAGGAGCGCTGCAGGAGAACACCCCCAGGCTCGGTTTGAAACCGCGCTCACTGTTCAACCCTGCCGGGCGCAGGGGGTTCGGTGAGACACCGCCTCCTCCCCGTCACAGTTTATTTGGAGCTTACTGTGGCTGAATTCAAAGACTACGTCATCGCTGACATCAACCTTGCCGACTGGGGTCGCAAGGAAATTCTCATTGCCGAAACCGAAATGCCGGGCCTGATGGCGATTCGCGAAGAATTCGCGAAGACCCAGCCGCTCAAGGGCGCGCGCATCACCGGTTCGCTGCACATGACGATCCAGACCGCCGTGCTGATCGAGACGCTGACCGCACTCGGCGCCGAAGTCCGCTGGGCTTCATGCAACATCTTCTCGACCCAGGACCACGCCGCCGCTGCAATCGCTGCCGTCAATGTCCCGGTTTTCGCCGTTAAGGGCGAAACCCTGGTCGATTACTGGGATTACACCCACCGCATTTTCGAATGGGCCGACGGTGGCTATACCAACATGATCCTCGACGACGGCGGCGATGCCACCTTGTTGCTGCACCTTGGCGCCCGCGCTGAAACGGATCTTTCCCTGCTCGCCAACCCGGGCTCAGAAGAAGAAACCATCCTCTTCGCCGCGATCAAGGCCAAGATCGCTGTTGATCCGACCTGGTACTCCGTGCGCTTGGCTGCAGTCAAAGGCGTCACCGAAGAAACCACCACCGGCGTCCATCGTCTGTATCAGATGTATCAGCGTGGCGAACTCAAATTCCCTGGCATCAACGTTAACGACTCGGTTACCAAGTCCAAGTTCGATAACCTGTATGGTTGCCGCGAATCGCTGGTTGACGCTGTCAAGCGCGCCACCGACGTGATGATTGCTGGCAAAGTTGCCGTCATTGTCGGGTATGGCGACGTGGGCAAGGGCTCCGCTCAAGCCATGCGCGCGCTTTCCGCTCAAGTCTGGGTCACCGAAATTGACCCGATCTGCGCCCTGCAAGCCGCCATGGAAGGCTATCGCGTTGTCACCATGGAATACGCTGCAGACAAGGCCGATATTTTCGTCACGACAACCGGCAACTTCCACGTCATCACCCATGACCACATGGCCGCGATGAAGAACAACGCCATCGTCTGCAACATCGGTCACTTCGACAACGAAATCGACGTCGCTTCGATCGAGAAGTACCAGTGGGAAGAGATCAAGCCGCAAGTCGATCACGTCATTTTCCCGGACGGCAAGCGGATCATCCTGCTCGCCAAGGGTCGTTTGGTGAATCTTGGTTGCGGTACGGGTCATCCGTCCTACGTCATGTCCTCCTCCTTCGCCAACCAGACCATCGCCCAGATCGAACTGTGGACAGAGTCCGTCAAGGGATCCAACAAGTACCCAGTTGGCGTTTATGTGCTGCCCAAGCATCTGGATGAAAAAGTTGCCCGCCTGCAGTTGAAGACGCTGAATGCTCAGCTTTCTGAACTGACCGACCAGCAAGCCGCTTACATCAATGTGTCCAAGGCTGGTCCGTACAAGGGCGATAGCTACCGCTACTAAGAAGCACCTGCCCCGGCCGCCACGGTCGGGGCAACCCATTGAGTTAAATGATGAAAACAGAAATCTCTATCGAGTTCTTCCCGCCGCAAACGCCGGAAGGTATCGAGAAGTTACGGTCAACCCGCAAAGAGCTGGCAAAACTGAACCCGAGTTTTTTCTCCGTAACTTATGGTGCCGGCGGCTCAACCCGCGAGCGCACCTTTAACGTGGTCAAGGAAATTGCCGCCGAAGGCTTCGACGCCGCACCGCACCTTTCCTGCATCGGCTCAACCCGCGATAGCATTCGCGAAATTCTCAATGAATACAAATCCGCCGGCATCAAGCGCACCGTTGCCTTGCGTGGCGACCTGCCTTCCGGCATGGCCGAAACCGGTGAATTCCGTTACGCCAACGAGCTGGTTGAGTTCATTCGCGCAGAAACCGGCGACTGGTTCAGCATCGAAGTTGCCGCCTACCCGGAATGGCATCCGCAAGCCAAAAGCCCGATGGACGATCTGCAAGCCTTTGTGCGCAAGATCAAGGCCGGTGCTAACTCGGCCATCACGCAATATTTTTTCAATGCCGATGCGTACTTCCATTTTGTGGACGAAGCCCAAGCGCTTGGTGTTACTGCCCCGGTCATCCCCGGCATCATGCCGATCGCCGGATTTACCAAACTGGCGCGCTTCTCGGATGCCTGTGGTGCCGACATCCCGCGCTGGATGCGTAAAAAATTCGAAAGCTACGGTGACGACACCGACTCCATTCGCGCCTTTGGCCTTGACATCATTACCGAGCTTTGCGAAAAACTGATCAAGGGCGGCGCCCCCGGCTTGCATTTTTATTCGATGAATCAGTCAGCGCTAACGACAGAAATCTGTCGTCGCCTAGGCTAAAAACCACTCTCTAAAAGAGGGCGCTGCGCGGTAAGATTCAGGGATGAATCGAATCGAAGCGTTTAAAATAATTACCGCTGAAGCCGCTAGTGGTGAGCTCGCATTTCCGACCAGCATCGACGTCGCCCTGAAAATTCAGCGCGCCCTCGATGACCCGGAGTGCCACATGGAAGCGGCTACCACGCTGGTCATGGGCGAACCGCTGCTCGCAGCGCGCGTTGTCGCCATCGCTAATAGCGTGGCTTACAACCGTTCAGGGCAAAGTATTAGCGACGTGCGGATTGCCGTGTCGCGTATCGGTTTACGCACCTTGCGCACCTTGGCGACGGCTCTTGCTACCCGCCAGATGGCTGGCGCCCCCAAAGACCCGGAGATTCGTGCGATTGCTGCCCGCCTCTGGGAGCACACCGCACACGTTGCCGCGCTTGCGCACGTGATTGCTCGTCGTGTCACCCATCTTGATCCGGAAGCAGCAATGTTCGCCGGCGTCGTCCATGAGGTCGGCGGCTTTTACCTGATATCCCGAGCCGCAGAATTTCCAGGCTTGCTGGTTGGCGAGCCTGGAGAATGGGTTGAAAACGCCGAATCCGAGATCGGCCGTGCCATTCTCACCCGCCTGGCCGTTACCGATACCGTGATGCAAGCCATTGAGGCGCAGTGGGAGGGCTACCTCGCGCTGCCACCGGTTACCCTTGGCGACACGCTCCTGTTGGCTAATGACCTGGCCCCCGTTGCTTCACCGCTTTACGACAGTGGCACCATCCGTAACGGCGGCTCCGCGGCCATCATCGACTCAGTGATCGATGCGGGAACTCTCAGCAGCATCCTCGCCGAGTCTGCCGCCGAGGTTGAATCACTGACAGAGGCCCTGCGCTTCTAACAAAAAGGCCCGCGAGTAGCGGGCCCTTTACCAAGAATCTTTAATCAACCGGCCTGCGTCACAAAAACATTCTGCGCCGGCATCGGTGCCGGGAAGCCTGCCTCGGCCAGAGACTCGCGAATCACCTTATTGGCATCAAAATACACCTGCCAATAGTGGTCGGTATGACAATAAGGACGCACCGCCAGAATAGGCCCAACCAGGGTGAAATCGAGAATTTCGACCTCAACCTTCGGCTCAACCAAGACATTTGGAATCCCGGCAATTTTTTCGCGCAACACCGCCATCGCTGCGTTGTGATCCGCAGCGCCGGAAAGCTGGCACTTCAAATCAACGCGGCGGAATGGATTGACTGAAAAATTTTGTATCGTGTCGCCAAATACTTTGTTGTTGCCAACGATTGTCTGGACGTTATCCGGCGTGTTCAGCGTCGTGGTAAACAAACCCAGCTCAGTCACTGTGCCGGTAATTCCGGCAACCGTAACGAAATCACCAACTTTCAGCGGACGCAAGACAACAATGAAAGCACCGGCCGCAAAATTAGCCAGCAACCCTGACCACGCCATGCCGATTGCTACGCCAGCTGCGGCGATTAAAGCGGCGAAGGTTGTCGTCTGAATGCCGAAATAACCAAGAATACCAACCACCAACAACACGTTCAGCGTAACCGTTACCACTGAACCGATATAGCGCAATACCGTTGGATCAACCTTCTGATTCTCCAGGGATGCGCGGATCATGCCCAGCACCATCCCGATCAGCCAGCGACCAATCATCCAGAAGGCAATAGCAGCCAAAATCTTTATCCCGACATCGGTTGCTGTTGTGATGAAAATATCCTGATAGCGTGAAATATCCTGCTCCGTCATAGCTACGCTCCAAAAAAATTAGCAAATTAGGCTAAAAAGCCGAGTTGACCGCATGCATTCTAAAACCATTCTCTGAAAAACCACCAAGGCCACCCGCAGGCATACATATCTTCACAAATGTTCGGGTTTTCTTGACCGGACTCCTTGACCTCTATATAATTCTTGCTCCCGAGCGGGTCGGTAGCTCAGTCGGTAGAGCAGCGGACTTTTAATCCGTTGGTCCCGAGTTCGAATCTCGGCCGACCCACCAAGGGAATCAAGCACTTAGCCCAACCCACTAGGTTGGGCTTTTTGCTGAATCGCTGGCACTCCAAGAGGCTTAATCAGGTTAATTCTGCCTCCTGGCGAGGACTACGTGGGTCGTTAGCTCAGCTGGTAGAGCAGCGGACTCTTAATCCGTAGGTCGACAGTTCGAATCTGTCACGACCCACCACGTAATTAAAGGCTTATAGCAGCAGGGTGTGCGTAACGCCGCGATCATCAACGCCGAGAAGCTGGAATCCCGGCCTCGCCCGACATTGGCGAACACCATCCAGCACTTCTTCAACCATCGCAACAACTGCCTGGCTGACGCGATCAAAAGACCCCAGGCAAGCGACATTTTGCAATCGGCAAACTTCCCCGGAAGCCATCGCCCTTTCAATTGCCGGAAGGACGGATTCGATGCGGTCGCTACGTTCCAGGATGATGGTTAACATGATTGACTCCAATGCCAGAGGCTTGTCTCTTGCCTTGTTTAACGGCACTGGAGCTGCGTGGCTTGAGGTGGAAACCCTTCACTTTAGTCACGCATCAGGAATTTGATCCTGGTTTAACGACCCTTACGGCCGAATTTATCAGCTAACTGACTCAGTTTTTCAAGCCGGATTTGTTCAGCTTTGGCGGCTGCTTCTGCGGCACGGCTAGCTTGTTCGGTCGCCTTGCGTTGCTCCTGCTGCTTCTTAAAGCGCTCGCGCAATAATTCAGTGGCGTGCGCGCGGTTTTCGTCGGTCACCTCATCAGCCGGCGAGGTATCCAGATTGAGTCGCTGAGCGCCCTTTTCCATTTCCTTGAGATAGCGTGTCGAAATCGTGTGGCTGCGCATGGCAAGGCGCAACGCCTTTTTCTCGATTTCCGGCAAAACAGCCTGTACCTGACGGTCGATGCCGATGGCGAGGGGGCTATGGTTGCGGAAAACCTCGAATCGCTCATGCAGGTCTTTGAGCAGGCCGCGGACATCGATTGGCTTTTTGGGAGAGGATTCGGGAGTAGTCATGTTATTAAAAAGGTCTTTTGAGGCGCGAAGCGTAGCACGAAGCGTGTATTTTCGCGCCTCGGATCAAAGTTTAGAGTCCGCTTTTCTTGAACCAGGCAAGCAATTCTTTCCAACCGTCTTCGGCATCCACCTTGTTATAGCTGGGGCGATAATCGGCGTGGAAGGCGTGTGGTGAATTGTCATAAATCTTGATCTGCGACGCCTTGGCAGCCGCGCTTCCTTGCTGGAGCGCCTTCTCCATCGCTTCGACGGTTTCGAGCGGGATCCCTGTATCAACACCGCCATAGAGACCGAGGACAGGCGCCATCAGCTTGCCAACCAAATCCGTCGGGTGCCTGGGCGTAAATTCGTTGGCAACACCGACCAGACGGCCATACCAGGCGACTGCCGCTTTCAGTTGCGGATTGTGTGCGCTGTAGAGCCAGGAAATACGCCCGCCCCAGCAGAAGCCAGTAATCGCCAGGCGATTGGTATCGGCACCCTGCGTCGCCGCCCAGGCCACACAAGCGTCGAGATCGGTCATCACCTGTGCGTCCGGCGTCTTGCTGGTGATACTGGCCATCAGCTCTGAAATACTGGTGTACTTTTGCGGATCGCCCTGACGGGCGAACAGCTCCGGGGCAATCGCACAGTAGCCCAGCTTGGCGAAACGGCGGCAGACGTCCTTGATGTATTCATGAACACCGAAAATTTCCGAAACGACCAGCACCACCGGTGCCTTGCTCGCCCCTTGCGGCATGGCGCGGTAGGCAGCCATCTGGCCATCCTTGACCGGCACTTTAACTTCGCCGGCGAGCAGGCCGACGTCGTCGGTTTTGATCGCTGTTTGCGCCATCACTGGCTGCACCGCGAGCGCGAAGCCGGCACCGAGACTGGTGACAAGAAAACTGCGGCGGTCAAAGGATTTTGATTCGGTAAGACTATCGAATTCTGCATTGGGGTTCATGGGTATCTCCTTTTAAGTTTTACATCAGCACAATGTCGTACTGTTCAGGCGAGTAGCTGGGTTCGGACTGCAGGGAAACCGGCTTTTCAATGAAGTCCGAAAGCATGGCCAGCGCCTGGGATTCTTCATCCAAAAACAGGTCGACCACAGCCGGACCAGCCAACACACGATATTCGCGGGCATTGAACTGACGCGCCTCACGCAACAGCTCACGGAGAATTTCGTAAGCCACCGTCCGGGCCGTTTTGACTTCGCCTCGCCCGCCACAGGTTGGACATGGCTGGCAAAGCACGTGCGCAAGGGATTCGCGGGTGCGCTTGCGGGTCATTTCAACGAGGCCGAGCGCGGTAAAGCCATTGACCGTCAGGCGCGTGTGATCGTTGGCCAGCGCCTTGTTGAATTCATCGAGCACCGCTTTTTTGTGTTCTTCGTTTTCCATGTCGATGAAGTCGACAATGATGATTCCGCCGAGGTTCCGCAGGCGTAGCTGGCGGGCGATGGTGACAGCAGCTTCGAGATTGGTCTTGAAAATGGTGTCATCAAAATTGCGCACGCCGACAAAGCCGCCGGTATTGACGTCAACCGTCGTCATCGCCTCGGTCTGGTCGATGATCAGATAGCCACCCGATTTCAGATCAACGCGGCGCGCCAGTGCTTTCTGAATTTCATCCTCGACCCCGTGCAGGTCGAACAGGGGGCGCTGGCCGATGTAATGGTCGAGAAGTGGCTTTACCGCCGGCGTGTATTCGTCGGCAAAGGCACTGAGTTTCTGGAAGTTCTCGCGCGAGTCGATAACAATTTTGGTCGTCTCCGGATTCACAAAATCGCGCAGCACACGCTGGCCGAGTGACAACTCCTGATAAAGCACGGTCGGTGGCCCGGACACCCGCGCCTTGTCACGAATATCGCTCCAGGTTTTGCGCAGATAGGCGATGTCGGTAGCAAATTCTGCGTCGCAGGCATTTTCGGCGATGGTGCGGACGATGAATCCACCCGGCTCGTCGGCAGGAACCAGGCTGTTAATACGTTCGCGTAGTGCCTCGCGCTCGGCTTCGGCTTCAATGCGCTGCGAGATACCGATATGCTTTTCCTGCGGCAGATGAACCAGCATGCGTCCGGCGATTGAAATTTGAGTGGACAGGCGCGCGCCCTTGGTGCCGATCGGGTCTTTGACAACCTGAACGACGATGCTTTGGCCATCGGCGAGAATTTTCTCAATCGGCCGCTCGGTCGCTGTTTCCCGTGGTTGCCAGATATCCGCAACATGCAGGAAGGCGGTGCGGTCAAGGCCGATTTCGACAAAGGCCGATTGCATGCCGGGCAGAATCCGGCAGATGCGTCCGAGATAGACATTGCCGACCAGGCCGCGACTGGCAGTGCGCTCGATATGCAACTCCTGGACGACGCCTTGTTGCATGACGGCAACGCGCGTTTCCTGCGGGGTGAAATTGATCAGGATTTCTTCGGACATAGCCTCTACAATGCGCGGTTTTGTCGCATTCTACTATGCTCAAAGCTCCCGAACTCTTAGCACCCGCCGGCTCGCTGCAGATGATGCGCACTGCCTTCGATTTTGGCGCCGATGCCATCTATGCCGGCCAGCCGCGCTACAGCCTGCGTGTGCGCAACAATTCCTTCGGCACCATCGCCGCCTTGAAGGAAGGCATCGATGAGGCGCATGCGCGCGGCAAACAGTTTTTTGTCGTCAGCAACATCTTCCCGCACAACGCCAAACTGATCACCTATCTGGCCGATATGGCGCCGGTCATCGCCCTCAAGCCTGATGCGCTGATCATGTCCGACCCCGGCCTGATCGATATGGTGCGCGAAACCTGGCCCGAGCAGCCGGTTCATCTCTCGGTGCAATCGAATACCGTTAATTGGGCAACAGTTCGTTTCTGGAAAAAACTGGGGCTGACGCGCATCATTTTGTCGCGCGAATTGTCGCTCGATGAAGTGGCGGAAATCCGTCAGCAATGCCCGGATATCGAGTTGGAAGTTTTCATCCACGGCGCGCTGTGCATTGCCTACTCCGGCCGCTGCCTGCTTTCCGGTTATTTCAATCACCGCGACCCAAATCAGGGCAGTTGCACCAATTCCTGCCGCTGGGATTACAAAGTCAGCACCTCCGACGGTGCCGCGCCGGCTGGTTGTCCCCCAGGGGGACTTCCTGCGGGGCGCGGTCAACCGCCAAATGAGCAGGAAATCTTGCTCGAAGAAAAGATGCGCCCCGGCGAATTGATGCCGATAGAGGAAGACGAGCACGGCACTTACATCATGAATTCCAAGGACTTGCGCGCCATCGAGCATGTCCAGCGCCTGGTTGAGCTCGGCATTGATTCGCTGAAAATCGAAGGGCGCACCAAGAGCCCGTATTACGTGGCGCGCACCGCGCAGTCCTACCGCCGGGCGATCGATGACGCAGTGGCCGGCAAACCGCTTGACCCGAAGTTGCTGCGCGAACTCGATGGGCTGGCCAATCGCGGCTATACCGACGGCTTCTACCAGCGCCATCACGATGCCGATTACCAGAACTACCTGCGCGGCCATTCGGAATCGGATCGCAGCCTTTATGTCGGCGACGCGGTTCGTTTTGACAGCGCCCGTGGCCTGATGGAAATCGAGGTCAAAAACAAGTTCACCGTCGGCGACCGTCTTGAATGCGTGCACCCCGCCGGCAATTTCGTCATGCCGCTGCTGCGCATGGAAAACAAGAAGGGCGCGGCGGTCAGCGTGGCGCCGGGCAGTGGCCATCGTGTCTGGATTGATTTGCCTGAGCGGTACACCAATTCGTTCGTCGCGCGTTTTGTATAACTAATCCTTACAAAACAAGCGCTCGCTATTTTGCTGCGGCGCAGCAATCGATGCCATAATACCGCCATGAGCACTAACACCAACCGCATGCCGCTGATCGACGCCCTCAAGGCGATCGCGGCGATGCTCGTTCTGCTTACCCATTTTTCGTCCTACGGGCCACTTGCCGCAAGTGCGCATGAAGCATTCCCGGGACTTTTCGGCTGGTTTTACGATTACGGCCGCCTCGCTGTGCAGATCTTCCTAGTGATTGCTGGCTTCCTGGCCGCCCGTGGGCTTTCGGCGCACGGACAGGCACTCGCCAGGTCACCGCTGCCGTTGATCTGGAAACGCTACCTGCGCCTCGCCATCCCCTATCTGGCCGCCATCGGCCTGGCGATCGTCGCCGCAGCGATTGCTGATCACTGGATGGACGACGAGGCGATCCCGGCGCGCGCCACCTTCGGCCAATGGCTGGCGCATGCACTGCTGTTGCAGAGCATCCTCGGGATTGATTCGCTATCGGCGGGCGTCTGGTACATCGCGATTGATTTCCAGCTTTTTGCACTGATGGCCATTTTGCTCTGGTCAGGCCGCGTAAAAGTGCTGGCGCCGGCGCTAGTATTGGTGATGGCGACACTCTCGCTTTTCTGGTTCAACCGCGATGCCAGTCTTGATAACTGGGCGCTGTATTTCTTTGGCTCTTACGGCTTGGGTGCAGCAGCCTGGTGGGCGGCCGACCGCAAGCAGCTTTCCTTGTGGCTGGGAGTCATCTTCGCCGTTGCCATTGCTGCACTGGTGCTTGATTTCCGTCTACGCATCGCGCTCGCACTGGGCGTTGCGATGCTGCTCGGCTTCGGTCGCCGGCACGGCTTCCTCGAGAACTTCCCAAGCTTGGCGCCGCTGCCCTTCCTTGGCCAGATTTCCTTCTCAATCTTTCTTGTCCATTTTCCGGTGCTGCTGCTGGCCAATGGCATCTACGCCAAGCTCGGACTCTCGTCACCCGCCTCGGCAATTTTTGGCCTGATTCTGGCGTTGACCGCAAGCATTGCCGCCGCCAATGTTTTCTATCGCTGGATCGAAAGCCCGACCGCCAGCCAGCGCATCAGCAGCGCCCTTGGCTGGCTGCTCGTCAAAGCTATCGGGCAGGCGCGCAAAATTCCCCTGCTCGGCAACCTGCTGGCTGATCGCGCTTAATCTGCCAGTTCGCTTCGCGCCCTGAAAAGTTCCAGAGTTTCGACCAAAAAACTTCCGGCTGATCGACCGACCATTGCCACAAATCGGCGTAGCAGCCATGCCCCATCCCTTGCATGCAAACCGCCATGCCAGTGTCGCCGACGGTGTCGGGTTGGGCTTCCATAAGGGCTGACCGTCGATTGCGTAGGTCAATTGCTCGCCAATGATTGTCAGATTGCCGCTTTGGCCTTCAGCGATTTCTTGGGGTAAATATCAAAGCGGCTCGATTTACCCTCAAGCACGTAGCCGGGGGCAATGCCTTCAATCACCGGCGCCTTGCGCGAGCGCTTGACGACGACCCGATGCGTCGCCAAGGCCAGCGCCGCCGTCAACAAGGCCGGCGCATCATCATCGTCACCGACCAGCGGGCGGAACAGGCGCATTTCCTTTTTGACCAGCGCACTCTTGTCGCGGTGCGGGAACATTGGGTCGAGGTAAATCACCTGCGGTGGCTCAGCCGACCATGCCTGCATCAGCGCGATTGCATCGCCGCCGAGCAGGCGCATCGCCGCGATAATCCCGGCCACCGCCGGATCAAGCAAGGCGCGCTGCAACCCGTCTTCAAGCAGGGCGGCAATCACCGGCTGACGCTCAATCATCGTCACGTTACAACCCAGTTCGGCAAGGATGAAGGCATCACGACCGAGACCGGCCGTCGCATCGAGTACCTGTGGCCGAACGCCGGACTGGATGCCGACCGCCTTGGCGATCATCTGCCCGCTGCCGCCGCCAAAGAGGCGGCGATGGGCAACCGCCCCCGAGACAAAATCAACCCGCACCGGGCCCGGCGCCTGTTCGCCCAAATCCAGCAGTTGGAGACCGTCCGCCCCCAGTTGCAGGGCAAAATCAGCCGCGCCTTGTTCCGGCAACTGCAAGCGCTGCGCCCACCCCGCTGCTGCCGGCGACAACTCGGGTAACAGGGCTTCAACACGAATACGGGCAGGATTCATAAATTGATCAACAAGGTTAAGATGACGCCCGGCAGCTTGCCAACGCCGCTCAGGAAAACCCGTATTTTGCACCTCTTTATCGACATCTCCAGCCACGGCCTCGGCCACCTCGCGATTACCGCGCCGGTTTTGAACGCCCTCGCAAAAATCACCCCGAATTTGCGGTTGACCGTAAGAAGCAAGGTGCCGGCGGCCAAACTGCGCCAGCGAATTCACGTCGACTTCGCCTTGATCGAAGCGGCCAGCGATTTTGGCTACGTGATGATCGACGCCACCCGCATCGACCTCGCCGCCAGCGCCGCTGCCTATCGTCAGGCACATGCCGGGTGGCCGGCGCGCATTTCCGAAGAAGCCGGTTTCCTGAGCGCCCTCAAGCCCGATCTGGTGCTGACCAATGTCAGCTACCTGCCGCTGGCCGCCGCAGCGCAACTCGACATGCGCTCGATGAGCCTCTGTTCGCTCAACTGGGCCGACCTCTTCAAGCACTTTTTCGGCAACGAAGTCTGGGCCGGCAAGATTCACGCTGAAATATTGAGTGCCTATCGCTCAGCCGACAAATTCCTCTGCGTGACGCCGGGAATGGCGATGCCCGAACTCGCCAACCGCCACCAGATCGGCCCGATCGCCGCCCACGGGCAAAAACGCGAACTCGGCTTGGTCGGGCAAAAAGCCATCCTCGTTGCGATGGGTGGCATTGCCCACCGCCTGCCCGTCGAAAACTGGCCGCGCCTGCCCGAGATACGCTGGCTGGTGCCCGCCGAATGGAACTGCCGGCACCCTGACGCGCTCGCCCTCGAGTCCTTCGGACTATCCTTCACCGACCTGCTTTGCTCGGTTGATGCCGTGCTCACCAAGCCCGGCTACGGCACTTTTACCGAAGCCGCCTGCAACGGCACGCCGATCATTTACCAGCGCCGCGAAGACTGGCCGGAGCAGGACTGTCTGATCGAATGGCTGGCGGCCAACGCGACCGCTATCGAAATCGACAGCCAGACACTGCAATCCGGCCAACTCGAAGCTACCCTCGCAAATCTCGCTCGATTGCCGCCACAACCTCTGCCAGCAGCCGACGGCATCGCTATAGCGGCACGCATGATTAAAGCGGCCTTGCTGGCATAAACCAGGCACTCTCAGCAAAGGACATTTCCCATGTTTGGCGTTACCGACTACGGCTCCTTCGTGATTGCCATCATCGTCTTTCTGGCGATTCCCGGCCCCGGCAATCTAACCCTGATCACCTCAACCGGCAAAGGCGGTATCCGTGCCGGTATGGCCGCGGCGCTGGGCGTCATTCTCGGTGACCAGGTGCTGATGTGGCTGGCGGTAGCCGGCGTCGCCGCTTTGTTAAACACATCGCCGAACGCCTTTTTCGCCGTCCAATGGCTGGGTGCCGCCTATCTCGCCTGGCTCGGCGGAAAAATGCTTTTCGCCAAACCTGGCGCGGCGCCGATCATCAACATTCAACCGCACCATTACGCACGCCAGGCGATGCTGATCACCCTGCTCAACCCCAAGGCCATCGTTTTCTACATGGCCTTCTTCCCGCTTTTTGTTGACCCGATGCAACATCGCGGGCTGATGACCTTCGGTTTCATGGCCTTAACCATCGCCACGCTAACTTTCGTCTATTGCCTGATTGCCGTCTTGCTAACCCACACGCTGGCCGAACGCCTGCGCGCCAACCCGCTGATTTCGCGCGGGCTAGAAAAACTGGCGGGCTTATTCCTGATCGGCTTCGGCATCAAACTCGCCGTCAGCCGCTAACTTCCGTCATTCCCAAGCCTACGCGCCGCAGCTGTTTCTGATAACCAGGCTGCGCGTATTCGCTTTATCGACCAGGCAGCTGGACGCAATATGAGCCTGGGAGAGGCTGACAAGCTCCAGTCGATCAGTGCCTACCAGGCGGTTTCCCCGTCGCACAATCATCTCGCCACGTAGCGCAAAGTTCAATCCCGGCACGAGCCACTCCCGTCGCTCGATGGACATACTGCCGAAGTTGTCGTTGGCCCAACCCTCGCCGTCGATCCGGAAAGCCTGAAACTTTCCCGCCGGAACCTCGATGCTTTCAAAAGCGCCGATGCGAAAATTCAATTTGGTCCGGCGTTTGCCGGCGCGTGGGTGATCCTGCTTCCATGCGGCAGTCCATTTTCGTCCGACATAAAGTTCCGCCGGTACGAATTGTCGGGTCGTGTCTGACGAACCGCCTTCCGGATCCTTGATCCGGTTGCCCATGACGTCCCAGATAAATGCGCCATCATTGAGTTCAACGCGATCATTCTCTTCATCAACTCTTGTCACGCGCATGGTCTTTCTGTCCGCAACGATGCCGGTCAAGATGTCGGAAAACTGCATCGTCGCTTGATCGCCGACCGAATATCTGCGGCCGAGCGGGAACTGACCGACCGAGTTCGGGTTGGCCGATGCCTGAACCTGAAACGACATCTCGCCCCCGGGCTTGAGAATCAACATCGGCGCTTGCGCTGGTTTTTGGGCAGCGGCTGGCTGTGGCGCAATCGTCGCCGCCGGCGAGGTCGTCGGCGCAGCAGCTACTACGGCCGCATTGCGTACCTCTAATAACCGGGTCAGCTTATTCTGGGCGATTTCGGCGAAGCGGCCGTTCGGGTAATCCTTCAGATAAGCGATCCAGTCGTCGACTTTGCGCGAATTCTTGACGCGCGTCCAGGCGTCCATCTCCGCTTCCAGCAGCTTTTCCAATTCCCCGTCCGGCAATTTTTGGTGGCCATCGGGAAAGATAAAGATGTCGCTTTCCAGTGAGGTGGTTTCCCACGGAATCTGTTCGCCGTTGGAGCCCAGTCGCACATTAAGGCGCACGCGCTTCAGTGCGTCTTCGATCTTGGCGCTGCGGTTGGAAAATTCGCGCACCAGATGCTCGGTATAAAGGCCGTTCTTGCCGCTACCGTCGGCCGCTACGTTACCGGGCGATGTGGCATAGGCGAGCAGTGAGCCGACCGGCGCATCGAACTGCGACAGGCCTTTCTGTTCGGGCTTGTAGGCGCCCTTGAACGGGTCATCGCGGCAGGCGTCGAGGATGATGATGAAGGTTTTGTCCTTGAGCTTGGACAGACGCCCGAGGATGAGACCAAGGTCGACGCACTGGTTTTTGACGTCGTCGGGTCTCTTGACCGCGATGTCGACCGGCAGCAGGTAATTGCGCCAGTCGAGTTGGGCACCGTGACCCGCGTAATAGAACAGCGCCTGCTTGGTTTCCGATTTCTGGACTGCAGTGGTGAAGCGGTCGATGGCGGCCAGCAGGTCGGCGCGTTTGGCGTTCAGCAGGCTGTCGGTGGTGAATCCCGCAGTGGTGAATAGATCGCGCATCGCCGCGGCGTCGTTGGTCGGGTTCACCAGCGGCGCCTGTTGGTAGGCGGCATTGCCGACAATCAGCGCAACGCGGCTCGGGTCGGGGGCGGCGAATGCCGGTTCGAGGGCCAACAGCGGCGGCAGTCCGGCAATCGTCTTGATGAACTGGCGGCGGTTGATCATGCAGGCGTCTCCGTAATGCACGTATTACAACAGGAAAACCTAAAACAGTTTGAAGCCCAGCCGTTTGAGCAATTCGCCGGTTTCACAAACCGGCAAACCCATGACGCCGGTGAAACTGCCGGCAAGGTGTTCGACAAACATCCCGGCACGCCCCTGAATGCCGTAGGCACCAGCCTTGTCCATCGGCTCGCCAGTCATCACGTAATGGCGGATTTCGTCGTCGTCGAGCTGTCGAAAGCGCACCTCGCTGGTCGACAAGACAAATTCCGTGCTGTTTTGGTGGTTGACCGCAACACCCGTCAAAACCCGGTGCGTCTGGCCGGAAAGACGGCGCAGAATTGCCGTAGCATCGGCCGCATCGCGTGGCTTGCCAATAATTTCACCGGCAAATTCGAGCGTCGTATCGGCCGCCAGGACCGGATGGAATGGCAACTTGCGCTCACGTACCAGTTTGATCCCGTGTTCGGCCTTGGCGCGTGCAACACGCTCAACATAGGCGAGCGGCAATTCATCCGGATGGGGCGTCTCGTCGGTGGCAGCGTCGGCACGCAAGCCATCACGAAAAACCAGGGTCTGAAAAGCCACCCCCATCTGGTTAAGCAATTCACGGCGGCGCGGGCTGCGCGAAGACAGATAAAGTCGCATCATCCCTCGCGATGGTATGGGTGGTTTTTGAGCACACTGACGGCGCGGTACAACTGCTCGCATAGAACCATGCGCGCCATGCCGTGTGGCAGAGTCAGGCTGGAGAGGCGCAGTTTGTCGTCGGCCTGCTGCTTAAATTCTTCGTCGAGGCCGTCGGCACCGCCGATCAGCAAGGCAACATCGCGCCCGTCCTGCATCCAGACCTCAAGGCGTTTGGCCAGTTGGAGGGTAGTCAGGTCGTCGCCTTTTTCGTCGAGCACGACGAGCCGGCTACCCGCTGCCATCGCATCGCGAATGCGTGACTTCTCGGCGGCGAGCAATTGCTCGCGGGCTTTCGAGCCGCGTGGCTCGGGCTTGATTTCGGTAACGCTGGCCGGCAGTTCGCGCGGCATGCGCTTGAGGTACTCGGCGCAGGCATCGTTCACCCAGGCGGGCTGACGATGGCCAACGGCGAGTACGGCCAGTTTCATCCGGCGGCGGCCGCCTGCTCCACAGCCTTGCGGCGCTGCGCCGGGGTGGCCTGCCAGAGTTCTTCGAGGTTGTAATACTGGCGCACTGAGGCTTGCATGACGTGGACCACTACGTCACCGAGATCAACCAGCACCCATTCGCCGCCTTCTTCACCTTCAATGGAGATGACCTCGGCACCGGCGTCGCGAACTTTTTCGAGGACGTTACGGGCGAGCGCCTTGACTTGACGGTTCGAGTCACCGGTACAGATGATGACGCGATCAAACATCGATGAAATTTTGGCGGTATTGATGACTTCTATGTTCTTGCCCTTGATGTCTTCGAGGGCGGCAACAGCGATTTTTTGTAGCTTGCGGATGTCCATTAGGCGTTTCTGTAAAGTTGGTGAAGCTGAATATAGTCGAGAACGGCATCGGGCAGCAAATATCGTGCGGATTGTCCGTTGACCAAAAGTTGGCGAATCTGCGTTGCCGAGATGGCCAACTGCGTCATCGCAAAGCTGACAATACAGCCGGCCGGCGCCTCGCCAAGACATGCGGCATTTGGCCGATGACGCGCCGAATACTCAAACGCCAATTCACGCGGCAGACTGGCCGCCTCAACCGGGAAGCCCGGCCGGTGCGCGACCGCGATACTTGCCAGCGCAAACAAATCCCGCCAGCGATGCCAGCTCGCCAGCCCGGAAAAAGCATCAGCCCCGACCAGCAAGACCAACGCTTGATCAGCGCCCAACTCAGTGCGCAGGCGCTCGAGGGTTTCAACGGTGTAACTCGTCCGCTCGGCTTCAACCTCGGCCGGATCAACAAAAAATCGGGTATTTTGAGCGGTTGACCGCAACACCATTGCCAACCGCTGCTCTGCCGTGACTTCCGGCGTGCCGCGATGCGGCGGACGGCCGGCGGGAATCCAGCGGATGCCGGAGAGCCCGAGATGGCTGATCGCCTCTTCAGCGAGACGCAGATGCCCGAAATGAACCGGATCAAAAGTGCCGCCAAAAACTCCCAGAATCTCAGACAACTTCGGAGATACCAAAAATATCGCGATAGCTGGCGTAAAAACTGGCGAAAATCGTCGGCGCTACGGCCAGCACCATCGGCATGGTGATCAACGCCGTGATGAATGACTGGGCGCCGGGAAAGAGTGCCAGTAGCGTGCCGAGAATCAAGCCGGGAATGACAGCGGCAACCAGCACCAGCGCGATACCGTAAGCGAGGAATGCCCGCCAGTTGATCCAGCAGGCAACCAGACTGAAAAACAGCGCACGCCCCATCGTCAGGTCATGCCAGGCAGCCAGTACCGGAGCAAAAAAGTAAGCCATCAACACTGGCGTCATCAGCAGCATAACGATCAGCGCTGGCAGAAAAAAGCTGCCCTCTTCCAGATCCTCCCGCTCGGCGGGCTTGCCGGAGAGCATGAAGCTGACCATCTCACCGCCGTCGGCAAGCGCCGAAACGCCTAGTATGGCAAGGGTTAGCGCGATATAGAGCGCGCCCAGCGCGAGCAGCGTCCGGGTGTTTTGCTTGAGTCCGCCGTAGAGCGTCTGGATGCCAATCGGCAAGCCGCGCTCAAGATTGCGCGAGGCCTGCATCAGGCCGACCGAGAGGCCGGGAATGAGCAACGAGGCGGCGACAGCACCAATCACTGGCAGGACATTGAGTAGCAGCACGGTGAACCAGTAGGCCAACACCAGCATTGAAAGCAGGACAGGGTTACGACGGTAGATGGCGAATCCGGCGAGAATCCAGTTCCAGCCGGCTTTCGCGTTAAGGGTCTGGGCACGCATGATCAGACGCCCTCGAAGATGTCGCGATACGACGCGTAAACGGCGCCGGAGAAAACCGGAAGCAGCAAAAGCATCCCGAGTCCCAGCGGCAACATGGCAAAGAAGGCCATGACCATCAACATGATGCCGAAGACTCCCATCGCCAACCAGTTTTTGACCCCGGCGGCAAAACTCGCCTTCATCGCGTCAACCGGCTTCATGTCATGGAAATAGACCAGCGCCGGCGCAAACCAGGTGGCCATGATGACCGGTACCGACAAGACCATGACCAGCAGACCGGCCAACATGGCCCCACCGAACGCAATTCCAACCCCGGCGACCTTGCCGGTAATCGCGCCGCCGAGTACGCCGCCGCTGATCAGCAGAAAGGCGAGGAAGGCGATACCGAAAACGCCGGCAACGTAAATCAGGCCGACCATCACCAACGGCCCGGTATTTTTGCGAAAGCCAATGAAAATATCGGCTATCTCGGCCTGCCCGCCTTCGGATTGGACCCGACATAGTTGCAGCAGACCAGCGCCGAACAGCGGCAACAAGAGATTGCTGCCAATCTGGCCAAAAACCGGGACGATTGAGATGGCAAGCAGGAGGATGACAATAATCAGCGTACTGCCAAGCCAGACACCAGGGTTGCCGATAAAGATCGCCCAGCCTTGGCGCAGCCAGTCGAAGCAGGCACCGACATCGACCTCGCGGCTATCGCCGGTAAAGGGCGCCGGGGCGAGGGGAAATTGCGTGTTTTCTTGGTTCATGGTCGGATGCTAACGGGGGAGTTCGGCGGGAGCAAGACAGAGTTGCGCGAGGAGTTGTTGAAAATCAGCCGGATCCTTGATCGTCACCACTTCACCGGGACGCGGATGGTGCTGAACGTCAAGACGCAGCAACCAGAAACGCAAAGCGGCGGCGCGGCGCAAGGCCGGCCAGGAAGCTGCTTCCTGAGCCGAAATCGGGCGCACGTTTTGATAGGCCGCGACCAGCACCGGCAGGTTTGTTGTATCCACGCACCAATCGTTGGCCACCACCGCGAGATCAAAAAGCAGGACATCTTCACCGGCAAAATAAAAATCGAGAACGCCACCCAATTTGCTGCCTTGCCACAGCACGTTGTCGCGAAACAGATCGCCATGCACGACCCCGCGCGGCAAGGTCGAAAAATCCTGAGCGGCCTGAAATGCGAGCTCTTTGAGCAGTTGACCGCGCTGTTCGACATCCAGCTTGGGCGCCAGGCGTCTGCCTACCATTGCCCGCCAGGCCGCGCCACAAGGATTGGGCAGCGGATTCGGGAAATCGGCGGCGGCCAGATGCAGGTGTGCAAGGTGGTGACCGAGTGTCGCGCAATGTTCTGGTGTCGGGGATTCGATCGCACTGCCCGGCAGGCAACTGAGCAAAGCCGCCGGTTTGCCGGCGAGCATCCGCCACAATTGGCCATCGCGATCAACCCGCGGCTGCGGGCAGGGTATGCCGCGTGCCGAGAGGTGCGCCATCAGTGCCAGATAGAAATCAAGCTGCGCCGGCGTCAGATGCTCAAAAACAGTAAGCACCCGGCGCACGCCACCGGCAGTTACGAAATAATTGGAGTTCTGCATGCCAGCGGCGATGCCGGCGAAATCCGTCAACGTCCCAAGCTGAAGAGGCTCAAGCCAGGCAGCGAGTTCGGCGTGCCCGACCGTGGTGTAAACAGACAAGACTTACCAGGAATGAATAATCCACATCGGCGGCTTGGTCACCGGCGCGATGGTGTCGGACTCGATGAAATTGCCGTCGCCCTGATGGTCAACCAGGTAGTACGGCTTGCCGACTGCGGGCGTCACCTTGATCATGTACAGCTTGCCGTTGATACGAAATTCTTCACGCACTTCCTTTTCGCTCTTGACGATGGTGACCTGTGGCTCCATCGCGGCATCGAAAGCCTCCATGCCGGGCGGCGGCGGCGGAACAGCCGGCAGGGGCTGCAACCCGCTTTGCGCCCAAACGGGTGCAGCGGCTAATAGAAGAATGGGGAGCAGGCGGCGCATGGGGTTTTCCTGAAAAGGTTGCAGCTGATTTTATTACAGGTTGAGCATCAACTCCCGTTCGTTTGGCAGCGGGCCGAACGGACGCGATTCGTAGTGTTTAAAAATTGCCTCAACCACCTGTTCGGGCTGATCAATCAACTGGATCAAGTCAATATCTTCGGCGTTGACCATGCCTTCGGCAACCAGTTTTTCCTTGAACCAATCGATCATTCCTTTCCAGAAATCGGAGCAGACCAGAATCAGCGGGATTTTCCGTGCCTTGCCGGTCTGAATGAGCGTAAGCGCTTCCATCAACTCATCGAGCGTGCCAAAACCGCCGGGCATGACGACGTAGGCGCTGGCGAAGCGGACGAACATGTATTTGCGGGCGAAGAAGTGACGAAAGGTTTGCGAAATGTCCTGATAGGGGTTGTTGGCCTGCTCGTGCGGCAACTGGATATTGAGGCCGACCGAGGGCGATTTGCCGTGAAAAGCACCCTTGTTGGCGGCCTCCATGATGCCTGGGCCACCGCCCGAGATGACCGAAAATCCGGAGTCGGATAACAGGCGCGCCATGCGCTCGGCCAGTTCGTAATACTTCGAGCCGGGCGGTGTGCGGGCGCTGCCAAAAATGGTGACCGCCGGCTTGATTGCCGCCAGACGCTCCGTCGCCTCGACGAACTCTGACATAATGCCGAATATCCGCCAGGACTCGCGGGCAGTCGCGCCGTTGTGCGATGCCTCGGAGTCCACGCCCATCACCAGTTTTTCATTTTCCGTCACGTCTGATGCCTCTCTTATTGTTGGTGGACGGTTCGTCCTATCTTTATCGCGCTTTCCACGCCCTGCCCGACATGCGCAACCAGGCTGGCGAACCGACCGGCGCCATGTATGGCGTTTTGAACATGCTACGCCGGCTGGAAAGCGACTACAAGGCAGACTACAAGGCAATTGTCTTCGACGCCAAGGGCAAGACCTTCCGCGATGACTGGTTTCCCGAATACAAGGCGCATCGCCCGGCTATGCCGGAAGATTTGGTCAAGCAGATTGCACCGATCCATGCCGCAATCAAGGCGGCCGGCTGGCCGGTGTTGATGGTCGATGGCGTTGAAGCCGACGACGTGATCGGCACGCTGGCGACGAAGGCTACGGTCGACGGCGTAAACACCCTGATTTCTACCGGCGACAAGGATCTGACCCAACTGGTCAGCCCGCTGGTGCGCTGGTACAACACGATGAGCAACGAGCTGCTCGACGAGGCCGGCGTTGAAGCCAAGTTTGGCGTGCCACCCAACAAGATCGTCGATTATCTGGCACTGGTTGGTGATACCGTCGATGGCGTTCCCGGCGTTGCCAAGTGCGGCCCGAAGACTGCCCTCAAATGGCTGGCGCAATACGGCTCGCTCGATGAAATCGTTGCCCATGCCGATGAAATCGGTGGCGTTGTTGGCCAGAATCTGCGCGATCACCTTGGCTTTTTGCCACTCGGCAAGAAACTGGTCACCGTCGCCTGCGACCTGACGAATTTGCCGGCCATTTCGGCGTTGACCGTAACAGCCCGCGACAGCGAAACCTTGCGCGACTTATACACTCGCTACGAATTCAGAACCTGGCTGCGCGACCTGGATACACCCGAACTGGTCTCCTCCCCTCTACCGCCAGCGGGAGAGGGGCCGGGGGAGAGGGCTACCTTGCCGCCAGCCAAGGCCATCCCCGTCACCTACGAAACCATCCTCACCTGGCCGCAATTCGACACCTGGTTGGCCAAGATCGAAGCCGCCGACCTCACAGCCCTTGACACCGAAACCACCAGCCTCGACTCCTTCGCCGCACGCATCGTTGGCATTTCCCTGTCGGTAACGCCCGGCGAGGCCTGCTACATTCCCCTCGCCCACACCGGCCCAGGCGTTGTCGACCAGTTGCCGCGCGATGAAGTGCTGGCTCGCTTGACCCCGTGGCTAACTGCGGTCGACCGCAAAAAAGTGCTACAAAATGCCAAGTACGATCAGCATGTTTTCGCCAATCACGGCATCGCGCTGGCCGGCATTGCGCACGACACCATGCTGCAAAGCTACGTCATCGAGTCCGACAAGGGCCACGACCTCGGCCAACTGTGCACCCGCCACCTCGGGCTGCCCACCATCGCCTACGAAGATCTCTGCGGCAAGGGCGCCAAGCAGATCACTTTCGACCAGGTCGACCTTGAACGCGCCGCCACCTACGCCGCCGAAGACGCCGATGTCACCTTGCGCGTTCATAACGTGCTGCATCCTCAATTCGCCGACCAAGCCGGCCTCTCGCACATCTACCACGCGATCGAAATGCCGGCCCGACAGGTCATCTGGCAGATTGAGCGCAACGGTATCCTGATCGACAGCAATTTGCTCGGCCGCCTCAGCCACGAGATGGGGCAGAAGATCATGACCCTTGAAGCGCAGGCTTACGAACTCGCCGGTCAGCCGTTCAATCTCGCCTCACCGAAACAACTGGCCGAAATCCTCTTCGAAAAACAGGGGCTGCCGGTCAAGAAAAAGACGCCCTCCGGCAGCCCGTCGACCGACGAAGAAGTCCTCTCCGAACTGGCCCTCGATTATCCGCTGCCGAAACTGCTGCTCGAACATCGCAGCCTGTCCAAACTCAAGGGCACCTACACCGACAAACTGCCACGCATGGTCAATCCGACCACCGGCAGAGTACATACTCACTTCTCGCAGGCATCTGTAGTTACTGGCCGTCTCGCTTCCAGCGACCCCAATCTGCAAAACATCCCAGTGCGCAGCGAAGAGGGCCGCCGCATCCGCACCGCCTTCATCGCCCCGGCCGGAAGCAGCATTGTTTCGGCCGACTATTCGCAGATCGAACTGCGCATCATGGCGCACCTTTCAGGCGACGAACGCCTGCTCGATGCCTTCGCCAAGGGCGAGGATGTGCACCGCGCCACTGCCGGCGAAATTTTCGGTGTCACCCCGCTTGAAGTCGGCCCCGACCAACGCCGCGTCGCCAAAAGCATCAACTTCGGCCTGATCTACGGCATGAGCGCCTTCGGCCTCGCCCGCCAGCTCGGCTTGGAGCGCAGCGCGGCACAGACTTATATAGAACGCTACTTCAACCGCTACCCCGGCGTCGCCCGCTACATGGAAGAAGCGCGCGAAACGGCACGGCAAAAAGGCTACGTCGAAACCGCCTTCGGCCGCCGCCTGTGGTTTCCGGAAATTCGCTCAAGCAACGGCAACCGCCGCCAGGGGGCAGAGCGCGCTGCGATCAATGCGCCGATGCAGGGGACGGCAGCCGATTTGATCAAGTTGGCGATGATTGCGGTGCAGGACTGGTTGCTATACCCCAAGGGTACTTCCTGCGGGGCGCGGTCAACGCGGAAAACACGGCTGATTTTGCAGGTGCATGACGAACTGGTGCTGGAAGTGCCGGATGATGAACTGATGGAAATCCGCACCCATTTGCCGCGTTTGATGGGTCAGGTTGCAGAGCTAAAGGTGCCACTGATCGTTGAATTGGGGGTCGGGGCGAACTGGGAAGCGGCACATTGAAGTTGATCGGGCATAATTGCGCACCCTGACCAATCTCAACCGCTACCTGCAAAGCCGCTGACCGCCACCCGAATTTATTTCCACCCATGGACACCACCTCTTACACATCCGATTTTTCCTTGCTACATACCGAGTGGTCATCAGGCTGGGGTGGCCAGGAAATCCGCATCCTTGCCGAAAGCAAGGCCTTTCGCGAGCGCGGGGTAAGCGTATCGATAGCCGCCCAACCCGGCGGAAATTTGTTGGAGCGAGCGCGCGCCGAAGGCTTTCAGGTTTTTCCGGTGCGCATGCACAAGGGATTGAATCTGGCAGCAGTCGTCAGTTTTATGAAAATCATCCGTGCGCAGCGGATCAATATCGTTCATGCCCATAGCTCGGTCGACCACAGGCTGGCCGGCCTCGCCGCCCGACTTAGCGGGATACCTGTCGTTCGCAGCCGGCACCTGAGTACCCCAATCAAGCGCAGCCCCTTCTCGAAGGCGCTTTACACGAAACTTGCTGACCGGGTGATTACCTCCGGTCAATTTATCCGTGATGCAATGATCACGGATAACGGGATGCCTCCAGACCATATCGTTTCGGTCCCGGCCGGCATCGATGTTGATCAATTTTCCCTGACCCGGGACTTGCCTGATGTGCGCAGTCAATTGGGCTTGCCACCAGATATCTTTGTCGTCGGTATCGTTGGTGTTCTGCGCTCGTGGAAGGGCCACGCTGACCTGATCAAGGCCATCGATCTGGTGCGCAAGGAAATCCCCGGAATCCGCCTGCTGATCGTCGGCGAAGGCCCGGTCAGGGAAGTCCTGGAGCAGCAGATTCGCGATGCCGGCCTGCAAGAGACCGTCTTGATGGTCGGCCACCAAAAGGACCCGGCGCCCTACATGAAAGCGATGGATGTCGCGGTCCTGCCTTCTTATGCAAACGAAGCGACCTCGCAGGTGTTGCCGCAGGCAATGGCCATGCGCCGGCCGGTCATTACGACCAATATCGGTGGCCTGCCTGAAGTCGTGCGGCATGAAGATACCGGATTGCTGGTTCCGCCGCGCGATATTGGTGCACTCGCCAAGGCGATCCTGCGGCTCTATCAGGAACCCGCGTTGCGCTTAAAGCTGGCCGATGCCGGCTACGAACATACCCAAAGGAACTTCACCTTCAAGGGCATGATCGACCGTACTCACGCGGTCTACGCAGATTTATTGGGAATATCTGCGAGCGGCGACTGAACCGCGCTATTTGCCTTCAAAATTGCTCATCACTCGCTGATAGACGGCCTCAAGCCGGCGAACCATCGCCCGGTCAGAATAGTTGGCGTGGACATGCAAACTACCAGCCTTGCCTGTCGCAGTTGCCTCATCCGGATGCTGGTAACAATACCTAATCGCCTCAACCAGTCCGCTCACCGAATCAGGCTGCACAACCCAGCCGCGCTCACTGCGTCCCAATACCGTCCCGACACCACCAACGTCTGTCGCGACCACCGGCAATCCGGCCGCCATCGCCGACAACATCGCCAACGACAAGCCCTCCCACAAGGAAGGCATAACAAAAAGCTTCATTACCGAAAACAGATCTCCCAGATCGCCACGCGTTCCCAGGAAGCGTACCTGGTTTTCGATGCCGAGTTCAGTCACCTGCCGGCGCAACGCCTCTTCTTCCCGTCCTGAGCCGATCAACAACAAAACCACGGGTATTTCCCGGCCTAGCAGTTTGACCGCCTCCATCAACACACGATGACCCTTCTGGATTTCCAGCCGGCCTATCGTGCCAAGAACATAGGCGCCTTCCGGAATCGCGAGTTCGGCCTTGACTGCCGCACTGCTCCGAACCGGCAGTGAGCGGCTCAAATCGACCGAGTTTGGAACAATCTCCACCAGTTTTTCCGGAACCCAATCGTAGCGTAGGACATCCCGCCGAATTTCCTCTGAGCCAACGAGAATTGCTGCCGCATATCGTGCCAGCCACCAATTGATCAGCCGGCGCCGCAACCTTGGCCGAGTATAGGTATTGTGTATCGAGACCACCGCCGGCACGCCGACCCGGCGCGCAGCCTGACGGGAGTGGCGATTGGCGTGATAAAGATGGGAATGCACCAAGTCAATGCGCTCGCGCCGAATGACGTTGGCCAGAGCCAACTCAATACTTGAGGAGGAAACCCGATGCCCCATCACATTCAGCTCAATCAGCGGGACGCCAAGCGCCTTGACTGCCGGCGCCAAGGCGCCCGCTTCACCCAGAGTGCATACCACTGACTCGTAATGAAGCGGATCAAGCTCTTTAAGGATGCTGATGAGTAAATTTTCGGCTCCACCGACCGGCAGGGAGACGAAAACGTGGAGGATGCGAAATTTTTTCTTCAAATCGACGTCTCGATATTTTGATTTGTGAAACCCAATATCTTTTTTAGAAACCCGTCACTGCTGTGGAGGAAATTGGCCTCAAAAGTCAGCCTCGTGTATCTTTCTCAGCAACGCAACATACTGCATGACATACCTCTCAACGCTATATCGCTCCACTACTCTGGCAAGCCCAGCAAGTCCCATTGCCTTTCTGCCCGCAGCGTCTTGGATTAAACACCTTAGAGCCTCCGCCCACTCTTCATCTGACATTGCCAAAAATCCGGTTTCCCCATTCTTGATGAACTCAGTATTTATCCCAACCGGTGATGCTACTGCCGGCACACCAACACTGAAATACTGGAGAATTTTATAACCGCATTTCCCTCTCCCCCAAAGCGTGTCATCTAGGGGCATGATGCCAATGTCGAACGAGCGCAGACTCTCAGACTCTCCCTCTAAGCTCCAGCGCTCCTTAATGATCGGCACACCAGGAATATCTATAAAATCATTCGAAACGATCTTCAGGCGAAACTGCGGAAACTCCTCCGCCAAGGCTCTAAAAACGGGGGCTAAGCGGCGCAGATAGTGCAAGTTACCCGACACCCCTAGCCAGCCGACAATCACCGTATCAAAGATAGTTCCGTAGTCTTTGGGGCGGCAGTTACTCATATCCACAGGCGTAGGTAGGACTTTAACCGTGGGGCAATTAGCCTCCGCGAAAGCCGCCAGAAAACGATTACCGGCAACCACGCCTGCGCAATGATTAATGGTGCGCAGAAATTTTTTTACGTTCTTGCCTGTCAGCGGCTCATGATGCTCCAACTCATGAAACATCACCGCATCATCCATATCGAACACCAAACGCGGGTTAGCACGACGCAACAATTTGAGTTCTATTATGTTAAATGAGGTCTTCTTCTGAATAACTACAATATCGTGACGTGAGGCCTCACGGAGTAATTTGATCCGCCCTATCAATCCAGAGGGAATTGGCATTCCGATTACGTCGACACCATTTTTGCGAAATTCATCAAAGCAGGCGGTCATCCGCAGGCGACTCGAAGGCGGCTGACGCTTAGTCAGCAAAATTAGAAGTTTCAAGATTTTAGGTTTTCTGGTGGAATTCAAATGTCGAAGTCTACCGTTGAAGCTCAACGGAATAACAAATGGAGTTTATCTCTTGATGAGCTTAGGGGTGCAAGGATAGGTTCGTGCCTAAACCCGATCACAAATTACGTTCACTTGATCGATAAATCCCGGTATTCGCCTCTTCCAAATTTGGCTCTCAGCAACAAATTTTTGCCCGCACAAACGAATCAGTTCGCCTTCGGCTCTACCCGCCTTTGATGTGAAGTAACTTATACGCTGGGCGAAATTACTCTCATCAACTGCAACAAAATGGACGCCATCCTGAAAACCAAGCGCGCACAACTCTGGCGTTGATTCAGCGAACATCAAGGTTCCAGAAGCCGGGATTTCGAAGTACTTCATCAACGTATAGCGATAAGTCGAGGCGCATGTAAATGCCGAATACGTCGAATTCAGAGCCTTGTTGAATTGATCGCCATCGTGCCCGCCTATCCGCTTTTTGCGAATATAGTTAAGCCCGCTTTCCTCTTCAATCCAGGTTCGAACCATTCTACGCAATGGATATTTTCCTTCGGTCAGCGCACCTAAGCAGGCAATATCAAATTTCCTCTTGCCGCCCAAGTCACGAAAGACCCCTGCATCTACTGCCCACGGCAAATAAATAAACGGCAAATCAGGACGCCCCAAAGAATTTGCCACTTGAGTGCTGGTGTGCGGATAGGCAGTTACCATCGCCACCAAATTGCCCAGATTCCGAAAATAGTCTTGCTTGATAAGCGATCTTGGGGCGCTATCGGAAAAATCGTAATGATCGCCAACGAATCCGACGACTGGCGAGGCCAGAGCGCCAAGATCTTTCAATTGCCAACTATATTGGTGGTTGTAATTGAGAAAAATCCAGTCCGGCGCTTTTCCTTGAAAATATTCATCAATTACGCTCTGTACTTTGAAGCCACGGCGATCCCAAGGAAACTTTTCTGAGAGAAACAAGCACCGGGAGTGCCGCGCGAGTTCAAGATCGCGGTAGTAATTCTGGTTCTTTTTCTCGGCCGAGAGAATAAGAACACTTGGCGCATTGAATGCTCCGCTGGAGATGGTATTTGCTACGATACCGGACGACCTAAAAGCACCGCCAAAGATTTTTCTAATCAGCCCCAACACTTGTACTCTCCATTTTCATTCTCACGCCATTCTTCCCGGCACATTACCGATCAGTTAACCGGCACCAGGAGATAGTCGCGATTCCCATACACCGCTACTGCCTGATAATCACCTGCATCCGACGGCGTCAACAACGCATAGCGCATGCCCTTGGCTCTGGCGTTAGTCAAGATCGCTGTCGGAGTACCCGATTTGGTTAATGCCGCACATTCGGAACACTGCCGCCTTTGTTTGTCACTCAAAAAAACCCTTCGCTCAGCAATTGTCCCGAAAGCCGATGAAGCAACGAAGAAACTGGCATCAGCCGGCGTATTGTCCTTCGCCCAACGCGCCACGTCCATCAGTGAGCGCACCGCTGCCGCATCATGGTGAGCACGGAAGTGGTGACGGTAAACACTCCGAAGATCGACGATAACCGCAATAAGCAAAAGGAAGAGGCAAAGCCGTCTGGCTAATGGCTTCAGCGTTTTGAGTTCGAGCGAGGCAAGAAGAACTCCCAACCAGATATAAATAAACAAGCCTATAAAGCGGGTCGCCCGAAGGTTGTTGTAAACCAGAGGGAAATCTGAAATGTTCAGATACGCCCATTGCGACAACAGCATTAGTCCAAAGCCAACGAAAAACACAGCCGTTACGAGATAACTTGTGAGTTCGAAAGCAGCGCCGAGGATGCGATGTCGCGCATAGAACCAGATGCCCATGGCAGCAAGCAGCCAATATTTGAGTTCAGCGAAAGCCAGAAACGCGAAAATTGCCAACGATGAAAGAAAAAGGAGATCCTGATAGCGCTGCACCGACACCCGGCGACGCAGAAGCAAGGGCAGACAGGCGAAAACAAAAGTGGCAACAGTCATCAAACCGAGCAAAGCAGGCGGCAATTTGACGTAGGCTTGCGGCGGATAAAACAGATAGACCAGTTCATCGGGAATCTTTCGGTCTGCCCCAGCCTGCGCAGCATGAGCGACTGGCAAAACAGCCGCCAACAACCCACTGAGGAAGACACCCACTTTGCTCCACAAGCCACCCATAGCAACAAAGGCAGCGGCAAACCCCACGCCCAGACATCCTGCAAGGTTCACCAGTAATCTGGCGGAAAGTCCTCGCATCAGAATAAGCGCAACGACAGCTACTTCAATGAGTAACACCCCGGAAGCATGCAAGTTAGAAATAAGGCCGAGATAACCAAACACAGCAAGCAGCAACCAAGTCCTGTCTGACCAGCGATAAAACAGAAAAAGCCCGAGGGGGACAAAAGCGGTGTAGATGTGCCGCCGGGAAAAATTGATGAACGGACCCATGCCGAAATTCTCCCCTGATATGGAGATGAAAATCGGTAGCGAAGCCAGCAAGGCCAGCACCAACGACAGGCCAGTTCGCCTTGTCACTTGCAAGAACAACAGATAACAGCCGACGAGATAAATGAAATTTAGCGGCGCCACCAGCCATTTGTAGGCATTGACCATATCGCCGCTGACCAGATAGACCGACTTCAGATAAGCGTCGAACTGTGCCTGATACCAGGCAGTTAGCGGCAGAGCCTCCCAAACCGCCTTTTGATCCTGCCAGATTCTGGCGAGCAAGGGCACATTTTGCGTTGCCAGCGCTGAACGCTGCGCCTGAAGATTGAGAACCTGGGAGTAAAAGGTATCCGTCGTATCGCTGGTGCGAAATGCCTCAATGCCCTTGTTTTCGAAAAAGGCAGTCCATAAAACTGAAACAGCGAGAAAAATCAGCAGTGCCAGCACGCTA
This sequence comes from Dechloromonas sp., assembly GCA_011391255.1. Lineage (GTDB taxonomy): Bacteria > Pseudomonadota > Gammaproteobacteria > Burkholderiales > Rhodocyclaceae > Azonexus. The sequence continues at coordinate 221,866 of JAABQV010000002.1, forward strand.
GCTGGTTTTAACAGAAGGCGGCTGATGGCTTCGGGAGCAGGGGGGGCTGTTGGCATGATGTGCCGCTAGATATTACCGGCTTCAATGCGGCGGTAATACCCGACCAGCGATTCCCGATAGGTTTCCCAAGTATATGACTCAATGTGCCGGCGGCTTGTCTGTCCCATCAAACGGGCTGCTTCGGGGTTGTCGTACAGAAAGAGTATCTTCTCCATCAAAGCCTCAACATTGCGGATGGGCACGACAAACCCATCCTCGCCGTCGATGGCCAATGAGCCCGCATTCGGGGTAACGATGACCGGCAGACCGCAGGCCATGGCTTCATAGGTAACCTTGGCTGAGCCCTCGTCGACACTCGGAAATACGAAGGCGCTGGCACTCTGGTAGGCCGCCACAGGATCGGGCACAAACCCGAGATGTTTGATGTTTCCCCTGCGTAGCGCCGGCTCAAGCAGAGGTCTTATCTCGTCCATCATTTGACCGACCAGCAATAGCTCGGCATTGGGCAGAGCTAGCCGCTCCCAGGCTTCAAGCAGGTATTTCAGGCCCTTTCTGACAAGTAACTGGCCGACGAAAATAACCCGGAAGACCGAATCCTTTTTTTCCGCCGGGCGATAGCGCATGGCATCGAAGCCGCGCGGCAGCATAACCAGCTTTTCCTTGGGAAATCCCTCTTCGATGAAGGTATCGTAACAAAACGACGAATTGACGAAGACATGGTCAGCCAGTTCAAATTCCTCGCAGGCCTCGTCCAATTCGCGACGCCAATGGTCGTAGGGTCTCAGCCACGATGGGCAAGCTTCAAGCTTGCGCTCAACTCCGTAAATATCGAACTCTTCATCGAGAATGCGCTTCGAAAAACGCGGATGCGAGTAGCCCCGATCAACAATCCCGACGATCCCCTTGGCCTTGGCTACCCGCAGCGTATTGAGGGATTCGTGCGTCCAACCATGAAATATATCGACCTCATTTCGCTGCAACCAATGAGATGCACGCCGATCAAGCCATATCCGCTTCATCGAGTAGTAATAGCGTGAGGATAGCGAAGAAAACAACTTGGCCGGCTGGAACCAGATTTTCGAGACAAGTTCCGCTGGCACTTCGGACTGCCGGTTACCGTAACAGATCACCCGCTCAAGGCAGCCCGCCCGATAGCTGGCGATGGCCGCTTGATGAGCGACGTTGGCAAGTCCTGTACCGCCAAGACGACTGGCCGTCGTGTAGAGAACTCTCATCGACCACCACCGCGCTGCAACCATTCCCAAGTAGATCGTAACCCGGACTCAAGCGAGGTAGCCGGGCGCCAGTCGAGACATTGGGAAATCAGCGCGATATCAAGGACAACGGCCGGTGTATCCGCCTTGCGAGCAGCCTGATACTCAACCTGGGGTTGCCTGCCGGTCACACTAGCCAGTGCCGCAATTAACTGATTCAATGATTGCCCCTGACCCGACCCAATATTGAATATTCTGGCGTTATCCGGCCCGGGACGATAATCAAGCCCCTTGAGCAGGGCATCGACCAGATCTCCGATGTATAGATAATCACGAATTACCTCGCCATCACCCCAGATCGAGATCGACTTCCCTGAAAGCAGGCGGCCAAGGAAGACTGCAACAGCTCCCTGCGCCCCGGAGGGATCCTGCCCTTCACCGTAGGGATTACCCGGCCGGAAGATTAAAAAATCCAAACCATGTAGCCGCTGATAGAGCTCAAGATAGTGCTCGAAGCTTAGCTTGCCGATACCATAGGCATTGAGCGGACGGGTCGGGTGAATTTCATCCACCGGTAAATAGTCTGGTGTCCCGTAAATTGCCCCGCCCGTCGAAACGAAAATCAAACGCGGCGGCTTGCCAAGTCTGATAAGGCTATCGAGAAAATGCAGTCCGGCCAATACATTAGTCTGCAGGTCGTAATAAGGGGAGTCATTCGCCGATTGCGGCTTGGTCGTCCAGGCCAGGTGGAAGACAGTGTCGACCTCTTCGAGCAAGGGTTGCCACAAGTCGCCGACCGAGACCATATCTCCCTGATGATATTCAACCCCGGGAATACCTGGCGGCACCCGATCAAAGACAATTGGCTGGCAGCCGGCATCAATCAGCCCGGCACAAAGACGGCGGCCAATAAAGCCACTACCGCCCAGAACAAGTACCTTCTTCATGCCCCGGCCCTTTCGTGAAACTGCCAAAGCTCCTCGTAGAGGTTGGCTGTCTTGAAGGCGTTTGCCGCCACCGAGAACTCGGTTTCTGCCCTGCTTCTGGCCGTTTCAGCCAGACGACTCCGCAACGCCGGATCGTCATACAGGCGTGCCAGATTTGCGGCCAGTGCCTGCGCATCAAGTCTTGGTGAAATCAGGGCCGAGCTTTCGTGGGTTACCGCTTCAAAATTGCTCGGGTAATCACTGGCGACAATCGCACAACCCGAAGCCATGGCCTCGATCAACGCATTTGAAAAACCTTCCTGCAAGGTTGGAAATGCAAAAATATCGGCAGCCTGGAGCAAGGCCGGAATATCGCGACGCAAACCAAGGAAACGAACCTTCCCGGCAACACCCAAGCGCTCTGCTTCGGCTTTGATCTTTTCGTCATGACGACCCGTTCCGACAATCAGGTAGGTCGCCGGACGATCACCCAGCAGGCGGATCGCCTCAAACAAGGTCTGATGCCCCTTTTCCGGATCGAGTCGCGCCACCATTACCACTACCGGTTGGTTAGCAGGAATATCGAGTGCCGCACGTAATGTGTTCTGGTCACCGGAGGGCGCAAATCGAGCCAAATCAACGCCGTTATGAATCACTCGAACCTTCTTGTCCGGATAGCCATACCAGTCCTTGACCTGATCGCCGACCAAGCGGCCGACGGCGATGTAAGCAGCCGTTCTGGGCGCCAATAGACGGTTAGTCAATGCACGCTGCCACCGATGATTGTCGAAAACCACATGTTCATGACTGATCAGGACGGGAACACCAGCCAACACGCCGGCAATGCGGGCATAAAAGCTGGGGTGATAGCTGGAGGCGTGAACAATATCGATTTCGCGATCGATCATCAGTTGGCGCAGGGCCCTGATCGTTGCCATCGGCTGACGCTTGAAGCCGAGCACAATTACCTCAAAGCCGGCAGCCTCAATTTCGCGCCCGATCGCGCCGGTATTTTCGATGGCGCAGGCAATTGGCTCGAAGCGCTCCGGATCCAATCCTTTAAACAGATTGAAGACAGCTTGCTGAACCCCGCCCTGATTGAGCCCAATCACGACACGCAGAATTTTCAAGCGCCTATGAGCGGCCATATGCCCTACCCCCTAAAACATTAACTTCATGCCGATTCAGGCTGCTCACCAGAACTTCCCCCAAAGCTTTGCTGCAGCCTCGGCAACTACATTCACCGGAATAACGGCAACAGAGGGGCGCTTCTCCTTGGAGAAAGCCCGAGCATCGATCATCACTGAATGATCCGCCGGATAATGCCAATGCAGGGGATGCGTCGGCCCGAACAATGTCAACGAAGGACGCCGGAAGGCGGCCGCGAGATGCGCCGCTGAGCCATCGATACAAAGCACCATGCGAGCCTTGGACACGGTTGCCAGATAGCCGGAAAGACCCGTTTTTCCGGCCAAATTAATCAGCGGCGCTTTGGTAGCGCAGCCAATCGCCTCAACGTACTCACTCTCCCAGGCTTCATTCCCCCCGGTCGCCACAAAAGGGCCAATACCCTGCGCATGCAGTTCATCGAGCACAGCAGCCCAATGTTTTGCAGGCCAGGATTTGTTCTTCCAGGCGGAGGTCGTGTGTATCAAAACATAGGAGTCCGGCAACTTTTCCGGCAACCAGCTATCAGGTGGCAGATTGAGTCTGGGTTGCCGAAACACAAGTTCTGGCAAAGCAGGCAACAAGTTGAAAAAATACTCTGCCCGGTAGAAAGTGGATTCATCGGCAACCCGTCGCTCCGTCGGGAAAAAAAAGCGATGCCAGCCACGCAGGTATTTTTCAGCAGTAACGATCAGGCGTTTCTCGGGCGCCCATGTGGTTAAGGCTTGCAAGCAGGCTCGCGAGCGCGGATCGAAGGAAATCACCGAGGATGCACGACGAAACAGGCCGTCAGGCAAAGGCTGAACATCTTCAATCAGCGACAGCATAGGTGCAAACGCGGGACGAGTGGCAAGCATGACCGGCATACCCGTCAGCCTGGCCAGTTTCATCAACGCCGGTTCAAGCAGCAAGACGTCGCCAAGCTGCTTGTGGAAAATGACCAGCGGCGATACAGGCACTCCTTTCACTCGCTACTCAAGTGTTACGGAAAGCGCTTGGGCACTATGCAAGCGAGCGTAAAGGCCATTTGCCTGAATCAGCACCTCATGATTACCGGACTCAACGATCCTGCCCTGTTGCATGACAACAATCTTGTCAGCGCGCTCGATTGTTGATAAACGGTGGGCAATCACCAGCGTCGTGCGGGCTTGCATCAACCGTTCAAGTGCCTCCTGAACCAGTCGCTCCGACTCATTGTCTAGTGCTGAGGTTGCTTCATCAAGAATCAAAATGGGCGCATCCTTCAGAATGGCACGGGCAATTGCCAAGCGCTGGCGCTGCCCCCCTGAGAGGCGGTTGCCATTCTCACCAATAACCGTTGCGAAACCCTCCGGCAGTGCCTGTATGAACTCCAGCGCATTTGCTGCAGCTGCAGCTGCCTCGATGGCCTGTTGCGAAGCTTCGGCCGTCAAACCATAGGCAATATTGGCTTGAACCGTATCGTTGAACAGTAGCGTTTCCTGAGACACCACAGCAATCTGTGCACGCAAACTGGCCAGCGTAAGATCCTTGATATCAATATCGTCGATCAGAATGCGCCCTTGGGCTGGCGAATGAAAGCGTGGCAGCAAGCCCGCCAAAGTAGTCTTTCCACCGCCGGACGAGCCAACCAGCGCCACCGTTTTGCCCGGCTCGATCAGTAAATTGATACTGCGAAGCGCATCTTGCTCTGCCCCGGGATATCGAAAACCCAATGACTGAAACTCAATGCGGCCCTGAGCGCGCTCGATTACCGTCTGACCCAAATCATTTTCGACCGGCGTATCGAGCAGATGGAAGACACTTTCGGCTGCCGCCAAGCCCCTCTGCAATGGCAAATTGACGCCAGCAAGTGCTCGCAGCGGAGCGAGCAACATCAGCATGCCAGTGATAAACGAGACGAAGCTGCCAACCGTTGTCTCACCTTTTCCAGACTGGATAAGCGCCGTATAAACTACCGCTGCGATGGCAAACGATACGAAAAAATGCACCAAAGGTGAGCCAGCTGCAGCGGCAACAGCAGTTCGCATTGCATAACCGCGCATCGCGTCATTAACGCGAGCGAATCGGCGTGCCTCTTGAGCCTCACCACCAAACACCTTGAGAACTTTCTGACAGAGAATCGCCTCCTGCAATGATTGGGTCATCGTCCCCATCCCGGACTGTGAAGCCCGGCTCATATTACGCAAGCGCTTGCCAACCGCTTTTGTAACCCAGGCGATAAACGGCGCAACAGCAAGGGTGACCAGCGTTAATTGCCAGTTCAGATACAGTAACCAAGCCAGCAAGCCGACAATCGCCAGCGATTCGCGGACAAGCGTCACACCGACTGTCGTTGCTGCCGCTCCGATGCTGTTAACGTCATTGGTAACGCGGGTGATAGTCCTTGCCGAGGGATTAAGTTCAAAGAAACTCATCGGCAGACGTGAAATGTGTTCAAACATCTGCTGGCGCATATCGTTAACCAGGCGTATTTGCACCCAGGACATTGCATAACCAGCACAAAACGTAATCACCCCACGTAGCGTCATGACGCCAACGATCATCACCGGAACAATCCAGGGTGAGCGCTGCAACAGGGAGTCTCCGAAATCGCCGCTCCCTTTGGGGGCAAACCCGTTGTCCAGCAGGGGTTTCATCAATGCCGGGAGAAATGGCTCCATGGCAGCGGCCATGGCACTCAACACCAAGCCAAGCGCCAGCATCTTCCAGTAAGGACGAACGTACCTGAGAAGGCGGAAGTACAGTTGGCGACTGCTAGGGATGACGGGCTTTGTAGTCACTGAAATGAGAACCGGAGAGGGGGCACAATTATACGTCGCCGCCCGCAGCTTGCAGACTGCCGTATAAGTCCAATAAGCGGGAGGCCATATTGCCCAGCGTCAATTCAATAACGGCATCGCGTGATCGCTGGCGATGCACCGCACTTCCCGCCCACGCGCACAATTGGCCCAGAACAGTGGCCAGGCCATCAAGATCCAAAGCGTCAACAACCCAGCCGTTCTCTCCCTCGACAACCCATTCGCGGGCACCGCAATTGGTACTGGTAAGTATTGGCAATCCACAGGCCATGGCCTCCAATGCCGCGTTCGGACAGGGATCGTAGAGGGTCGGCAAAACGAAAGCATCGGCGGCGCCGTAATAGGGGCAGACATCCTTCACCGCACCAACGAAATGGACACGGGCTGCGACCTTCAGCGTCTCAGCCAAAGCCTGCATTGGCTTCAGCTTTCGATCAGCCCCGACGATAAAAAGATGTGCATCGTCACGAGACATGCCTGCAAAGGCTCGAAGCAATTGCGGCACGCCTTTACGCTCATAACCGCTACCGACATAGAGCAGAAGCGGCGCCTCTTCCGGCACACCTACGCTGGAGCGAACTGAAGCGCGAAACTCGGTCGCCAGTCCGGGATGAAAAATAGCGGTATCGACACCGTTGTAGATGACATGCAGCTTGCTGCGGTCAACGCCGTAGAACTGCCGGATTTCGTCGGCAACCATCTGCGAATTACAGATTACCGCACGCAATGCCGGATCTGCGAACATCGCCTTTTCAGCGCTCAGCACATAGCGGTGGTAGGGCGACAGCTGCTGCGCCAGGCGTTGCAGCGGGTTCAGAATACGCGCCCGATGCTGCAGCCAGGCGGCATGCACGCCGTCGCCGGCACGGAAAATCATGCAGCCGGGAATCCGCTCGTGCGACTGGGTGATATCGAAATTTCCCCGCAGCATCTCGCTTTGGGCGGCCTCGGCAAAACTCCGGTCGCGGGCGGCGCGGCCACCCAATAACCTCGAATAGGGCGGGTCGCAGGTGATCTGGCGAAAGCCTTCACGTGGCGCCCCATCCCAGTTTCGCGTAATCAGCGTAACCTCGGCGCCCTGCCCGGCCAGCGCCACCAATGCCCGCTCGACAAAGCGCTCGGCGCCGCCGAAGGGGTTGTAGCGCTGGCGGACGATGGCGATTTTCATGTGCACTATTTTACCGTTCGACCACCACCCGCGTGCACGACCCGAAATCGAAAACCAAATCCATCCAGCGATCCGCCGGCAAGCCCTGCCAATGCGCCATCAGGACGCGAATCACGCCGGCGTGGGTGACGAGCACCGCCTCCGGCACCGTCAGTCCGGAGACAAAATTCAGTGCCCGCTGTTGCAGGTCCAGCGCCGATTCGCCGCCCGGCACCACATAGCCGGCGACATCCGCCGCCCAGGCATCAATTTCCTGACGCGGGATGTCATCCCAGCGGCGGCCTTCCCATTCACCGAAATTCATCTCGGCCAAGGCTTGGTCAAGCAGCGGCTGCGGATGCAAGGCCGCCGCCAGTTCGGCACAACGGCGCAGCGGGCTCGACCACACCGGCAAGCCGGCTGGCAACTCAGCCCGCAAACGACTGGTGATGGCGATTGGATTTTCGGCCGCTAAATCGAGTTGACCGTAACAAACGCCCGCTGGCACAACGGGCTTGGGATGGCGGATCAGGTGGAGGATCATGCGCCGCTAACGGCTTATCTCAGGCGGCGAACAATGGACCAAGCGTGGCGACGACCACGGTCACACCACCGAGCGATAGATTGGTTAATACCAGCACGCGAATGCGATTCATCGCCGCCCCGGCTTTAGGCCATTCCTGCGCGGCGACGCCCGACTTGAGTTGCGGGTAATAAAACAGGTAGATCAGCGCAAAAATTGCCGTCATCACCAGGCCGATGCCTGACATGACGTGCCAGTGCAGTGGCGCATTGGCAAAGCCGGTGCTGCCCATGGTCGCAAAGCCGGAGACGAGAATGGCGACGATCGCCAAGGTCACGACCTTGAAGAAGTTGCCAAGGATCGCCGCCAGCAAGGGCAAACGCTGCGGTGGCTGGAGTTGCGCGGCGGCGGCAGGGCGCAGGAAGAAATGGGCGAAAAACATGCCGCCGACCCAGACGATGACGGCGGCGAGGTGCAGAAAAAGCAGGAATGAACGCATGACGGATTTACCTTCTAAAAATTGCCGGGAGTCGGCATCATAAGCTCGGCTGGCGTGAGTTTTGCCAAACCAGACAACGGTTGTTTGACGGCATCGCCCGGTCCTCGATCAGGCGCAATCCCGCCGCGCTGGCCAGTTGATCGAGCGCCTCAAAATCGCGCAGGCCCTGCTGCGGATCGCTTTCTTTCAAACGCGCATCAAAGGCGGCATTACTCTCGCTGCTATAGCGCCCGCCATAATTGAAGGGGCCGTAGATCAGGAGTTTAGCGTCAGGCAGCATCAATTCGGGCAGCCCGGCAAAGAGCCGGACGACTGCCGGCCATGGCATGATGTGCAGGGTGTTGGCGCTGAAAAGCGCGTCGACGCGCAGCGCCGGCCAGCTTTCCAGGACATCGAAAACCAGTGGTGGCGGCGTATTGGCCAAAGACTTTTCGGCCAGCCAGGCGCTGATGCCCGGCAGATTTTCGGCACGATCCGAGCATTGCCAGTGCAGATGCGGCAGGTGCCGGGCAAAGTGGATGGCGTGCTGCCCGGTACCGCTGCCGATTTCCAGCACCTGACGGCGGTCGCTGAAGTGTTCGCGCAGAACGTCAAGGATGGGCGCGCTATTCCTTTCCGTCGACGGCGCGTGCGGTTTTTCGATCATCATGCCGGCCACACCGCCAGCAGGCCGAGGTAAAAAGCGATTTCGGCCACTTGCTGGGTGGCGCCCAGACAATCTCCCGTGTAACCGCCCAGCCAGCGCTTGAATTTGGCCGCCAGCCACAACGTTGCCAGTGCCGCCAGAGCGCAGCCGGCGAGCGCTTTTTCCGGCGGCAGCAAGACCAAGGCCGGAAACACGAAAGCCAGCGCAAGCAGCATTTCGCCGGCACTCAGCCCGGTCGCCAGCGGCTTGGCCTTGGCTAGCAAATCCTCGCGCACGTAATCCATGGTCGCCAGCAGCACGGTCGAACAAAAGCGAGAGAGCGCGTGGCCGGCAATCAGCGCCAGCGGCAGCAGGCCCGGATCAAGCGCATTGAGCAGCGTAAATTTGCCGAGCAAAGCCAGCACCATGGCCACGACGCCGTAACTGCCGACCCGCGAATCCTTCATGATCTCAAGGATGCGCAGCTTGTCCCAGCCGCCGCCGAGGCCATCGACGGTGTCGGACAAGCCGTCCTCGTGAAAGGCGCCGGTCGCGTAAATCGTCGCCGCCATCGACAGCAGAATCGCCACTGAAGAAGGCCAGATTATGGCCGCAGCAAGATAGACCAATGCGCCGATGGCGCCGACCAATAAGCCTACCGCCGGGAAATAGCGTGCCGAACGGTTCAACGCCTCGCTTGAGTGGCCGACCCAAGCCGGCACCGGCAAGCGGGTGAAGAAGCGGATCGCCCCGAAGAAATATTCAAGCTCGCGACGCAGCATCAGGATTTGTCCGCGACCCCTGCCGACTCGAAGCTGGCCATGTCCTTGAGGAAAGCAATCGCCGCCTCCAGTAGCGGATAAGCGAGCGCCGCGCCGGTGCCCTCACCGAGGCGCATCCCGAGATCAAGGAGCGGCTTGGCACCCAGCGCCTGTAATTGCGCGGCGTGCCCGGCTTCGGCCGAGCGATGGCAGAAAACGCAGTAATCCGCGAGCGCCGGGAACAAACGTGTTGCGGTCAACGCCGCAGAACCGACAATAAATCCGTCGATCAGCAGCACCATTTTGGCTTCGGCGGCGGCCAGCATGGCACCGACCATCATGGCGATTTCAAAACCGCCAAACTCGGCCAGCACATTCAAAGGCTCGTCATTGCCGCCGGCAGCGCGATAACGCCTGAGCGCCTGCTCAAGCAAAGCCTGCTTGCGCGCCAGGCCGGCATCGTCGAGCCCGGTGCCGCGTCCGACGCAATCGGCGAGCGGCAGGCCGGTCAGACAATGCGTAATCAGCGCCGCCGAGGCCGTATTGCCAATGCCCATTTCGCCAAAACCAACGACATTGCAGCCGTTGAGCGACAGATTGCGGCTCAACTCAGCGCCGCGTTCAATCGCCTGCGCGCACTGCGCCGCCGTCATCGCCGGCTCCTCGATGTAATTGGCGGTGCCGGGCGCAATCTTGGCGTTGATCAGCCCGGTGCGTTTGCCGAAATCATGGGCGACACCGGCGTCGATGATCGCCAGATGCATCTCGTTCTGCCGTGCGAAAACATTGATCGCGGCGCCACCGCTGAGGAAGTTTTCGACCATCTGCCAGGTTACTTCCTGCGGATAAGCAGAAACGCCAGCCTTGGCCGCGCCATGGTCACCGGCAAAAACCAGCAGATGCGGCTGGTTGAATTCCGGCGCCAGGGTCTGCTGGATCAGGCCGATCTGCACGGCGAGCTTTTCCAGTTGGCCAAGGGCGCCGAGTGGCTTGGTCTTGCGGTCAACGCGGTTTTGCAGGGCAAAACGCAGGCCGTCATCGGGCTTGGTGATCAGGAAATTCATCGTATCTTCCGGCAAAAGACGGAATTATAAGGGCGTGCTAGAGTTGCCCCATGAAACAACTGATCCTCGGTGGCGCCCGCTCGGGCAAGAGTCTGCTGGCTGAACAACGCGCCGCAGCCAGCGGCTTGCGCGTCATCTATCTGGCCACGGCGGAAGCCGGCGACGACGAAATGGCGCTGCGCATCGCCCACCATCGCCAGCGCCGGCCGGCTGACTGGGGTTGCGCTGAAGAAACCCTGCAGTTGGCCGCCCGCCTGCGCGAACTCGCCGCGCCCGACACCTGCATCCTCGTCGATTGCCTGACGCTGTGGCTGTCGAACCTGCTCTTTGCCGGGCAATCAGCCAAACAGGCCGAGGCTGGCGATGTGATCGACTGCCCGCTGTTTCAGAACGAAACCAGCGCGCTGATCGAGTTGATCCCGCAACTGCCCGGCCAGCTGATTCTGGTTTCCAACGAAGTCGGTTGGGGCATTGTGCCGATGCATCCGGTCTCACGGCTTTTTGCCGACGAGCAGGGCCGGCTCAATCAGCGGGTCGCGGCGGTTTGTGAGCAGGTGACGCTAGTCGCCGCCGGGCTGCCCTTGAGTCTCAAATCCCCGGCAGATAAGGCATGAGTTTTTCCCAATCGAGCGCCGCTTCGACCGAGTCGGCGAGACGCTCCAGATCGGCCTCGCGGCGGGCGGCGAAATCGGATGGCGCGGTTTCCTGCAACCCGGCCCAGGCCAGCAGTGCGGTCAACGCCTCAGGATGGTCAAAAATCCCGTGGCAGTAGGTGGCAAAAATCTGGTTGTCGACAGAAATGGCACCTTCTTTTTCCCCGCCGGCTAACTCCAGCGCTGCCTGCATCAGGCCGTCGCCACGCGTAACACCCAAATGGATTTCATAGCCAGTCATAGCTGGCTCGCCCGGCAAAGCCAAGTAACCACTTACATTGCGTAGTTGCTTCTCAGCTTCCAGCGTCGTCTTAACCTCCAGCACACCAAGTCCGGCGGTACTGCCAGGCTGGCCTTCCATGCCTTGCGGGTCGTCAATCATCTTGCCCAGCATCTGGTAGCCGCCACACAAGCCGATCACCTTGCCGCCGTAGCGCAGGTGCTTTTGAATCGCCATCGCCCAACCTTTCTCGCGCAGCCATTCAAGATCGGCACGCACCGCCTTGGAACCGGGCAGGACGATCAGGTCGGCTGCTGGCGGTGCTTCGCCGGGGGCGATCCAGCGGAAATCGACTTCCGGATGCAAGCGTAGCGGGTCGAGGTCATTGTGGTTGGAAACGCGCGGGTAAGCAGGGGCGATCACTTTCAATCTGGCCGTCTTTTTGCCGTCGACCGCAGCCGTCGCGATCGCATCCTCGGCATCAAGCATCAGGCCGTGTAAGTAAGGCAGAACGCCAAGAACCGGTTTGCCAGTGCGTTCTTCGAGCCAGGTCAGGCCGGATTCAAGCAGGCCGATGTCGCCACGAAAACGGTTGATGACGAAACCCTTGACGCGGTTCTGCTCGGACGGCGAAAGCAGATCCAGCGTGCCGACGAGATGAGCGAAGACGCCACCGCGATCAATATCGGCAATCAGGATCACCGGGCAATCGACTTCCTCGGCAAAGCCCATGTTGGCAATATCGCGAGCACGCAGATTGATTTCGGCCGGCGACCCCGCCCCCTCGACCAGCACGCACTCATAAGTTGCGGTCAACCGTCCCCAGGAGGCCAAAACCGCCGCCATCGCCCGTGGCTTGTAGTCGTGATAAGCCTTGGCATCGAGGTCGAAGGCGACCTTGCCGTGAATGATGACCTGCGCCTTTTTATCGGTCGTCGGCTTCAGCAAAACCGGGTTGAAATCGCTGTGCGGTACCAGCCCGGCAGCCATCGCCTGGAGCGCCTGCGCCCGACCAATTTCGCCGCCATCGCTAGTCACCGCTGAATTTAACGCCATGTTTTGCGGCTTGAACGGCGCCACCTTGACCCCGCGCCGCTTGAGAATACGGCACAGCGCGGCGACCAAGGTCGTTTTACCGGCATCCGAGGTGGTGCCTTGAACCATCAGCGAGAAACAGGACATGACGCAATCCGAAACAGGGGGTGCGCGATTATCGCACTTGCCTCGCCACCCCGCCTCGCTTAGCATCAGTCGCTGATTAGTGAAGGATTTCAGTGGACCATCAGTTTTCAGACGCCGCGCGGGCTGCGGTTTATCAAGCCATTTTCAGCCGCCGCGACGTACGCGGCCAGTTTTTGCCGGATGCCGTGCCCGATGAGGTACTCAGTCGGCTCTTGATGGCTGCGCATCACGCGCCGTCGGTTGGCTTCATGCAGCCGTGGAATTTTCTGCTGGTGCGCTCGTCCGAGGTCAAGCAGCGCGTCCAAGCGGTTTTTCGCGAGGCCAACGACGAGGCGGCGCGCATGTTCCCCGACGAAAAACGCGAGATTTACAGCAAGCTCAAGCTGCAAGGCATACTCGAATCGCCGCTCAACCTCTGCATCACCTGCGACCGCACGCGCAGCGGCCCGGTCGTCCTTGGCCGCACGCACATGCCGACGATGGATTTGTATTCCAGCGTCTGCGCCGTGCAAAACCTCTGGCTGGCGGCGCGCGCCGAAGGCTTGGGCGTTGGCTGGGTCAGCATCTTCCATGAAAAGGCCTTGCAGGACGCGCTCGGCATTCCGCAGCACATCGTGCCGATTGCCTATTTGTGCATTGGTTACGTCAGTCATTTCAACGACACACCCGAGTTGGAAAAAGCCGGTTGGCTGCCACGCCTGCCGGTGGCCGATCTGGTTTTTCACGAACAGTGGGGCGAAAAAAATGCCTCGGAAAGCGGGTTGACCGCAACATTGCAGGCGATGCAGGCCAACATTCAAGACCATAAGGTTTTCCCGCATTGAGCCTTGATTTCGCCAGTTTCGCGATGCCCCTGGCCGCCCTTGCGGCGGTGCTGCTTGACCGCCTGTTTGGCGAGCCAAAACGCTGGCACCCGCTGGTCGGTTTCGGCAATCTGGCGGCAGCGATTGAGCGCAAGCTCAACCAGCGCTCTCAGGCAGCCGGCATTTTCGCCTGGCTGATCGCCGTTGCGCCGCCGGTGGCCTTGGCTTTCTGGTTACGCCCCTACGCGCCTTTCGCGGTCGACGTCGTTCTGCTCTATTTCGCCCTCGGCACGCAAAGCCTGAGCGAACACGCTGAGGCCATTGCCAAGCCCCTACAGGCGGGCAATCTGGAACAGGCTAGGCAGCGCGTCAGCTGGATCGTCTCGCGTGACACCACGCAACTCGATGCCTCCGGCGTTGCCAAGGCCGGCGTTGAGTCGGTGCTGGAAAACGGCAACGACGCCATTTTCGCCGCCATTTTCTGGTTCGCCCTGCTCGGCGGCCCCGGCGCCTTGCTCTTCCGGCTGGCCAATACCCTCGATGCGATGTGGGGCTACCGGACTGAACGCTTTAACCTGTTCGGTCGCTTTGCCGCCCGCTTTGACGACGTCCTCAACTGGCTGCCGGCGCGCCTGACGGCTTTGACCTACGCCCTGCTCGGGCAAACCCGTCAGGCGCTGGCTTGCTGGCGGGCGCAGGCGCCAGGCTGGGAGAGCCCGAACGCCGGGCCGGTGATGGCGGCCGGTGCCGGCAGCCTCGGCATTACGCTCGGCGGGGCGGCGATTTACCACGGCGCCGAAGAAATCCGCCCGCCGCTTGGCTGTGGTTCGGCACCGGTTGCCGACGATCTTCAACGCGCCATGGCGCTGGTCAAAAACAGTCTGTGGCTCTGGCTAGCCGCCCTTTTCATCATTTCTGGAGCCCTGCATGCTTGAGCATGGCGGACGCCTGCGTGTAGCCGCAGCCCACTACAACATCCCGCTTGAAAACTGGCTGGATCTATCAACCGGCATCAATCCTGACGCATGGCCGGTGCCGCCCTTGCCGGGCAGCTGCTGGCAGCGCCTGCCAGAAGCCAACGACGGCCTCGAAGCCGCTGCGGCAACCTATTACGGCAACAGCAATCTGCTGCCGGTCGCCGGTTCGCAAGCCGCCATTCAGGTATTACCAACACTGCTGCCGCGTGCCGTCGTCGCCTGCCTCAGCCCTCTTTACGCAGAGCACCCGCAAGCCTGGCAACGTGCCGGTCATCGCCTGCGTTTTCTGCAAAATGCCCTGCTGCCGCGCGCGCTGGCCGCCGTCACGCCCTATGTTTTATTTTGTAATCCGAACAACCCTAGCGCTGAACATCACCCTTACGAAGTTGCGGTCAACGCCGCAAAACAGCTTAAAAGTCGTGGCGGCTGGCTGATTGTTGATGAAGCCTTTATTGACCCGACACCGGCCGACAGCCTCGCCCCGCTCGCCGGCACCGCCGAAGCGCCCAACTTGATCGTCCTGCGCTCGCTCGGCAAGTTTTTCGGGCTGGCCGGGGCGCGCGTTGGCTTTATTTTTGCGGCGCCGGAAATCCTCCACAAAATGGCCGACGCCCTCGGGCCGTGGAGCGTCTCCGGCCCGGCGCGCGAAGTCGCCAAACTTGCTTTGCTCGATATGCCATGGCAAAGCACGGCACGCGACAAGCTGACGCTGGCCAGCCAGCGTTTACATACTTTGCTGCAACCCCTGGGCGAGGTCAGAAGCACCGCCCTGTTTGCCGCACTGAGCTGTACCCAACCTACCGAGCTGCATGAATTTCTCGCGCAGCGCGGCATTCTGACGCGCATTTTTGACCAGCAACCGCTACTCCGCTTCGGCCTGCCCGGCAACGAAGCCGATTGGCAGCGACTGAGCGGCGCCCTGAAAGATTGGAACCCGGCATGAAATTTCGCCTCTTTTTCGCGTTGACCGCAACATTCGCTATTTACACCTGCGCGCACGCCGATCTGCGCTTCAAAGACGATAGCGGCCAGGAAGTACGGCTTAAAGCACCCGCCAAACGCATCGTCACCCTCGCCCCGCACGCCGCCGAAAGCCTCTACGCTGCAGGCGCCGGCGACACCCTGGTCGGCACCGTCGATTACAGCGATTACCCGCCGGCCGCCAAAAAGGTACCGCGCGTTGGCGGCTATTCGCGCATCGACCTCGAAGCCGTTGCCGCCCTCAAGCCGGATCTGGTGATCGCCTGGGAAAGCGGCAACAACCTGACCCAGGTCGACAAACTTCGGGCGCTAGGCCTCACCGTTTACCTTTTTCAGCCCAACACGATCGCCGATGTCGCCAGCCAGCTTGAACGCCTCGGCCAACTCGCCGGCACGGAAGCCATTGCCAATCCGGCGGCAGCCGGTTTCCGCCAACGCTTCACAGCGCTGCAAACGGCCAACGCCAGCAAAGCCAAAGTGCGCGTTTTTTATCAAATCTGGAAGGCGCCGCTGATGACCATCGGCGGCCCGCAAATCATCTCCGACGCGATCCGTCTCTGTGGCGGCGAAAACATTTTCGGCCACCTCGGCCAAATGGCACCAACCGTCAGTGTTGAAGCGGTGCTCGAAGCCAACCCCGAGGCGATCATCGCCACCGGCATGGGCGATGCCAAACCGGAATGGCTGCACGACTGGGATAAATGGACGCGGATGACCGCCGTCAAGCGCGACAACCTCTTCCACATCAACCCGGACATCATGCAGCGCCACACGCCGCGCATACTCGACGGTACCGAAAAGCTCTGCGCCTATCTCGAAATCGCCCGCAGCCGCCGACCCGCCAAGCCTTGACGGCCTTGATCTAACCGGCGATCAGCGCTTTTCCATTTACCGATTATTTCTATTGCCGCGTCATAGCCAGACACGCTACAGTGTCACGATGGCATTACTGTTCATTCGCACATTGGGTTTGTTTTTGGCTTGCCTCATGCTCCCGCATGCGATGGCCGCCAATGTTGCGCTTGTCTTAAGTGAAAATACAGGCCCTTACGAAGAGTTCTCAGCCGCGTTCCAGGAGAGCCTGGCAAAGTCCCACTGGAAAATCAGCTACGTTGGCAAAGCCGACGCCCTCCTCGTTTACGGCCGCCAACCTGATCTGATCGTTACCGTCGGCAGTGCTGCCTTGCTCGGCACACTTCCCCAAGCAGGTAACACGCCAGTACTGGCAACCCTGATTCCCCGGAAAACCTTTTCCAAACTAATCGCCGAACAAGGGCAGGGGCGTCCACGCGGAGCAACCAGCGCGATCTTTCTCGATCAGCCGATCGCCCGGATCAGCGACTTCGTCCACCTGCTTCTACCGACCCATCGACGTATCGGCCTGCTCACCAGCGACGAAACGCGGGACCGGCTGCCGGCCATTAAACAGGCTGCCGGTAAATCCACCATCGATAGCGAAGAGGTTGCCAGCGACGGCCAACTGCTCGCTGCCATTAACGAACTCCTGCCACGCGTTGACCTGCTGCTTGCATTGCCGGATAGCAGCATCTACAAACGCGACA
>JAABQV010000030.1 GCA_011391255.1 Dechloromonas sp.
CGACGCCGCAGCGGTCGCCGATGATATGAAGCGCGGGGCTTTCACGCGGGCAACGACACGCCGCGGCCATACGAAAGAGCGCGTCGAGAGTGTCAAGCGACCCGTCAAGAAAACGCTCGATGTCATCACCCAGCACATCAGCGAAGTGGCGCACGACTTGTCCTGGCATGAGTGGCTGATCGACGCCAATCGCTTGATCGACGCGAAACCTATCAACAACGCGATCCGCGAGCACTACGGTACGGAAGTCATCCGCACCATGAAAGACATGCTGACGGCAGTCGCGACGGCTGACATCGTGCCGCAGACAAAGATCGACCAGGCCATGCTCTACCTCCGCGCCAATGTGTCGCGCTCGACCATGGGCCTGTCGCTGACGACTGCCTTCCTCCAGCCGTTCGGCCTGACGCAATCCATGGTTCGCATCGGGCCAAAGCATGTGCTGCGCGGCATGTCGCGCTGGGGTGGAGATCTCGCACGATTCCAAAGCGGCACGGAATGGATCAAGGAAAAATCTGATTTCATGCGCCTGCGCTCCAAGACTTTTAACCGCGAACTGCACGAAATCAAGGGGCGCGTCAGTCATGGAAATTCGCAGGCCAGGCAGATCTATGATGCCAGCCTGTTCATGCTGATGCAGAAAATGCAGATGATCGCGGATGTGCCGACCTGGATCGGCGCTTATGAAAAGGCCAAGGCAGAAAACAACGACGATGAAACCGCGGTGGCGTTTGCTGACCAGGCCGTGCTCGATTCACAGGGCGGCGGGCAAACAAAGGACATGGCAGAATTCCAGCGCAAACATCCGATGCTGGCGATGTTCTACAGTTATTTTAACGTGACGCTGAACCTGGCTGCCGAATCAACGGCAAAAACCGACTTCAAGAATCCGATGGCAGTCGCCGGCTGGATGTCTGACATGGCTCTGCTGATGGTCATCCCGGCCCTTGGCCCGGCGATCCTGCTGGAACTTATGCGCGGCGGCGATGATGACGATGCCGAAGAGTGGGCGAAGAAGTTGGCCAAGTGGCAAGCCGGCTATCTGATGGGAACGGTCATTGGGGTTCGCGAGGCGAGCGGTCTTGTTTCCGGTTTCGACTATGCTGGCCCGCCAGTCGGTCGGGTGATCGCGGATCTTGGCAGTCTTGGCAAGCAAGTCGCCCAAGGCGAGATTGACGAAAACCTGGTTTTGGCATCTGTCCGCTTGATGGGCACGGCAACCGGCATCCCGACCGTCCAGATCATCCGAAGCTGGCGCGGATGGAA
Organism: Dechloromonas sp.; assembly: GCA_011391255.1. Lineage (GTDB taxonomy): Bacteria > Pseudomonadota > Gammaproteobacteria > Burkholderiales > Rhodocyclaceae > Azonexus. Next base: position 1,267 of record JAABQV010000030.1, read on the forward strand.
GGCATGGGATGAAGGCGACGCCGCTCCGACTGCCGTATTGCTTGGGCCGCCACCGAAGGAATAGGGTGCGCGTATCCATGGGCCTGGGCGATAGTCTGTCGGCAATCGCCAAGGAGTATCGCGCATGTCCATCTCAAGCACCTCACGGAAAGCCGGGCCGTATTCCGGCAACGATGTAGCAACTGCGTTTGCCTTTGCCTTCAAGGTTTTCAGCACGGCCGACGTGCTGGTGGTTTTTACTTCGGCCTTGGATGTCGAGTCTGAACTGACGATCGGCACCGACTACACCGTCACGCTAAACTCGAACCAGGACAGCAACCCTGGCGGCACCGTCACACTGCTGGCGCCGCTTGCCACTGGCGCCAAGCTGACGCTGGCCAGTTCGCTATCAAACCTTCAGCCGGTGACACTGACGAACAATGGCGGGTTTTACCCGGCCCTGATTAACGACGCGCTCGACCGGGCGACGATCCAGATACAGCAGATTGCCGAGGAAGTTAGTCGGTCAGTTAAGGTGGATATTTCCAGCGACCTGGCCCCCAACGAATACCTGCAAGACCTGGCCGATGCTGCCGCTGAGGCCGAGGCAAGTGCTGCCGCTGCGGCGGAGAGTGCTGCGCTGGCCGCGACCTTTGTACCGGATGCGTATGTACCGAGAGACTCTGCGACCGGGGCAGCCCGCATCCCGGCAGGAACTACGGCACAACGACCAGGTACGCCAGTCTATGGTGACACCCGCGCCAACTCTACTCTCGGCCAGCAAGAATGGTGGAACGGTACGGCATGGACACCGATGGGTGGCGGTCAGATGCTCGGTGCTGCTGCAACCAAAGCGATCTTTTTTAACGCCAACACGATTGACGAAGATTTGACTGTGGTCACTGGCACCAACGGTGGGTCATTCGGCCCCGTTTCGGTTAACTCGGGCCGCACAGTTGATATTGAACCCGGCGCTGTTTGGAGTATTACCTAATGACCGTTCAAATTTCTGGCGACACTGGTTGCAGCGCGGTACAGGACAACACGATTACATCAGCGAAGATTGTTGATGGGGCTGTTACAAATACCGATTTAGCGACACCAGTGGCAACCGCTACCTTATGCAAGGCGTGGTGTAACTTTGACGGAACGCTCTCAGGGACAATAACTCCGAGAGCTAGTTTTGGTATCGCAAGTATTGTGAAACTAGGAACTGGTCGCTACACAATAACTTTATCTACAGCAATGGCGAACGCAGGCTATGCCGCACTTGTTACTGGAGGTGGTCCGTTGATTGGTGCATATCCGGGATCAGGTGGCTCTACTGGGCATACCACAACTACGTTTGAGGCTACAACCATAAACACGAACACTAACGGTTACTCTGACTTCGGCACTATAACTGTTGCAGTATTTGGGAACTAGCATGAGTCTAATCAAATCCATCCGCGCCCAACTCGGCCTCTCAGTAACACCGGCAAATAACTTCACACTAGACGCGAGTGCTAATGATGGCACGATGAAACTGGCCCGTGGTAACGCTGGATCAGGTTCGCAAGATATTCTGACTGTGGATGCTGCGGGACTAGTCTCGTTCCCACAAGGTCGGCAGCTTACTCTTGCAACAGCACAAGCAACAACATCTGGAACAAGTATTGATTTCACTGGTATTCCGTCATGGGCAAAGCGAATTACTGTGATGTTTAGTGGTGTTTCTACTTCGGTACCGGGGCATTATCAGCTGCAATTAGGAACATCGGGTGGTGTGCAAACTACCGGATACGACTGCCAGCATGACTACTCTTCTGGTCCTGGTGCTAACGCCACAACTGGTTTTGTGTGGTTTAACGACGTAGCAAGTGATACCTATAGAGGGCAGATTGTCTTATCTCTATTTGATTCTGCAACAGGAGCTTGGACATGCTCTGGCAATCTCGGAATGTCTAGGGGGGATGTAATGCTTATTGCTGGCTCGAAAGTCCTTTCCGGTGTGCTTGATCGCGTTCGCCTTACTACTGTTGCTGGTTCTACAAACTTCGATGCCGGTTCTATAAACATTATGTACGAGGGTTAATAGATGACAATTTCTCTAGCAGCCTCGCCTGATGGCCTCTCAGGTAGCATCCAAGTTGGTGGTGTTGATAAGGTAAAGATTTCTTCCTATGGGCTTGTGCAAATGCCTCCAGCCTCTGCAACTCCCGCAGAAAACGGTGATATGGTTTTTCAACTTACCTCTAACACCTCGCTAGTAATCAAGGTTAAGGGGTCTGATGGAACGGTGCGATCAACAACGCTAACGCTTGCATGATGCGCTACCTACTCTACCTCCTGCTCTACATCCCGCTTCAGCTATTTGCTTATCTGATTACGCCCATTCTACCGTTGTTTGCTGTGATGCAATATGGTGCTTTGGATAATGCGAATAGCTATGGGATCGCGCTTCGCTTGCCGTGGTGGTTGAAATATTTTGACACACCAGACAACACGCTCGGTCGAGATGGAAACTTTCTAGCTGCTCACGGAGATACTTACTGGAGCCGAGTGGCCGGCCTCTACAGGAATAGTTTGTACTATTGGAAATGGTCAGTCATGGCAATGCCAGTCCAAAGCACTCGCAAGATGGTTGGCAATCCTCAGATTGATTACCACACCAAGACCTACGGCAAGATGGTTATCACTCAGCCTAACGGTGCGTGGCAGTACAAACTCGTCAAGCCGTTTCTAGGCAAAATCCTAGTGCTGAATCTCGGATGGCTGTTGGATGATACGAGCAAAGAACGGGCGTTGTGGATGTTTTCCCCGAGGTTGAAATGACTGCTGCTGATTTAACTAGGCCCCAAGGTTGGACTGGCGAAGAACGTCGAGGGATTGACGGGGTGACTTTAAAACTCATGAGCGAGGTAAGGGCGGCGATGGAAGCGCACGAACGGAAAGAGGCGGCAACATTCCAGGAACTCAAGGCTGAGATCCGCGAGAACCGCGACGAGTCTGATGCCCGTCACGCCGAGGTGCTACATCGTTTCGAGAGCATGCAATCTTCGACTATGGTTATGCTTCAAGCCAACAACACCACGGCCAACGAAATCCACAAGATGTTCAAGGAAGCCTTCCCAGAGGGTGATGTGGCCGCACATCGTAAAGCACACGAACATTGGATCGCCAAAGACCTGGCGGAAAAAGAATTCTGGCTGAAGTTGAAACAGGATGTCGTCAAGTGGGTCGTCATCGCAGCGTTAAGCTGGGTAGGCATCGTGATATGGGCAGCGTTTATAAAGGGGCCGGCCTGATGGCTGACTTTGATATTGCTTTTGACCGGACAATGAAAGCCGAAGGTGGCTATCAACTGACGAATATCCCTGGTGATCGTGGCGGCCAGACATATTCTGGAATTGCCCGCAACGCGCATCCTGATTGGCAGGGCTGGAAAGCCATCGACATCGGCCAGACGCCGCTGACTTCTTTGGTGCGCGACTTCTACCGCGACAACTTCTGGCATGCAGTCAGGGGCGACTTGATTGCCGAGCAGGATGTGGCCAACTCGATCTATGACTTTGCCGTCAACGCCGGCACCAAGACTGCGATCAAGCTGGCCCAGGTAGTCGTCGGCGCCCAGGCGGATGGCGCGCTCGGCCCCAAGACGCTGGCGGCCTTGAACGAGATTAACCCGGTCGGCTTTAAGCCGGCCTATGCCCTGGCCAAGATTGCCAGATACCGCGACATCATCAAGCGCGACCCGAGCCAGAAGAAGTTTATTACCGGCTGGCTGACGCGGGCCCTGGAGAGCGCAGCATGACCCCGATCATAGGTGACATCATCCAGACGGTCGGCAACCTGGCCAGCGACCTTATCACCACTGAGAAAGAAACGCGCCAGCTTGAGATCGACGAATACAACGCGGAAACAAAGCGACTCGAATCTCAGACTGAGATCAATAAGATCGAGGCGGCATCGTCATCGCTTTGGGTGTCCGGCGCCAGGCCGTTCATCATGTGGGTCTGCGGCATCGCGTTCGCTTATGCCTCAGTGTTCGAGCCGGTGCTGCGCTTCGCTGCAAAGGTCTGGTTCGGCTATGCCGGCGACTTCCCGGTGATCGACACCAACCTCACCATGCAGGTGCTGTTTGGCATCCTTGGTCTTGGGGTTATGCGGTCATATGACAAGAAGGCCGGCACATCAAAGTGATGTTTTTGCGGAGCAAGGTGTGAAACGCGGAGCAGATGATACTATCTGCTTCTGCTGCAAAGCCTGTGGTGCCCAGGAAGGGACTCGAACCCCCACGGAGTTACCCGCTAGTACCTGAAACTAGTGCGTCTACCAATTCCGCCACCTGGGCACAGGTGCAAAGAGCCGCGAATTATAAAGAAAGAACAAAACATGTCAAGAAAAAAGCTATCCAAGACTCGTCGGGCTGATCCGTTTTTTGAGCGCGAGTCGGCGCGTTATGAGTTTCCCCTGCCATCGCGCGAGTACATTTCCCAGGTGTTGACCGATGAAGGTCTGCCGGTAAGTTTTATCGGCCTGACTGAGTTGATGGATATTTCCGGCAGTGAGCGCGAGATGTTCCAGCGCCGTCTGGGTGCAATGGAGCGCGAGGGGCAGTTGATGCGTAATCGCAAGGGTGATTACATCCTGCCGGAGCGCGCGAGTCTGACGCTGGGCAAGATTCAAGGCCATCCGGACGGTTACGGCTTTCTGGTGCCAGATGATGGCAGTGCCGATATTTTTCTCGATCAGCACCAGATGGGCAAGGCGCTACACGGCGACCGGGCGCTGGTTCGGGTGACTGGCATTGACCGCAAAGGCCGGCCGGAGGGTGGGATTGTCGAGGTCACTGAACGTGCCAATACGCGGGTGATTGGTCGGGTCTTGATTGAGCACGGGATTGTCTTTGTCGTGCCGGAAAACAAGCGGATCGCTCAGGATATTCTGGTGCCGGTGGACAAGAAGGCGAAGATCAAGCCGGTCGCCGGGCAGGTGGTGATGATCGACATCATTGAGCAGCCGAGCAAGTTCTCCAAGCCGATCGGGCAGATTACCGAGGTGCTGGGCAATTACGCTGATCCCGGTATGGAAATCGAGATCGCGCTGCGCAAGCATGACTTGCCGTTTGAGTTTTCAAAGGAAGTTCTCGATGAGAACAAGGCGTTGCCGGACAAGGTCAAGAAGGCTGACCTGAAAGGGCGCGAGGATTTACGCGAGTTGCCGCTAGTAACCATAGACGGTGAAACAGCGCGTGACTTCGACGATGCGGTGTTCTGTGAGAAGCAGGGGCGCGGCTGGCGGCTGGTGGTGGCGATTGCCGACGTCTCGCATTACGTCAAGCCGGGCATGGCGCTTGATCAGGAAGCGATTGATCGCGGTAACTCGGTCTATTTTCCACGCCGCGTCATTCCAATGTTGCCGGAGAAATTATCGAACGGTATCTGCTCGTTGAACCCTGATGTCGAGCGGATGGCAATGGTTTGCGATATGGAAATCAGCGCTGCCGGCAAGATTGGCGAGTACAAGTTTTACCCGGCCGTTTTCCGCTCCAAGGCGCGCCTGACCTACAACCAGGTTTGGTCGTGGTTGTCCGGCGACGCCAAGCCGGAGAGCGATACTCATATCGCGCTGCAGCCGCATTTGAAAAATCTCTATAAACTTTTCCATGCCTTGCACAAAGCGCGCGGGCAGCGCGGGGCGATTGATTTCGAAACCACTGAAACGCAGATGTTGTTCAACGCCGATGGCAAGATCGAGAACATCGTGCCGGTTGTGCGCAATGACGCGCATCGCATCATTGAAGAATGCATGCTGGCCGCCAATGTCTGCGCGTCTGATTTCCTCGCCGAACACAAACAAACCTGTCTCTACCGCATCCACGCAGCGCCGTCCGAAGAGAAACTGAAAAATCTGCGCACCTTCCTCGGAGAATTCGGCATGGCATTGAGTGGCGGCGAAGATCCGCAGGCCAAGGATTTTTCCTTTCTGCTTGAGCAAATCAAGCTGCGCCCGGATTTTCAGTTATTGCAGACGGTGATGTTGCGTTCGCTCAAGCAGGCGATGTACAGCCCCGATAACGTCGGTCACTTTGGACTGGCGTACGAGCATTACACGCACTTCACCTCGCCGATCCGTCGTTATCCTGACTTGCTGGTGCATCGCGCAATCAAGGCAGTCCTGGCCGGGGAAAAATACACGCCGACGATGAGCTGGGACGATATCGGCCTGCATTGTTCGGCGACCGAGCGGCGTGCCGATGAAGCAACGCGTGATGTCGAAAACTGGCTCAAGTGCTTCTTCATGAAGGAGCGCATTGGTGAAGAGTTTGACGGCACCATCTCGGCGGTGACTTCCTTCGGTATTTTTGTTGCGCTCGACACCGTTTATGTCGAAGGCCTGGTGCATGTCTCCGATCTTGGGCAGGATTATTTCCAGTTCGACAACATCAAGCATCAGATGCTCGGCGAGCGCACCGGCCAGCGCTTCCGTCTGGGTGATCGCGTGCATGTCAAACTGGTGCGCGCTAATCTCGAAAGCAACAAGATCGACTTCGTGCTGGTTCAAGATGAAATCTCGGGGCGCGCTACCGGTAAGCCGGGGCGAGTCACCAAAACGGTCGCGCGGCCGTCGCCCAAAACAGTGGTAAAGGCGCCGTCGAGGTCAGCGGTCAAGCCGCTTGCCAAGCCCGCTGCTAAGCGTACGACGGGGCATGGAGCCAAACCGGGTGGCGCAAAAGGTGGCAAGCCAGCCGCCAAGTCATCAGGAAAAAAGGCACAAAAACGACGTTGACCGCAACATCCTGAAAGCCCGTTGAAGTTGCCTGTTCAGCGCTTACTGATCGGGCTCTTCTCCGGGCTGCATGAGTTCTTTAGCCTTGCCCACAATTGTTGCTACTTGCTCTTCATCAAGGCCGGGCAGTTGTTCAGTCAGCCATTCCAGCGAGGCGCCGTGGATAATCTTCTTGGCTTCGGTGATATCGAAGGGTAGCGCCGGGTCTTCAGCGCCGCCGGTATGGAGGTGGCGAGCCGTATCAATGCACAACCGCGATAGGTTGGCACGGGTATTGTCGATGCCGCGTATCAACTGCGTGAGCAGTTGTGGCAAGTGCCAGTTGGTGGCGCATTTGAGCGTCAAATCCTTGAAGCGAAAGCCGCAGGTGTCGACCTGGGCTTGCAGCGAACGCTGGGAAGCGCCTGAGTGCAGCGCTTCAAGTGCAGCCAAAGGCAACTCGGATGCAACCGACCACAACAGTAATTCGCCCATTTCGGCAAGCAGGCTGGCCATTGCGACTTCGTCGGGCGAGACATCAGCGCGGGCTGAGCCCCATTTCATCGCCAGATAGCTGGCCAGTGAAGAGCGTGCCTCGCAATCGGCAAGACCCTGATTGCTTTCGTCGGTTTCCGTGCTTTTGGCAAGCATTGTGTGGAAGTCATCGGTGCCCAGTTGCATGATCGCAGCGAGAGGCGTTGTCGTTTCGTGGCCAAGCCGTTGGGTTCGCTTGGCTTCAGCACCACGCAACAGTTTCAGGCAGAGAAACGGGTCAGTTGCCGCAATTGTCGCCAGATCGTGAGGCGAGAGCTGTTCACCTAGGGTTTCTTCAAGTTCCAGCAGGCGTGCCTTGGAGCGCGGCATGCAGGGCAACTCCTGAGCCGTCAAATAGGCTGCCCATTGATCTGCTCCCCATTGCTTTTGATAGTCTGTCAGCACCGGATTTCCCGAAAGTGGCGTCGATCGATGTTAGCTTAGATAACTGCAATAGTTGATGACACTTTTAGGCTTCATGGCTTCCTTTTGACGCAGAGGATATAATGTTTCGCTAAAGTAAGTCATAGGGGCGCTGGTAAATTGGATATCAAAATTGGTGTTCGGCCAAACGAAACCGGTCTGGATTTCGAATCCGTAGCGCCGGATGCGCTGGCGAAATTGTCAGGGCATGCGCTACCGCCAGCTCTGAATACCGGGATTGGTGGCATTGATTTTGGGCACGCTCAATTGCTCGCGAGTATGGCGAGCCTTCGTAAAATGTGTGTGGATGTCACCCGTGATAGCTGTCACCTCTGCGATGGTGCGCAGCGGGAAAATTGCGAATCGTCGCTGATTGGTCTGTTGGGCGATTTGCTGATGTTTGTTCTTGACCACTTCCATCAGGAAGAAAAAGCGATGCGCGAGTCCATGCTGTATATGATGGATCGTGAAGTTTGCGAGGCGCATATGGAAGATCACGCGCATATCTCCGAAAAAATTCAACAAATCGTCGCAGTCACCGACCCGTCAAAAACCGTGATTCAGGTGCGTGATTTGGATCGCCTGCTTGAAACATGGCTTTCCAATCATGTGGTTTTGCATGATCGGGCGCTGGATAATTGGATGGCGCGTCAGGATTCGATCATCGCTCGCTACCCAAAGGCTTTGATTGGCTCGTATTGAGCCTCGCAGCGGCGGTAAAATCCGGCTTCTGATTTACTGAAAGCAGCCATGTCTTCCCGCCTGATTTACGGCTTTCACGCCATTACCGCCAAACTGCGCCACGATCCGTCGGCGGTTAAAGAGATCCTGATTGATGCCTCCCGGCAGGATGCGCGTGCCCGTGATTTGCTTGGCCACGCCGAGCTTCAGCGCGTCAAAGTGGTGGCATGCGATGGCCAACGACTTGATGACCTCGCGCCGGGAGCCAAACATCAGGGAGTGATTGCCCGGGTTGAGGGAGGGCGCAAGGTGGCGCACCTTGATGACGTGCTCGATACGCTCGAGGAGCCGGCATTCCTTCTTGTTCTTGATGGCATTACCGACCCACGCAACCTGGGTGCCTGCTTGCGTGTTGCTGATGCAGCCGGTGCGCATGCGGTGATCGCACCAAAGGATCGCTCCGCCGGGCTCACCGATGTGGCGATGAAAACCGCTAGCGGAGCCGCTGAGAGCGTGCCCTATGTAATGGTCACCAATCTAGCGCGCACGCTGCGTGAATTGCAGGAACGCGAGATTTGGGTGATCGGTACCGCCGGCGAGGCGGAGAGTGATCTTTATGGTGCCGAATGGCCAGTGGCAACGGCCTGGGTGCTCGGTGCCGAGGGTGAGGGCATGCGCCGCCTGACGCGTGAAAACTGCGATCAGCTAGTCAAAATCCCGATGTTTGGCTCGGTGGAAAGCCTGAACGTTTCGGTTGCCGCCGGTGTCTGCCTGTTTGAAGCCCGACGCCGCCGCTTACCGGTTTGTTAAGGAAAAATTACTTGACTAAAAAAGTCAGGTAATTTGTAATGGCTGTGGGAAATATTAAATTTCGGCAGCCGCCGGTTGCCAACTTGATCAAGGAGCAAAAGATGAATTTGCCTGCACGCGACGGTGATGGTTATCTGGAAAGCATGGACGACTGGACGCCGGAAATTGGCCTGGCGATGGCTGAGGCAGACGGGGTTGATGTGGCTGGTAGCAAATGGGAGCAAATTCTCAAAGCGCGTGAGTACTTTGAAGAGTTTCAGGCAGTACCGCCGATCCGCAAATTTGCCAAGTTTTTGGATGTCGACCAGAAGGAGGTTTTTGATCTTTGGATGACCGGCCCGATGAAGCCGATTACCAAGTACGGTGGTTTGCCCAAGCCTACCGGTTGTGTCTGATCCGATCCAGGTCAGCCCGGTTTTTTTCATCAACGTAAATACTGGTTTCCCTTGTCACGCTGCTGGCAAAGCAGGTGACCTCGACGTTCGATAGCGCTTCCCCTTTATGCAATACCTCCACCGCGCAGCGCCCGAAAACGCTGTCGATGGTTGCCAGCAGGTTGCGCGCGTAGGGGGTTTCCAGCTTACCGTCGAGGATTAGGTTGGCCAGCAGGAGGCCATCCGGTTTCAGGGCACGGCGGGTGCCAGCCCAGAATTCGCGGGTGACGAGGTGGCTGGGAATCGAGGTGTGCGAGCTGTAGACATCGACTACCAGGGCATCAAAGCGGCGCTCGGTGGTGGCAATAAAACGGCGTGCATCGTCGACAATGAATTCGCCTAGGATCGCTTCGTGCAGGAAATGTTTTTCGGCGATGTTCTTGATCGCCGGATCAATATCGACGTAGGTGTAATGATTAAGCGGCTCACGGTGTGACAAAGTGAAACCGCCGGCACCGAGGACGAGGATTTCCTTATCCTTGAAGGCCAGATCCGCGATCATAATTTTCCGCAGATGCTTGATGTAGCGCGTCGTATTGGGTGGGTCGGTATCGTCGAGCGAGGAGGCTAGCGATTTGTTAACCCAGAAGGCGCGCGGATTGTTCTGGCCTTCAAGATCGACCGGGCTGATGATGTATTCGGCGTAGGCCGTATCGGCGGCGACTTCGTGCCGATAATTGAAGCCAGCGGCAATGGTTGCGGTCAACAGCGAAAAGGCGATGATTTTTTTGCTGCGCGGCGCCAGCAGCAAGCTGCCGATCAGGAGCCCGCAGGCGCAGGCAACAACTGCTGCCGAAACCCCCAGCCATTGCATGACCAGCAGCGAGAGGCTGATTGAACCGAGAAACGAACCGAGCGTCGACCAGTAAAGCGCCATGCCGCTTGCTTCGCCGGTGCGTTCGGCTTGCATCAGATTGGTCAGGATCGGCACTGTCTGGCCGAGCAGCCAAGCAATCGGGCAGAGTACACCGCCGATGAAAAACAGATAGGCGATCAAGACCGGCTGCAGATGGGCAAACATCCAGTCCACCGTGATGCCGGCCAAGCCAATACCAGCCAATGCCGCAGAAATCAGGAAATTGCGCGCCACAATCTTGAGGTAATTGCCGCTGACCTTGGCACCCGAAGCGTAGCCGAGCGCCAGTGCGAGCAGAAAGAAGCCGATGGTCGGTGCGGTGACGACGATGGAGCTGCCAATGTGCGGCACCAGACGGCGCAGGGCAATGATCTCAGCGCCAAGGGAGCAGAAGCCTTCGATGAAAACGATGGCGTAGAGGAGTGTTCGCGACATCGACGAATTATCCCTCATACGAGACTGAATTGCCCCTGGCTTGGAGCGCTTCCTTTCAGGCGCGCAAGCTTTGCCTTCAGTTCGGTAATGCGCCCGTCATGCTCGGCCACCCCCGTCCATGAGCCCATGGAGCGTGTTCAAACTTGCAACTTCCCATAATCGAGGACTTTGCATCAGTGCCCTCAGCCGACTATCGAAATTGTGGATAGCAGACACTCAACACTGCAGGATTTTCATAGCCCAAGATCACTTAGTCCCGCATGCTCGTCTGGGCGACGACCGAGAGGCCAGAAGAATTTACGTTCCGATTCCTTGATTGGAAGTTCGTTGATGCTGGCAAAGCGGCGCATCATGAATCCTTGGGTATTGAACTCCCAGTTTTCGTTTCCATAGGCGCGGAACCAGTGACCAGAATCGTCATGGTATTCGTAGGCGAAGCGTACCGCGATACGATTACCAGAGCATCCCCACAACTCCTTGATTAAGCGATAGTCAAGCTCTTTTGCCCATTTGCGCACAAGGAGCTCCCGCACCTGATCTCGTCCGACAGGGAATTCGACTCGGTTACGCCAGCGAGTGTCTTCTGTATAGACAAGCACGACCCGATCCGGATCACGAGTATTCCAAGCATCTTCAGCCATGCGTACTTTTTGGGTCGCGGTTTCGGTTGTAAATGGCGGAATGGGCGGTTTGGTTTCCATGATCAGCTCCTTAATTGTCCATTGTAGACAGACCTGTCTACTTGAGTGAGTCTATCCACTGTAGACAGATCTGTCTACAATGCGAACATGCAAGCCGTAAATCCCGCAATACCGTCGGTGCCTCGTGCCCGTGAACGTATTCTGCTAACTGCGCACGATCTTTTTTATCGAGAAGGAATTCGTGCCACAGGAGTTGACCGCGTGATTGCTGAATCAGGTGTAACGAAGGCCACCTTTTATCGGCACTTTCCGAGTAAGAACCACCTGATTCGCGAGTTTTTGGAATACCGACACCAACGTTGGATGGCTTGGTTCATTGACTCGCTGACGAGGCATGGCGGCGAAATCAACGCGCTCCTCCCCGCATTGGCTGAATGGCTTTGCGATAAGAACTTTCGTGGATGCGCATTCATCAATAGTGTTGGTGAGGTGGGAGGCACCTTGCCTGAAGTCTTGGATATTTCATGCAGGCACAAGCAGGATGTGGCAGATGTGATTGCCAGCTTGCTGCCGCCGTCTCGATACCGAAAACTTAATGCCCAGTCTTTGGCTGTAGCCGTAGACGGAGCGATTGTCCGAGCGCAGTTCGACCAGTCACCAGATACTGCGCTGTTGGTTCTGGATAGACTCCTTAAGGCAACTATCCACTATCAAGAAGTGAGATGACCGAATTTTCATTCAGCAAATGGCAGGTTTGGGCTTCGTGCTTCAGGGTCTGCTCGTAGCCGATAGGGTGAGCAGGCAGTTATGCCAAAAAGCTGCCCTTCAGAAATTCGCTTTGCTTTTATCGTCCACGTCGGCAGGTTGCAGCGGTGCTTGATCGACCTGTTTAATCGGTGGACGGATCGGCACCCCGCAGCGGCCACGTTTGCAACTTCCCGGGGCTGCAATGTCGATACCTTCTTCACTCATATTCTTCAGCAGCAGATAGATGACCGCGACGCCGGCGACAAGAAGAACGAGGGCAACGAGTATGGCGAACATGGCAGGCGCTCAGAAAAAGTTGAGCTTCAACTATACCTTGGAGAACTACATTTGCCGCCGAGCCGCGCCGTCGCCCCTATCAATCTACGGCTGAGCCTTCAACGTTGAGTCATCAAACTCCGATTTATAATCACGGTGTCTCTTGCCAACAGACGGTTTTCTTGGGTCTCAGGCGTAGATGCTGATGACCTGCCCGAGGCGATTTGAGGTGCCCAACGCATCCGCATTAAGGCTGCAATCGGGAGGACTGATTTATCAGGCGTGACTCTCTGTTGAAAATAAAAGCGCGATACAGCATCGCTTGTTTCAAGCGCGAATTGCACATCGAAGACTAGCCGCCACCGTTTCTAACGGTGGCGCAGCTTTTGCCACATGCTCCAGCTAAAGACGATGAGGCCGATCCAGATAAGGGCAAAACTGACCAGTCGTGCGGTTTGCAGCGGTTCGCCAAAAATCCAGATGGCGGTGATGAACTGCATGGTCGGGTTGATGTACATCAGCATGCCGACGGTCGCCAGATCCAGGCGTTGCGTGGCGGCGGCGAAGAACATCAGGGGCAGGGCGGTGAGAATGCCGGCGCCGATCAGCAATGTTGCGGTCAAGCCGTTTTCCGGGGTGAAAACCATGTGCCCGCTTTGCGCCATCCACAGCGCGTAAATGCCACACACCGGCAACATCGCCAGCGTTTCCAGCCAGAGGCCGGAGAGTGCGTCGACTGGCACCTGCTTGCGCACCAGGCCGTAGGTGCCGAAGGTGGCGGCAAGGAAAAGTGAGACCCAGGGCAGGCTGCCGAGCGCCATGATTTCGTTGGCAATGGCGGCAAAGGCCAGCCCGACGGAAATCCATTCCAGTTTATTGAGGCGTTCTTTCAAAACCAGCAGGCCAAGGAGCACATTGACCAGCGGCGTCAGAAAATAGCCGAGGCTCGATGCAACCACCTGCTGATGGGCGACGGCCCAGAGAAACATCAGCCAGTTGCTGCCAACCAGAAATGCAGCAAGTGCCAGCATGGCGAACTGGCGCGGCGTTTTGAAAACGGCAATTACCCTGCCCCAGCCTTGGCGCAAGGTGAGCAGAAGCGCGACAAAAATAAAGCCCCAGAGGGCACGGTGGGAGAGAACATCCATCGGCGAAACGTGCGACAACTGGCGGAAATACAGCGGGAAGAAGCCCCAGATGCTGTAGGCGAGCAGGCCGAAGCCAACCCCGGCGAGATGAGTTTTTCGGTTCATCCGGATCAGGATTATTCGCGCAGGATCTTCAGCGTCGCTGAACTGAAATCGCGCCGGTAAAGCACGATCAGGATGCATAGCGCGAGGACGGCCAGCATTAGCGGGTGGAGCAGCCAGCCGGCGGCAGCGAGGCCGAAATAATAGGCGCGGATGCCGCGATTGAAGTCGTCGCCGGCCAGGTTATTGGCGCCGCCGAGACGTTGGGCAAAGGCATCAATTGCCGGCTCGCCGGCTTTGCCGAGCGGCGCTGCGCCAACCAATATTGAGAGCAGGTTGAACTGGCGCAGCGACCAGGTGAATTTGAAATAGGCAAAGACAAAGCTGAGCAGCACCAGCATCAGCTTGATTTCGAGCAACTCGCGGTTGCCGGCACCACCGAAGGGCAGGTCGGCGGTGACGCTGATCAGCTTGTCGGCGGCACCAAGGGCGGCAATCAGGCCGGCAATGATGTAGATGGTGGTGTTGGCATAAAACGAAACGCTGGTCATCAGGTTGCCGATCAGTGCCGCATCGGTCACCCGGACTTCGCGCTCCAGCATGCTTTTGGCCCAGGCCATGCGATAGAACTGGGTGGTGCGAATCAGGCCGTTGTCACTCCAGCGGCTATGCTCGGAAAACCAGGCGTAACCAGCCCAACAGGCAAAGAAAATGGCCAAAGAAAGCCAGTCGACCGCAGAAAGGTGGGGGAGTGCATGCATGGACTGAAGTTTGCCACAAGGCGGGGGTTAAGCCTTGCTGATCTGGCAGTTGTCGCGGATTTTTGCTGAAACTATTGCAGCAAGAGGCGGAAATGCTGACCGGCCGGAATGCGCACGGCGATCTCGGCGATGAACAGAGAAATACATAAGGCATGCAATTTGGCGGCCATCATTACCGGCAAGGCGGCACTATTTTCCAGGACCAGTTCTTCATCATTGAGCATGGCTTGGGGAACCGGGCCGTAGGCGAAAACCAATCCGCTTTCGCTGGCGCACTCGTGACCAATGAGCTCTTCAAGGTCGGTGTCTGCTGTGCAATGGTATTTCATGATGCCCTCCGACGAAAAATGATCCGTCTGACTTTGTTTACGGCCTTATCACAGCAAGGTTTAGGCCAGTCGAGGGATATGAACGCCTGCTTCAATGAAATGATCGCTTGGGAGCTTGTTTAGTGCGGATGGAGCAGTGACGGCTGCCCGGATCAAGCGCACGATCAGACCCTGTTTTTCTCCAACCAGAAAAGCAAGCCTTCATAAAGCCGATCCGGATCGACAGGTTTGGAGAAATGTTCGTTCATGCCGGCCGCCAGGCAAACGTCGCGATCCTCGTCGAAAGCGTTGGCGGTCATGGCAAGGACGGGGGTAGTCGTGTTCAGGGAGTCGGCTCGGATTGCCTGCGTTGCCTCGACACCGTTGAGTAACGGCATCTGCATGTCCATCAGGATCAGGGCATAGGTGTTGTGGCGCGCCAGCAGCAATGCCTGCTGACCATCATCGGCAACGTCCACGATCAGCCCGACGTCCTCCAGCAAGCCGCGCGAGATTTCCTGCGTGATTGGCTCGTCTTCTGCCAGCAGGATGCGCGTGCCCGCGTATTCGGCTTGCAGGCGTTGCTCAGCGGTGCGGGCCGAAAGAATCGGTGCTGGTGCGACCCAGGCTTGGGCCCGCTTCTTGAGCGGGACGACGAACCAGAACGTGCTGCCTTGTCCCGCCGTGCTGTTCAAGCCGATCTCACCGTCCATGAGTTCCACCAGGCGTTTGCAGATCGCCAATCCGAGTCCGGTGCCGCCGTACTTGCGGGTCATGCTGTTGTCGGCCTGCTCGAAGGACTGAAACAGCCGCGCCTGAACCTCCGGCGCGATGCCGATGCCGGTGTCGCTGACTTCGAAGCGCACTTGCACCAGCTCGGGGGTTTCATTGACTGTCCGGGCGCGCAGCGTTACCCCGCCCTGCCCGGTGAATTTGATGGCGTTGCCGACAAAGTTGAAGAGAATTTGACCCAGCCGTAGCGGATCGCCCTTGAGGGTCTGCTGCAGCAGATCGGAGGGCAGGTCGATGGTTAGCCGCAGACCTTTCTCGTTGGCTTTGTGGCCAAGGACACCAGTGACGTTGCTGACAATCTCGGCGAGTTGCATGGGCATCTCTTCAAGCGCCATCCGCTCGGCTTCGATCTTGGAGAGGTCAAGGATGTCGTTGATGACACCGAGCAGGTTGGTGGCGGCGGTTTTGGCCTTGTCCAGTTGATCTTGTCCCGCTGCGTCGGCCATGCGTCGCTTGGCCATGTCGATCATGCCCATGACGCCGTTCATCGGGGTTCGCAACTCATGGCTCATGTTGGCCAGGAAGGCGCTCTTGGCGCGGTTGGCGGCTTCGGCGGCATCTTTCGCGGCAGCGAGTTCGGCGGTGCGGGCAGCCACCTGAGCTTCCAGGTGCTTGCGGTAGATATCCAGTTCGGCTTGAGCTTGTCGGTGCTCCTCAATTTCCCGTTTCAAGTCAGCATGTTGCTCTCCCAGCGCCGTTCGCATGGCGCCAAAGTCGCGTACCAATTCTCCGAGAACATCCTGGCTGGCTGCCGGCAGGGGCGTGTCGTAATTTCCGCGCGCCAGCTCCGACGTTGCCAGAGCAAGCCGGCGCAAGGGTCGGTGGATCACCGCTTCGACCAGCATCATCAGGGCCACCATCGTCAGCAGCAAGAGGGCCATCATCGAGAGGCCGGAATTGCGGACTTCCGAGCGTTGCTCTGACAGGTAGGAGGTCAGATCTACGCGAGCCTCGATGGTTGCCAGCGTCCTGCTGGAAAACTGTAACCTGGCGGTGAGTGAGCGGATATCCTTGTGAACTTCAGGTGGCGGCTGGGCTTCGGCGCGCCACAACGGATAGAGTTGCCGCAGACGGTCATCGACAAGGTGAATCGACAGCCAGTCCGGGTCTTTGGCCAGCAAAGCATCAAGGTTTTCATTGATGATGTCGAGCTGTTGCCCCATCACCATTGGCATCAGGATTTCTGCCGTGGTTTCGAGCTGGCGTTGCATCGACTGCAAGCGATCGCGCTCGATGCGCTCGAGTGATCGCGGCAGCCAATAAATCTCTATGCTCGCCCCGGCGAGGCCAAGGGCGAAGAGGAGCGGCAGGATCAGCTTCCAGCGCAGTGACATGTGAGCTTATTGCTCCAGATAACTTTCCAGTTTGAGCGCCTTGATGACCTGATAGTCCTCGGCACGGGTCGTGACAGCCTCGCGCATCGGCACTTCGGCAAGCAGCATGCGTCCCTGTGGATCGGCAGACATCTCGAGGAAAGCCTGGCGTACCTGCTCGCGCACCTTGGCGGGCACTCGCTGATGGCCGGCAATCGGGTGCGAGGGTACTTCACGCGTTCGGTGCAGTACTTTAAGGCTGTCGCGGACGCGGTCATCCTGTTCGGCCAATGCTTTCTGCACCGAACCGCCGGCATCGGTGAGGCCATTGATGACATGCAGGAACACCGAACTGTGTGTCTTGGCAATAATCGGATGGGTTTTGACGCCGAAATCCCGGTCGAGTTCGGCGCGTAGCAGCAGACTGGCGCCAAGCGCCGACATCGAGGGTACCGCGAGGGTCTTGTCGTGCAGGTCTGCCACCCGTTGCAGCGAGCTGTCCTTGCGCACCACCAGGATGCCGTACAGCGGTGCAGCGTCGCGGATCAGTGGTTGGTAACCTGGTTGCTTATCGATCAGCGGCACCATGTGGGGATTGACGTAAATGAAGTCATAGCGACCATTTCTCACATCGCTGTCGTACTCGCCCACCGAGAGTGAGGTGACCAGCTCGAATCGCAGACCGGTACGCCGTTGCAGGTCGTTAACGATGGGTTGCCAGATAGTGAACAACTTGCGCCGCTCGAACTGAGGCGCCACGGAAAAACTATAAGTTGGCTCGGCAGATGGATCAGCCGCCGCACCATAAGGCAGCATGAAACACAGGCTGCTTAGAAAGCCTAGCAGGAGGTTTTTCATTGAAATCTCCTTGATTATGTTTACCCTATTGATCTTATGGGTATTTTGGCTTTATATCGTGGCCAACCTCATGATGTTTTTTTTGAACCTCGCCGGTATGACGTTAGTTTCATACGTCATCGTGCCGGATCAGCAGGTGCTAGCTTTGGCCATGCTCAGCGCCACCTGCTCCGCCACTTTTATGCCATCGACTGCCGCCGAAAGTATCCCGCCAGCGTACCCGGCGCCTTCACCCGCCGGGTAAAGGCCACGGGTGTTCAGGCTCTGGCATTCGGCGTTGCGCGTGATGCGGACCGGTGAGGAGGTGCGGGTTTCAACTGCGGTGAGGATCGCGTCAGCCATGGCGAAACCCTTGATCTGCTTGTCGAAAGCGGGGATCGCCTCGCGCAGGGCATCGCGTACGTAAGGCGGGACGCAAGCGCTGAGATCAGTCATGAATACGCCGGGCTGGTAGGAGGGATCGACTTCACCTAGCGCGGTCGACGGCTTTCCTGCAAGGAAATCGCCGACGCGCTGAGCCGGGGCCTTGTAGGTGCTGCCACCGGCCTGATAGGCGATGGCTTCCCAGTGCCGTTGGAAATCGATGCCGGCGAGCGGGTTGGTTTTGTAGTCACCGGGGAAGTCTTCCGGATTGACATTGACCACCAGCGCCGCGTTGGCATTGCGTTCGGCGCGCGAATACTGGCTCATGCCGTTGGTCACGACACCACCTTCTTCCGAGGTTGCAGCAACCACCTGACCGCCGGGGCACATGCAGAAGCTGTAGGCCGAGCGGCCATTGGCGCAGTGGTGCACCAGCTTGTAATCGGCAGCGCCCAGCTTTTCATTGCCGGCGAAATCGCCGAAGCGGGCGCGGTCGATAAGGGCTTGCGGGTGTTCGATGCGGAAGCCGATCGAGAAGGGCTTGGGTTCGATATAAACGCCTCGCTCGTGCAGCATGCGGAAGGTATCTCGCGCGCTGTGGCCGATCGCCAGCACGACATGCTGGGCAGCGATTTGCTCGCCGCTGGCCAGTTCGACGCCGCGCACCTGGCCATTTTCAATATTGATGCGGTCAACCCGGGAATTGAAGCGAATTTCTCCACCCAGTCCGGTGATCTCGGCGCGCATCGCTTCAACCATCTTGACCAGCCGGAAGGTGCCGATGTGCGGTTTGCTGACGTAGAGGATTTCTTCCGGCGCACCGGATTTGACGAATTCTTCGAGCACCTTGCGGCCCAGGTGCTGCGGATCTTTAATCTGACTCCACAATTTTCCATCCGAAAAAGTGCCGGCGCCGCCTTCACCAAATTGCACATTGGACTCCGGGTTAAGCACGCCCTGGCGCCACAGGCTCCAAGTGTCCTTGGTTCGCTCGCGCACTGCTTTGCCGCGTTCGAGAATGATTGGTTTGAAACCCATTTGCGCCAGCACTAGCCCGGCAAGCAGGCCGCAGGGGCCGGTGCCGATGATGATCGGGCGTGAGGCTAAATTGGCCGGGGCGTGGGTGACGAATTTGTAGGCGGTGTCGGGGGTGATGCCGACATCGGTACTTTTGCCACTGGCCTGCAGGCGCTTGAGGACACCTACTTGATCCTGTATCTCAACATCAAGGGTGAAAATGAAAAAAATGTTCGAGCGTTTGCGCGCATCGTAGCCACGGCGAAAGATGGTGACGCCGAACAGTTCGTCGGGCGCGATGCCCAGGCGTTCGATGATTGCCGCCTTGAGGCTGGCGTCGTTGTAGTCGAGGGGGAGCTTGATCTGAGTCAGGCGCAGCATGGTGTCTATCCGTGGGGGCGCTTAGGGAGGGCGAATTTTACCCTGAACGAAATCAGTCGTCGGCGCCAAAAAAATGGCCCTTAAAACGGCGTTGACCGCAGCATGCGGGCTGATGGTCACGAGGTGGGATAATTCGCCCCTTGCACTCAGCGTTGGTGCCGGAGGTGGGGAGAAGCCATGTTTTACATCGTGGAGAGCAGCAAGTCGTTTTATGAAGTGTGTCTGGAACTGCCGCCGGTGGTGCAGCGTCTTGGCTTTGTCGTCCTGAATGCCCATGATCTCGGCGAAAAGGACAATTCGCGGCACAAGGAAATCGAACTCGATGAGGATTGCACGGTATTTGAAGTCGCTAATTACCGGCTCACTGAAAATTTGCTGGCCGCCGGTATGCAACTCAGCCTGGCATTGCCTTGGCGGATATCGGTTTTTACCGATAACGGCGCGACAAAAATCGGCGTACTGCGGCCGACCTTGCTGCTGCCCCAGTTAAGCGAGGAGCCAGCTGCAGCGCAGATTGCCCGCGAGATCGAGGAGAAGTTGCTGCAAATCGTTGATGAAGTGCGCTGATCGCTTCGTTTGATCAAAGTAGCTCGATGATCTTTTCGGC
>JAABQV010000031.1 GCA_011391255.1 Dechloromonas sp.
CCCCCTGCATTGTTGCTGAAGTTTTGAGCCCATCCACTGCCACCACAGACCGTCGGGAAAAAGTGCTGGCCTATCGCCAGATACCATCGCTCAAAGCTTATATCCTTGCCGAACCGGAGCGCCGGCAGGTCGATTACTTTTTACGGGATGAAACGGGTGAGTGGCAACAAGGCACACTCGGAGAAACAGACATTCTTGGTGTCGACTGCGGGACGATCAGCATCGGGCTATCGCTTGACGACATCTACGAAGATGTGAATTTCCATATCTGAAGTTCATGTCTGGCATTGCGCCGGGGGATATTCCGGCACCCAGCGCCTCAACGTATCCCGAACCTGCGCATCATCCAAACCCAATTCAGAACCCATCGGGGTTTGCCTCCTGCCAGCGCCAGGCATCGCGACACATATCATCCAGATCAAACTCAGCCTTCCAGCCAAGCTTCTCAAATGCAAAAACAGGATCGGCGTAGCAGCTTGCAACATCACCAGCGCGTCTTGGCAGTATTTGATACGGCACTGGCTTGCCACTGGCTCTCTCAAACGCAGAAACCACATCAAGCACACTGTAACCAACCCCAGTGCCCAAATTAACAGTGAGTAGTGAATCGGCAGTCGCCAACGCATCAAGCGCAGCCAAGTGACCACGAGCAAGATCAACAACGTGAATATAGTCGCGCACACCGGTGCCGTCATGCGTGGAGTAGTCACTACCGAACACCCCAAGTTCCTTACGCCGACCCACAGCAACCTGAGCCACGTAGGGCATAAGGTTATTGGGAATCCCCTTTGGATCCTCACCAATCATGCCACTCGGATGTGCACCCACCGGGTTGAAGTAGCGGAGCAAAGCAATTCGCCAACTTGGGTCAGACTGGCTGATATCGCGAAGCATCTCTTCAATATGTAACTTGGTCCGCCCATATGGATTTGTTGCTTGAAGCGGAAAATTCTCGCAAATCGGCACCGCGTGTGGATCACCATAGACGGTTGCCGATGAACTAAAAACCAGTGTCTTAACATTTGCTTCGGACATCGCTTCAAACAAACGAAGCGAACCAACAACGTTGTTATCGAAATAACGTATCGGCTGCGACACCGATTCGCCGACTGCCTTCAAACCGGCGAAATGGATCACTGCTTCAATGGGGTATTCAGAGAATACTCGCCTCAACAAAACCGGATCACGAATATCGCCTTCCAGCACCTTCGGATGACGACCGGAAATCGAAAAAATCCTATCTAGCACCTTCGGCGAACTATTAGAGAAATTATCGAAAATCAGGAGATCGTGACCGGCAGCAAGCAACTGCACCACTGTATGCGAACCAATATAACCTGCACCGCCAGTTACTAGAATCATTACACGCCCATCACTAGATTAATCATGAAAGAGAGATCAATTCACCAGATTTGCGCCGCGACTCGTACAAGATGGCTCCAGCATGCCTACATTCGGACAATACTCTGGAACCCAATGCAACAAGCTCTCACGCACCTCTGAATCTGTCTGAGAAGATTTATCAAGCCATCGCTGCAAATTCAACAAGAAATCGTCGTCGACCGCACGAGCCTGGGCAATGCGTAACTTGGGGTGCGGTGTCTTGCGGGTTTGCTCGTCGTCTGCCAGCAACTCTTCATAAAGCTTCTCGCCCGGGCGCAAACCACTAAACTCAATACGAATTTCTTTATCCGAATAACCGCACAGGTGAATCATCTTGCGTGCGAGATCGACAATCTTGACCGGTTCGCCCATGTCGAGCACAAAAATCTCACCGCCGCGCCCCATCGCTGCCGCCTGCAAGACCAACTGAGCGGCCTCGGGAATCGACATGAAATAACGTGTGATGTCAGGGTGCGTCACCGTTACCGGCCCCCCACGGGCGATTTGTTCCTGAAATTTTGGTATGACGCTACCGGTGCTACCCAATACGTTGCCAAAGCGAACCATCTCGAACTGTGTACCTGCATTCTGGCGCTGCATGGCCTCGCAGACCATTTCCGCCATGCGCTTGGTCGCCCCCATGACATTGGTCGGGTTAACGGCCTTGTCGGTCGAAATCAGGACAAGACGCTCTGCCTTGTGCCGGGCGCTTGCTTCAGCGACACGTAACGTACCGAGAATATTGTTGCGTGCCGCCTGCCAGGCATTACCAACTTCCATCAGGGGCACATGCTTGTAGGCTGCCGCATGAAAAACCACCTGCGGATGATAGGCAACGAACACCTCATCCAGCCTTGCCACGTCCTTGACATCACCGGCCAAGGGCAGCAGCACTATCTCCGGCTGATGACTCAAAAACCACTGTTCCAATGTGTAGAGCGCGAATTCACTGAGTTCAAAAAGCACCAGACGCGCCGGTGAAAATTTGGCAATCTGCCGACACAACTCACTACCAATCGAGCCGCCAGCGCCGGTGACCAGAATCGTCTTGCCGGCCAGCATAGCCGCCACATGAGGCGTATCAATCGATACCACCTCGCGACCCAGCAAATCTTCAATATCAATGGGGCGAATCGACGAAATAGCTACCCGCCCGCCCATCACATCATCGAGACCGGGCACCGTAAAGACGTGCGCCCGCGCCCCAACAGCCAGATTGGTCGCCCTCCGCATGGCATCGGAAGCCGCCGACGGCATCGCCAAAATCACATGCGCCGCTTTCTCGGCGGCCAGCACCTCCGGCAAGCTATCGATGCCACCAGCCACCAGGTGCCCGGAAAGTTCTCGCCCCCACTTGCTACGATCATCATCGACCAAGGCAACGACGCGCCAATCAGCGCTGCGCTCCAACTCCCGCACCAGAATGGCGCCGCCGCGCCCGGCACCAACAATCACCACCGGCTTGCCCTGGGCGATCAAGCCGCCATAGAGACGATGCTCTTTCCACATCCGGTATGCGGCACGGCCTCCGCCCATAAAAACCATCATCAGGATCGGGTAAAGCACCAGCAAGGAGCGCGGTACCACCTGATTCTCGTAGCGACTGAATACAAAAAATATCAATAATGCTGCGGTCGACAGCCCAACAGCCTTCAAAACCCGCTTCAGATCAGGCAGGCTGGCGAACATCCAGATGCCGCGATACAGACCGGCGACTCGACAAGCCACCGCGTGTGCCGGCAACAGAAATATCAACCCCCAAGCGATCACAGGCAGGAAATTGGCCGGCAAATCAAAATTAAAACGCAGCAAGAAACCGCCAACCCAGGCAAAGCCAAAGGCAGACAGGTCGTAGATCAAAACGATGAGGGAGCGTAAAAAAATAGTCACAGGAATATGCGGACAGCTTGAATCAATATTTATTTTTAGGCGCCGATTGTAACCGCTACGGATGCGTGCCAAGTCATAAAGCATTCCGCCTGGATTGGTGCGTCACACATCCGCTCGAACGCCAGCAAGCTCATGAGACTTGCTCCAATTCGCTCCAGGCTTCTTCAATCGCATCAAACACAGACGCCTGAACTGTCAGCTGATATTTTTTTCGCCTGTTACTCGAAACCTTACCGCCATTCTGCAAACAGGCCAGAACCAGCATGGTCAAGTCATTGCGGCGCACATCAAAACGCTCGTCCACCGCCTTGTAAATACGATCAAAGCGCGCCAGAAAAGCCGTTTCCTCCTTGAGATCACGCTCGAGTGCCTGTTGCGCCATCTGCAAACCAAACTCGACACAGGGTGTTGCATCCCAGTAGCGATACAGCGTTTCATCGGATTTGAACTGTAGTGCGTAATCATCGTCACCGATCCACAGCACATCCCAATGCTTGCGGGCCTGCACTGAAAAGCTCTGCAAAGCCTTGAGATACGCCGCCTCGTTACGTTTCATCGCCACGGAAACAGGGAGCAGCAAGCCATTACCCAAGCGCCCGGAGCGGCAAAGCGTATGGTGGAACAGAAATCTCGACAAACGGCCATTGCCATCCATGAACGGGTGGATGAAAACAAAGGCAAAGGAAATCACCGATGCCGCCACCAGCGGGTCGACCCGGCCCGGCGTCATATTGGCAAAACTGAGCAGCTCATCCATCAAAACCCGGGCCAACTCAGGCGATGGCGGCACATAAGTTATCCCAGCCGCACCACGCAAGGGGCCACGCAACCAGTTCTGCTGAAGGCGATACGCAACAGCTTGATCGAGCGGGTTGGAGATGGCTGAATTCTGCAAGGCAACCAGGTAATCCTCGTCCAGCACCTCGGCAAGGTGCGCCTGCCTGAGCAATTCGACAAAAGCCTCGGCCTTGCCGGCTACAGGCTTCTCACGCTCAATGGCGAATGAACTTTCCGTCTCGTGCAGATACGCCCAGGACATGGCACGATCGACCGCCGCATCCCCCAGGCTGGTCAAAAATGCCTCGGCATTCGCCAGAATATCCGCCGCCAGCAAGGCTTGAATGGCCGCTGTACGCCTGACCGTGACGCAGAACCCCATCGACCCAATACCATTAAAACCAACCCGCCACTTTGCATTGCGCACCGGCGGGGCCGTCACATAATGCTTGGGGTCAAATAAGGGCACAGCTGGGCCGGCAATCGTCGGCAAGCCTTCCAGCGCTTGCTGGTTGAAGTGCTCCCAAAGAAAGCAGGCGATACGGATATAGGAGCCGGAAGGTGACGCCTTGATTGCCTCCATCATGCTGGCTGCCGGAACCCGCTTCAACGCTTGCGCCAACACTTGAAGGTTGACGCCCTCATGCTTGAGGGCAAATAAAATGTGATCCAGCGGATCAGCCGTACCAGGTGCCACATGTGCCGGAATCAGCAAGGCATCCGGCGTAGGCGTCACCCGGGTGACTGGCGAAGTACGCGCAGGGCAGACCGGCTCGAAAACCGCAAGCTGTAGACTGCTCTGCAAAAACGCATACCCGATCTGGCTCATTTTTTCCTAACAGGTCGAATAATTTCTTAAATATCCGACCGCAGTCTAATTTTTTATTACGCGCATTGAAAGAAGAAAACCCTTACTTCACCGCTACCTTCAGTGAGACACCCCATCGCGGCGAATCACTTTCACGGCTGTCAGCCAAAGGATTCGAAGATCAAACCAGAAAGACTGCCGCTGCAAATACTCAATATCAAGCTTCACCTTCTCTGGAATTGGCAACTCGTCACGGCCGTTAACCTGTGCCCAACCGGTTAGCCCCGGCACTAACTCATGCACCCCCTCTGCCGTGCGCAATGCCACCAGATCATCCTGATTAAATAGAGCCGGACGCGGCCCGACAAAACTCATATCGCCGACCAAAATACTCCAAAGCTGAGGCAACTCATCCAGGCTGGATTTACGCAAGAAAGAACCAATCGGCGTCAGATAAACTTTAGGATCCTTGAGCAGATGGGTTGCGACTGCAGGGGTATCAACACGCATGCTGCGAAACTTCGGCATTCTAAATATCCGGTTGTAGCGCCCGACACGACCTGACCAGTAAAGCGCAGGTCCACGAGAGCTAAGCTTGACCGCCAAGGCAACCAGAAGCACCGGCAAGACCAGCAGGATGGCGCACATTAGCGCCAGGGTCAGATCAAACATGCGTTTCATAATGAAATGTTCAATTACATCAAATAGATTTATCTGCGACATCTGGCGCGAGCCATAAAAAAGCAGCCCTGCCCTGCTCTGAACGCGCACGCCATAACTAACCCTCACAGCAGTTGCAGCGTTCGCAAACGCAAAAAGGATAATGCTGCGCCCACAATGTAAAGAGCCGCCAATGATAGAGGCTCTTTAAAATTGCGACTATTCCCTGGAATGCTCCTTGAACAGTTTCAGCGCTCGCTCCAGAATCTGCCTATCGGCCACATCCTTTTCGCGTACCGTTTGCTTTGTCCGCAGAAGCCCTTCAAGACTGACCGTTCGGACGGGGATGCCCTCCAGGTCCACGGACATTGCATACTCTTTAAGCGTGTCGTAGGTTTCGCCACACGCATTCAGCATGACATCGACTAGGAATACATCTGCAACCCGAATGTTTTCACCTTCTACAAACCACGCCGGCTCCAAGTCTTTTGCAGCCTGGTCAGGTAACACCATCAAAGCCGCCTTGACTCGGGTTCCCGAGTCCATTGTTGCCGGAACCAGTAAGTCAATACCCATCGTGGTCCGATGGTAGCCATGCACGAACAAGGCATACCCGCCAATGAGCAGGTAATCGACTTGCTGTCGATTCAATGACTCAATCAGCGCCTTCAGGTCTTCGAGGGAGGCCGGGCGACAATACTCAGCCATTTCGTTCATTGACTCGCTCCCATGCCACTTTTGCCATCCCCTTGGCCAAGCAGTCAAGCTGATGCTGGTTGGCATCTTCGTGTGTCTTGAAACGATACACGCCTTTGGGAATAAAGGTCATGCCACCTGTAGGCAATAGATGCATCTCATCGTTGAATCGAGCGCCCTCAGCCAAGAGGGTTCCAGACGCAAGAAGGCCAATGGGTCGCTCTTTGCGCTGACCGATTGTTCTCATGCCACCCTCCTTTCTTAAGACGCTCAAATAATACACCGACCTTGGAAGCGTGATTTGCTCCGGGCCAATGGTGAATTTGGAACCACTGGGAATACAAATAGCCAAAAAACTTAGCCGCGCTAAAACATCTCCCGCAATCCTTCGTCAAGCGATATCCTCGTTCGCCACCCCAGTTCCCGCTCAATACGGGCTGGCGAATACCAGGCCGAACCGAGCAAGCGATCAAGCGCTTCGCTATCCAAGGGCAAGCGGCGCCGTGTGACAGCCTCAAGACCATCACCCAATCGAGCAGCAAACCTGATTGCCGACTCAGGAATGCTCCAATGACAGCGCGACAAACCCAGCGCTGCCCTCAGTGCATCGTACAACTGTCGACCAGAGGGAGCCTCCTGCGAGGCGACGATATACGTGCGCCCGTTAGCGCGATCATCCCCAGCCACCAAGCGCATCGCCGAAACCACATCATCGACATGCACCAGCGAGCGATGGTTACCTGTATCCGGCAACGGCGGGAACAGCCCGCGCTGCACCAAGCGCCCCATACGCTCCAGGTTACCCCGGCCGCCGGCGCCATAAACCATCGATAAGCGCAGGTTGACCACATGCATACCGTAACGCTTACCGGCTTCAAGCACCGCAGCCTCTGCGGCCAGCTTGGATTGACCGTAAGCCGTTGCCGGCTCACCCGGAAAATCCTCGCTAGCCAGAAGATTGCCAGGATCAGCCATGGCTTTCACACTGGAGAGGAAGACAAATCGTTTAACCCCAGCCTGACCGGCTGCCTCAAGCAGATTGTGGGTGCCTTCAAAATTAATCCGCCAATGCATGGCGGCGTCATCTCCAGACAATGACGAAAAAGCATGCGCATAGCCGGCACAGTGAAAAACGGTATCAGCGCCTGCACATGCGGCAAGCAAAGCTGCCGGGGCACTCAAATCAGCCACTACAACATTACCAGCCGGCGCTTGGCGCGCCATGCCCCGGACATTTAATCCGTTCAGGGCAAGGGCCTTTGATAGTCGGCTGCCGATAAAACCGGAAGCGCCGGATACTAGTACCATGCACATCCAATTTGGGTTCGTTTGGAAAAAATCAATTCTTTTCTGCCTGCTCAAGCGTCTCCAGCCGGTAATCCCGCGCATCGCGAAATGTCTTGATCGCCTTGTTCAGCATGTTGTCGAGAGCGGTTTGATAACGGGCGTAGAGTTCAGCCTCAGGCGGGATGATTTTCATCGCCTGATATGATTCCTTCATTAGTGAGACTTTCAAGCGCTGTTCCAGAATCTTGTATCGCTTTGCAAACGGCAGCGACAGATGATTTACAAGCTTGTCAATTGCAGCCTGTGTCTCTTCCTCAGGTAAATCAGTCTCCAACACGAGATATCGCTCCAGACCAATCTGCTTGTGCGACGCTTGCTGGCAAAGATAAGAGTGAAACATTGGCGCACGAACCTTCAAGTCCTCAAGGGAGTCGGGAATTGGCTGAAGATGCGCCAGGTCTTCCAGCAACGCGCTTAGAGAACCAAGCTCTCGAATTTCATCATCAGAAAGCGGACCTAAGGCTGCATCTGGAATGCGTGAAGAAACTGAAACGCCGAGCGTATCGGTTAACATTTTCCGCGTATCGTCGGCTGCCTGTCGAAATGCTACGGCAGCGCTCTCGGCGCGAATCAGGCGGCGTTGGCGCCATACCGCTGCGGCAATACGCTCAACATGAATCAACTCCAATGTGCCATGCGGGCGCATGTCTTCGACCAATGCCTGAAACAGTTGATCATACTCAGTCGGATCTTCATCCTTAAGCAACAAACCGGCACTCAATACCCCGTGGGCGCGGGCATTTTGCGAGGAACGCGCTTTGCCAGCGAGCGACTTTGGGCCCCTGCTCTGCTTTGCATTGGCCTGGTTGGCTGCCTTACTCTTTTCGCTGGTCATCAAATTCTCCGAAACAAGCTCGTTCGATTTTAGCAACCAGCAAGCAGCGCACCATACAAAAACGCGTCCCGACAAAGCCGGTAGCCCCAGTCACCAAGATCATCTACTCATTCCCAGCCTATGTTTATTTTTCGTTGCAAGTTGATCGAACCAAGCCAGTAGCTTGGCTATCAAGATGTTGCGGTCAAAATCCTTAAGGCTTAGTGCCAGGCCCCGCTCACCCATTTTTGAACGTTCCTCCGGAGACATTGCTGCCAGCTCCAAAACTGCTTCGGCCAATGCCTTCCCGTCCCCGGCCGGGCAGGATAGTCCCGATCTTGACCCACTGACGATTGCTGCACCTTCGCCGTTCAGCATGGCCAAGACAGGGATACCAGATGCCAGGTAGGACTGTAGCTTCCCCGGGATCGTCATGGCGAAAATCGGTTTGTCCCTGAGAGAAAGCAGAAGAGCGTCAGCATGGACATAAAACGAAGGCATCCTCTCAACCGGATATTGACCAAGCATCAAGAAACAGTCGGCCAAACCCCGCCTCGCCACCTCGGAACGCACATAATCAGCGGCACGGCCATCACCCAAGATTAACCAGCGTATATTTCTTTGGCCCTTCAGCTTCTCCGCAGCATCGAGAATCGCGGGAAAATCCTGTGCGTCACCAATGTTTCCCGCAAACATCACATTGAAAAACAGGCTTCCAGTCGGTACTTCACTGGCCGGCTCAACGGAAGAAAAATCAAAGGTTGAATCTGACCAACTTGGAAAATATTCGACCCATGTTCGCGGATGGCAGTGCTTTCGGATCGCAGGAACGAAACTCTGCGATTGCGCGAGAACGAGATCGCATCGGTCGTAGATGAAAGACACCATATGGCCGACCATTTTCAGGATTTTTGGCGACTTCACAACGCCGACGGCCTCCAGCGTTTCCGGCCAGAGATCAAGCACCCAAAAGACCAGCGGCGTACGTTTGAGCAGTCGTAACAACACTGCCGGCAGACCTACAGTAATTGGCGAGGGTTCGAAGGCAAAGATCACGTCGTAGGTCTCGCCTCTAAGGCGCCACACCCCGAAGCAACTGGCACTCAATGCAAAGCTCACGTAATTCACCAACAGCCGTACCGCGCCGCTCCCACGAGACAACAACGGCACCCGCACGACCCTGGCACCACCGTACCGGGCGTAAGCCCCGGGATTCTCGCGAAACTCAGGAAAAACCTCGCCTGATGGATAATTGGGATAGCCCGTTAGGACAGTGACCTCATGCCCACGCTGACACCACTCGGTTACAAGGTCATTGATGCGAAAGTTTTCTGGCCAGAAATACTGGCTGACGACAAGAATCCGCAAGACAACCTCAGTACTGTTTCCAGACCACCCGGCTCACATAGTCGGTGTAGCTGTGAATAATCCGAAGTACCTTGTCGGAAACGTTCGGCATGCTGTAATCGCCAACCTGCCTCAGGCTGCGATCCTCACCCCGCGACTGGCTTTCGAGAATCGCCAGCGCCTGCATGACGCGCTCAACCTCCAGGCCGACCATCATCACTGCAGCCTCTTCCATACCCTCTGGGCGTTCGTGCGCCTCACGCAGATTCAAGGCCGGGAAGTTGAGGATCGATGACTCCTCGTTGATCGTCCCGCTATCGGACAGCGCCGCCTTGGCCGTGACCTGCAACTTGTTGTAATCCTTGAACCCAAGCGGCTTTAGCAAGCGCACCAACTGATGGAACTTGACGCCCATCGCATCGACCCGCTTTTGTGTGCGCGGGTGCGTGGAAACAATGACCGGATAACCATAAGCTTGGGCTACCTGGTTCAGCACATCCACCAGCTTGAGGAAGTTTTTGTCCGAATCTACGTTCTCCTCACGGTGGGCGCTCACCACAAAGAACTTGCCGGCCTCAAGACCAAGCTGATTCAGCACATCCGACCCTTCGATTCCTTCCCGGTAATGGTTCAAAACCTCGCACATCGGGCTACCAGTCTTGATTACCATATCCGGCGGCAATCCCTCCCGCAGCAGGTAATCGCGGGCGATTGTGCTGTAGGTGAGGTTGATGTCAGCCGTGTGATCGACGATGCGCCGGTTGATTTCCTCTGGCACGCGCATGTCGAAGCAGCGGTTGCCTGCCTCCATGTGGAAGATCGAAATTTTGCGCCGCTTGGCCGGTATAACCGCCATGCAACTGTTGGTATCCCCCAAAATTAGCATGGCATCCGGGTTTTCTAAGGCCAAAACACCGTCGACCGCAATAATCACTTTACCTATCGTTTCTGCACCACTCGCCCCGGCAGCATTCAAAAAATGATCCGGTTTGCGGATGCCCAGATCATCAAAAAAAATCTGGTTGAGTTCGTAATCGTAATTTTGCCCTGTGTGCACGATCACATGCTCGCAATACTCATCCAACTTGGCCATCACCCGCGAGAGGCGGATAATTTCCGGCCTCGTGCCTACCACAGTGACCACTTTAAGTTTTTTCATCGTCCAAATCACAAATAAAACCGTAACAATGCGCAATGGCACAGTTAGCTAGTTGAGGTTACGAGTTGCCGGCCACCGAGCCGGCAGGGCTCAAGTCTTAATTAGCAGATGCTACCGAAGATTTCTTTAGATTCATCGCAAAAGTGCTCCATGATTAATTGAACAAACCTTCTTTGGCACCAAGGCTTGGTTTAAATACACATTGACCCGACCAACCACAACACATGATTTATAGGCAGCGTGCGTTTTAGTAGGCCTACCTAGCAACAACAAGTTCACCGTCGATAACAAGTAGGAAAATCTTTGGAGCAAAGCACAGCATTCAGACCTGACACGCAAAGGTATCCGGTCGCGCCCGATCGTACACTTCGTTCGCCCACAGCATCACCACCATTTCATCCTCACCGATATTCGTGATGTCGTGCGTCCACCCAGGAACCGTTTCGACGATTTCAGCCTTTTCGCCAACGGTAACAAGTTCATGAATCTCTCCAGTTTGCATATGCCTGAACTTAAACCGTGCTTGCCCCTTGATAACTAAAAACTTTTCAGTTTTTGTGTGATGATAATGGCCGCCGCGTGTAACGCCAGGGTGCGCCGTGAAGCAAGAAAACTGGCCGCAGTCCGGGGTTTTGAGCATCTCCACAAAATCACCGCGCGGGTCGCTGTGCTGGGGTACAGGGTAGGCAAACGAATCCGCGGGCAAGTAACTCACATAGGTGGCGTAAAGCGCCCGTATCAAGCCGGAGCCGACGCGCTCAGTTGTCAGCGTGCTGCGGCTATCCCTAAAGGAATGAATCAATTGCCCCAGATCACCCACCGTACTCGTGTATTGCGGTGCAACCGTAGCAAACCCATCAACATCAACTGCAGCATCGGCACCGTCCATTAATTGCAAAAAGCGGCTGATCACGTCGTCCACGTAAACCAGCGTTAGCTGCGAAGATGGGTCGTTGATCTGAATCGGCAAATCGCGCGCGATGTTGTGGCAAAACGTCGCCACCGCCGAGTTGTAATTCGGTTTGCACCACTTACCGAACACATTAGGCAGGCGAAACACATGCACCGGAACGCCGTGTCTTCGCTGTAAGGCAAAGAGAGAATCCTCCGCAGTACGCTTACTTTGGCCGTAAGGGTTGTCGCGTGATGCCTGGATGGAGGACGCGCAAACCACCGGTACTTTTTTCCCCGAAGTGGCCGCCACTTGAGCGACCGCATTACAGAGTGCCTGAGTCAGACTGGCATTGCCGGTGACGAATTCCTGCGGATCTTGAGGCCGATTAATACCCGCCAGATGGAACAAAAAATCCACGCCCTGAAGCATCTCAGGTAATTGAGAGACCGAATGGTCACGCGTAAAGCAGACTATCTGCACATCTTTACGCTCGGATAAATGCAACTTCAGGTTTTTGCCAATAAACCCATTGGCACCCGTGATCAAGACTTTCTTTGCAACGGTGGCCACTGACACTACTCCTCAGACTCGACCTGCTCTCCACGTGAAACTGCCAACATAAACCGAGTTCGCATCAACAAGGCCTGTGTTCCGGTCAAATCCAGCCGCGTAGTGTTATGCGAGTTGTAATCGACTGCTTCAGTAATCTTAGTCTCACCTTGTTCAACAAACTTACTGTAGTTCAAATCACGCAAATCTGGCGGCACCCGGTAGTATCCACCCAAGTCTTCCGCGGCCACCATCTCTTCTCGACTCAAAAGCGCTTCAAATAGTTTCTCTCCATGCCGGGTACCGATTACCCTCACCTCGTGGTTTGGCACGCCAAGTAGCCCCGTCAGGGCATGGGCCAATGTTTCGATGGTTGCTGCCGGCGCTTTCTGCACAAAGATTTCGCCTGGCTTAGCGTGCTCAAATGCAAAAAGCACCAAGTCCACCGCATCGTCCAGAGTCATCATAAAACGCGTCATGTTCGGGTCGGTAATCGTAAGCGGTTTCCCGGCACGAATTTGATCGACAAACAACGGAATCACTGACCCCCTTGACGCCATCACATTGCCATAGCGAGTCGCACAGATCACAGTAGAGCCACTGCTGCGGGATTTGGCAACTATCACCTTTTCCATCATCGCCTTTGAAATCCCCATCGCGTTGATGGGGTAGACCGCTTTGTCCGTACTCAGGCAAACTACGCGTTCGACACCGCAGGAAACCGCCGCCTCCAGAACATTCTCGGTACCAAGCACATTTGTCTTGACCGCCTCCAACGGATGGAACTCGCAAGAAGGCACTTGTTTCAAGGCGGCTGCGTGATAGATGAAATCAACGCCACGCACTGCATTTAGCACCGATTGATAGTCACGCACATCCCCGATATAAAACTTCAACTTCGGGTTGTTGTACTTCTTGCGCATGTCGTCCTGCTTTTTCTCATCTCGGCTGAGAATACGAATTTCGCGCAGGTCGGAATCCAGAAAGCGACGCAACACCGCATTGCCGAAAGAACCGGTGCCGCCTGTGATTAATAGTGTTTTTTTCGCGAACATCGCTTCTGTCCTTTAAATTACTGCGCAATCGTAGCCAAAAACTCAAATGTCTCATTGGCGCAACGCTGCCATGAATACTGCTGCGAACGCTGATAACTCGCCACAGCCAGTTTTGAACGCAATTCTGGCGACTCAGTTAACTCGCGCAACGCACGGGCGATCTCATCAGACTGCTCCGGGTCAAAATAAATACCACAGTCGCCCAGCACCTCAGGCATCGGGCCTCGATTGGAGCACGCAATAGGCAAACCCGACGCCATCGTTTCCAAAAGTATATTGGGCATATTCTCACAACTCGAAGCAAACAAACCCAAGTCTGCCTGCGCGTAGCGAAGATGTAATTCGCTAAACGGAATCGCGCCGTGATAACGCACCCACGATTGTTCTGTCCCCTGACGTGCGATGGTTTCGTTCAGGCGCTTGAGCGAAGGCGGATACGCCGGCCCGACCAAATCTAAGACAATGGGGAAGCCCTCTCGACGCAAGGTTGCAATCGCTTCTACAACAGCCCATTGATGCTTGTATTGATCAATGATCGAAACATACAACACTCGGTACGGATTTTCCCCATCGTAATCGGATATGGCGCGCTGTGGTTTAGGCGCCTGGCAAAAACGCGGATTCAAGCCATGCGGAATGGTCGATGTTTTGGCCTGCAATGCGCCAGCAACCCCAATAACGGCCTTACGCGCATAGTCAGTCAAAAAAATCAGTCCATCCGTTTTTTGATACGAACGTGACTGAGTCAAGCGCAACAACAACAACTTGAGTGTAAATATCGACCAGCCATAGCGTTTAAGCTCGTACCACTCGAACGGCAGCATATTTCGACTCATGTTTACCACAGGATGAAAATCTCCTGCATAGCTCCCCCCCGGCACAAAAAGCACATCGCAACCAGCATCTCGAGCCGCCTGAGACAATCTATAGCGTTGCCATAGGGTGCGCTGGAGCAAGCCTTTATCAAGTGCAGTCGGATTACGTTTTTCGAGCCATGCACGATCATCCAGCGCATTCAATGTCGGTTGCCCACCCCAGACAACCACCCGGTCAATCCCATAGGCAGCGGGTTGTGCAGCGCGCAGCAATTCCACCAGATGGGTCACGCCGCCGCCGCGACGCAAGTTGGCGGCGTCAATCCCGACCGTAAGTTTTTTGCCGAGCGTCACTTCCTCGCCACTTTACTCACGTACCAAGGCATTGCCGCCGTCACGCCAGCGCCGACTCTCATTGTCGGCGCATAGCCGAGCAGGGTTTTCGCCTTGCTAATATCAGCAAGCGAATGACGCACGTCGCCCGCCCGAAAATCGCGATAACTCAGTTTAGAGTCCGGCAGTTGGCAATGCTGCGCCAAACTAGCGGCTATCAGTTTGTAAAGATCGTTGAGTGACGTCCGATCCCCCAGCGCAACGTTGTAAACCTGGTTCATCGCTGCAGAATTTGTGGTAGCAGCAGCCAGCAGGTTGGCCTGAACGGCATTATCGATATAGCAAAAATCGCGACTCGTTTCGCCGTCGCCATTGACAAAAACCTCGTCGCCCTGAAGCAAGGCAGACGTCCATTTCGGAATCACCGCGGCGTAGGCCCCATTAGGGTCTTGCCGTTTGCCGAAAATATTGAAGTAACGCAGACCAATCGTTTTAAAATCGTAAGTCCGCGCAAACACATCGGCATACAACTCATTCACCAACTTGGTTACCGCGTAGGGTGACAGCGGCTTGCCGATATTTCCTTCAACTTTCGGCAGATCAGGATGATCACCGTAGGTAGAACTGCTCGCGGCATAAACAAAACGCCGAACGTTTGCGTCCCTTGACGCTACCAACATATTAAGGAAACCATCGATATTGTTAGCGTTGGTTGTAATCGGGTCAGCAATGCTGCGCGGCACTGAGCCTAACGCGGCCTGGTGAAGGACATAATCAACTTCCTGGCAAGCATTATGGCAATCCGCAAGGTTGCGGATATCCCCCTCGATGAAACGAAAGTTAGCCCATTGCTCAGACGAAATTATAGATTGCACTTCGTCTAAATTGTGCCGGTGGCCCGTAGAGAAGTTGTCCAAGCCCACTACGCGTTGATTCAATGTGAGCAAGGTTTCCAATAAATTGCTACCGATAAAGCCAGCAACGCCCGTCACAAGCCAGGTTTTGGGTTCCGCGTTTAGCCGATCTTGCAGTTCTGTATAGGCAATCATCTCAAGCTCACAGTCTCAAATCCGTCGCATCAGCGGCGAATATGTATTTCAGGTCGTAGAGAACGTGACTCAACGTACCAAACCCTCGAATTACATCCACCCCCATCGACTTGAACTGATGGTGAGCGACTGCAAGAATGATTCCGTCGTATGCTTCCGGTTCGGGCGTCAGCGTTGGGGTAATACCGTATTCATGTTGCGCTTCTGCCACCGAAACCCATGGATCATAGACATCGACTACGCAGTTGTAGTCCTCCAACTCGGCCACGATGTCGACCACACGCGTGTTGCGCAAGTCCGGGCAGTTCTCTTTGAATGTGAGCCCCATAACCAATACTCGGGCGCCTTCAATCTGCGTGCGACGCTTGATCATCGCCTTGATCAGTTGATTGGCTACATATGCGCCCATGTTGTCGTTCAGTCGCCGACCGGCCAAAATAATCTCGGGGTGATAGCCCAGCGCTTGCGCCTTGTGGGTGAGGTAATAAGGATCGACCCCGATACAATGCCCGCCCACCAAACCGGGGCGAAAAGGCAGAAAGTTCCACTTGCTGCCCGCCGCCTGCAACACAGCCTCGGTATCAATACCCATCTTGTTGAAGATCAATGCCAATTCATTGATGAGGGCGATGTTAATGTCGCGCTGGGTGTTTTCGATTACCTTGGCCGCCTCGGCCACCCGGATACTTGCCGCCTTGTGCGTCCCGGCGGTGATGATCTGTCGGTACAACTCATCCACCAGATCGGCAATCGCGGGCGTCGAGCCAGATGTCACCTTTTTAATGGTAGTCACGCGATGCTCTTTGTCTCCCGGGTTGATGCGCTCGGGCGAGTAACCAGCAAAAAAGTCCTGATTGAATTTCAAACCGGAGTGTTGCTCCAGCACCGGGACGCAATCTTCTTCGGTTGCGCCTGGATAAACGGTGGATTCATAAATAACGACATCCCCCGGTTTAAGCACCTTGCCTATCGTTTCAGACGCATTGATCAGCGGGGTCAGATCTGGCCGCTTGTGCTTATCAATCGGGGTCGGGACGGTCACGATCAAACAGTTGCACTCACGCAAATCATCAAGGCGCGTCGTGAAACTAAGATGCCGGGCAGCCGCTAACTCTTCCGGTGTCGCCTCCAGCGTGTGATCCTGCCCCGACTTGAGCTCATCAACCCGTACCTGATTGATATCAAAACCCACCACGCTGCGCAGCTTGCCAAACTCAATCGCCAGCGGCAAACCCACATAACCCAAACCGATAATGGCCAACCTGAGATCAGCCACCTTGAGCGTACTAGCATTCATTCCAATACCCTTTGTGTTTCGTTACATTCACGCCGACTTGATGCCGCGCCCCACCAAATGCGACCAATGACCCACCTCTATCTCAACCAAGCCTGCTTGTTCAAACCAGTGCCGTATCGTGGCCGCCGGCTGCGGATTGTCGTAGGTGGGAGCCAGCATATCGAACGTATCCAGCAATGCCCACTCTTTTAACTGCTGATCGCTCAGCGGAAATCTGCCGGTGTAATCCGCCACGGGAACAATGCGCTTCAAGCCGCGCCCAACCAGCGGCACGCGCCCCAGAGCCTGGCTGACCGCCAACAAAGTCGGCACCCAGCGTTGCAGCAACTGGAACAGCTTTGGCTGATCCATGCGCTTGGTCAGCGGACGGAACAAATATTTCGCATGCAACATTGTTCTGAATCGCTTCCAGTAAAAGTCAGTGCACAAGCGCCCCCCCTCCCGCACCATCGGCGGCAGAGCGGCAAAAGCCTTGGCGACATCCGGCGTGTGCTGGAGCACACCCAGCGAATAGACATATGGAAAGCTTTCAGACGCGAAGGGCAGCGCATAGATATCGCCCTGCACCACATGCAAATGGGGGTGATGCTTCAGGTTGGCATAGCAGGCATCCACAGCACTGGAATAATCCAGCGCTACCACTTTGGCGCCCGCCAGCAATGCTACTTCTGCAAAACGGCCAGCGCCACAGCCCGCATCTAGAACCCATTGGTCTTTCAATTTTTCCGGTAGCCAACCCGTCGCCTGCCAAAACCTTTCCGTAGAGATAGGGTGCCCTGAATAGCTATCCAGTTGCGTCTGGCGAAAGTGGTTCCACTGCATGCCAAAGTTGTCGGCATAGTTGGACTGCGGTACGAACCGGGGGATGCCTTTGACGACGGGATATCGTTGCTGGCCATCGACTGAAATCAGCCAGCCGTCCTCTATCTCCAGCGCGTTATCGTTGCAGTTCTCAAGACTCAAGGGCTGCCCAGTCTTTGGGCAGCGCAGCAATTCAAGCAATTCAATCTTCACAAACAATCTCCAGCATTTTTAAAAAGTAACTGCATATTCCCGCCGCCATAACTCAAACAACACCAAGGCAAACAAGCGTTCGCCATTGCTGCGCCCCTTATCCTGGCCGCGCAATAGGCCATCCACCGTGCCCGTATCAAAGCTACATTGCGGATCACGCAGCACCTCGTTAAACAACTTCCTGAACGCACCACCTTTCAACCAGTCACCCAAGGGGATTGAAAACCCCTGCTTGCGTTGCTGATCAAATTCAGGCGGTAGGAGGCGGGCAGTCAGGCGCTTGAGCAATATCTTCTTTTCCGTAGCGGTTGCCTTCAGCCGCGATGGCACTTTGCCAAAAGCAAACTCGATTAAGCGGTAATCCAGTAGCGGTGCACGCATTTCCAGAGAGTTCAACATGCTGGCGCGGTCCACCTTGACCAGAATATCTTCCGCCAGATAGTTGGCAAAATCCATTCGGGTGGCGCGTTGCAGAATGTCAGTGTGTTCCGGCACCCGGCTTTTCCTCAAGGATTCAGCCACCAGGTGCCAGTTCGTCTGATCTGCCATCAAGCGACGTCGCGTTGTCGCATCAAAGCAAGACGCAATCAGCGGCAGGCCATTGTCCAGATCCACCCCCAGACCTTGTGCCCAGTTACGTCCCTTGAACCCCACCGGCAAACACTTTTCCGCTGACAGCGCAATTCCCCGGCGCAGGGATAAGGGCATCGGCCCTAGTTTTTGTTGCATCCACTGCAAACGACTGTAATGTCCATAACCGCCAAACAACTCATCGCCACCATCGCCGCCCAATGCCACCGTGCAGTGTTGGCGCACCAACTGACTCACCAAAAAAGTCGGAATCATCGACGAATCGACCATCGGTTCATCAAACTGGCGCGCCAGACGCGGCAGCAAATCCACCGTAGCGTCCTCGGCCATCAACTCGGTATGGCGGGTGCCAAAGTGACGGGCAATCAACCGGGCGTGCTCGGTCTCGTCCAGTTTGCCATGACCTGGAAAGCCGATAGTAAATGTCTGCACCTGGCTAGAAGCCCGCACCGCCATCGCTGTAACCAAGCTTGAATCAACGCCACCACTCAACAACACGCCCACTGGTACATCAGCCACCATCTGGCGGCGTACGCTGTCTTCCAACAAAGCTTCCAACTCATCCAGCAAAGCAGCTTCATCCACCGAACTTTGAGTACCAGCATCCAACTCCGGAAGTTGCCAATAGCGCCACAGATTGGATTGCCCGGTTTGCAGGTCAAACACCAATGCATGTGCCGCTGGCAGCTTATTAAACCCCTGTAACATGCAGCGCTCGCCCGGCACATAACCCATGGCGAGGAAGCAATCCAGCGCCTCCGCATCAATGCGCCGTGGATTGGCCGGATTGGCCAGCAAGGCCTTCAGCTCTGAGGCAAACTGTAAGCTCCCATTCGCCAAGTGGTAGAAAAGCGGCTTCTCACCCGCACGGTCACGCGCCAGAAACAACTTATGCTGTGGCGCATCGTAAAGCGCAAAGGCAAACATGCCATTGAAACGAGACAAACACTCTTGGCCCCAAGCCGCGTAGGCGGCCAGAAGCACTTCGGTATCACTGTGCGAACGGAAAACATACCCCAAGCCACTCAGCTCATCTCTAAGCGCGTTATGGTTATATATTTCACCGTTAAAGACGACCGCTAACCCCCGCTCATGCATGTGCATGGGCTGGTGACCCAAGGGCGAGAGGTCAACGATAGCCAACCGCCGATGAGCCAAACCTACCCGTCCATCGGCCGACCACCATTCACCGGCATCATCCGGCCCGCGATGGGTCATCGCGTCGCGACCGATAGCCAACCAGCTACGATCTTGACTAGGCGCCGCCCCGCCGACGCCGACTATTCCACACATAAAATCTTAATCATCAAATTATCTGAATACCCGCAGCGCACAACCAATGGGGGCTGGGCGCAGAAAATACTTGTCCATATTGATCACCTTGCTACCATCAGGCTGCAACGCTTTTACTAAGGTACGAATCTCGTCATCAGTTTTGAGGTGCTGGAAGGAATGCGAGCCATAACAATCAAAGGTATTGAGCGCCGTATTTTTAAAGCGGCGCTTGGCAAAACTCCATGCTGACTCGTTAGCCACCCTGGGCACATCACCCGTCACACAGAAATGTAATTTCTCCAACAAAAAGCCCAAGCCAGGTAACAAACGCAAGCAAGCCATCAAGCGAGAGTAAGTCATGATCAGTGCGAACGGCAGGCGTGAAAGCACAGCCCGCAGAGGCTTATAAATAAGATGGAATCGTACCCAGCGCACAAAACCCTGGTCGTTCAACGGATAGCAGTTAAAAACAAACTCTCCACCCGGCGCGGTCAGCCCATAAAGCGCATGCGCAGTCTTTTCAACTGAAGGGGTGTGCTGAATTACGTTATGGCAATACACGATGCCGTCAATCGACTGGTCTCGCAATGGCGGTGCATCGATAGAGCATTGAATCACATCAACGTTTTTGAGCCCAGCGAGATTGCGCTGCACCACATCATCCACCGAGTGCGAAAGGTCCATCATGATGACGTGGCGTGCCCCATATTCAGCAAACCATTTGGTCTGCGCGCCACTACCCCCCCCCCGTCC
>JAABQV010000032.1 GCA_011391255.1 Dechloromonas sp.
GCTCGCCCCATCAAGGCTCTTTAGGTAAAAGCGACCGGGAACCTGTGCCATGGCTTCCGTTGCGCAAAAACTGCCGATAACAGCCATCGTGGCAATGGCCAGTCGTAGCCCGGTATTCTGTTTCATAAACCCTCCCTCGTTATTTAAATGAGTGCTTGGTGCTGTATGACAAGTAGCTGGATTGGCGATGCTCAAGGCTTCGGATCTCCCACCATGTCTTTTGGCGGCACAAACTGGCGCTTGTAAATCATCGGCGGGAAGCCGGCATCGTCCGGCGTTCTCGGCGGTAGCTGATCCCACAAGTTCTCGAAGGGGGAGCGCGAGGGGATGATGACGTTGTTGGCCTTGACATACCCATCCCAAGAAGCCAGCAGGGTCTTCAGCTTTTCAGGCTGCTGGCCAGCCAGATCGACACGCTCAGCCGGGTCAGAAGCGAGGTTGAACAGCTCCCAGTCACCCTTGCCGAATGGCTTGTATTGCCAGCGGAGCTTCCAGTCGCCCTGGCGCAGTGCCCGGTTACCGAAGATTTCCCAAGCGATGTAGTCCTTCTCGGTACGCGGTGAATCGGCTTCGCCCGCAAGCATCTTGTTCCACGATTTGCCGATCAGTGCCGGCAATTCTTGTCCCTTATAGGTCTTGGGATAAGAGTATCCCGCAGCATCAAGCAGCGTCGGCATAAAATCGGCGACATGCATCAGGCCATGATTGATGCTGCCCTTGGGCCGCTTGACTGCAGGGCCGCTAACGATGAGGGCGTTGCGAACCCCACCTTCGGCGACCCAGCCTTTGTACTGGCTGAAAGGTGTCATCGATACCTGTGCCCACATCGGGCCGTAACCAACGTAAGACTTTGGGTCGCCCCAGGCATTGGGATGGTTCTGCGACCACATGATCGAGGCGTAGAGAAAGTCGCGTGTACCGGGCGACCCCGCGATCATCTTAAATAGGTCGGTGCCCTCGGCACCATTGTCGCCAAACACAACAAAAATAGTGTTTTCGTACTCACCGATTTTTTTTAGGTGGTCAACCAATCGGCCAATATGGTGATCCATGTTCTCCACCATGCCGGCGTAGAGTTCCATCTTTTTCCCAAGCATGGCGCGTGCAGCAGGAGCCAGCACGACCGGGTCGGGCAGGAACCACATGCGTTCAGCCATTTGCGTGCCGGCGGGGATTATGCCGAGATCGATCTGGCGCTTCAGGCGTTCCTGGCGCACGGCATCCCAGCCCTTGTCATATTCGCCAACATGACGATTACGCCATTCGCGCGGCAGATGATAGGGATCGTGCGGCGCCTGGTGAGCGACGTAGGCAAAGAAAGGCTTGCCATCACCGTGGTTGGCGTCGATGAAACTGATCATCTTGTCGGTGTAGGTTTTTGTCGCGTAATAGTCGTCGGGCAACTTGTTCAGGTAACGGCCATCCTCGGTGAAGACGGAAAGTGGCGACGCGCCGGTGAAATTAGTCATATCCCAATAGCTGCCAGCACCGTCGAGCAGTGAGAAATCGCGCTCAAAGCCACGCGCAGCAGGTATCTGGTTGGGGTTTTTCCCGAGGTGCCACTTGCCAACCATGTAAGTGTGATAGCCCGAGTCTTTGAGGAGCCCAGGCAGGGTTGCTACCCGGTCGTTCAGGTAGCCTTCATAGCCGGGCACGCCAGTCTGGTTGGGTGCCGTCCATTCGTCCATATTGCCGAGGCCACTGACATGGGTATCGACACCACTTAGCAAGGTCGCACGCGTCGGGGAACTGCTGGCATGCGTATAGAAATTTGTGAAGCGAACGCCGTCTTTGGCAAGCGCATCAAGATTCGGTGTCCGGATTTCGCTGCCGAAGGCGCCGATATCGGAGTAGCCCATGTCGTCGCCAAGGATGAGCACAATATTTGGCCGCCGCGCCGTATCTGCTGCCGGGGCCGTTGAAGGGATTGCAAGCCCTGCTGCCACGCCTAATGTGCCGATCAGAATGCTCAATTTCCGCTTGTTTCGAGCCATGAACTTCGTCTGGCTATTTTTCACGGTTTTCATTTAGTCCTCTTGCCTCTTTGCTTGTTGTTGTAGCGTTTCAGCTTGGTAACTTGAAATATCGAACTGTATTTGGCCTAACAAAAATGCAAGGCCGGAAGTTGATCTCATTAAAAATATTCGATTACTTCCATCAAGATCGCTGACCCCCCGTTACGTCTTGTTACAGTGTGGACATAGAGCAGATGACCGTCTATCGGAATTCCGCAAAAACCAACCAAACACCTGCCTTCGTAACAAATGTCGTCTGTGCCGTAACATGTCTCTTAAGTTAAGAGGTCAGGTCACTGCAAACTCAGGGCTTGAGTAACCTGCGGGCTACCGGCTCAGGAGCGGGCGCGAAATGGATAGAACTCAGGCCAAATTTATGTCCTGGCAATCAAGGGCCTGCTTGAACTGTCCTTTGGTTAGCGTTTCGACAATAATGCGAAAGCCTATTTTTTGATTGCCATTAGGGAGCATGTTTTATGAGCGATTCTGCATTCAGATCACCAATTGATGGCCGTGAACTATCATTCAAAAAATCCCATTCCCGAATGTTTGTTGGTAAAGGCTGCATCGAATGAGCATTAATCCGACCCACGGGCAAGCTGCGGTCACGGTTGTTGATATTACCGACCCAAGCAGAGCCGGCGATACGACTGAGCTGATCAATCTTGATGCTGTTCAACTCCAATCTGCGCCCTTTCGTGCGCGGCGGATAATCGTTCACATCAAAGACGCCAGCGTGATTTTCCATTCGACCAAGCATCGCGTTCGGACTCGAACCAGCATTTGTGATGGAAAAATTGCGTATGTCTTGTTCGGCCTTCATGCCGAGGGAACAATCAATGGCATTCTGATTCGACCTGGCTTGATGTTGGCAATCGCCCCCAATCTTGAGGTCAACTTTGTCGTCAAGGCAGAGTGGGAAACCACCACTTTTCTATTGCCGTCAGACTTTGTCCGCGCTCAATTCGCTGCACGTCAGCGCGATCAAGAGTTCTCCATGCCCGATGGGATCGAGATGCTGGAAGTCAACGTGAGTTCGGCACAAAGATTGTTTGACTGGGGAAAACAAATGGCCGAAATCGCCGCAGAGCAAGCCTTAGTATTCAATGAACACCAGGAAGATTTGTGGGCAATTCAGTGCGATCTGGTCGAAAATCTTCTGGCAACCCTTGGCACGGCCAAGGGCTTCAGGCCCAGCAGCGAGGACCGGACAAGGCAGCGGCACAGCGTTGTCGTCAAGTTGGCTGAGGATTTTGCGGTGTCGCAGAATGGAACCA
The DNA here is from genome assembly GCA_011391255.1 of Dechloromonas sp. Classification (GTDB taxonomy): domain Bacteria; phylum Pseudomonadota; class Gammaproteobacteria; order Burkholderiales; family Rhodocyclaceae; genus Azonexus. The sequence continues at coordinate 3,293 of JAABQV010000032.1, forward strand.
ATATCTACGTTAGTGACCTTTGCCAAGCTGCGAAGGTCAGCGAGCGAACACTGGAATACGCTTTTAAGGAAGTCTTGGGGCTGACGCCGGTGGCCTTCCTGTCCAGTCTTCGGCTTCATCGAGTACGCCAAGAGCTACTCTCGGCGACTCCGGGATCGACCACAGTTTCCCATGAGGCACTACGCTGGGGATTCTGGCACTTTGGTGACTTCTCGCACGCCTACAACAACTGCTTCGGCGAACTTCCATCGGATACTCTCTTACGAACCGGCGATCCGGCGATCCGGCGACTTAAGGCAACAGGAGTAAAAAAGAGTGGATCGGGAAGATAAGTCAGCGCCCGCCGCACGAGATCAATCCACCTTGTCCTTTGTTATGTAGTCATAGAGATGCGTATTGTTCGGCTGTTCCCCGATTCGTGTCCCTTTTGCCCGGAAAATAAGCCCCCGCCTGTAACTGTCGCTGTCCGAGCGGGCACTTTCGACAGCAAGCTGAACCGCTGTCGGGTAAATCATTGGTTGCTTGCTCTTCTCTATTTCAAGACGCTTTGTCCGTTCGTCTATCCAGACACTGTACTTGCCCATGTTGTAAAGCAAATACATCGCATACAGGTTGTCGTAGTCCTCATAGGCTCCCGCTTCGCGACGGAAATCACGGGACAATACCGAGGGAAAGCGATTAGGCAGATCCCCGAAGCTGATTTTTTCTTCCTCGTGGGGATCGACATAGCTGGAGCCAGCATATTTTTTATAGAGCACAACATCCATGCCGTATCCGCGCTTGTTCCAGGCTTCGACCAGCTTCATTGCCATTTCAGTCGGGATGTTCGACCTCAGTGCAGCCAATGCACGGATATTGGTAAAAAGCCATGGGTTGGATACCGCCAGTTCCGTATATCCTGCGCCGAACTTGAAGGCTGATCCTATGGTTTTGGCGCAGTTAAGGCGCAGGTAGTCATACTTGACTTCGCCAAGGTGGTATTCGACATTGCTGGTACGTGCACGAAAATCATCATTGAAGCGCTGAAAATAGGCGGCTAGTGCCGCTTTCTCTTCTGCCGGAACACCATAAGCACGAATACCGATCACCGAACGCTTGTAGATTTCGCCAAAGTCGAGACCGAAGGAAGCGTTTTCACCCAGCGACGAGCTTGTCTTGAATAAATACTCATTTTTCGGGATACGAACCATGAGATTTTGGGTGTAGAAATTCTCGGCATGCTTGGGGTCGCGATCGGCATAGAAATTGGCCGAGTAAACCAGGTCATCGTCCCTTGTTTGATCACGAATTGCCAGGGCGAGGTGGCCTGCCGAGCCTCCCTTCGATGTGCCGAAGCTGATCAGAAGTTCCATATCGAAAGGGTCAGCGTTCAGCTGCTTGCTGACCGCCTCGATATTGGCCGGTTCAGGACCGCCACGGTGAGCAAAGTCAGCCGCTACCGTCGGCGACATCCAGAAAAATGCTGCCGCTAAACTCCAGATGAAATGCATTGATGCCAGGATTTAATTCAGGTTTGGATCGACGAGGTACACCGTTCCACCCCAGTTAGCTTGCACAGCGAATCCCTTTTCGCTGATCTGGTAAACCGTAATGTAGGGATTGAACGAATACTGTTTGCCTGAGGTGCCAAGCGTGGCGGAGGCAGAGACATCGCCACCAGCGGAATCACCTACCTTGAATTGGGCTAACGAAGTTTCGTTTTTAAAGACGAAAATCTGATAAAGCTCCTGATAACCAACACCTGGCCCGGTTCCGGCACGGGCTGTGAGCATATAGGTTGATTTGCCGTTTTTCTTTTCAACGACGATACCCTTGCCGTGCGCTTCGACCAGCACCAAGGCATTAACCGTGCTGATACGGAAGACAGCGTACCCAGGCGCGGATTCAATTTCTGCTTTGGCAGCAGGATTCTCGGCGTACAGCTTGTCAAGTGCCAGCTTCGACATGTCGACAATCTGCGTCTGACGTTCGATCACTTCCGCCTTGCTCAAGTTTTCCTTTTCAGGTGTTTTAGGTGATGTTTGACAGCCCGCAGAGAACAGAGCGGTGCAGATGACAAGCAGGGACAAAAGACGGGATGTATGCATTATTGGCTCACTAAAGCTTAACTGGATTAGTCGGGGGAGGTTTGTAGTTTATTGTGTTTGTGTACATTGATTTCAACAGCCGATCATAAAGAACGACGATAACCAGCAGCTCCGCCGAGAAACCGGATTCCAGATCACGAACGACCGCTCTTGCCTTACATGTCCAATCGGCGAACGGCTGATTCCATTTCTTGCCAGTGGCTCTTTAGGGCACTATCCAGTCAAGCCAGCGCCCAACAGCCGTTTGTCTATTATTCACGCGCCCCGGCGTAGTGAATCGCCAGCCAGATGGTGATTCGATCGGCTGGCGTCCAGTCCACCCGATGCCTGGTGTGCGCGGGAATGTCGAGAAAGTCACCGGCCTTGAGGTGGCGCGCGCTGGCTTCGTCAGCGAAGCGTAATTTGGCTTCCCCCTGAATCAGCAACACCCATTCACCACCCGGCTGGTCGTACCAGAAATCGGCGGGGCTGGACTGGCCGGTTGAGACGATGCGCTCAATTTTCAGACCAGGGCGCGCGAGTAATTCGCTGAATTGTTCGCTTGTTGCGGTCAACGCCGGAATAAGGTCAAAAATGTTGTGCATCAGTGATGCGCCTTCGGGAGATGCTGCTGTATCCACTGAATTGCGTCATCGACAAAGGTAAACACCACCGGAATCACCAGCAGGCTGAGGAAGGTTGAGGTGATCAGGCCGCCGATCACAACAATCGCCATGGGTGCGCGGAAACTGGGGTCGGTGCCGAGGCCGATGGCAATCGGCATCATGCCGGCACCCATTGCAATGGTGGTCATGACAATCGGCCGGGCGCGTTTGCGGCAGGCGTCGAGCAGGGCGTGCCAGCGGTCGAGGCCGGGGTTGCCGTCGATGCCACGGCGGGCGAGGATGACGTAGTCGATGAGCAGAATCGAGTTTTTGGTGGCAATGCCCATTAGCATGATGAGACCGATCATCGACGGCATGGAAAGCGCCGTCTGACTGATGAACAAGGCGAGAAAGGCGCCCGGCACCGAGAGTACCAGCGCGGCCAGAATGGTCAGCGGCTGGACGAAATCCTTGAACAGCAGGACCAGCACGATGTAGATGCAGAGTACGCCGGTGGCCATGGCCAGACCAAAACTGGCGAACAGTTCGCCCATCGCTTCGGCATCGCCGACGGTGGTTTGCAAAATCCCGGCTGGCAGATTTTTCAAACTGGGCAGGGCGAGCGCCAGGCTTTCAACTTCGCCCAGCGGCATTTGATTGAGCTCAATCTCGAAGTTGATATTGCGCAGGCGGTCGTAGCGGTCGATTTCAGCCGGACCGCCGGTAATTTCCAGCGTCGCCACATTGGCGATCATCACCGGGCCGTGTTTCCCTGGCACGGTCAGGCGCCCCAGCAGGCTCAAGTCCTGTCGAGCTTCTGCCGGTAGTTTCACGACAATCGGAATCTGGCGCTGGGCGAGGTTGAGTTTGGCAATGCTCTGGTCGTAATCGCCGGCAGTGGCAATGCGCAGCACATCAGCAATCGATGCCGTTGTTACGCCGAGATCAGCGGCGCGGGCAAAATCGGGGCGCACGACTAGCTCCGGGCGGACCAGGCTGGCGGTGGAAGTAACGGCCCCAATGCCGGGGATGGTGCGCAATTCGCGTTCAACTGTTCGCGCGTGTTCGGCAAGCATCGAGCCGTTTTCGCTGGCCAGCACCAGCACGTATTTTTCGCTGGAGCCGCCGAAACCAACTTTGACCTGCATGCCGGGCAGCACGGCCAGGGCCTCGCGCAACTGGCGCTCGACATCCTGTTTCTTGACGCCGCCGCGATCCTTGCGCGGGGTCAGGTTGAGGGTCAGCGTTGCTTTGCGCACTTCGGCTGCACCGCGCGGGGCGAAGGGGTCGCTACCGGCAGCGCCACCGCCGATGGCGGTATAGACCATTTTTACATTGGAATTTTGCTCGACAATTCGGCGCGCTTCTTCAGCGGCGGCAAAGGTTTCCTTGAAGGTGCTGCCGGGTTGTAGCGAGAGATAAACCTGGGTTTGCGAGAGATCGTCCGGCGGAATGAAGCCCTTGGGGAGCAGGGGAACCAGCGCGAAGGAGCCGAAGAAGAAAACACAGGCGGCCAGCGTTGTCTTGATTCTGTGCTTCAGGCACCAGGCGGCCCAACCGGTATAAATTTCCAGCCAGCGCGGTTCGTGATGCTCGCCTTTGGGCGGTTTGAGTATGTAGGCCGCCATCATCGGCGTCAGCATGCGGGCGACGACGAGCGAGAAGAAAACGGCAATCGCTGCGGTCCACCCGAATTGAACGAAGAATTTTCCCGGCACGCCGGCCATGAAGGCGGTGGGCAGGAAGACGGCAATCAGCGTGAAAGTGGTGGCGATGACTGCCAGTCCGATTTCATCGGCGGCCTCCATGGCTGCCTGAAATGGCGTCTTGCCCATGCGCAGGTGGCGCATGATATTTTCAATTTCAACAATCGCGTCGTCGACCAGAATGCCGACGACCAGCGACATCGAAAGCAGGGTGACGACATTGAGCGAAAAGCCCATGAAATACATCACGCCAAAGGCAGGAATGATCGACAGTGGCAAGGCGGTGGCTGAAACGATGGTAGCGCGGATGTCGCGCAGGAAAAGCCAGACAACGAGAACGGCGAGCACCGCACCTTCGACCAGCAAGGTCATCGAGCCTTCAAAGTTTTCGATCACCGGATCGACGAAATTGAAGGCTTCGGTGATGGTAATGTCCGGGTGATCGGCCTTCAATTTTTCCAGCGTCGCACGCACACCGTCGGTGACATCAACTTCGCCGGCCCCTTTGGCGCGAACAATTTCGAAACCGACGACTGGCTTGCCGTTGAGCAGGGCAGCCGAACGTTTTTCACCGACCGTGTCGCTGACCGTAGCGAGTTCGTTGAGGCGGATGCGTCGGCCATCGGCGAGCGTAATTTCCATGGCGCCGAGTTCTTCGGCGCTTTGCACGGTGGCAATCGTGCGGACGGATTGCTCAATACCGCCGACATCGGAACGCCCGCCCGAGGCTTCCTGCTGAATCTGGCGTAGCTGGCGCGAAACGTCCGAGGCTGTGGCACGCAAGGCGAGCAGGCGGGCCGGGTCAAGTTCGACGCGAATCTCACGGGTCGCACCGCCAACACGCGAAACGGCGCCAACCCCACGCACGCTGAGAATGGATTTGGTGACGGTATTATCGACAAACCATGACAGCGCCTCGTCATCCATGCGGCTCGACGCCACCGTGTAGGTAAGGATGGGGGCGCCAGACAGGTTGACCTTGGAAATCACCGGGTCTTTGAGGTCGCCGGGCAGGTCGGCACGAATGCGCGAGACGGCATCGCGCACATCATCCAACGCTTCCTGCGTCGGCTTTTCTAGGCGGAATTCGACGGTAACGGTGGCTGTGCCATCCTGCACCTTGGTGTAGATATGCTTGATGCCTTGCAGCGTAGCGACTGAGTTTTCCAGCTTGCGCGCCACTTCGGTTTCCATCTGTGCCGGTGCAGCGCCGGGCAGCGTGGCGGTAATCGTGATGGTGGGCAGGTCGATATCGGGGAACTGCTGGATCTTCATGCCCTTGAAGGCCACCATGCCAAACAGGGTGAGCATGATGAAGAGCAACACCGCCGGGATCGGGTTGCGGATCGACCAGGTAGAGACGTTCATGGTGCTGGCTTGGCCGCGACAATGCTGACCGTATCGCCATCCGCCAGGAAACCGGCACCGCTGGCAACGATCTGGGCCTGTGAATCAAGACCGATCACTTCGATGCGCTCGCCGTTGCGCCGGCCGGTAGTGATTTTGGTCTGCGTTACCTTGTCTCGGTCAACCCGGAAAACATAGGCAAATCCTTCCCGCAACAGCAGCGCCGATTGCGGCAGGGTAAGCGCCGGGCTCTGCCCGAGGCGGAACTCGCCACGGTAGAACATGCCGGCGCTGACGGCGCCGCTGGACTGAGCCGGCAAATCGACATAAACCAGCGCGTTGCGCGTTTGCGGATCGACGGTTGGCGCCACCGCCCGAACCGTGCCTTCCAGCGCTTCTCCATTGGTGCTTTCAAGCACGGCGATCTGGCCCGGTTTGAGGCGGGCGATTTCGCCGGCCGTCACTTCCGCACGCCATTCCAGACGGCCGCCGCGAATCAGGCGGAAAAGTTCCTGGCCGGGTTGGGTGAGGGTGCCAACGGTCGCCAAACGGGCCGAAATAATGCCGTCATCGGGCGCCAGCACGGCGGCTTTCGAGCGCTTCAACTCGGCGGTTTGCAAACGTGCCTTGGCGGCATTCAGGCGCGCCAGCGCGGTGTCGGCGGCGGTGTCGGTCTGGGTGCCTTGCTGCGGGCTGTAAAAACCCTTCTCGCGCAGTTGCCGCGAGCGCTCCTGATTGGCCCGTGCTTCACTTAGCGTTGCCTGCGCCTCAGCCACGCTGGCGCGCGTTTCGGCCAGCTCGCTTTCGACGGTATCACTGGCGATGCGGGCCAGAGCCTGCCCTTTTTTGACCCGGTCGCCAACATTGGCATTGACCTCGGTAATCCGGTAATTGCTGATTTCCGGCCCGATCACCGCCTCCTGCCAGGCCGCGATATTGCCGCTGGCCTTGAGTGTTTGCGGCCAGTCGAGCATTTGCGGGGTGGTTGTGGTGACGGTCAATGCCGCTTTGGGCGGCGCTTGGGTGGTCTCCTTGGCGCTCTCGCTGCAGCCGGTCAGGGCAGCGGCGAGCAGCAGTGAACCAAGGAGGTGGCCGATATTCAACTCGGAATGACGGTTTTTCATGGCTAACGAACTCCGGTGAAATCGGCTCAAGGCGCGCTTAAACGCCCTGTTTCAAGCTGGCTTCGATAAAGCCATCGAGGTCGCCATCAAGCACGCCCTGCGTATTGCCGGTTTCGTAGTTGGTGCGCAGATCCTTGATCCGGCTCTGGTCGAGCACGTAGGAACGAATCTGGTGGCCCCAGCCGATGTCGGACTTGGCGTCTTCCAGCTTCTGCTGCTCGGCCTGCTGCTTGCGTAACTCAAACTCGTAGATGCGGGCGCGCAGCATTTGCCAGGCTTCGTCGCGGTTGCGGTGCTGTGAACGGTCGTTCTGGCACTGGACGACAATGCCGGTCGGCACGTGGGTTAGGCGAACGGCGGAGTCGGTCTTGTTGATGTGCTGACCACCGGCACCGGAAGCGCGGTAGGTATCGGTGCGAACGTCGGACGGATTGATGTTGATCTCAATCGAATCATCCACCTCCGGGAAGACGAATACGCTGGTAAATGAGGTATGGCGGCGGGCGGCCGAGTCAAACGGCGACTTGCGCACCAGACGGTGAATGCCGGTTTCGGTACGCAGTGTGCCGTAGGCGTAGTCACCGGTGAACTTGATGGTGGCGCCCTTGAGGCCGGCGACTTCACCTTCGGATTCTTCCATGACTTCCACGGTGAAGCCTTTTTTCTCGCCAAATTTCAGGTACATGCGACAGAGCATCGAGGCCCAATCCTGGGCTTCAGTGCCACCAGCGCCGGCCTGGATTTCCAGGAAGCAGGGGCTGGGGTCCATCGGGTTGTTGAACATGCGGCGGAATTCGAGGGCGGCGATCCGCGTTTCCAGCACCGCGTTATCGGTTTCGACTGAAATCAGTGTCTCTTCATCGCCGTCTTCCTTGCCCATGTCGAATAGTTCGCGGCCATCGTTGAGGCCATCCTGAACTTCTTCGAGGACCAGTACGATATTTTCCAGCGTTTTTTTCTCGCGGCCGAGTTCCTGGGCGCGCTTGGCGTCGTCCCAGATTTTCGGGTCTTCCATCTCCTCGCTGAGGAGGGTTAAACGCTCACGCTTGTGATCATAGTCAAAGATACCTCCGCAGCTCGGCGGCGCGCTGCGCCAGATCGTCGAGCTTGTAGGAGATGCTGTTGATGTGTTCGGCTTCCATGGTCTGTTTCTCTGAATTTCGCAAAGACGACATTATAGCCGTGCCACGGAAAGGCGGGCGCAGCGCACTTTGGTTGATTGATGCCGTGCACCATTTTTACGCAAACTGGGCGTAGAATATTATTGGTGCGTTGCAACATCGGTGAATAAGGCCAGAGGGAGGCTATTTCAAGGTTTCCGATTGAATTACGCGTAACGGGTTTCACCAGGAATAAAAAATGAACAGCATGCTTACCATCGACGGTAATGAAGCCGTCGCCCACGTGGCCTTCCGCGTCTCCGAAGTGATCGCCATTTATCCGATCACCCCCTCGTCCGGCATGGGCGAACTCTCCGATGAATGGGCGGCGCAAGGCAAAGCCAACATCTGGGGCAGCGTACCGCGCGTTGTTGAGCTGCAATCTGAAGGCGGGGCGGCTGGTACCGTTCATGGCGCCTTGCAGGCCGGGGCGCTGGCGACAACCTTTACGGCGTCGCAGGGCTTGCTGCTGATGATCCCCAATATGTACAAGATCGCCGGCGAACTGACGCCGACGGTTTTTCACGTCGCCGCCCGCGCCATTGCAACCCATGCGCTATCGATCTTCGGCGACCATTCCGATGTGATGTCGACGCGCGGCACCGGCTTCGCGCTGCTTTCCTCGAACTCGGTGCAGGAAGCGCACGACATGGCGGCGATTGCGACGGCGGCCACGCTGATCGGGCGTATCCCGGTGCTGCATTTCTTCGACGGTTTCCGCACTTCGCACGAAGTCGCCAAGATTGTTACGGTCGACGACAAAACACTGCATAAATTATTGCCGCAGGAAGCGATTGGCGCCTTGCGCGGGCGCGGCCTATCGCCGGAGCACCCGGTGCTGCGCGGTACCTCGCAAAATCCTGACGTCTTCTTCCAGGCCCGTGAAGCGCAGAACCCGTTCTTCGATGCCTTCCCCGGCATCGTTCAGGATGCGATGGATCATTTTGGCAAGCTGACCGGCCGCCATTACCAGCTGTTCGATTACGTCGGTGCGCCGGACGCCGAGCGCGTCATCATCATGATGGGTTCCGGCGCCGAAACGGCGCAGGAAACCATTGAGCACCTGAACCGTCACGGCGAAAAAGTCGGCCTGCTCAAGGTGCGTCTGTATCGTCCGTGGTCGCCAGCCGCCTTGCTGGCTGCCTTGCCGAAAACCACGCGCAGCATTGCCGTGCTTGACCGCTGCAAAGAGCCGGGCGCTGAAGGCGAGCCGCTCTACAAGGATGTGCTGGTTGCCTTGGCCGAGAGTATGGCCGATGAAATGCCGCATTTTTCGGAAATGCCGAAAGTGATCGGCGGGCGTTATGGGCTGGGTTCCAAGGAATTCAATCCGGCGATGATTTCTGCCGTGTTTTCGGCGTTGACCGCGACCGTTAGGAAGTCCCCTGGCGGGACGACAAATCAAAAACGCCGTTTCACGGTCGGTATTGCCGACGACGTGACTGGCCTTTCCCTGACTTTTGATCCGGCTTTCCGCACCGATGCGACGCACGAGACTTTTGCCGCCGTTTTCTACGGCCTCGGCTCGGACGGCACGGTGTCGGCCAACAAGAATTCGATCAAGATCATCGGCGACGAAACCGAGCTTTACGCTCAGGGTTACTTTGTTTACGACTCCAAGAAGTCGGGGGCGATGACTGTTTCCCACCTGCGTTTCGGCCCCAAGCCGATCCGATCGGCTTACCTGACCGGCGATGGCGATGCCAAATTTATCGCCTGCCACCAACCATTGTTTATCGAAACCCACGACTTGCTGGTGCATGCCGCGCCGGGAGCGGTGTTCCTGCTCAATACGCATTTGCCAGTCGAAAAAATCTGGGCAACGCTGCCGGCCAAGATGCAGCGCCAGATGATCGAAAAAGGCATCCAGTTCTACACCATCGACGCCTATCAGGTTTCCTTGGAAGCTGACATGGGGCGCCGGATCAATACCGTGATGCAGACCTGCTTCTTCGCCATCTCCGGCATCCTGCCGCAGGAAGACGCGATTACGGCGATCAAGCATGCCGTCGAAAAAACCTACGGACGCAAGGGGCGGCGGATTGCCGAACTGAATTACCGCGCCATCGACAAGACGCTGGCCAGCCTCAATAAAGTGGTGGTGCCGACTGATCTTGCATCGATTAATGAAGAAATTCACGCCATTGCTTCGAAAGATGTTTCTGATTTCGTGCGCCGCCTGACGCTGCCGCTGATCGCTGGCAAGGGCGATTCGCTGCCGGTCTCGCTATTCCCGGTCGACGGCACCTGGCCGACTGGTACCGCCAAGTACGAAAAGCGCAATCTGGCCTTGCAGATTCCGGTGGTTGAAACCGATCTGTGCACGCAATGCGGCAAATGCGTATTCGTTTGCCCGCATTCAGCGATTCGCGCCAAGGTTTTCCCGACTGAATTGGTCGACAACGCCCCGGCCACCTTCAAGCACATGGCCGCGCGTAACAAGGATTACCCGGCCGGCTCGCGCATGAGCTATCAGGTGGCGCCCGAGGATTGCACCGGCTGTACGCTGTGCGTCGAGGTCTGCCCGATCCGCGACAAAACCAATGTCTCGCGCAAGGCACTCAACATGGCCGAGCAAGCGCCGCTGCGCAAGCCGGAAGCGGAAAACTGGGAATTTTTCCTCAAGTTGCCCGATTACGACCGCCGCCTCGCCAAGCGCGGTACGCTGCCCGGTTCGATGCTGCTGCAGCCTTATTTTGAGTTTTCCGGCGCCTGCGTTGGTTGCGGCGAAACGCCTTACATTCGCCTTGCTACCCAGTTGTTTGGCGACCGCATGATGGTTGCCAATGCCACCGGCTGTTCGTCGATCTACGGCGGCAATCTGCCAACGACGCCTTACACCACCGATGCAGCCGGGCGCGGGCCGGCCTGGAACAATTCACTGTTTGAAGACAATGCCGAATTCGGCCTCGGCATGCGCCTCGCCACCAATCAGTTGGCCGATGCCGCGCGCACCCAGTTGCACGGACTAGCGCTGGAGGTCGGCGATGATGCAGTAAGCGCCTTGCTCAATGCCGATCAGACGACTGAAGCTGGTATCCACGAACAGCGCGAACGGGTTGCTGCCTTGCTGGCCAAACTCGGCCATCTCGCGACACCGGAAGCGGCTTCACTGGCGGCAATTGCGGAAACCCTGATCCGCCGCAGTGTATGGATCATCGGTGGCGACGGCTGGGCTTACGACATCGGCTTTGGCGGTCTCGACCACGTGCTTTCATCGGGGCAGGACGTCAATATTCTGGTGCTCGATACTGAGGTTTACTCAAACACCGGCGGCCAGAACTCGAAGGCCACACCGCGAGGCGCCGTCGCCAAATTCGCGGCGGGTGGGCAGCAGAACCGCAAGAAGGATCTGGCGCGCATTGCCATGGATTACGAAAACGTCTTCGTCGCCAAGGTTGCTTACGGGGCCAAGGATACGCACACGCTGAAGGCCTTCATCGATGCCGAAAGCTATCCTGGCGTCTCGATCATCATCGCCTACAGCCCGTGTATTGCACACGGGGTCGATATGTCGCACAACCACAGTCAGCAGGATCTGGCGGTCAAATCCGGCCACTGGCCCCTGTTGCGCTACGATCCGCGTCTGCGCGAGCAGGGCAAGCACCCGATGTCGGTCGATAGCGCTGCCCCAAGCATTCCCTTCCGCGACTTTGCGCGCAATGAAGCACGCTTCACCGTCCTTGAACGCCAGAACCCCGAAGCTGCCGAGCAGTTCATGGTGCAGGCCGAAAAGGATGCCCGTTTGCGCCATCAGGAATATCTCGAGTTGGCTGAAATGGCCGTGCCGGAAGTAGTAATTGCCGAAAAAGACCGCGAAGCTGCTGAACATAAGGAGGCGCCAAATGCTTGATCTATCCACCAACTATCTCGGCCTGAAGCTCAAAAACCCGCTGGTTCCTTCTTCAACGCCGCTCAGCCGTAACCTCGATCCGGTATTGCACCTCGAAGATGCCGGCGCTGCCGCCATCGTCATGCACTCGCTGTTCGAGGAAGACGTCCGCAACGATGAAAAGATGATCGACCGTTTCCTTGTCAATCCTTCGTCGTTTGGCGAATCGGCCGGTCACCTGCCGTTTGCCAATGACTACCAGAGCAAGCTCGATACCTATCTTGAGCAAATCAGCCTGCTCAAGCAGCGCCTGAGCATTCCGGTTATCGCCAGCCTGAACGGTTCCTCGCTCTCTGGCTGGGTCGAACTCGGCAAGGAAATGCAGGAAGCCGGTGCCGATGCGCTGGAGCTCAACGCCTGGTTCATGCCCGGCGACCCGCTGGTCAGTGGCGAGGTGCTGGAAGATAGCTATCTCGCGCTACTGCGTGAGTTGAAAACGGTGGTCAGCATTCCGGTCAGCATGAAGCTCTCGCCCTTCTTCTCGTCGCTGCCGAATTTCGTCCAGCAAGCGGAAAATGCCGGCGCGGCAGGCGTTTCCCTGTTCAACCGCTTCTTCCAGCCGGATATCGATCTCGCCTCGCTGACCGTCGTTGACCGCGTTCAACTATCCACCTCGGCCGATGTCCTGCTCACCATGCGCTGGATCGCCATCCTGCGCGGCCGCACCGGTCTGACGTTGGCGGCAACCGGTGGCGTTCATACGGCAGAGGATGCGCTAAAAATGCTGCTCGCCGGCGCCGATGCCGTGCATATGGCAAGCGCGCTACTGCTCAACGGGCCACAAGCTCTGCAGGCCGTACTCGCTGGTCTAAGCGAGTGGATGGAAACGCACGAATACGAATCCGTGGCGCAGCTTAAAGGCTCAATGAGCCAGCAAAACCTGCCCAACCCAAGCGCCTTCGCCCGTGCGGCTTATCTGAATGCGCTGGATTCCTTCACGCCGCCGGCTGGGGTGCGTTACTGAGCAGGTAAATTTTCGCGGGATTTTGAGCGTTGACCGTAACAGCTAAAAGTTGGTGCTACGGCTACCACATCAAGTCATCGGGAATCTGGAAGGCGGCGTAGGGATCGTCCGCATCAATTTCGGCGTTGGTTTTGTTCACCCGCACCACCAGCGAGGCATCGCGCTCGGCGATTTTGTCGGCGATTACCCGTGGCACCAGCTCGCTGTTCTCACCCTGGCAGACGATGACCAGGCGCCCGGCGATCAGATGGGTCTGGACGGCGGCCGAGACATAAATCCGTTTGATCTTGTTGTCATGGGTGAAGTTGTAAGCGATGTCGCCGGCGCCCTTGCTCTGGCGGTTCTGCTGCACCATCTGGACGATTTGCGCGACGATGGCCTTTTGCTTGGCCGCCGCATCGCGCTGGGCATTCAATTCACGCGCCCGCCCGGCATTTTTGCGCTGCGTTTCGAGGGCGGCGAGGCGAATTTCATCGACCGTCTCGGTGCCCGTCCGGCGCTCATCCTTCTTCTGGTTGCTCTTTTCGTGGGTGACCTGTTTGACCTTCTTTTTATTGACCAGGCCGGCTTTTAAAAACTGATCTTGCAAGGAAGCCATAGCTGCCACTCCGTAAATTGCTTAACTGGTCGGGCAGCGATGAATGCCCGGGGAAGTGCGGGAGGATAGCAAGAAATGGGGATTGCGCAGCTTGGGCCGAGTTAGCCAACGGTCAATTTTTTCCGTCTTTTTGGGCGTTGACCGTAACAGTCTTGAAACTGGCCGAAAAATCCTGCATTCGCGAGCGATTCTTGTTGAAATCGTACAAGCCCAGCTTGGAGCGCGAGCGGTAGTCGATGCGTTTGGAGGGCTCGTCAATGCGAAACTCGATCTGATCCTTGAAGCCTATCGTGGTCGTGAAAATCACCTCCAGATAGAGCGGCGCGGTATTGATAATCGTCGCTTCCGGGAAGGTGGCCAGCGTGGCGCGCAAAAAGGCCATTGCCTGTTCGCTATTACCCTCAAAAGCGAGCGCCTCCAAGCCGTAACTGCTGAAGGAATTAACGCAATTGCCGGGGTGCAGGCAGGACAAGGTTTCCTGATTGACTTGCCGGCTCGATGGCGGCTTAACGCCATCTTCGCTGGCGTGAGCAGAAAATGCAGCCGCCAGCATCAGGCTGGCGAGGGCGTGGATTGATTTAAGTCTGGCCAAGTGATTCTCCGTGGTTTCCATGACGTTAGAGCAAGAAAAATGGGATTGGTTGCGGTCGACAGGAAATCAGCCGCTAAATTTTGCATTGGCCCGGCTCAGGTCTGTGGGGAGCTTGCGATGTATCCGTCAATGAGCGGTCAAATTTTCTCGGCTTTTTGAGCGTTGATTATGGGGCTGACCAACTTGGCAGGTTGGACTTCGATAATTTCGGTTGTTGTGTGTAGCGCATAACGCTACAATCATTCCATGATCAAGCACTTTAAGCACAAAGGTCTGAAACTGTTTTTCGAGACAGGCAGCAAGTCAGGCATCCGCCCGGATCACGCCGCGCGACTGGGCAGGCAACTACGCCAATTGAATGATGTTCGGTCGGCCAAGGAAATGAACATGCCGGGTTGGAAATTGCATCCACTGGCTGGTGAGCTGGCTGATCACTGGTCGGTTACGGTCAACGGCAACTGGCGCATGACTTTTACGTTTGAAGGCGAAGACGCCATCCTGGTCGATTACCAGGACTATCACTAGGAGAATCGTATGGGACGAATGTTCAATCCGCCGCACCCCGGCGAAACCCTGAAGGACGATGTTTTGCCGGCGCTGGGCCTGACGGTCACGCAGGCCGCTGAAGAACTTGGTATCAACCGGGTAACGCTATCGCGTGTGCTGAATGGCAAGGCTGGGGTCAGCATCGATCTTGCCCTGCGCTTGGAGTCATGGCTGGATGGACCGACAGCGGAAAGTTGGCTGAAAGGGCAACTGGCCTATGATTTGTGGCAGGCTGAGGCGCATCGGCCAACAGTCAGCATCAGGCATGCACAGGTTGCATAGCGAACAGGCAAAGCAGCATCAGCATGCATATTGAATGATCAAATATTCCCTGCTTTTTGGGCGTTGACCGTAACAGTTTTGCAAATCGCTGATAAATGCTGATTGCATAAATGGTTCTGACCCCTTTGATCTTATCAAAAATACGGCTTTGAGCAGATGGCAGACCATCCGAATTAAAAGGGGACAGACCACTAATTAAAAGGGGACAGACCACAAAAAGTAATTAAAAGGGGACAGACCACGATTTTTGGTCTGCCAATTCTGTATGCAGCCAGCCGGGATCAAGATCAGCCCCGTTAGGCCATGCAAGCGCACCTAGTTCAAGCTTTACCTGTGCAAAGAAATCGGGTTCAGCCAATGGTGCGTAAATGCCGGGATCGCTGCTTTTCAGAATTGAGGAGCAATCGACAATCCCATTGCGGCCATCACAAAACGTCACTGCCAGCCGGAAATCAGGCAGCACGGACACCGCGTTAATCCGCCATGGTGCAGCCGGAATTACTCCAGTGGCTGAATTTTCTTGGGTTGTTGTTTGGCTTGACATAAATTCCAGTCCTCCATGAGTTCAGCGCGGTGCTCGATGGCCCATTCTATCGTGAGAGCCAAGGCTCGCTTGGGCAGATGTCCAACGATTACTTCCAGTGTGCGAATGTCTATTTGGACTTCATATTCAGCATAAAGTGCATGGAAGTGAGGAGGCGCATGCTCGCGCCAAAACATTTGGATGACGACACCGAAGAACTGACTGATGGTTGGCATGATGAGCCTCGAAGGCGTGGTGGCTTAAAAAATCGGTATTTTGCGCGTTGACCGTAGCATCTGCCGTAATCGACCTACTCCAAATACTCAACCATCAACTGCGGGCTCTCAACCCCCATGTATTCATTAATCGATAGCCGAAACGCGGCGCGGGTTTTGTTGCCGGGTTGGGTGCTGAAGTTGAACTGGATGGCTTCGATGCGCGTATTGCCTTTGCGCAGTTTTAGCTTGAGGTGTTTCTCTTTGAGGATGCGTTGCTGTTCTACCTCAAATTCGTCAAGGAAGAGCGGGGCCGGGAAGCCCTGGCCCCAGACTTCGTTTTCCAGCAGGCGGGCGGTTTCGAGGGAGATGTAGCCGCCTTCGAGCGGGCCGTCGGTTTCCAGGGTGCGCGTTAAGTCAGCGGGGGCGATCAGTTCGCCGGCGACCTGGGCGAAGAGTTCACGAAATTTCTCGAAGTTTTCGGCGTTGACCGTAACACCTGCCGCCATGGCGTGGCCGCCGAAGCGAACCAGCAAATCCGGGGCGCGTTTGGCGACGAGGTCGAGCGCGTCGCGCAGGTGCAGGCCGGGGATGGAGCGGCCGGAGCCTTTAATGATGCCGCCTTCGCTGGGGGCAAAGGCGAAGACCGGGCGGTGCAGTTTTTCCTTGATCCGTGAGGCGAGGATGCCGACGACGCCTTCGTGCCAGCTTTCGTCAAAGAGCGCGATGCCGGGGGCGGGGTCGTTGGCGTCCAGTGATTCGAGCAGGATCAGCGCTTGTTCCTGCATGCCAGCTTCGATTTCGCGCCGCGTGCGATTGAGCGTGTCGAGTTCCTGAGCGATTTGCAGGGCGCGCGCCGGGTCGTCGGTGATCAGGCATTCGACGCCGAGGCGCATGTCGGCTAGTCGCCCGGCAGCGTTGAGGCGCGGGCCGATGAGAAAGCCGAGATCGAAGGCCGAGGCTTTTTTCGGGTCGCGGCTGGCGGCTTTGAAGAGGGCGGCGATGCCGGTTTGCAGGCGGCCGGCGCGCATGCGCTTCAAGCCCTGGCTGACCAGAATGCGGTTGTTGCGGTCGAGTTTGACGACGTCGGCAACGGTGCCGAGGGCAACGAGATCAAGCAAATCGGCAAAATTGGGTTCGGGGTGATCAGCAAAGAAGCCGCGTTCGCGCAACTCGGCGCGCAGGGCGAGCATGACGTAGAACATGACGCCGACGCCGGCGATGCACTTGGAAGGGAAATCGCAGCCCGGCTGGTTGGGGTTCACGATGCAATCGGCGGCGGGCAGCGTGGCCGCAGGCAAATGGTGGTCGGTGATCAGCGTGGCAATGCCCAACTCATTGGCGCGGGCAACGCCTTCAAGGCTGGCGATGCCGTTGTCGACGGTGATGATCAGGTCGGGCGATTGCTCGGCGGCAACATCAACGATTTCCGGCGAGAGGCCGTAGCCGAGCTTGAAACGGTCGGGCAGTAGGAAATTAACATTGGCGCCGAGTGCCTTGAGGGCGCGCATGCCGACGGCGGTGGCGGTGGCACCGTCGCAGTCGT
>JAABQV010000033.1 GCA_011391255.1 Dechloromonas sp.
GCCGCCTCGTCGTGCATGTTGAGCGCCAGCACCATCGGCACGCCGAGTTCGGCGAGTAGTGCGGTCAACGTCAAAGTGCGGCGTAAATTTTTGGCGTCGCCCACTTGTACCAGGCAGCGGGTGTTCTCGCTGAGCAGGGCGCGCATGGTGGCGCGCTCATCGTCGCTGCGCGAAGGCAGGGAGAGAACGCCGGGGGTGTCGAGCAAGATTACGTCATGGTCAAAGCGGGCATCGGCGCGGGTGACTTCGACGGTGGTTCCCGGATAGTTGGAAACATTGACGTAGGAACCCGTCAGGCGATGGAAAAGCACCGATTTGCCGACGTTGGGATGGCCGACGAGGAGGATGGCGTTCGGGGTGGTCACGGTGAATTTCTCGTTATGTTTGCTGCTTGCTGTTCCAGCGTGGATTATTGCAGGGTAGTGGCTGCTGTGACTACAGAACTCAAGCTATTTGTGACTGCCGCAGCGCGTTGCCTGTTGGCGTGCTGGCCGAGTATCAGGTGCAGCGGAAAGGCGGCAAAGGCAATGCCGCCAATGATCCAGTGCGCCCAGAGGACGCCGCTGTGCCATTCTTCATCGCCGTAATAGAGCAGCAGGCCGGAAAGCATCAGGGTTGCCATGACGATCAGCATGGCCATGCCCGAACTGCGGTTGCGCTTGAGATTCCAGGCGCCGCGGATGTGGCCGGGCAGCACGGCACCGAAGGCGAGCAGGGCGAAGGCGGCGCTGATCCCGTGCCAGACGAGAAACTGGCGGGCAGCAATGTCCCAAAGCATGAAGCCGAATTCCCGCTTGAGCAGGAAGGCGAGGCCGGAGAGGGCGCAAATGGTGAATACAAGGTGGGTGGTGAGGCGCTGCCAGCGTGGCAGGTGGCCGACGCGGCTGCGTTTGTGGTGGCTCATGGCAGATTCAGCTTTGATCCAGAATGATGGGGTGGGCGTCGTAACGGGAAAAAATCGCCAGGCTGGCATTGTCGGAGAGGGCAAGCACCTTGGTCAGTGCATCGGCAAGGGCGCAGCGCGGGGCGATGATCGAGTAACTGCGGCGATTGGCCAGTGGCTGCCGGGTGCGTGGATTGATCAGGGCGGAAACCTCGCGCCCGCTGTGCTTGCGACGCGAGTAATAGGTGGCCGAGGTGGCACAGGCGCCATCGCGCAAGTGGCCGGCAAAACGTAATTGTTCCGGATTGCCGGGGTCGCGCAGGTAGATCGCTTCCTCGGCGTCGCCAAAAGCGCGCAGGTCACCGCCGGCATTGATCACCCCGCCAGTGGCGCCGGCCGCGAGAATTGCCTCGGCGGCGCGGTCTACCGCATAGCCTTTGGCGATACCACCGAGATCAAGGCGGGTTGGGGCAATGCACACGACATGGCCGACGTCGTTAAAGTGGAGATTGGCGATGCTGGAGGCGGGCGCCGGCTCGTGTTGCTCATCCGGCAGCAAGCCCCATGCCGCCAACTGCGGGGCAATGCCGCAATCGAACAGGCCATCCGAGGCGGCGTGCAAATCCAGCGCCAGTTCCAGCACGTCGCGTGTCCACGGATCAACCGGCACTGACTGGCGATGCGCCAGGCGGTTGATGCGGCTGATATCGGAGTTTGGATCAAAGACCGACATCAGTTGCTGGACACGAAAAATTGCCTCAAATCCGGCGTTGACCGTGACAAGGGCGATATTCGCGTCAGCATGATGGACGCGGATATCGACATAAGTCCCGAGCAGCGGCCGGCAGGATTTCACTTGCTGCCTTTGAGCACCAGATCGTGCATGACCATCAGGCGCTTGACGCCGTCAGTCAGGTGTTTGCAGGAGAGGGTTGCGCCGGAGATGTTCTTGATGTCCTTATTCAGCTTCAGCGTGGCATTGCCGCTCTTGCCGACGAACTGGTTGCGCCAGCTGGCCTCGCCGACTTCATAGCCGTAGGACTCGACATAAGCCATGATCTCGATCTGCTTGATCGTGCCATCGGCGTTGATGCCCAGCGCGTATTTGACCATCTCGTGCTTGCCGACCACTTCATCGACAATGAACCAGTCACCGTTGGCGGTGCGCCAGACACGTTCGCCGCGGAAAGGCTCACGCACCGACGAAAGTTCCTGCATCCGCTCACGTTGCGCTTCGGTCAGGGCGACGGCATTCTGCGTCAGTTTCTGGCCGGGGAAAATGCGCTGCTGCGCCTCTTCGACGCCGACATTGATTTTGGCATGCGCCAGCGCCGGCGCCATCAGCGCGGCGACTGGAACGAGCATCAGAGTTGCTGCGGGTTTCCATTGCATGATCCAGCTCCTCAGAAGGGCATGCCAAGTTTGACGATGAATTCGTTTTTGGAGTGGCTATCCCAGACCATGCCGCCAGAACATTCACCATCGTTCGGTGCCCAGCACTTGCCGCCCAACTGGTAGCGCCAGGCGCCGGTTACCCACCAGTCCTTGGTGGCGTAATGCACATTGGGGCCGATGAAGTGGGCGCGCTGCGTGTAGGTGTCAAATTTGTAGCCGTAAAAATCGTTGTGGAAACGATATTCAAGCCCGGCTGTCCAGTTGTTGGCAACGCGGTAAGAGGCGCCGAGCAGGATGTCGATCATGCTTTCCGGCCCGGTCTCGCCATCGACAAATTTGACCTTTTCGATGGCGCCGACAATGTTGGCAGCCAGGATCAGTTTGTCGTCGAGGAAGTTGGATTGCAGCATCAGGCGGGTTTCAAACTCGTCCTTCATGTTGCCCAGCGTGACTTCGCCGTAAAGGCCGACGCCAACCGGGTCGATGACCGGGTTGCTCAGACGCCAGATGGCTTCCAGTGAACCGCCCTCGACACGCCATTTGCTGTACTTGTCATCTCCCGGATAAGCAACACCCCAGCCACCGGTTTCGCCGCTGGGGAACTCGGTCGTCGCCGGATAGTTGCGATAAGCATTGACGTAGCTGGTGTTGAGATAGCCGGCGAGCTGCAAGTTCTCATTGACGCCATATTCGATCGCGCTGCGACCCTGCCAGAAATCGTAGTTGCCGCCAGCTTGCCCCTTGTTGTACTGAAGCTTTTGCTCAAATTCCCAGGTGCCCTTGGGTTGCAGATCGAGTGTGTAAATCCAGCCGAAGCTGCCTTCACCGGCTTGTGCTTGAGAAAATGCGGCGGCGAGGGCGAGCGCACAAATGCTTTTATTGATGCGAGACATGGCAAAACTCCAGAAATCTCTGGCTGGCTCGCATGATCGGCTGGCTGGCTTGAGTGGTCGGTTAGAAAAAAATTAGTAGTCGTTGCTCGCTGGCCACGGAAATGAGAGGCGCAGCGGAGAACGGCTCATTTTGTAAGGATCAACTTGTTTTCGCGGGTAACGCGCAGCAGGTAGCGCTGGCCGGCGTGCTCAATTTCAACCGCCGATGCGCCGCAAAGTATCCGGGTGCTATTGATGCAAGGACGGTCGCCGGCTGGCGCTGGTCGCGGGCTTGGCGATACGGATTTGGCTGGGGAATTCATGGTTTTGGCTGTTAATGAGAATGACTCTCATTTTATGTAAACGAGAATTGATGTCAATAACAGTTTTTGTTTTCGCTTAACAAAAATGATGGCGTGTGCTCAGATCGCTATCCGGCAGCGTTGCTACAGGCGAAAAAAATGGCGTCGTAGCCGCAGGTTTTGAATGTTTGCGGTCGACGCCATTTTTAGCCCGGTTTTTTACCCGGGCAGACCCGAGTTACACCTGGTTGAGCAATTCCATCTTCTTGGCCGTAAATTCCTGCTCGGTCAAAATGCCTTTTTGAAAAAGATCGCCCAGCCGTTCAATTTTGGCAAAAACATCGCCATCCGGCGCGTTGGTGGGCTGATAAGCCGGCGCTTCATTGACGAACGGGGCCGGGGCAATGAAGTTTTGCGGCTGCTGTTGGTAACCGTTGATGCTGATCACCGGCAGACTGCTGACATTGATCGTGCCGTACTGGCTGCTGAAAGTCATCGAATCGTTGCCGCCCTGTTGCTGCGAAACGCCACCGATCTGGTTGTCGAGGGTGTCGTAGACGGTGATCTGGCCGCCAATATCGACCACCAACCGGCGCGAGCCTGGGAATACGGCGTAGCGCACATTGTTCTGCCCGCCGGTCGATGACGGCGAGCCGAGATCGCTTGGCCACCACTGGCCTGCTGCGGCGGCTGAAACAAACAGGCTGCCGTTGTTCCCGCCTTGAAATTGCGACTGGCTGACCGGCGGCTGAAAGTAGGCCGGCTGGTTCATTAACTGGTTGGAGATTTCGACACACAAGCCGTCAACCTTGGATTTCAGGCCGTAATTGAACATGTCGCCGACCATCGTCATGCCGCCCTGCATCCACTGGCCGCCGCCGCCGAGTTCCGGATGGCTGAACTGCGCCATCGTGCCATTGCCATTCATCACCGCGTAAAGCATGGTGATCGCGGCATCGGTGCTGACCCCGTAGCGCTGTGCCAGGTCTTGTACGAACTGCTGTCCCTGCGTTGATAGCTGTTGCATGTCCTACTCCAGACTAAAACTAATGGTAAAAAAGCGTTCGCCCTTAACGGCGGTCGACGCCCTCTCTTGGGAGCGATCAAGGCCTGCCGCCCCGGGTTGGTGCGCCGAATTTTCCAGCGCGCAAAGACGATATTATGAACGCAAGGTGGTTTCGGCATGATGAAAACAGCTTTTGCCAGCGTTCTAATGGCCCTGCGCGAACAAAATAAAAATAGGCGGCCTATCCAAGCAATCGACATACCATGCAAGATTGCAAGGCATGGCAATTGCTAAACCACAACGCCAACCAAACCGGGAATGAACTGAAAATGCACAAGATCAAGAGTCTGCTCGTTGCCAACCGCAGCGAAATTGCCATTCGCGTGCTGCGCGCCGCTTCTGAGCTGGGCATTCGCACCGTTGGCATTTTCTCCAACGAAGACCGCTTTGCGCTACATCGCTTCAAGGCTGACGAATCGTATTTGGTTGGCGCTGGCAAGAAGCCGATTCAAGCCTATCTTGATATCGACGACATCATCCGCATTGCCAAGGAAGCCAATGTCGATGCGATTCATCCCGGTTACGGTTTCCTTTCAGAAAATCCTGATTTTGCCGATGCCTGCGTCAAAGCCGGCATCGCCTTCATTGGCCCCAAGGGCGACGTCATGCGCCTGCTTGGCAACAAGGTTGCTGCGCGTAATGTCGCGATTGCCGCCGGCGTCCCGGTGGTCCCGGCGACCGCTGCGCTGCCTGATGACCTTGAAGTGGCCAAGAAAATGGCTGCCGAGGTCGGCTATCCCTTGATGCTGAAAGCCAGCTGGGGCGGCGGTGGGCGCGGTATGCGGGTGATCGAGACGGAAGCTGATCTGGCGCCGATGATGGAATTAGCCAAACGCGAAGCGTTGGCTGCCTTTGGCAATGACGAGGTTTATCTGGAAAAACTGGTGCGCCGCGCCCGCCACGTTGAAGTCCAGGTACTCGGTGACAAGCATGGCAATCTGGTCCATCTTTTCGAACGCGATTGCTCGGTGCAGCGGCGTAACCAGAAGGTGGTCGAGCGTGCGCCGGCGCCCTACATGGACGAAGCGACCCGGCAGGAACTCTGCGCTTCGGCGCTGCGCCTGGCGCGGGCGGCCAAATACAGCCATGCCGGGACGGTTGAATATCTCTACGACGTCGATGACGGCAAATACTATTTCATCGAGGTCAATCCGCGCATTCAGGTCGAGCATACGGTGACCGAGCAGGTCACCGGCGTCGATATCGTCAAGGCGCAGATCAGAGTCACCGAGGGGGCACGCATTGGTGATGAAGCTTCCTTCATCCCGGAGCAAAAGGACATTTCCTTGCGTGGCCACGCCCTGCAATGCCGGGTGACGACGGAAGACCCGGAAAACAACTTCACCCCGGATTACGGCAAGATCGCCGTCTATCGCAGCGCGGCCGGCTTTGGTATCCGCCTTGACGCCGGCACGGCCTATGGCGGCGCGGTGATCACGCCGTATTACGACTCGCTGCTGGTCAAGGTCACCGCCTGGGGGCACACCCCGGATGAAGCGGCGGCACGGATGGATCGTGCCCTGCGTGAGTTCCGCGTGCGCGGGCTGGCGACCAATCTGCAGTTTCTTGAAAACGTCATTGCCCATCCGCTGTTCCGCTCCGGCGAATGCACAACGCGCTTCATCGACACAACGCCTGAACTCTTCCATTTCCAGAAGCGCCGCGACCGCGCCACCCGTCTGATCCGCTTCTTGGGTGAGGTTACGGTCAACGGCAATCCCGAGATGAAAAATCGCGTCCTGCCCAAATTGCCGCTGGCGCTGCCAATCAAGCCGGCCTGCGACCTAAGCCAGCCGATTCTGCCGGGCACCCGTGATCGCCTAAAGGAACTCGGTGCAAGCGGTTTCGCGCAATGGATGAAGGCGCAGCCGCAAGTGCTGCTGACCGATACGACGATGCGTGACGCGCACCAGTCACTCTTCGCCACCCGCATGCGCTCGCGCGACATGATCGAGATTGCGCCGCACTACGCCCGCCTGCTGCCGCAGTTGTTTTCGCTGGAATGCTGGGGTGGCGCAACCTTCGATGTCGCCCTGCGTTTTATCAAGGAAGACCCGTGGGAGCGCCTGACGCGCTTGCGTGAAGCAACGCCGAATATTCTTTTCCAGATGCTGTTGCGCGCCTCCAATGCCGTCGGCTACACCAACTACGCCGACAATGTGGTGCGCTATTTCGTCCAGCAGGCGGCCAAAAACGGCGTTGATGTCTTCCGTGTTTTCGATTCGCTGAACTGGGTCGACAACATGCGTGTGGCGATGGATGCGGTGATCGAAACCGGCGCACTGTGCGAGGGCACCCTGTGCTACACCGGCGACCTGTTCGACACAAAACGCAGTAAATATGACCTGAAATACTACGTCGGCCTCGCCAAGCAACTTGAAAAGGCCGGCGCGCACATCCTCGGCATCAAAGATATGGCCGGCGTCTGCAAGCCGCGCGCGGCGCATGAGCTGGTGCGCGTGCTCAAGCAGGAAGTCGCCTTGCCGATTCACTTCCACACCCACGACACCAGCGGCATTTCCGCTGCTTCGGTACTCGCCGCCATTGATGCCGGCTGCGACGCCGTCGATGGCGCGCTCGATTCCATGAGCGGTCTGACTTCTCAACCCAATCTAGGCTCGATAGCCGCCGCCCTGGCTGGCTCGCCGCGTGACCCCGGACTCGACCTTGGCGCCATGCAGGCGCTCTCGCACTATTGGGAAGGCGTGCGCCGAGGCTATGTCCCCTTCGAGGCTGACATGCGCGCCGGCACCTCGGATGTTTACAACCACGAAATGCCCGGCGGCCAATACACCAACCTGCGCGAGCAGGCCCGCGCCATGGGGCTGGAGCCGCGCTGGCCGGAGGTTTCCAAAGCCTATGCCGATGTGAACGTACTTTTTGGCGACATCGTCAAGGTGACGCCAACCTCAAAAGTGGTTGGCGACATGGCGCTGTTCATGGTCGCCAATGATCTAAAACCGGCTGATGTCAGCGACCCGCAGCGCGAAATCGCCTTCCCGGAATCGGTTATTTCGCTATTCAAGGGCGAACTCGGGTTCCCGCCGGACGGCTTCCCCAAGGCGCTGGAGCAGAAAGTATTGCGTGGCGAGCCACCGATGCAGGGGCGCGCCGGTGATCATCTGCCGGCCGTCGATCTGGAAGCCAAACGTGCAGAAGCCGAACACATTATCGGGCGCAAGCTGAGTGACACCGATCTCGCCTCCTACCTGATGTATCCCAAGGTCTTCAAGGATTACGCCGAGCACCGCCGCGAGTTCAGCGATGTCTCCTTGCTGCCGACCTCGGCCTTCTTCTATGGCCTGCTAGATCGCGAAGAAATTTCGGTTGATATCGAAAAAGGCAAAGCGCTGATCGTTCGCCAGACCGGGCGCTCCGACACAGTCGATGAAGAGGGCCGGATCAAAGTCTTCTTTGAAATCAACGGCCAACCGCGCACCGTGCGCGTCGCCAAAGCCGGCCTGGCGGGCAGCGTGCGCAGCAAGCCGAAGGCCGAGGAGGGGAATATCAAACATGTTGGCGCGCCTATGCCCGGCATGGTCGTCACCATTGCTGTAAAAACCGGTCAGAAAGTCAGGAAAGGCGACCCGCTGCTCTCGATCGAGGCGATGAAAATGGAAACCATGCTGACAGCCGACCGCGACGCGACAGTGCATGCCCTGCATGTCCGTTCGGGGGAAACCATCAATGCCAAGGATTTGTTGCTGGAGCTGGTTTGATCGGGAGAGCGTCGCTGGGAGCGGTTTTTTGCTGTTGAAATCTGGAATTGATCTGACGCTGAGTGTCAGATCAATTTGAGTCTCGGTGCTTCTTGCGTGCCCATAAGAGCCCGTCAGGTTTGTTACTCTAAGGGCGGCAAAGCAGCGGAAGCGGTCTGTCAGTGCCGCGAAATCAAGGGCAAATGTCGGCCACAAGCAGTCCTTAATTCGCATACCCATTAAGCCGACATTCAGTTTGAGCAAAATGCGACATGGGTAGATAATGCACTCCTCCTGAAGGGCTGACCGTATTCAGGAACCAAATAAGGGGTATGCCGTGAAAATAAATTCGTTTTTGATTCAAATTGTCACTGTTTTTATGTTTTCGCCGTTTGTTAGCGCAGGTGAAAATTACAGCTCCTGTGAATTCACGTTTGATAGTGAAGATATGCATGTGACATGGAATATGAGCATGACGGGAATGGAGATTAATGGCGCTGTTAATCCGAAAGAGAACATCTATAAGAATCTATGCAGTTTGTTGCCGTCCCAGAAAATAGTTTTACGCTCAACAGGCAACAAAAAAAATGGCCTAATAAAAGAAAGAAATGACGGGTTAAGTCATGTAAAAGTCGAAGCTGCCCAGTGTGTTTTTGATTATTATTATGGCATCAAGGGTAATCAGTTTGTGAGAAGTAATAATTACAATAGCAATTGCTCTTCAACAAAAAGAGAGCAAGACAGCAGCAACATAACACTATTCGAAGCTCAGTCTCAAAAAGCCTCTTACGGAGGAACTCAATACTATAGCGTTGGTTGCAGGAACAAATCAGGTGGAACAGTCCATGAAACCGATGTTGGAAAAAGTACAGGCGATATTTGTGCTCGTGGCGGCATCAAAAGCGTAGCCATTTGTAAGCCAAAAAACACATGGTCAACTAGCCTTGCCGCCCAAGTTGTTTGTGGCATATAAGTGAGCCGTAAAAAATGGGGGTAGCCCCCTTTCGGTCCTATTGCTCTGAATCGTCTCGGCTTTACTAGAATCTCGTGCAGAAACTGCACGATTTATGGTCCATGCCCCTGACAAGGTGGATCTCAAGCTAAAGGCGAGTCGGATTCAGCAAGCCAGAAAATCCATTTCAGGGGGTGCTGAGCGTCTGCTTTCCCTGCGCACGAAGGAGAGATTAGGGCACGGTGCTGACGCCACCTTAGAATTTTTGACCGACCGTTGACAGTCTGAATCGGCCAGACAGGCTTTGCCTATGAGTGGCTCTTGATGACCGGACTGAGTCAATGCCTCGGTCAGTTACAGTTAGATCAGCCCCCGGTTTGCAAATTTGATCTGTTGCGGTCAACGTCGCTTTTGGCTCGGTTCTTTGCTTGTTTCGCACACCGGAAAAGCTGGTAGTTGGCCGCAATGCCGTTCAGTTAAGCAAATAACTCGTCGATTCGTTGTTCTTCCCGCGGCCCCGACGTGCCGGGGACTCCGCTTCGCGGCGGGCGAAGCGGGAATCGTGCGCCCGTGAAACCTTGCTGTGTGCCCTATTTTCGCGCGGGGGTGAATTGCTGACCGAAATGCTGCACAACCGACGATGGGGCTTGAGGAACCAACTTCGAGCAGAATGGAAGGAGAAAAAGCATGTATCGCCTGATTTACAAGAGCCGGGCAGTCGAGGATCTGAACTGGGACGTGGTCGAGCGCATCCTTCATCACAGCGAGGCGAACAATGCCCTCGCCGGGATCACCGGATTCCTGTTGGCCAGCAGGACGCATTTCCTGCAGGTGATCGAGGGAACCTTTGAGGAGGTCAATGACACCTATCTGCGTATTGTGCGTGATACGCGTCATGATGAGATCCAGCTGTTGTCCTATGAGGTTATTGATGCACGTCTCTTCGAAACGTGGGCGATGAAGGGAATCGGTGTCTTTGGCAGCAACTCTGACATGGCGCGTCAGTTGATCAGTAAATATGGCGAGCAGGATGGCGGCGTGCGTTTCCCGCTTGAAAGCTGGTTGGCGTTGTCGATGATCAACGATATCCGGGCCATTCATGAACTACCCGAGTGGAAGCGCTGAGTCCGGTCTCAATCTTTAATCTGTTGCGGTCAACGCAGAAAAAGACTCGAATTTCAGGCTGACAGGATTTTTTGGGCCGTCGCCAGCGGCAAAAACAGCGTTTGCGGTGCTTCCGGCAGGCTGGTGAATCCGTGATGCAAGTAAAAGCGAGTTGCGCAGTCGTCTTTTGCGTCGACCACCATGGCATAGGCCGTGATTTCTGAACGAATGCTGCGCTCAAGCGCATCAGCCAGCAAAGCGCCACCCAATCCCTGTTTCGTAAATTCCTGAGCGACTGCAAGGCGGCCCATACGCACCGTGGGCAGCGATGGATAGCGCGGTAATTTTTTTGCCAATTCGGCGGGTAAGTCGGTTAGCAATAAGCTGGCCGTTGCCAGTGTGTAATAGCCGGCGACTCTGCCTTTGTCGGTCAGCGCGACAAAACAGGCAGTCACCCGGCGCCTAATATCTTGTGTAACTTGCTGCTGAAAATACTGATCAAGCGCGGCTGTGCCGCTGGTGAAGCTTTTGCGGTCAATGCTGGCATCAAGCGCGCGAACCCGAAACAGGGTTTCGCTCACTCGGCGCTCAGCAGTTTGTTACGGCGAGCAAAGGCGCGTTCCAGGGCGGGGGTAGGTTCTGCTGGTGCCAGCATGGCTTGGGCAAAAAATGCCTGGTCATTCATCGAAAGTTGGATGATTTCGGCTTTTTCGATGGCCTGTTGCGCCGCACTTTGAACTGCAGCAACGACAAAATCGGTCATGGTGCGGCCTTGTATCTCAGCCGCACGCTTTAGCATGGCATGCAAATCCGTGCTGATACGCGCTTCGAGGCGGGCGGTGGCTTGGGGTGGTGAGATGGTGATGGGCATGGTGTTTTCTCCTAGCAAGAAATATACGGCTATCTGCCGTACAAATCAAGTCCGCTAGGCACCCCTGCGAGTCCCATCGGCGCAGAATGTCTAAAAAGGAGCTCATGCCTGCGCAGCATCTGATCTGTTGCGGTCAACGCCGTTTTTGGCTCGATTTTTAGCTGCCTCGCTGGATCGCCAGGCGAAAAAAGAGCCACGAAATTTCGTGGCTCCGGTGGTGGCATATAGCGATGCTGACTATCAGTAGCTGGCTGGCTTTTTCTTGAACTTGCGCTCGCCGTCGGATTTGCGATCACCGCCGTCATCCGGACGACCTTCGTCGGGGCGCATGTTGATCGGCACGCCGCGGACGCGGGTGCGTTTCAGGGCATTGGCGGCTTCGGCGGGCATGCCGGCTGGCAATTCAACCGTGCTTGATTCATCGTAAAGACCAATGCGGCCGATGAAGCGGCTTTCGATGCCGGCTTCGTTGGCGATGGCGCCGACGATGTCCTTGACCTGAACGCCGTGATCGCGGCCGACATCAATGCGATAAGTAATCATGTCACTCGATGGGGCCATGGCGCGACGCGGCTTGTCTTCTGAGCGCGGACGGCTTTCTCCACCACCTTCAAAGCGCGGCTTGCTGGCTGTGCGGTCGTCGAAACGCGGACGGCTGTCGCCCCGATCTTCAGAGCGCGGTTTACGATCACGTTCGCCGAAACTGCCTGGGCGACGGGTGTCGGCGGCCGGCAACGGACGCGCAACGGGGTCCTCGCCGGGAATCTGCAAGGGTTTGCCTTTTTGACACATCATCGCCAAAGCGGCGGCAATTTCCTCGGCGCCGACGTTTTGCTCTTCGGCGATTTGCGCAACGATGTTGGCGAAGAAGTCGAGACCTTCGGCATTCAAAACTTCGACGACGCCTGCCTTGAAGTCGGTAACGCGCTTGTTGGTGACGTCGGCACGGCTCGGCAAGGTGAGCGGGGCAATCGGCTGGCGGGTGGCACGCTCAATGCTGCGCAACATGCTGACTTCGCGCGGGGCGACAAACAGAATGGCGTTGCCGGTGCGGCCGGCACGACCGGTGCGGCCAATACGGTGCACGTAAGCTTCGGTGTCGTAGGGAATATCGTAGTTAACGACGTGGCTGACACGCGGCACGTCGATGCCGCGGGCGGCAACGTCGGTCGCGACCACGATATCGAGGGCGCCGGATTTCAATTGCTCGATGACGCGTTCGCGCATCTGCTGGTTGAGGTCGCCATTCAATGCGGCGGCCGCGTAACCCCGCGCAGAGAGTTTGTCGGCCAGTTCAACGGTGGCATTTTTGGTGCGCACGAAGATGATGGCGGCGTCGAAATTGTCTTCAACTTCGAGGATGCGGGTCAGTGCGTCCAGCTTGTGCATGCCGGAAACCTGCCAGTAGACCTGACGGATCGCAGCAACGGTAGCGGTGGCGGACTTGATCTTGATTTCACGTGGGTCGACCAGATACTTCTGGGCAACGCGGCGAATCTGTTCCGGCATCGTGGCCGAGAACAGTGCGGTCTGGTGCTGTGCCGGGGTGCGTTCGAGAATCCATTCGACGTCGTCGATGAAGCCCATGCGCAGCATTTCGTCGGCTTCGTCGAGCACCATGGTTTTCAGGTGGTCGAGGTTGAGCGTTTTGCGCTCGATGTGATCCATGACGCGACCCGGCGTGCCGACAATAATGTGGGCGCCGCGCGAGAGTTGCTTGAGCTGAATGGTATAGCTCTGGCCGCCATAGATCGGCAGGACGTGGAAGCCGGGCAGGTTCTTGGCGTAGCTTTGCAATGCCTCGGCAACCTGGATCGCCAGCTCACGGGTCGGCGTCAGTACCAGCGCTTGCGGCTTGGTTAGCTTAACGTCGATCTGTTCCATCAGCGGCAGCGCGAAGGCGGCCGTTTTGCCGGTGCCGGTTTGCGCCTGACCGATCAGGTCACGGCCTTGCAGCAGGACGGGAATACATTCAGCCTGGATCGGTGACGGTGTTTCGTAGCCGATATCGGTGAGGGTTTTGAGAAGTGAATCGCTTAAGCCGAGATCGGCAAAGCTCAGAGCGTTGGTGGCCTCTGTGGTTGACATGCTGTTCCTTTCATCGTCGCTATTAGGCTTTGTTATGGCTTGCGACGGGTAGGCCCGAGTGGTCGGGCGGCCTGAGTTCCCCGATGCAGCCATGCCGGGGGCGAGTCAATGTGGTGAACCTGCAAACAAGAACGACGGGGGCTGCTTCGAAAGACCTGCGGGCGCTTCATCAACGCATTGATTCGATTAGTTTACTCTTTTTTTTGCAGTCCCGCCAGTTCGGCGGCGGTGAAACCGGCTGCGAGGCGGGCGCTTTCGTTCATTGGCGCGCTTGGCCAGGGTGCTTTGAAGTCTTTTAGCAATTGCTTGAAGGTTGTTTCGGCGACCAGTCCACGCTCGCTGCAAAGTCGCCGGAACCATTGATCGCCGAGCCCGACGTGGCCGATTTCATCGCGCAGGATGATATCGAGAATCTTTGCCGATTCATGGTCGCCCGCTTGTTCCAGCTTGCGTTGAATCGGCGGTGTGGCATCGAGGCCGCGTGCTTCGAGCAGGCGTGGCACTAGCGCCATGCGCGCCAGGACATCGCCGGCGGTTTTTTCGGCCATTTCCCACAGCCCGGCGTGGGCGGGGAAGTCACCGTAGTCGTGGCCAAGGCTTTGCAGGCGCTCGCGCAGGATGCGGAAGTGGTAAGCCTCTTCGGCGGCAACGCCAATCCAGTCGGCGTAATACTGGCGTGGCATGCCGGGAAATCGGGCGGCGTGATCAAGCGCCAGATTGATCGCTGAAAATTCGATGTGCACGATGGCATGCAGCAGCCGGGCACGCCCTTCCGGGGTTTGCGGGTTGCGCTGCTGCACCTTGCCGGGCGCGACCAGCTCGGGCTTGTCCGGGAAACCGCAAGTCAGTTGCGGCACGGCGGGAATATCGATGGTAAACCGGCCGGCCGCCCAGTTTTCGGCAAGTGTTGCGGTCAACGCCAGTTTTTGCTCGATTTTTGTCGCCGCCAGCGCCTCGGCCAGGGCTTGAAACAAGGATGAACTCATCGGCATCAGTGGCTCACGGCTCATCGGCGGGGAAGAGCAATTCAATGCCATTGCCGGCAGGGTCGCGGAAGAATAACTGCAGTTTTCCTGATCCGGGCACCCGCTTTTCGACAAAATTGATTGCCAGTTTCGCGAGACGGGCTTTGGCCTCAAGGCTGTTGGTGCAATCGAAAGCGACATGGTCAAAAGTAAGGTCAGCGCCGCTGCGCCGCTTGTCTTCAGGACGCTCTTCCGAAAGGTGCAAAACATCCCGGCCGCCGGCGTTAAGCCAAAAACCGTGATGACTTAGCGGGGCGCGCGGGCCGATTTCGAGGCCAACGGCGGCCACGTAAAAGTCGCGCAGGGTGATCAACAGTGCGCTATCGGCACGCAGGTTGTAGTGGGCAAGACCGAGTGTGGGCATGGTTTTTTAAGGCGCCGGGTTAGTGTATTTGAGGTGGATCGCGTCGATCTCGGCCAAAAGTTCTTTGGAGATCGGCGTGCGCGTTGCTGCCAGGGTTTCCTTGAGTTGGGCGAATGAGGAAGCGCCGATGATGGTGCTGCTGACAAACCAGCGTGAGTGAACAAAGCCAAGTGCCAGTTGTGTCGGTGTCAGGCCGTGTTGTTTGGCTAACGCTGCATAGGCGGCAACGGCCGGGGCGACGTTGGGTTTGCTATAGCGCTGGCCAAATGCAGGCCATTGAGTGATGCGGCCGGGGGCGGCCGGGTTGTCCAGGTATTTGCCGGTGAGGTGGCCAAATGCCAGCACCGAGTATGCGAGCAGGCCGACATTTTCGCGATAGCAGGTTTCCGCGAGGCCGGTTTCAAAGTTACGGTTGAGCAGGTTGTAGGCGTTTTGCGTTGAGACGATACGGGGCATGCCGTGTTCTTCTGCCAGCCGGGTAAATTGCATGACGCCCCACGGGTGTTCATTGGAAACGGCGATCTGGCGCACCTTGCCTTCGCGCACCATTTCAGCCAGCGCATCCAGCTGTTCGCGAATTGGTGTGACGTCGCGTTCGTTGCACGGGTCAAATTGCCATTGGCCGAACATCGCCTGGTTGCGCTCCGGCCAGTGTAGTTGGTAGAGGTCGATGTAATCGGTTTGCAGCCGTTTGAGCGAACCTTCGATCGCGGCGCGGATATTGGCGCGATTCATCGCCAGCGGCCCTTGGCGTATCCAATGCATATTGCGCGACGGCCCGGCGACCTTGGTGGCGAGAATAACCTTGTCGCGCTGCTGGCGCGCCAGCCAGTTGCCGACGATGCTTTCAGTCACGCCGCAGGTTTCCGGACGTGGCGGTACAGGATACATTTCTGCGGTGTCGATGAAATTGACGCCTTCACCCAGTGCGTAATCGAGTTGAGAGTGCGCGTCGGCCTCGCCGGTTTGTTCGCCGAATGTCATCGTGCCAAGGCAGATGTCGGGAACGCTTAAATCGCTTTTGCCTAGGGGGCGGATGCTCATGCGGCTCTCCATAAAAATCGGGCTTAATTCAGGGTTGACCGCAAAGAACGCCATAAATTAGTACATGGCGTTGCATCAGCGGGTCGAAATTGGCCGGGACGATGGCCAGACCGTGATCTTCGTGGGTGATCGACTGCCTGATCAGCCAGTCGCTGGCGGCGGCATGAGCGGCGTCAAAAGTCTCGAAAAGTGCCTGCAATTGAATGGCGCGAACCGATAAAAAGCTGGCGCTGCTGCGATCAAGCAGCGTGTCGGTACCCAGGCGCTGAACTGCATAGCCGGCGGCGGTGCGGGGCAGGGGGAGATCGGCGAGATTAAATCGGTCGCCAAAAGCATCGTCGGGAAATTTGAAACTGGGCATGGGCTGCATTTTAGCGTCAAGCCAAGAAGCGAGCGCCGCGCGGTAGTAGAATGATGTTTGTCACAATAACGTCATGGAATTGTCATGTTTGACCGCCTAATGCCCAAAGAAGGTAAGTATTTTGAATTGTTCAATTCACATGCAGTGCTGATTGTTCAGGGGGGAGCGGCACTGACCGCGCTAATCGACGCACTGGTGAATAATCCTGAAAAAGCGGTCGAACATGCCGACCGCATTGACGAGATTGAGCGTGCGGCCGATGCAATTACGCACGACACGCTTTCCCAGTTGCACAAATCCTTCATTACCCCGTTTGATCGCGATGAAATTCATCAGCTGATCAACGGCATGGATGACATCCTCGACATCATTCAGGACGTTGCCGAATCGATGGCGCTCTATGACATCCAGCGGGTTCCGGCGGATGCGCTGGGTCTGGCGGCAGTGACAGCAAAAAGTTGTGTACTCGTCGGCAGCGTCGTCAATCTGCTGCACAGCATGGACAACGCGCCGGAAATTCTCAAGCACTGCCACGAAATCGACGAACTTGAGTCGGAGGCCGACCGCATGTTGCGTTCAGCGATGTCCAAGGTTTTCCGCGAGGAGCCAGACGTGCGTCAGGTCATCAAACTGAAGGAAATGTACGAGCTGCTTGAATCGGTGACCGACCGCTGCAAGGATGTGGCCGGGACGATTGAAGCCATCGTTCTCGAAAACTCCTGAGCGGGTTTCCAGCCATGGAAAATCTCACCATGAGTTTCGGGGTGATCGCTACCCTGGTTGCTGTCGCGCTGCTGTTCGATTTCATGAACGGCTTTCACGATGCTGCCAATTCGATTGCCACCATCGTTTCAACCCGCGTGCTCAAGCCGTTTCAGGCGGTTGTCTGGGCTGCCAGTTTCAATTTTCTCGCCTATTTCCTGTTTCATCTGACGGTCGCCAAGACTATCGGCAAGGGCACCATCGAGCCGTCCATTGTTGATCACTATGTGATTTTTGGCGCACTGATCGGGGCGATTATCTGGAACATCATTACCTGGTATTACGGTATCCCCTCGTCGTCCTCGCATGCGCTGATCGGCGGGCTGGTTGGCGCGGCGCTGGCCAAAGTTGGTTTTAGCGGCCTGATCATGAGCGGCGTCCTGAAAATCATCGCTTTCATCTTTATCGCACCTTTCCTCGGCTTCGTCATTGGCGGCGGGATCATGGTGATGGTCTCGTGGCTTTGTCGAAATATGCCGCAACGCAAGGTGGACAAGTATTTTCGCCGATTGCAATTGCTTTCTGCGGCAGCCTACAGTCTTGGCCACGGCGGTAACGACGCCCAAAAAACGGTCGGAATTATCTGGATGCTGCTGATTGCCGCTGGTGTTTCACAGGCTGCTGATGCAGCGCCGCCAAGTTGGGTGGTGTTGTCCTGCTACACCGCGATGGGTATCGGCACCATGTTTGGCGGCTGGCGTATCGTCAAGACCATGGGTAACAGGATCACCAAGCTGAATCAGGCGCGCGGCTTTAGTGCCAACAGCGGCGGCGCGATTACCCTGTTCATGGCGACGGCGCTGGGCATTCCAGTGTCCACCACGCACACCATTACCGGGGCAATTGCCGGTGTCGGTTCAACCCGTGGCGCCCGGCGTGTGCGCTGGGGTGTGGCGGGCGGCATCGTCTGGGCATGGGTGCTGACGATTCCCTGTAGTGCCGCCATGGCCGCGCTGGCTTGGTATGTCGGTCTGTGGATACTTTAAGCTGACGTTCAGGCCGGAATATCCGGAACCAGCATTTCTTCCAGCAACATGATGCGATCCTTCAGTGCCAGCTTGCGCTTCTTCAGTCGGCGCACCAGCAGGTCGTCCGGTGGCGGGACTTCCGTCAAGTGGGCAATGACCTGATCAAGGTCGCGGTGTTCGGCGTGCAATTCGTTGAGTTGTTCCTGCAGATTGGCAATTTCGTTATCGTTAAGGGGGGTGATGGCCATGATGGCTCCGAAGTGTGCGCGAGGTTTTGCTAGAATAACTTGAACTACAAGATAGAGGAGAGACGAATGCAACATCAGGTGATCGTGTCCTTCGGCAAGGATCAGGAATTCGACATCAAGTTAGGCAATATTGAAGTGGGTGGTGGTGCCGCCGAGGAGGCGCGCCGCTGGTTTGGCCGCGAGTACGAGGCGCTGGAATGCGATGTTGCAACGCCGACCGGGAAAATTCTTGCTGTGGATCGCATTCTTAGCGTGGCCAAATACGCCGGTGAAACCCGTTTTCGCGACAATCCAGAGTGGACGCAACAGTTTGCCCGCTCGACCGTGGCGATTTTGGGTCGCGAACTTATCAACGTTGATGTTGTGAACTACAGCATCGGTTATTGATGAACAAGGCGTTCGTTCGGGAGAGCGACAGCGATGATGATGAAGACGCGCTTTCGCCATCGCTGCAGCTCCCGGCCGGTACGCGCAACTACATCACGCCGGCGGGGCATGCCCGGCTGAGAAGTGAGCTCGAAGAACTGGTCAAGCGCGAGCGTCCACGCATTGTCGATGTGGTTTCCTGGGCGGCTTCCAACGGTGATCGCTCGGAAAATGGCGACTACATTTATGGTAAGCGCCGCCTGCGCGAGATTGATCGTCGCATTCGCTTTCTCAGTAAGCGGATTGATTTGGCAGAAATCGTCGATCCCCTGCGTCAGGGCGATAACGATCAGGTTTTTTTTGGCGCCCGGGTGACCATCGCTGATGCCGATGGCAGCGAAAACACTTACACGATTGTTGGCGTCGATGAAATGGATCTCAGTCGCGGGCACATCAGCTGGATCTCGCCGCTGGCGCGGGCGCTGATCAAGGCGCGCGAGGGTGACAGCATCCGCTTTCAAAGCCCCTTGGGTATTCGTGAGATTGATATTGTTGAGGTCGTTTACCGAACTATTGATTAAGCTTGGCTGTCCGACTCATAATGTTGTTCAATTTTTTGCCTTATCCATAGAGAGATTTCATGTCCACTCAACTCAACCTGATTAAAGCAGTTCGCAGTGGCCGTCTGGCTGAGGTCAAGGCATTGCTCGATGCGGGGGCGGGGGTTGAGCTTGACGATGGTGCCGGGGATCCCGGACTGCCGATGGGCGTTGCCTGTTTTATGGGCTTTGTCGATATTGTTCGCGAACTCGCAAATCGCGGAGCGACGGTTAATCTGGCCGACAACAGCGTTCAGACGTCGCCGCTTAACATGGCGCTGCGGGGCGGCAAGACCGAGGTGGTTCGCGTTCTTATCGAGCTCGGCGCAGAGTTGCCGGATGGTCTGAAAACGGGGCTTTCCGATCACGACCTTCTGCTCGCGCAATTAAAGGCGCAGCGTGCCGGCAAAGCGACGCAAAAGACGCTGGAAGCTCTCGGCGTTCATCACGACTTTGAAGAAATTCAGGTTTTAAGCTGCGCCGGCACTGATACGCAGGTTCTTGATGCTGAAATGATGCGGGCGATTCGCGATTCTCACTGATTGATTGCTTCGCCCCTCTTGAAATTCACCTGCCAGTCCCCAACTCCGGTCTTACCTTATTTGGTTTGATTGGGAGTTAAAGCATGTCCGAGTCTGCAACCGCGAACGTAAATCGCGAAACCCTGGGTTTCCAGGCTGAAGTAAAACAACTACTGCAACTGATGATTCACTCCTTGTACAGCAACAAGGAGATTTTCCTGCGCGAGCTGGTTTCCAACGCCTCAGATGCCTGCGACAAGCTGCGTTTCGAAGCGCTGAACAATAACGCCCTGTATGGCGATGATGGCGATCTGAAGATACGTATCGCCTTCAACAAAGAAGCGCGCACCATCACGATTTCCGACAACGGGATCGGCTTGAGCCGTGACGAAGCGGTCGAGCATTTGGGCACCATCGCCAAATCCGGCACCCGCGAATTCTTCTCCGCATTGACCGGCGATCAAGCCAAGGATGCGCACCTGATCGGCCAGTTTGGCGTCGGTTTCTATTCTTCCTTCATCATCGCTGACAAGGTAACGGTCGTTTC
>JAABQV010000034.1 GCA_011391255.1 Dechloromonas sp.
GCTGAGAATCTGGGCACCGGTGTCGAGCATGACTGCACCGTCGTTGTTATTGTCGGAATCTGACCACAGCTCGACATTGAGTTGCCCATTACCATTCGTGCGGATAACTGCGTTTGATTCCAGCTTGATAAACCCAGTAGCCTTTAGCCTAAACGTCGAAGTTCCGGTCGACGTTTTGCTAATAGTGATCCCAGACAACAACGTCAAATTGTCACCATTGGCAAATACCTCCACATCGGCACCTGAAGTGAGTGCATTGGAATAGGTAACCGCGTCTGAGCTAGAAATCGAATTATCTGAGTAGGTCGGATCAATAAGCCACAAGCCGTTCTTGCCATTTACCCCACTCGCGAAAATCCCCAGCCCGGCTATATTGATCGTGGCACCCGAGGTCTCGATCTTGCCGCCATCGCCGCCCTCTACACCACCCTTTGCCCGGATGGTTCCGGCGGCGGTTGTGATTGAGTTTGGATTGGTGATGTCTGACCAGAGCACTACCTTGCCGCCGTTGCCGTTGTCGATCGCGCTGGCGTCGATGGTGGCACCGGCTTCCATGGTGACGGTGGTGGCCTGGTGCAGATCGCCGCTACCTTGCCAGTCGCCCCCCACCAATACAACGCCACCGCCGGTGGTGCCGGTAGCGTCCAGCGCTGTGGTGTCACGCAGGGCGATGTCGTCGCCAGTCAGGGTGATGCTGCCACCCGTGCCCCGGCGGCTGCGGGTGTTCAGTGTGGTGTTGCCGGTGAGCGCCAGTTTGCCGGGCTGGGGGGCTGGTAGCGGGGCGCTTGGCGTATTTTGAGCCGGGCGGCTGGCGTCGAGCGTGATTCGCCCGCCTTTGTCGCCACTGGTGTCAAGTGTCGCGCTGTCCACGCTGATCTGTGCGGCCTGCACAGTGATTTCCCCACCCTGGCTGGGCTCGCTGTCTGTGCTGATGGCCGGTTGCGTGTCGGTGCTGGTGCTTACGTTTGCGTTGGCATCAAGCCGCCCGGCGAGCTGGATCTCGGTGCTGGCTTTGAGTATCAACTGGCCACCCTGCGCCGGGCCGGTGACGGATAGCGCCCCTGCTGCGCTTTGGGTGAATTTACCGGCGTTGATGGAAATCGTGCCACCGCTCGGATGATCGGCGCTGCCCTTGGCAGTAATTTCACCGGTATTGACGATTTCCGGCGCACGCAGACTGATGCTGCCGGCCGGGCCACTGTCAACGCCGGTCGAGGCATTGGCGCTGATGGTGCCGCTGTTCTCGATAGCGCTTGATGCGTCTAGTATGATGCGCCCGCCGCGCTGACTGAGGCCGGCGGCTTCGATACGGCCACTGTTTTTGATGACGCCACCTTGTAGATGATTCATGGCCTGGGCCGCAAGAATGATCAACCCGCCTGGGGCGAGAACGGCGTTTTTGTTCTCGACCAGTGCGGCGATCTGGCTCTTGGTGGCGGTGAGGCCGGCCAGGGCGCCATTTTCGCCGAAGTTCAGGGTAATGGCCTCGCCCGAGGCCAGCGCCACGGTGCCGGCCTGGGCGATGATGACGCCTTCGTTGCGAACCTGTGGCGCCAGCAGGGCGATGTAGCCGCCGAGTGCCGCTTTGAGTTCGCCGGCATTGATGACGCTGCCGGTTGCTCCGTTGCGCTCGAAGGTGGTTTTACCCGCCATAAAGTCGTCGACCGTAATACGGTGCGTGGTGGCGACGAGACCGCCGACATTGACGCTGGAACCCGGGGCGAAGTGGACGCCATTGGGGTTGGTGAGAAAGACCTGGCCTGGCGCATTGATCTTGCCGAAAATTTGACTGGGGTTACTGTCGAGCACGCGGTTAAGCGTGACGCTGCTGCTGGAGGGCTGATTGAAGTTGACCTGCGCAGCGCTGCCGACGTTGAAGGTATTCCAGTCAACAGCGGCACGGGCGGTGCTCTGGCATTGTCGCTGCGCTTTGCGTAATGGTCGCGGTGCCCGCCACGACGTTACCGCCGGTCGGTAACTGATTCGGCAACGGTTCCGCTGCTTGTGCCATTGCGGGAAGCGCGCTTATTGCGGCAGAGAGCAGCAGAACACCCGATGCGCGCTTGCCTTGCGATTTGGCGATTTCGGATACCACGACCCAGCTTTGGGTTAGTGCGTTCCAGATCAGGCGATGGGTCTTGTTCATGGTCGTTCTCCGATCATTTCTCTTGTGACTTCACCGGGGAGGTCACTTTGATTTCTATCCGACGATTTTTCGCGCGCCCTTGTTTGGTGGCATTGCTTGCCACTGGGGAGTCTTCACCATCGCCTCTGGTGGCGATACGTTTGGCATCAATGCCCTTTTTAACCAAATATTGCTGAGCGCTGATCGCACGCTTTAATGAAAGCAACTGGTTGTATTCACGTGGACCGGTGCTGTCGGTATGGCCAATGACCAAGATGGCGTCTTCAGTACTCCCCGAATCAGTTTCGATGAAATCATTGAGCAGGGTCTTATTCGTATTGGTCAGGCGAGCCGAATCGAAACGCAGACCATCGGCAATCAGGAACTTGTCACGAGAGAGCAAATCATCGCTGGAAGCCTCTTCAACCGGCTCCGGCCTTTTTGTGATTACCGGAGTCGCTGCTACGAAGGCGGGAGCCGGAGGTGTCGAAACCGGTGCGGCTTTTTGTCCATTGCTTCCGGCATAACCGAATGGCAGGCTTACAGATAACCAGAAACGGTCTTTGTCGAGCGAGCCGTCCTGGTCTTTGCCGGTGATGGCATCGCGGTTCGGGTTGTCGCCTGTGCGGCGGGCATAGGTGGCCTTGAGCGTCAGCCCCCCAGGGCCAGTCCAGGCGACCGAGGCGCCAAGGCCTTCGAGTTGGTAGCTATTCACTGCGGGGGCGCCGACAAAGTTGTTGTTCTTGTTGTTCGTGACGCTGCCCCAGTCGTAAAAACCGGTAACAAGAACGCTGTTGATTGCCCGCCAGCGTAATTCGAGGTTCAACATCGTGCCTTCGGAGCCGCCGCCTTCGTTGACCGGGTAGGCGCGTACACCATAGGCACCGCCAAGGTAGAACTTCTCAGAAGAGTCAAGATTTTTGCTGGCGAACTGACCTGAGAGCAGTGCGTAGAGCGAGAGATCGCTGGTCAGCGCCTGTTGGCGCGACAACGCATAGCGAATTTTGGAAAAGTTGCCTTCGGTTCGGGTTGTCGCAGCATTTGCCGCCTTATTTGGCGAGCCGTCGAGGTCAACATCGCCTGCGGTAAGGTTCACGCTGGCCAGGTTGGCTCCACCACCGCCCCAATTATCGAAGCGGTTGCCGATCAGGCCAAGGTTGAGGTTTCGAACGCCATATTGCGACGTAGTTGTGTTTAACACCTCGTTGTCGAATTTTTTGTCATCGTAGCCGGCCGACAAATAGAGGTTGGAAGTACGTCCGCGGATCAGCGGGTATTGGATGTTCAACCCCTTGGTAGAGGACTGACCTTTGATTTTGGCAGCAGCAAACTCCGGAGTGATTACGTCGTAGGCCAACGATGAGGCATTAACCCCTACCCGTAATCCGCTATAACCCACGGGAGCAGAGTAAGCCAGACGAAGGAAGTCACTCCCTTGAGCATGGATAA
The DNA here is from genome assembly GCA_011391255.1 of Dechloromonas sp. Lineage (GTDB taxonomy): Bacteria > Pseudomonadota > Gammaproteobacteria > Burkholderiales > Rhodocyclaceae > Azonexus. The sequence continues at coordinate 3,575 of JAABQV010000034.1, forward strand.
AATTGGCGACAAGTTGGTCGCCGAATTTGAGCGGACTGTTTAAGTAGGCGGCGACTGTGAGCTGTTCAGCACCAGTAGCCCGCGCCCCCGCGTTGTCCAGACCAACTTCGCCGTTCAGCAAGGGCTCGTCGGCCAGCCTCAGCACCAAGTCAGTTTCGGCTTCACCTTCACCAGGGGCCAGGTTGCCGGCGACGGTCACACCGGGCAGGTCATCGAGCAGCAGCATTGCACGGTCAAGCGTTGCGGCATTGAGGGCTCGACCGGCTGGCTGGGCTGCATCAATATGGGCTTGAGCAAGTTCAGTGGAAAAACGCAGTGGTGCCGGGTCGCTGATGCGAACCTTGCCAAAGAGGCCTTCGACGATTTGCAGGGTAACTATTCCGTCGGTAATTTCTTGCCGGGGCAGATAGACGCGCACCAACCAGCCGGTAGCACGGTAGGCGTCGCTGACCGCAGCGGCGGCTTGTTGCAACCCGGCAAAGTCGAGTGGGCGGTTGAGGAAAGGTACAACGGCCGGCGCAAGTTGCTCGGCCGTCAGCAGCGTGTTGCCGGCGAATCGGAATTCCTTGACGGTGACCGTGAGGCCGGGTGCGGGTTTGTATTCCTGAGGGAGCGTGGCAAGGGGCTTGCGTTCGCCCGGCAGCGCCTGCGGCAACTGGCTTTCGATCTGCTGGCGCAGGGCGCCGGCGTCAGGGGGGGGTTGGGCGTGGGCCGTTGAAATGCCAAGAAAGATCGGTAAACCAAGCCATGCATACTGTCGGTCGGAAAATGACAATTAATTTCTCCAGAAAACCACCGCACGAATCCGTGCGCGTACCCTGAAGAAAATAACAAATACAGATGGTTACGTGCTCTCTATTGCTTTCGTAAGCTCACAAAAGCTTGCATTCTTGACTGGGCATTAACCCGCTTACGATGCTTTGTCGTCGAGGCGAATGGGGGCGCCAAACAAATAGCCCTCGCTGCGTGAGGCGAAAATGAGTTGCTGCCCGGTGGCGTCCTGGATTTTTTTGCGTAGTCGGCTCAAGGCCACTTCGATGGAGCGGAGCTCCTGCGGGCCTGCTACTGCATTGTCTGATTCAGCGAGGGTCTGACGCGAGGCCGCCTTGGGATGGGTGCGTACCATATGGCCGAGAAGTTTCGCCTCCCGGCCGGTCAACTTGATGGGCGAGCCATCGGGCGGCACGAGCTGCAATTTGGGCGCTTGCAACAACCACGTGGCGGATTGTTCCCGGATGTCGAGGCGTCGAATCAGGCTTTTCAGAACCCCCATTAACTCACGAAAGTCCACTGGCTTGACCAGATAGGCATCTGCGCCATCACGCATTCCGTTCAGGCGGTCATCGAGACTGCTGCGGGCAGTCAGCATCACAATCCCCAGTGCTGGCCGCTGTTCGCGCAGGCGTCGCGCGATGGACAGGCCATCTTCATCAGGCAGGCCGAGGTCAAGCAGTATCAGGTCGCAGGGGTGCTGCGCGAGGGTGGGGTCAATCTCATGGCCATCGCTTTCGAAGGCGATGTCAAAACCCTCCCGGCGCAGGAAAAAGGCCAGGTTGTCGCGGTATTCGATGTTGTCTTCGATCAGGCCGATGCGGATCATGGCAAATTTTCCTCGATTTTCCGGGCTGGTAACCAGGCGATAAAGCCAGCACCAATGCTACGGCCCGTTTCTACCCTGACCCAGCCGCCGTGGTGTTCAAAAATATGGCGTACCAGATGTAGGCCAAGGCCCAGCCCCGCCGTACCGGAAGTTTCTCCCAGCCGGCTGTATTTTTCAAAAATGCGTTCTTCCATTCCGTTGGGCACACCGGGGCCGTTGTCTTCAATGTGCCAACTAAGTCCGGGAACGGCCTCCTGTGCGCAAGGTTTCAGCGTGACCTTGATTGGAGATTCGCCTGGCGCGTACTTGCCGGCGTTCTCCAGCAGATTGAGCAGGGCAATGTTCAGCAGGCGTTGATCGCCCTGTAAGGCGGGCAACTCGGCATCCGCCAAAACCCGGACACGGGTCGCCACGGCAGTGTCGAGCATGTCGACGACGGATTCGGTCAGTGCCAGCGGATCGATTGGGACCTTGGCCAGTTGCCAGACTTCCGGGATGTCTTTTTCCCGGGTCAGCACCATGTCCATCAGGGCGGCGAGGCGGCCGACCGCCCGTTTGATCGTGCCATAGCGCCGCTGGCGTTCAGGTTCTGGCGGTCCCTGCCGGTCCACATCGAGGGCCTCCAGTACCTGTCTGGCCGAATCAATCAGTGCAATCGGGGTACGAATCTCGTGCGACATCATGCGCAACAAATTGTCTTGCTCACCACGATAAACCTGCTCAAGTGCCAGCTGCCGTCCCGCCAGCGCCGACTTTTCAATCCCGGCGGCATGATCGGCTTCGATGCGGCGGTAATGCAGCAGGATGGCGAAGTGCAGGAACAGAATATGGACGATGTTGCTTGCCATGCCGGCGAGGATGCTCCACTCGTTAAAGGGAATGATGGCGAGGGTGCCGAGGATGTTGAAAAGGGAGAGCGAGGCATAGAGGAGATAGGCCACGGCAAGTAGGCGTGCCCAGGTCTCGCCCGTCTTCCACAGCCGCCACATTGGCCAGGGGACGGTGAGTAACGACACGGTGCCTACCAGCAGGAGGATCGCCATGAAGATTTGATAGTAGCCCACCAATGTCGCCACGAAGGTGGCGAGGCTGATGGCAATGCCAAACTGACTGAAACGGTACAGGAAGCGGTGGTATCGCTTGAGTTCGAGAATCATCATGAAGAACAGCCATGACATGGCCGCAACCAACGAGATCGTCAGCCCTAGCGACAGGTTGGCTAGATCAGGCCGCTCGGGCAGAAGGAACTCGGAGGTGAGGCCATTTATGCCGAGCCACTGTAGGCTGATAACCAGAAGGTAGCCGATATAGACAGGAAAAATTACGCGCCGCGATACCAGCCAGTTGGCGGCGTTGAACAGCAGCACGGTGAGCATCAGACTGAAATAGAGGCCGAAACCGAAATAGCTGTTGCGCAGGTGTTGCTCGAAAGCACGCGGTTGCCACAGCTTGACAATGGCCGCCATGGTGCTGGTGGTTTGCAGGCGGATGAAAACCTCGTGTTCGCCCGCCTGGAAGTCGAGTTTTAACAGGTGGCCGCGATAGGGCTCTTCCTTCGCGGACTGCGGCAGGCGGTCACCGGCCCGTCGTTCGTCGATTTTCCCGTCGGGACGGAGGTGGAAGAGATGGATGTCGTCGAGGTACGGCGGTATGACTTCCAGCCAGCGGGCTGCCGGGTGTTCCTGCGTAATCGACAAGCGCAACCAGACTGCATCCGGGATGTAGCCAAGACCCAGATTGCCGGGGAGTGGCTTGAACTGGCCCTCGGCATGTGCCGCGCGGGCTTGTTCCAGAGTCAATTGCTTTGACTTGTCGCGCAGCACAGTGATCTGCCCCTGGTCAAAGGTGATGACCGGCGGGGCTTCGGCGCGCAACAGCGGCGACAGCAGCAGGAGCAGCAGCCCAAGCAGAAAAGCGCGCATCAAAAGCCCTTCTGGTAGCGCAGCAGGATCTCGCGGCCGGTGCGAAAGCCGTTGTCGATATCCGTGTCGCGCGCGATGCGCAGAATGACTTGCTGCTGATCGGGCAGGAGCAGACAGAGGAAGAGAGGGATGGCAAACATGGCGGCCATAATAGCTTTAGGGTTCCATACTCAACAATGCTGACAGCACATCAAGGCCGTTTAACGCTTAGACGCTCGAAGATCATGCAGTGTTGACTTTGCTGCATTTGACGTTGAAAGCAAAAATAGATGATCGGCAGCAGTGGCATAATTTCTGTCGGAAGGCTGGTTCCGATGAGCGACAGGTTAAGGATCAGTAACTTGCCGTTGCCCATGAAAAAATCATCAGGCCGTTGAGGGCACTTAAAAGCCAACGACGCCAAATCCCGTCAGATGCAGGCCTGCATACCCACAAAAAATCAGTCTGACTCGCTCTCCAGCGTAAACCTTGCCCCCGGCCCTTGCGCCATGAGTTCAGCCAGCTTGGGCATCGTTTCATGCAGGGTCTTTTCCAGCGTCCATGGTGGATTGATGATAAACATGCCGCTGCCGTTCATGCCGAAACCGTCCTTGGCTGGTGCTTTGACTTCGAGCGTGGCGTGCAGCCAGTTCGCTGCGCCGAGATTTTTTAGCTTGGCCGGCAGCTGGCGCGACTCAGGCTTACTCAGCATTGGGTACCAGAGCGCGTAAGTACCGGTCGGGAAGCGGCTCAGGCTCTCCTTGAGCGCCTTGACGACGCCGGTGTAGTCACTCTTGGTTTCGTAAGACGGGTCGATCAGCACCAGTGCGCGACGCGGTGGCGGCGGCAGCAGGGCTTTGAGGCCGACAAAGCCGTCGCCGGCAGTAATGTTGACCTGACGGCCGGCGCCCTTGAAGCATTCTTCAAGCAGCTTGACGTCAGTGCTGTGCAGTTCGTAAAGACGCAGGCGGTCGCTTTCGCGCAAAACCTGGCTGGCCAGCCACGGTGAACCGGGATAATGGCGCAATTTTCCGTCAGCATTGAACTGCTTGATGAAATCGAGGTAATCGAGTGCGGCGGGTGGCAGGCCTTTGGCATCCCACAGGCGAGCAACGCCGTCGCGGTATTCGGCCAGCTTGGTCGCGTGCACCGAGTCCAGCGCGTAGCGGCCGGCACCGGCGTGGGTGTCGATGATCCAGAAGGGTGCCGGTTTTTCGCCCATATATTGAGCGATCTGGAGCAGGATCAGGTGTTTTAGTACGTCGGCGTGGTTGCCGGCGTGAAAGGCATGACGGTAGCTGAGCATGGGCACAGTATACTTCGCCCCCATGCCTATTTTCGAAACCTTTTCTTTGTTGCTTGCCGGCGCCGCTATCTGGTTCTGGCTGGATACGCTCAAAGCGCGCGAAATCGGCGTTGTTGCCGCGCAGCGTGCCTGTGCTGAAGAGGGCTTGCTGTTTCTTGATGAAACGGTGGCCGGGCGCTCTGTGCGGCCGGCGCGGGATGGCGATGGTCAGTTCAAGCTGCGCCGCATTTATGAATTTGAATATAGCGACACCGGTAACAACCGGCGTTCCGGCAGCGTCACCATGCTCGGCCACGAGGTCGAGATCATGCATGTCCGCCCCAACCTTTATGTGATCCCCAATGCCAACCAAACCCTCCATTGAAACAATTGACTTTAACGGTTTAGAGGCCTTGCGCCTGAACGGCCCGAACGGTTGCAGCGCGGTCATCAGCAAGCTCGGCGGCCAGGTTTTGTCGTGGGTGACGCCGGATGGCCGCGAGCGATTATTCCTCTCTGACTGGGCGGTGTTTGACGGCAGCGTGGCGATCCGTGGTGGTATTCCGGTCTGTTTCCCGCAGTTTTCGGATTTGGGTGACTTGCCAAAGCACGGCATTTTGCGTACCCGCGAATGGACGATTGGCGAGCAGCGCTGCGGTGACGATTTTGCCCTGGTCACGATGCATATTTCGGACGATGAAGACACCCGCGATCTCTGGCCTTTCCCTTTCCGCGCCGAAATCACGCTGATGCTGGAAGCGGATCGCATCGACGTCGAGTTCTGCGTTGAAAATACCGGTGGTGAGACCTTTGCCTTTACCGGTGCGCTGCACTCCTATTTGCGTCTGGTGCAGGTTGAGGATGCCGCCCTTGAGGGTCTCTACGGTTGCGACTACCGCGACGCCGCCAATGACAACGAGGTGACCCGGGAATCGGGCACCGAGTTGCGCCTTGAGGGCGAAACCGACCGTGTCTACCGTACGGTTAAACGTCCGCTCTCGCTGCAGGCCGGCAATCACAGTCTGACCATTCAAAACCAGGGTTTTCCTGATGTCGTGGTGTGGAATCCGTGGATCGAGCGCTGTGCTCAACTCGCCGACATGCCGCCCGACGACTGGCGCAACATGTTGTGCGTTGAAGCGGCTGCCGTCGAGGAAGCAATCAGTGTGATTCCCGGCGAGGAATGGTATGGCCGGCAAACGCTGGTTGTTGCCTGAGTTTTTTTCGCCTATATTGACCGGATGCGTGCCTTTCTTCGTTTGATCTCCCGTTATTTGTTGCTACTTGTTCTGGCGTCAGTTCTGGCGCCCGGATTTGCCGGTGAGATTGCGCGTGGCATGACGCAGGATAAGCATCAGCATCAGGCCATGCCGGCAATGGCAGCTGTCGATCATGATGGCAGCCACGCTATCCATGGCCCGGCTGAACAAGGCTGTCATCAGCCTGATTCGGGCTGCTGTGCGGATAGTCAGCATCATTGTTGCCCCGGCCATCAGCTTGGGCATCTTCGCGCGTTTGAGCTCCTTTTGCTACTGCCAGCATCGCCATTGGTCGTTGCTTTGGCGGCCAGCGAGGCTTTTCTGACGCGCGTTCCCGAAGGGCTGGAACGCCCGCCCAGGTCACTCTCCGTTTGATCGTCGGCGGACTGCCTTTTCCCCAGTTTTTGAAGTTTTAACGGCCCTGACGGGCTGATCTGGCATGCCGCCGGTTGTGTTTTTCAACCGGAGATTTCCCATGCGCGCCTGTTTATTGGTCGCCTTGCTGCTCGTAGCCGTCACCCCGGCACAAAGCGAAACAAGTAAGACACTGGCTCGGGCCTTTGCTGCCGCCTGGCAACGCCAGCCAGCCGCGCAGGCCTTGGCTGAGCGCGAGCGGGCAGTACAGTCGCGGCGTCAGGCTGCCGATGCACTAACGCCTCTGCCGCCCAGTATTCAACTGGGCACGCGCAGTGATCGGTTTAATAACAATCGTGGGTCGCTGGAGCAGGATATTGGGCTGGTTTTGCCGCTTTGGTTGCCGGGCGAGCGAGGCGGTGCGCAAGCCTTGGCCGATGCCGAAGGTAGCGCGGTCAATCAGCGGTCGGCGGCCTTACGCTTGCAACTTGCCGGCGAAGTACGGCAAGCCTGGTGGGCCTGGCAACTGGCCCGTAATGAACAGAGTTTGGCGGTAGCGCGTATTGCCAGCGCGACAAAATTGCGCGGCGATGTCGCGCGGCGGGTGGCTGCCGGTGATTTGTCGCGCGCCGATCTGCATCAGGCAGAAGGGGCTTTGGCCACGGCGCAGGCCTTGTCTGCCGAGACTGAAGCCACCACTGAAAGTGCGCATTATCGGCTGGTCAGCCTGATCGGTTCGGCATTGGGTGACGCCTCGCTGGCGGCAGAGCCGGAAGTGGCGAAAGCGCTAGAGCAGGACGCGCTGGCCAATCACCCGACATTGCGCGATCTTGAAACACGCAGCCAGGTTGCACAGCGCAGCTTCGATCTGGTGCGTGCCCGCAATCGGGCGAATCCTGAAGTGGCCTTGTCAACGCGGCGCGAACATGCCGTGAGCGGTGATGCAATGGATCAAACCTGGGCACTGAGTTTGCGCATTCCGTTTTCATCGGGGGTGCGCAACGATGCGCGGCTGGCCGAGGCCAATGCCGATTTGATCGAAAGCCGCTCACAATATGAATTTGACCGTGAGCGTCTCGCCCAACAGTTAGTCGCTGCCCGCAATCAGCTGGAAGCGGCACGCAGTCTGCTTGCTGCGGCTGAAACACGTGCCCGGCTGGCGGCTGAAAATCGTGGCTTTTTCGACAAATCCTTCCGCCTCGGTGAAAGCGATCTGCCAACCCGCTTGCGTATTGAACTCGAAGCCTTTGAAGCGGAGCGTCAGGCAGCTCGTGCCCGGATCAATCTGGCGCAACAGCATTCTGCTTACCGTCAGGCGCTTGGCCTGCTGCCTGAATAAATGAGGATGATCTTGATGAAACGCCCCTTCCAAATATTGATTTTCCTGTTGGCCATGCTGGCCAGCCCGCTCCATGCCCTGACACCAGCGCCAATTCCGGTGGTTGTTGCCGAAAGTGAGGATTTTGAAATTGTTGGTCGTCTGGAAGAAAAAAGCTTCATTTTCTTCGTTGACCGTAACAAATCGAATGCGCCGGTCTTGGCGGCCAGCCTTGAGGTAGAGCAGGGCGACAAGAAGTCAGTCGCGCGCTTTCGCCCGGAAACGGGCGATTATTTGATCGACGATGCCGGTTTTCTGGCGCGCTTTGCCCAGCCCGGTGCCTACCCGCTGAGTTTTACCTTGATTGCCGGCGACGAGAGCGATTTGCTTAGTGCAAATTTTGCGGTGAATTCGGCGTTGACCGCGCTGCGCAGCGATTCCTCTTGGGGGTTAACAGATGCCGGTGAGCGCCAATTGGGCGGCTGGCTGCTGCAAATCGCGCTGATTGCGCTGGCTGGCGGTGCAGTCTGGTACTTCGTCAAACGTCGGAAAGGAGGTGCCGCATGAAGCACCTGTCACTCATCATCTGCCTGCTGGCGAGCTGTAGTTTTCCGCTTCAGGCGCACGAAGGCCATGATCATGACAAGGCCAAGCCGCAGCCCAATCTTGGCAATACGCCGCAACGTCAGCCGGACGGCACAGTTTTTTTGCCCAAGTCAGCCCAGCGTCAGATGGGCTTGCTGACTGAAATGATCAGCAAACAGGACTTGCCGCGGGTCATTGAACTGCCCGGCAAGGTGGTGATGGATCCGCACCTTGGCGGCAGGGTGCAGGCAATGATTCCCGGACGCCTTGAAGCGGCAGGAGCGCATGGGCTGCCGAGCGCCGGAACGCTGGTCAAAAAAGGCCAGGTGCTGGCCTGGGTCGTTCCATCAGCCGGGCAGATCGAGCGTTCCAACCAGAATGCCTTACTGGCCGAGCTGAAAGCCAGTCGCCAACTGGCCGAAAAGCGCTTGAACCGCTTGCGGGAGCTGGCCGATACGGTGCCGAAAAAGGAAATCGAAGCGGCAGAAAGCGAAGTCGCCAGCCTGAGCGGGCGGATGGCTGCGGTTGGTGGCGGGCTGAATAATCGCGAAGCCCTGGTTGCGCCGGTTTCCGGCGTGATCGCCCTGAGCAATGCGGTGATCGGCCAAGTGGTCGAACCGCGCGAGCTGATTTTTGAGCTGGTTGATCCGGATAGTCTGCATGTCGAAGCGCTGGCTTACGAAGTGCTGATGCCGGATCAGGTGGCGTCGGCAACGCTGGCGGCGAACGGCAAATCCGTGGCGCTCAACTTCATCGGCGCCAGCCGCCGTTTGCGCGAACAATCCTTGCCGCTGATTTTCGAAAATCACGATGCGGGAGCCGGTTTGGCATTGCCGCTCGGCTTGCCGGTCAAGGTTCAGGTACAGCTCAAGGCGCAGGTGTCGGGCTTGCCGGTGCCGCTGGTTGCCTTGAGTCGTAGCCAGGCCAACGAAGTGATGGTTTGGGTCAAGGTCGCGCCGGAACGTTTTGCGCCGCGCACGGTGCAAACGACGCCCTTCGACGGGGTTCGGGTGATGGTGACGCAGGGATTGGCGGCGGGGGATCGCGTCGTCGTTCAGGGCGCCAACCTGATTTCCCAGGTTCGTTGAGAGGCTCAGCATGTTCAAGTGGCTACTCGAAAACAGCCTGGCGAATCGATTGCTGGTGCTGGCCGTCAGCGTTGTGCTGATGGCTTATGGGGCATTTCAGGCAGCGCGGCTGCCGGTCGATGTCTTTCCCGATCTCAACAAGCCGACCGTCACGCTGATGACCGAAGCCGGCGGCATGGCGCCGGAAGAGGTTGAGCAATTGATCACCTTTCCGCTCGAAACAACGATGAACGGCTTGCCCGGTGTCTCCGGTATCCGTTCGGTATCGAGTGCCGGGCTTTCGTTCGTCTATATTGCTTTCGACTGGAACGTCGATATTTACCGCGCACGGCAGATGGTCAGCGAACGCCTGGGCACGCTGGAAAGTGCGCTGCCGCCGGGTGTTACGCCGCGCATGGGGCCAATTTCATCGATCATGGGCGAGATCATGCTGGTCGCCATGCCGGTCGATATGGCGCAAAGCGACCCGATGCAAGTGCGCGAATACGCCGACTGGGTGCTGCGCCCGCGCTTGATGGCGGTGGCCGGGGTAGCGCAGGTGATTCCGATTGGTGGTGAAGTGCGGCAGTTTCAGGTGCAGCCGGATACCCGGCGCATGGCCGACCTCGGGATGACGCTCGATCAACTCGAAGGCGCGCTGCGCGGCTATGCGGCCAATACCTCGGGCGGTTTTCTTGAACTCAACGGGCGTGAATACCTGATTCGCCATCTCGGCCGGACTTCGCGCCTTGAAGACCTGCAAAATCTGGCACTGACGGCACGTGCTGGCCAGCCGATTTTATTGAAGCAAGTGGCGACGGTGGCTTTTGCCCCCGCCATCAAGCGCGGCGATGCCGGATTCAACGGTGGGCCGGCGGTGGTGCTAAGTATCCAGAAGCAACCGACGGCTGATACGGTCGACCTGACAAAACGCCTGGAAAATGCGCTGGCCGATATGCAGGCCAGTCTGCCCAAAGGCATGGCGGCACCGCGTGTCACCTTCCGTCAGGCGGATTTCATCGAGTCGTCGATCAACAACCTGCAGGGCAAACTGCTGATGGCCTCGGTGTTTGTTGCGGCGATCCTCTTTTTCTTTCTCGGCAATCTGCGTACGACGATTATTTCGCTAACCGCCATCCCGCTCGCCATTTTGATCAGTGTGCTGGTTTTCAAACTCATGGGCCTGTCGATCAACACCATGACCCTGGGCGGCCTGGCGATTGCGATTGGCGAACTGGTCGATGATGCGGTGGTCGATGTCGAAAACGTCCTGCGCCGCCTGCGCGAAGAAAAGCAGCGCGGCGGCCAGCGTCCGGTGCTGGAGATTATCGTCAAGGCCTCGCTGGAGGTGCGTTCGGCGATTGTTTATGCAACGCTGATCATTGCGCTGGTTTTTGTCCCGCTCTTTGCACTGCCCGGCATGGAAGGCCGGCTCTTCGTGCCGCTCGGAATTGCCTACATTGTCTCTATTCTGGCTTCGATGCTGGTCGCGGTGACGGTGACGCCGGTACTTTCTTATTACCTGCTGCCGCGTCTGGCGCAATTGAGTCACGCTGACACGCCGCTGGTGAGCTGGTTGAAACGACACTATCAGTCAGGCTTGCAGCGCGTCCTCGCCAATTCACAGCCCTTGATCGGGCTGGCTGCCTCTGCAGTTCTGGTGGCTGCGGCCTCGGTACCGTTTTTCCCGACCACTTTTCTACCGCCGTTCAACGAAGGCTCCATCGTCCTCACCTTGCGCCTGAATCCCGGTGTGACGCTTGGTGAATCGATTCGCGTGGCTTCGCAGGCGGAGAACCGAGTGCGGAGCGTGCCGGAAGTCGAACACGTCGGCCGTCGCTCCGGTCGTGCCGAACTCGATGAACATGCTGAAGGAGTTCATGTCTCGGAACTGGAGATCAAACTCAAACCTTCCTCACGCAGCAAAGAGCAGGTTTATGGCGATATTCGCCGGCAGCTGAAAGACTTGCCGGCCAGCATCAACCTCGGCCAGCCGATTTCGCACCGCATTGATCACATGCTGTCCGGCGTGCGGGCGCAGATCGCGATCAAGATTTTTGGTGAAGACCTCGACACACTGCGCGCTCAGGCCAGTCTGTTGCATGGGCGTTTGCAGGAAATCCCCGGGATTGCTGATCTGGAAGTGGAAAAGCAAGTGCTGGCGCCGCAGATCAAGGTTCGTATCGACTATGAGGCGGCAGCGCAATACGGGCTTTCCGCCAGCCAGTTGCTGCGCGCCCTGCAAACGCTGGTTGATGGCGAGAAGGTGACACAAATTGTCGAAGGCAACCGGCGTTTCGATCTGGTCGTCCGTCTGCCGGAGAGCGCCCGTTCGCTGGATGGCTTGAAGCAGATCATGATCGAGACACCGAGCGGCCGCGTGCCCTTGTCGCGGCTGGCCAGCATCGAGGATACCGACGGGCCAAACCAAATCAGCCGCGATGATGGCCGGCGGCGCATCGTAATTTCTGTAAATGCGCAGGGTCGGGCGTTATCAGACGTGGTGGCTGATATTCGTCAGGTGACCAGCGAATTTCGCTTGCCGGAAGGCTATTTCATCACCTTGGGTGGCCAGTTCAAGGCGCAGGAAGAAGCGGCGCGGCTGATCGCCCTGCTGGCGCTCGGCTCGGCAGCGCTGATTTTCATGGTGCTCTATAGCCGTTACCAGTCGGCGCTGCTCGCCGGGCTGATCATGGCCAACGTGCCGCTGGCGCTGATTGGCAGTGTGGTTGGGCTGTGGCTGTCCGGTCAGCCGTTGTCAGTCGCGGCATTGGTCGGTTTCATCACGCTGGCTGGCATCTCGACGCGTAATGGCATCCTTAAGGTCAGCCATTACATCAATTTAATGCGCTTTGAAGGCGAAAAATTTGATCAGGCGATGATCATCCGTGGCTCGCTGGAGCGCCTGACGCCGGTGCTGATGACCGCCCTGGTTGCCGCCTTCGCGCTCTCCCCGCTGTTGTTTGAAGCCGAGCAACCGGGAACGGAGATTCTCTACCCGGTGGCGGTGGTGATTTTTTCGGGGCTGATCAGCGCCACCTTTCTTGACACATTTTTAACCCCAGCGCTGTTCTGGCACTTTGGCCGTCGCGCGGCCGAGCGCCTGCAAAACACTTCGGGCAACGAAGCCCTTTAATTCAACTCAGGAGATTGCATTATGAAAAAACTTATTTCAACCTCAAGCCTTGCTATTGCCTTGAGCTTCTTAAGCCCAGCGGTGTTTTCCCATGCCGAGCACGGCCAGGCGCAATATGGCGGTGTCGTTGCCGAGGCTGGCGAGGCGCAGTTTGAACTGGTCGCAAAGGATGGCAAATTCATCGTCTATCTCAGCAATCACGGCCAGCCATTAGCCAGCAAAGGTGCCAGTGGCAAGCTGACGATACTCGATGGGGCGAAGAAGACAGAGCTGGAGCTGAAAGCCGTCGGTGAAAATCGCCTGGAAGCAGCCGGAAGCGCTGCCAGCGGTGCCAAGGCCTTGATCAGCGTTCAGTTGGCGGACAAAAAACCGCTCCAGGCGAGGGCTGTACTCAAGTAATCCTAAAAGCCGCAGTTGGAGCACGCTCATGCTTCGATACGCCTTGCTGCGTAAGGCTACTCAGCACGAACGTGCTTTACCCGGCAGGTGACACCCGTTTGCCCTGAGTAGCCCACGCAGTGGGCGTATCGCAGGGCTTTGTGATGACCAACTGAGTTTTCTAGGGTAATAAAAGTGGCAATGCGTGCCGGCTTGGGCGGGTTGAGTGGATGGCCGTAAAAAATCACTGCAATTTCGCAGTTGACCGTAACAATTCACTCATTAAGTACGGCTATCACTAGTCTTGTTGCCCGCCTCAATCTGTTTCAACAGCCGGTCAAAATCACTCTCGAACAGGCGATCCTGCACGATACGGTATTTCTCGAATTCGCTTTCGGTATGTGCCTTGGCGATTTCAGCTGAGACCTTGCCGGCATCCTGCAACACGCTGCGGTCGGTGGCCTCGATGAAACGATTCAGGCGGGTTTCCCAGTCCTGCATGGTCATGGGGTTTTTGCGCTGTGCCATGTCCTCGGCCACATCCAGATAGGCGTTGACCAATCGAGACAGCTGAGCCATCTCATGCTCGGTCAGGTAGTTCTTGGCGACTACCACGTCGAATTTCTGAATTTTTCCGACTGGGGCATCTTTCCACGTGCTCAAGCCCATGTTCTCTTTTTCGGCATCCGCACGGTGGTGGATGACTTCAGCCGCCGTTTGGCCGTGGATAGCCCAATGCAGCTTATTTTGCACGGTGGCGAAAAACCGCTTGGTGGCTTGCGCAGTAACGTCGTAATCAATTGCTGTGGCGTAGATATCAGTGACTTTTTGGTAAAACTTGCGTTCCGAGAGGCGAATCTCGCGGATACGTTGCAGTTGTTCCTCAAAATATTGCTCGGTGAGGATCGAGCCGCCAGCTTTGATACGCTCATCATCCATCGCGTAGGCCTTGATGGTGAACTGCTCAATGATGCCGGTGGCCCACTTGCGAAACTGCACGGCGCGCTCGGAGTTGACCTTGTAGCCCACGGCAATGATGGCCGCCAGATGGTAGTGCTGGGTGTCGTAGCTTTTGCCGTCGGCGGCAGTTATTCGAAATTTTCGAATAACTGAAGCCTCCTCCAGTTCACTGTCGGAAAACACCTTTTTCAAGTGGTAATTGATGGTGTGAGTTTCCACGTCGTAGAGCACGCCCATCATTTTCTGAGTCAGCCAGATACTCTCGTCGGCATACACAGCCTCAACGCCACCGCTGCCAGTGGCGGCGATAAAGGTCAGGTACTCGGCTGCCGAGGAGCGGACGATGGAGACCTCGGTTTTTTCGGAGGTTTGTGATTGTTTGCGTTGAGTCATGGTTTAGGCCACCGTTACTTGGCCGTTCATCAGCAAAGGCAGGAGCCAGTCGCGGAGTTGGGCGAGTTGCTGGTTTTCTTTGGCATTGACCGTCATCCTTTTAAAGCCAGCGCTAACCATTTGCTCGTACTTCAACAAAATCTCTTCTTGTGGCAGCGGCAGGGAGAAAGTTTCTAGCGTGTTTGCGTCGATGCGCTTTCTTCCAGAGGTTCCTGTCATGTTAGAAATGGCAAACTGCCTGAAAGATGTCGATCTGCTCAACTGGGCAGCAAATGCGCTAAGCGTTTTGCTCTTGCCTCGTATCACAATGAATTCTGTCGAACCAAAACCAACTTCATTGTCCTTCAGCAGAGAAATCAACGCTGTTTTCCCATTTTCCAAACAGGGCGTTATTCGTGCAACTACAACGTCTCCGTTCTGAAATTTCATACCACCGGAAAATGCCTTACGCTCAGGTGCTTCAGTCATGAAGCCGGTTACTGGCAATGCGGCCATATCGATATAACTCGCTTCAGTGCCCAATGGCAGGGACAGGGATGGATTAAAGTCAAACAAATCGGACGCCAAGCCGGCACGCCACGCCGTCGGAATCTCCCGTTTCAGCGTGGCGTTGTAGACCATCTTGCTACCGGAGGATTTGTAGGGTTTGCCGTTGGCGTCGGGGAAATCGAACTGCACGAACCAGTAGTCGTACAGCGTCTTGGCCATCGCCTCCAGTTCGGCGTTGATGCGGTTGTTGCAGTCGATTTTGGCGTCGAGGGAGGAGAGAACCGCGGCGATTTTTTGCTGCTGACTTTTGTCGGTGACGACCGGTATCGCCATCTCATGCAACTCGTTCCGATTGACGCCGGGAACGGCGCTTTTGTCCGAAGTACGAATTCGACCAAGACAGGTCAGAAAGTAGTAGATGTACTTGTGGTCATTACCCTTGAAGGTGGTGACATAAAGCGCAGTATTGTGTGGCCAGTATTTGCCATCAACGTAATACATTTCCCCGAGCGTGCCGTATCGCCCGGTTACGACACCCGTGCCCTCAACCATGTATTCGTCGTGATAGCCAGTTATTCCAGCTGAGCTGATTACGGGATATGGGCCTGGTCGGCGCTGATTTTCTGGAAGATCGTAGCCACGCTTGAGATTTATCAGATCACCAAGGCGTTTGGATGTGGCATTACTCATATCGCAACCCCACCAACTACGTCTTGATCCCCATCCTCCAAAAACAACTGCTCTAACTGCCGACTCAGCAAGTCCTTATCCGGTAAATACAGTAAATATTTCGCCAGCAAAATCTGGTTGGTAATGCTGGCCGTGGCGTATTCCACCAAAAAATGGTCTTTGTACGCCCCCAGGATGATGCCGACCGGCTGGTTGTCGCCTTCGACGTTTTCTTCTTTGGCAAAGTAGTTGAGGTACAGGTTCATCTGCCCAATATCCTGGTGATTAATTTTGCCGCGCTTGAGGTCGATGACGACAAAGCACTTCAGGATGCGGTGATAAAACAGCAGGTCGGCGTAAAAATGTTTGCCGCCAAGGCTGATTCGATATTGGCGGGCGATGAAGGCGAAGCCTTTGCCCAGGTCCAGAATGAATTGTTGCAGGTGGTCGATGATTTTTTGTTCGAGCTGCGTTTCGCTCAGCGTATGGCTTTGCGGAATGTTCAAAAATTCCAGCACAAAGGGTTCTTTGAGCAAGTCTTCCGGGCGCTGAATGTCGTGGCCTTGATTAGCCAGTTGCAACACGCTTTCCTTGTCTTTGCTCAAGGCTAAACGATGGAACAGCATGCTTTTCATTTGTCGCTTGAGTTCCCGCACACTCCAGTTTTCCAGCGCGGCTTGGCGGGTGTAGAAGCTGATTTCCAAAGGCTCGTCGGCCTTCAGGATTTCAAAATAATGACTCCAGGTCAATTTGTGAGACAGCGTCTCACTATTTTGAAAACTCAAATAAAGCTTGCGCATGTAAAACACATTCGAGCGACTAAACCCCCAGGGCCTTTTCACTCGAAAGTCATAACGGTTGCAACCCTAGAATGCTGCGCATAATTCCCTCATCCCAGTTGGCA
>JAABQV010000035.1 GCA_011391255.1 Dechloromonas sp.
ATGCTCTCGCCAGTGCTACTCGAACGCCTGCGGGTTTGGTGGCGAGTTGCCCGCGCCCAAGGCAAGATGTTCGATGGTGGCTGGCTGTTCCCCGGCCTGAATCCAATCCGCCCCTTGAGCGCCCGGCAACTCAATCGTGCTATTCATACTGCCGCTGACGAGGCCGGCATCGAGAAACACATATCGATGCACTCCCTGCGTCATGCCTTTGCCACCCACCTGCTGGAGCAGAAAGTCGATATCCGACTGATTCAGGTCTTGCTCGGGCACAAGAAATTGGAAACGACGGCGCTTTACGCCCAGGTCGCCACCGAAATTCTGCGCGAGATTGTCAGTCCGCTGGAGATGTTGAACACCGAATAGGTGTGCCATGGAACGGCCTAGCCTGGAGGTGGCGGATATCTTTCGCGCCTACGGTCCGGCATGGCGACAGGCGCAGACAGGGCACCTGAATCTCTCGCAACTCAAGGTCATGTCGGCCATTGAACAGTGTCGCACCTCGGCGCTGGGCGGCCATGTGCTGCGCTGCGATCACTGCCATACGGAGGAAATCAGCTACAACTCCTGCCGCAACCGACACTGTCCGAAGTGTCAGGCCAAGGCCGCGCAACGCTGGCTTGAGGCACGACAAGCCGATCTGTTGCCGGTCGAGTATTACCACGTCGTCTTCACCCTGCCGGCACCGATCAGTGCCATTGCCTACAGCAACAAGGCAGCCATCTATCGCTTGTTGTTCGATGTCGCCGCAGAAACCCTGCTGACCATCGCGGCGGACCCCAAGCGCCTCGGGGCAAGAATCGGCGCCACGCTGGTACTGCACACTTGGGGTTCGGCGATGACCCATCATCCGCACGTGCATGGCATTGTGCCGGGTGGTGGACTGTCGCCAGATGGGGAGCGCTGGGTGGCGTGTCGGCGTTGATTCTTCCTGCCGGTGCGGGTGCTCTCCCGCTTGTTTCGACGCCGCTTTGTAGAGGAGCTTGAGAAACTGCACCGTGCCGGCCAGCTACGATTCTTCGGGAATGACGCACCTTTGGCCGATGCGGTGGCCTTTGCACAATGGCTTGCACCGCTGCGAACAGGTGAGTGGGTTGTCTATGCCAAGCGTCCGTTTGACGGACCACAGGCGGTATTGGCTTATCTGTCGCGTTACACCCACCGGGTGGCGATCTCGAACCGCCGATTGGTGAGGATGGACGAACACGGTGTGACGTTTCGCTGGAAGGATTACCGCGCCAAGGGACGGACGCGACAGAAGACGATGACGCTCTCACCGGATGAGTTCATGCGACGCTTTCTCCTGCACGTATTACCCAGTGGCTTCCACCGTATTCGCCACTATGGTTTGCTGGCTAATGCCAGGCGACGCCGTCTCCTGGCTTGTGTGCGCGATCTGCTTAATGTGCCACCGCCGATTCCTGTGAGCGATGAAGCACCGGTTGCCGCCATCCCGACATTTATTTGTCGATGCTGTGGCGGGATGATGCAAGTCGCTGAGGTCATCATGCGCCAGCAACCGATTCGGGAACCGCCATGATGGCCTGGCTTTGGTTGCGCTGCGGCACACGGAAATTGTCTGGGTCGGCTGATGGGTTGCCATCGCCGATGGCGGACGGCTGCCGCTTGATGCCAAATCGACCAAATTCACAGATTCAGATAGCCGGTTTGGTGGCGGGCTTCGTACAAATTGACATCAATTTGCTTCATTCAGCGGTGCGTCAATCCCTGATCAGCACCATCGCCACTGCGGGGCTGGGTATCAAATCCCCATAGGCGGCACGCCGCCCAATCTCCGTCGCAGCCCCCCGCGGTTTCCTCCTTCGAGGTTTATTCAACGCCTGCCCGCACCGGCCAGCGCTTGATCAAACTGTGTCACGTGAAGGGCAGGCATCGAACAAACCTATACCACGCGGCCATATGCATTCGTCAGACGGAGTGACCGCTTGACGACCACCAACTGCCGTTCGCATGCTTTTGACTTGGTTCCGTCACCATCAGTATTACCGATCCTCCTGGGACAACCATTTCAACAAGATTTCATACAACCTGTCCGGCACCACCGGCTTGGTGATGAAGTCGTCCATGCCAGATGCCAGGCAGGCATCCCGATCCTCAATGAACGCGTTCAAACCCTCATTGCTGGCCGATTGAGTGAGATAACCCATTTACTTGAAATCCTGCCGAGAATGGGCTCGGTTAGGGATTGGCGGTTAGTGCTAGGAATAACTTGATGGTGATTGCGTTGGTGATGTCGATGAAAAATGCGCCAACCATCGGCACGATAAGAAATGCAACACGCGACGGACCAAATCGCTCGGTCACCGCCTGCATGTTGGCTATCGCAGTTGGTGTCGCGCCCAGTCCAAATCCACAATGCCCTGCCGCTATCACGGCCGCATCGTAATTTCTACCCATGACATTAAAGGTGACGAAAATCGCATAACTCGCCATCAGCGCAGCCTGCGAGACGAGAAGAATTAACATCGGTACGGCAAGTGCCGCAAGTTCCCATAGGCGCAATGACATCAGCGCAATTGCCAGGAAAAGCGCGAGCGCCACGTTGCCAAGGACAGAGACGCAGCGTTCAAAGACCGAATACCACCCGAAAGCTGCCAGCGTGTTGCGCAACAGGACGCCGACGAACAGCGTACAGACGAAGGATGGAAGTTCTAGCAGGCTGCCTTGCAGCCAAGCTGACATTAGCATGCCGAAATGCAGGCACAACGCAATCAAGGCTAATGTCTCTACCATGGCGGGCGCCGTAATCAAGCGGACTAACGATGGCTCCTCGAATACCCCCGGATCAGAACGGTCTGTTGTTTGCTTAACTGGGGGCACCTTCCCTATAAGAAAACGCGCCACCGGACCGCCAATCAACCCACCAAGAATCAAACCGAACGTGGCGCAGGCTAGGGCCAATTCAGGCGCTGACGTCAGGCCATACTTGTCGCTTAAATCGGCGCCCCACGCCATGCCGGTACCGTGACCACCGGACAAAGTGATGGAACCAGCAAGCAAGCCGATCAAAGGGTCAAGACCAAGTAATTTGGCAAGAAAAATTCCTAGTGTGTTTTGCATTAGCAGCAGTCCGAAGACCACAGCGAGAAAAACAAACAAGGGACGGCCGCCCCGCTTCAGACTAACCAGGTCGGCGTTAAGGCCAATACTGGCGAAAAAGGCGAGCATCAGAGGTTGACTGAGTGTTTTGTCGAACTGGATACTGAAGTCACCCGCACTATGGGCGGCAAACAATAGAAATGCAGCGACGAGACCGCCGATTACCGGCTCTGGTATTGAATAGGTCCGCAGGACGCCGATCGAACCGACCAGTTTGCGCCCCAATAGTAAAACTAGCGAGGCAACGACAAAGGTGCTGTAACTATCGAGAATGGTCATCTGGAAGCCCCTATTTTACGAATGGGATGCCCGGAACGAATCGGCTCTTAATATTACGGGCTAACGCAATATCATGGACGAATATCACGGTTCGCATCTTCCTAGAGCCTATTGACTATCAGGCCATCCTTGAACGACAGCTTCATGATCGGTAAGCTGCTATAGCCATGATTTGGTCATCAGGCAGTGTGCACGATGCACTCAGTGGTGACCGGCCGCTTCCAGGAATCGAACCTTCACCGGCTGCAATTTGCGTTTCAGCGGTCAGTTATCAAAAGATGACCTGATTAGCGACATTCCTCAGCCAATCTAATTTTTGCCATGGGATGAGGGATAGTAAGAGCGGCAGCCCGCGTCAATCGGGCGAGGATGATTGAAAGGTCGAAGCGGCGATTGAAGCGGTATTGCGCCTCGCCAAGGTAACGGTCAGCATATTTGGTAAATTTGAACGCATGGTAAGTACCCGAAATCGAGGTTTTGAGATTGCCCAGCATGGTATTCACCCAACGGAATGCCGGGTGCTTGACACCCTCACGGCCACCACCAAGCACATGGGTTTCGTGCTGGCGCACATTGCCATCCAGTCCTGTAAAACACTTCAAGCCATCAGAAAAGACACAGGAAGTCGCTGCCAGCGACTTGCTCGCCCATGTATCAATCGCCTCTTTGGTAAAAGGCAGGCGCTTCAACGACAGGAACATCGGCCGACCATCAGCGCTCGTCTGAACGGCAGCAATGAAGGAAGTCTTGTTCTCCGAACCACGCCCACGTTTGCCTGCCTTTTCGCCACCCAAGTAGGCGTCGTCAATTTCTACGCGACCTTCCAGAACCCGCTTCTCCTCCCGTTGGGTCATGACCTCCAGCAATTTGTGCTTCACCAGCCAGGCCGTTTTGTAGCAAACGCCCAATAAAAATCAAATCTGATTGGACTTACCCATTGCAAGAAAATCTGAAGGGCTATGTTCAATTCACTACACGTTATGGCGAAAGCCTGATTGACTACAGCCATCGCCAAAATGCGTTGGAGATTGGCATCATGCTGACGGACTGGATGTATCTTAATCAGCAAGATTGGACGTGATTAGAGAATTACGGGCTAATTAAGGAAATCAAATGAAGCCCTCTTTGCCTGCTATCGCTTTTGCGATTAGCCTTGTCGGAGCTCTTCTGCACCACTATAGACTCATGACGACTACCCACAATTGAACGTCAAAACCGACGAGACCTACTACAAACCTAGTTCAAAGATCCCCACCCACCGCCCAGCGCAAGGTATAAACGGATTAGCGAGGACCTGCGATCAAGAAGACTCTGCGCCTGATCGGTTTCGGCGGCCAGCAACTGCCGCTGGGCATCCAGCACCTCAAGGAAACTCGCCGTTCCGGCTCGGAAGCGCAGATTCGCCAGACGCATCGCTTCGCGCGAGGCTTCAACACGGCGGGCCTGAATTTCAATCAGTTCGGCACTGGTTTCAAAGGCAGTAAGCGTATCGGCAACCTCACCCAGCGCGCCGAGGACAGTCTTGCGATAGCTGATCAAGGCCTGATCGAGCCGCGCCTGGGCGGCTTCGCGATTGAAATAGATTTTTCCACCAGCAAACAGCGGCTGCAGCAAACCCGGCCCGATCGAGGCCACTGCAGGGGCGCGGCCATTGAGGACATCGCTCAGGCTGGAGCTCACCCCGCCAAATATCGCCGTCAGTGAGAGACTGGGAAAGAACAACGCCTTGGCTTCACCGACTCGTGCATTCGCTGCCACCAGCCGCGCCTCGGCCTGGCGAATGTCGGGGCGACGTTCGAGCAAGGCGGAAGGCAAGCCCGGCGGGGCCAGATTCGGAATTTCAAGAGTTGGCGGTGTCTTGAATCCGATCTGCCCGGGATGACGCCCGAGCAGGATGGACAGCGCATTCTCGGTTTCGGCAATCTGACGGCGCAAGGTCGGCAAACGCGCTTCGGTCGCGCCTAGCGCGCTTTCCTGTTGGCGCTCTTCAGCAGCGGATGATATGCCGGCAGCCGACAGACGCTTGACCAAGCGCAACGCCTCACGTTGATTGTCGGCCGAAGTCAGGGTCACGGCCTGAATCTCGCGCAATGCTGCCAACTGGTAGTAGTAGGAAGCGACGCTGCCAACTAGCGAGGCACGCATGCCGTAGAGCGTTTCTTCGCTGGCCAGCAAATCGGCCTGGGCCGCTTCGTTGGCCCGCCGATAGCGACCCCATAGATCGATTTCCCAAGATATGCTTGCACCACCGAGGAAGGTTGAGGAGAATTGATCACCCGGCATGCGAGCGGTAGATGAAGTGTTCAACGACAGCGATGCTTGCGGGAAAAGCGGCGCCCGTGCCACCCCTCCCTGTGCTTCAGCCTCACGCACGCGCGCCGCGGCCAGCAGCGCATCCGGTCCGGCCAGCAAGGCTTCTTCGATCAGTTGCTGCAACGGTAGGTCGGTGAATACTTCACGCCAGCCCAGTTCGGCCAGCGAGGCCTTGTTGGCAGGTTCCTTCGCGGCACCGCGATAGCTTTCCGGCAAATCGGTCGCCGGGCGCAGGTAGTCCGGGCCGACGGCACAACCGGCCAGCAGCGTTCCTGAAATGGCGAGTGCAAGGGGCAGACGGCTCATGGCTGCTCCTCCACCGGTTTGGGCTGAGGTGGCGAAAAACGCGTGATCAGACGATCAACCGTGACGAACAAGACTGGCACCATGAAGATCGCCAGCAGGGTTGCCGCTAGCATGCCGGAGAACACGGTGATCCCCATCGAGACGCGCGACGCGGCACCGGCACCGGAGGCGATGATCAGCGGCACAACCCCGAGGATGAAGGCAAAGGAGGTCATGATGATCGGCCTCAGGCGCAGCTTGGCTGCCTCAATGGCGGCGCTGACGGCATCGGCGCCGCCATCGCGTTTCATCTTGGCAAACTCGACGATCAGGATGGCATTCTTGGCGGCCAGTCCGATTAGCAGAATCAGGCCGATCTGGGCGTATATGTTGTTGGTCAGCCCGGTCAGCCAGAGGCCGAGCATGGCCCCGAAGACACCGAGCGGCACCGCAAAAAGCACGGCAAAGGGGACTGCCCAGCTTTCATACAGGGCAGCGAGGAAGAGGAAGACAAAGATGATCGCCATGCCAAAGACAATCGGCGCCTTGCCGGCTGATTCCTTCTCCTGCAGGCTGATACCCGACCATTCGAAGCCATAGCCCGGCGGCAAGGCTTCGCGGGCTACAGTCTCCATGGCGGTGATGGCATCACCCGAGCTGTAATCCGGTGCGGCATCGCCGCCAAGCTCGGCGGTACGGTAGAGGTTGTAGCGCTGCACCACGGTCGGCGAACTGGTCGGCACCGGCTTGACCAGCGTAGACAGCGGCAGCATCACCCCGTCGGCACTGCGCACGTAGAACTGGCTGATTCCCTGGATGTCGCTGCGGTACTCCGGTTCGGCCTGCATGGTTACCTTGTAGGTGCGGCCGAAACGGCTGAAGTCATTGACGTTGAGACCACCAAGGAAGGTCTGCAGCGCGTTGGTGATGTCAGAGATCGGCACGCCGAGCTTCTTGGCCTTCTCACGATCCACTTCCAGCCGGAAGGCTGGCGTTTTCGGATTGAACTTGGAGAACAGGCTGCCGATTTCCGGGCGTTTCTGGGCGGCAGCGATGAACTCATCAGCCACCTGCGCCAGTTCCTGCGGCGTGCCACCGCGACGGTCCTGCAGCTTGAACGAGAAACCGCCCGTCGAGCCGAGGCCCGGAATCGGCGGCGGATTGAAGGTGAGGATGATGGCCTCGGGAAGCTTTGCAGCCAGGCCATAGACGCCGCGGATGATGCTACCCAGCTGCTCGGCAGGCTCGACACGCTCCTCCCAAGGCTTGAGCTTGCCGACAACCAAGGCGCTATCTGGCTGCGGAGCACCGTTGAGGATGTTGTAGCCATTGATCACCAGGCGCTTCTCGACACCCGGCATCTTGCCGAGCATGGCGTCCAACTTGGCCGAGACAGCCTCGGTCCGGTTCAGCGACGCGGCTGGCGGCAACTGGATGCTGCTGATGAAATAGCCCTGATCTTCGGGCGGTACGAAGGCACTAGGAACTTTGTTCATCAGCCCGAAAGCGGCAAAGATCAGGATGCCAAGCGTTGCCAGCGTCATCAGGCTGCGCCGGATCAGTGTTTGCACGCCGCGGCCGTAACCTTCGGTCAGACGGTCGAAACGGCGGTTGAAGGCAGCGAAGAAACGGGCGAGCGGGCCATGACTCTCGACCTTGGGCTTGAGCAACAGGCTGCACAGGGCTGGCGTCAGCGAAAGTGCGACAACGGCGGAGAGCACCGTCGACACTGCGACGGTAATGGCAAACTGCTTGTACATGACGCCGGCTATGCCGCCGAGGAAGGCGACCGGCACGAAAACCGCGGCCAGGATCAGGGCGATGGCAATAACCGGTCCGGAGACTTCCTCCATCGCCTTGATCGTTGCGTCGCGGGGCGACAGGCCATTTGCCATATGATGCTCGACGGCCTCGACGACCACAATGGCATCATCGACCACGATGCCGATGGCGAGCACCATGCCAAACAGCGTCAGCGTATTGATGGTGAAACCCAGCAGCGTGAACACGGCGAAGGTGCCGACAAGCGACACCGGCACCGCCAGCATCGGGATCACCGTCGCCCGCCAGTTCTGCAGGAAAAGGAAGACGACAATCAGCACCAGCACCAGCGCCTCGAAGAAGGTATGGACTACCTCCTCCAGCGAGGCCTTGATGAAGATGGTGTTGTCTAGCACCGTTTCGACCTTCATGTCGATCGGGAAAGCCTCGGAAAGCTCTTTCAGTTGCGCATTGATCAACCCGGCCGTCTCGATCGCACTGGCATCCGGTGTCAGGTTGATGGCGAAAGCCGCCGCCACCTGACCGTTCACCCGCGACAGGAAGGTGTAGTCCTTGGCCCCGAGTTCGACCCGGGCAACGTCCTTGACCCGGATGAAGGAGCCATCAGCCTTGGCGCGGATGATGATGTTTTCAAATTCGGCGATCTCTACCAGCCGGCCGCGGACCTGCACGCTGTACTGGAACTGCTGGTCCTTCGGTGCCGGCAACTGGCCGACCTGGCCGGCTGGCGCCTGGGCATTCTGCTCGCGAACGGCGTTGAAGACATCGGTTGGGGTCAGGCCAAGTGCCGCCATGCGGTCGGGCTTGAGCCACAGGCGCATGCCAAACTCCGAACCGAAGACCTGAACATTGCCGACGCCCTTGACCCGCTTCAGCGCCTCCACGACGTTGATGGCCGCATAGTTGGTCAGGAACAGCTCGTCATAGGTGCTATTTGGCGAAACCAGTGCGATGTACATCAGTACGTCCGGCGTCTGCTTCTTGGTCGTCACACCACTGCTGATCACTTCGCTCGGCAGGCGGGCATTGGCCTGCGAGGCGCGGTTCTGGACCTGGACAGCCGCGATATCGGCATTGTTGTCGAGACTGAATGTGACATCTAGGTTGTAGCCGCCATCGCCCGACGAACTGGAGGTCATGTAGAGCATGCCCTCGACGCCATTGACCTGCTCCTCGATCGGCTGGCCCACGGCTTGCTCGACGACCTCGGCGCTGGCGCCGGGATAGAAGCCGCTGACCCGGATGGTCGGCATCGTGATCTGGGGATACTGGGCGATCGGCAAATTGACGCCGGCGATGATGCCGGCCAAAGTCAGCACGATGGCCGTGACGATCGCCAGTACCGGACGGTCGATGAATAGCTTGGCCATGGTTCGTCCTTAGCTTTTTGCCGGATTTTTGGCGTCGACCGCAGCAGGCCTTGCTGGATGAACCGGCTTGACGATGCTGCCCGGTCGAGCCTTTTGCAATCCCTCGACCACGATGCGTTCGCCAGCCTGCAGGCCACTTTCGACCAGCCACATGTCTCCAATTCGGTTGCCAGTGGTGATTGGCCGCTGCTCGACCTTGTCTCCAGCAATCACCACTGTTGCAAACTGTTTGCCGAGCATTTCGGTGACCGCTTTCTGAGGGATTAGCAGGGCGTTCTGGGCAACTTCATAGACGATGCGGACCCGCGTATTCATTCCCGGGCGCAACAGGCCATTCGGGTTCGGAAAGACAGCGCGTAACGTCAACGTACCGGTCGCCGGGTTGAGCGCACGGTCGACAAAGTCGGCACGACCCTTTTCGGAATAGACACTGTTATCAGCCAGGATCAGCTCAATCGGACTATCCGGGCTCTGCCCGCTTTTGTGGAATTTTTTCTGATAGTGGAGATAGTCGAGTTCAGCAATACTGAAGTAGGCGACTACCGGGTCAAGCGTCGATACCGTCGCCAACACGCTCTGCCCGGCCGTGGCCAAGGCGCCGACTTCTACCTTTTGTAGCCCAATCTGGCCGGAAACCGGCGAGCGAACCTCGGCAAAGGAGCGATCAAGTCGGGTCTTTTCCAGCGAGGCGCGGCGGGCCTGGACGATGGCAACATTCTGTTGTTCGAAGGCAACGGCTTGGTCATAGGTCTGACGGGGAATGGCATTGTCCGGCAACAGGGGGATGTAGCGAGATACATCTTGGCGCGCCCGGGCGAGAATGGCCTCGGCCTCTGCCAGCTTGGCCTGGGCATCGATCACGGCCTCGTCGTAGGCGCGCGGGTCAATTGAAAAGAGCAGATCCCCTTCCTTGACCTTCTGACCGGGCAGGAAACTCTGCTTGATGATCAGGCCGGAAACGCGTGGCCGCAACTCCACCTCACGGAAGGCCTTGATCTCGGAAACGATCTCGACCGACAGGGGAGTGTTATGTGGCGTGATTGTCTGGACAATGACGTCAGGAGGCGGTGCCACTGAGGGCGCCTTGCTCTCCTTGCATGCAACCAACCCAAATAATAAGAGCAGGCAGAATGCCCACACAACGGAAAAAGACTTGATTCTTTTGATCATGAGGGGCAATCCGGACGCCATGTTCAGGTTGAACAGGCTAATTTAGAATTGTTAATCAAATCAACTTTTAAAAAAATTAAATTTCGCCCATTTTGGGCGGTCATGCTTGCTGCGTATCGACCATATCCAGAATCGACAGCAGAGTCTGCGCTGTCATGAGAAATTGACGAACTGTATTGCGTGTAAATTCTCGTTCAGCTTCGGTGATCCCCGCGCTCAAGTAAACCCATTTACCATCCTCTGTGCGGCTCACCTTGCCTCGTTTGCGAAGATTTTCCAGTTTCCGACGAACCGTTTCGCGTGGTAATCCAGTGACCTGCGTTAAATCGGTTAATCGAATTGGTTGCAGATTGGCTTCTTTTCTGTCACCAAGTTCATCGAGTAACACCATGGGATCAGTACCTAGTGGAAGATTGGGCAATACGTTTAAATGCGCCAGCGATCCCCATATCTGTGCTGACTCCGGATCCATGGAAAGCTCGACACAGATTCGCCGCATGTGGTCGACAATATGTCGATTTACAGAGAAAGCCAGAAGGCCAAAGCCTCGTTGAAAGCGTTGGTCAAAATCTTCACCGATGAACTGATAGTGACTTTTCGACAAATTCAACCTCCCAAAAAATATTTCAAATCTGAAGTGAAGCCTGGGGTCTCTTTCCCCCGCCTGCGCTCACCCGCTGCGAGGCCAATATAAACGACCCGACGCTACAGCTCAATTCTCCCCCAATAGTGAGATTACGTATTCAATCGCATCCTCACTGTTCAGAACACTGATGTGATCTTCATCGAATCCGCGTTGACTTATCGCCTGTTGCTGAGCTTCCCGTCTTAACTGGCTGGCCAGTGTAATGGTTCCGTCGCCACTCCCCCCGCCAAGCAGGCTGGTATTCTGAAAGCTGAATACCAGATGATGCTGAACTTCCGACGGCACAGGAACCGAAAATAGGTCGCGGAGGAAACTACTGCCTGGGACCATGCTTCGCCAAACGGGCATGATTACCGGCGCATAATTCAACCCTTTTTGTGCAGCGGAATGCCCGCCGAATGGTGATGAAATTGAGGTAAAGGAGCGCAGGTAACTGCACTGACCACTCGTTGCGCAAGCGCCAAGATAGGAACGGCTGACCAAGCCGCCCATGCTGTGTGCGACTATATGAAGTTCCTTGAAGGGGTAGCGATGATGTAACTCGCTCATCATTCCGAGCAGGCCGTCACCCAGTGCGTTAAGTTCAAAACCGGTTGGGTAATAGAGCACCCACGGTTGATAGCGGGCAAAGTCCAGTCGGGAAATCAAAGCTGCAAAATCTCGTGGGCTTCCGTTAATGCCATGGACAAAGAGAACCGGTGTTTTTTCCTTATCAAACGGTTTCAGGAAATAAACGCCGGCGTAGCCTTCCTTCATGAAACGAAGTGGTTGCCACATCCCGAGACCGGCCAGGTCAGGATCAAATTTCGATTCGTCGAGGTCAGCCAATTTCCCGAGTTGAACATCGATTGTTCCCAGTGTCATGCCACGCAGATCAAACAAATTACCGAGTGGTTGTTCTTCTTGCGCCGAGGTTGAGGACTGAAGCACTAGTTCAATGTTTTCTACCCGCTGCCCCGAAACAAAGTCATCTGGCAAACGGATCATGCCGCTTGGCTCGTCGGGCTGATGCTCGAAATCATTATTGAGGTCATTAAATGCAAACAGATAGCGCGAACCTCCAAAAGTCACCATTTGGAAATGGCCGGCTTTCTCATAGACACGATACGTATGAACGGAGCGCTCCCCCTTCTCCGCCAAAGCAACAACGATGACGGGACAGTCCTGACAGGCAGGCGAAAGAAGCCTGCCCTCAATGCGCCCGAGATTGCTTTTGGCTTCCTGAAGCTCTTCTCGAAGGCTAATAAAATTGCCGCATGCGGCCATCGCCATGCAGGCGATGACAAGCCAGAAACGTTTGATCATTTTGAGAGAGTTGTCAGTCGGCGAATCTGCGCTGCCATTTCGACAGCGACTTGCGACACGACACGCCGTTGTGCTGCAACCAAGGCCACATAATCTTCACTGTCGGTCGTTTCACGCAGCGTGCTTCGTCCGGTAATCGTCTTCCCCTGTCGATCTTCAATTTGCCACAGCAAATCGATATCAGCGCCTATCTTTTCGGTGACCTCAAACCGTTGGACATCAAGCGACACACGGAAGTCAGCATCGAAACGTTGCGAGTCGATTGGCATTGCAATCACCCGCGACGAGTCGAGTAATTGCCCAAGATCATTCGCCAGCACGCGTGGAATTTCACGCCGCAGGGGTTCTGCCCAACGATGCCGTTCACTGATCCTGACTTGATTATTTCCTGTTCGTACAACCAGTTGGGGGCGGTCGATCAACTCAGGAAGGGTGGTTTGGGTCAGAACGACGCTCGGCACCAATCCATTTTTGGCTGCACTAATCGCACCGTTATCCAAGGTGTAGAAAACCGGCTGGGGAGTACTCGAACAGGCGCCAAGTGCAGCAATAAATAGCAGCCCGACCAATAGATGTCGTTTCATCGTCAATCCCCTTTCTTCCCGGTCAGCAATGCTTCTGGTTGCCGCTCAAGCAGGTCGGCCAGATTCTTTACGGAGGTCGCAGCCTTGGCAACCTCTCTCAGCGTTTCCCGCATTTCAAGCTGCAAAGGGGCATCACTGATCAAGGCCTTGTCCGCCGACCCCAGCATTTTGTCTGCCTGGCCCAAAGTTTTTCGAGCGTCGCGCAATGTGAATGTCAGTTCTGGTGCAACTTCCTTGTCAAGACGAACGACCAGTTGGTCGACGTGCCGGAGGGTGTGTCGCAACGACTCAACGATGGCCAGTAATTGATCCTGCACCGAATCCAAAGTCCCCGGCAGGGTAGGCAACTCGGGGACGTGTCTCTGCCAGTCAAGCTTGGCCACCTTCGCATTCGGGAAGAAATCGAGGGCAATGTAGCGTTGGCCACTCAGAATGTTGCCCGTCCGCAACTGGGCACGAAATCCCTTGGCCACCATTTTATCGAGAATCTCGCGTGACGCTTTCGCCGACACCTCCTTGCCGGAGTAATTTCGTGTTTTTCGTGCGAATCGGTCAGGATAAAGATTGATCTCGACTTGCATAGCAAATTCCGTCTTGTCTTGATCAAAATTCAGGTTAATCCGCGTTACCTCACCTGCGATCAACCCTTTGAAGTCGACGGGTGCGCCAACCGCCAGGCCACGTACTGACTCACTGAAGGTAAGCAAGTATTTCTGAACCTTCGAATCAGGCAAGCGGGTTGCGCTGGTCTGATTGGCATGCAGTTCGAAACTCGTGTCAGCATCGGCGCGCGGCAAAGGTTCGCCTTCATCATTTTCCGGTGATGAAAAGGCAATCCCGCCTAAAGCCAGGCTGATCAGTGATTGCATATCCAGCTTGACGCCGTTGGCATCGAGTGAAATATCAATCCCACTAGCGTGCCAGAAACGTGAGGCCTCTTTGACGAAATTATCATATGGCGCGTCGATGAAGACCCGCACATCCACCCCCCTGCCATCCTGCTGCATGGCATAACTGACAACGCGGCCGACCTGTATTCGCCGGTAGTAGATCGGTGCGCCGATATCAAGAGAACCTAGGTCGTCTGCGGTCAAACGAAAATGGCGGCCCGGGGTGTTTGAGGTAATCAACGGCGGTACTTCCAGACCAATAAAGTCGTAACGCATTTTGTTAGATTTTCCGGGGTCGACCGCAATGAATGCGCCTGACAACAAAGTCGCCAGTCCGCTGACACCCCCCGCCGCGATTCGCGGCCGAACGACCCAAAACCGGCTGTCGTCGACCAGCAGTTCCTCGGCCTGCTTATCCATTTGCACGGTCACCTTGACCGACTTGCGATCCGGATTGAGTGCGATGGTCTTGACCACGCCAATGTCGACATCCTTAAATTTGACGCGAGTCTTGTTCGCATCCAGTCCTTCTGCCAGGGCAAATTGCAAACTCACTACGGGGCCGCGGTCACGTATGGCCTGGAATGCAAGCCCCAAACCAACAAGAATTGCCAGCAGGGGAACGATCCAGATCATCGTGACTCGCTGACGCGATGGCTTGATGTCTGGCGAGGGCAGCATGTCAGGCGGCGGTAGATTGGTTTGCATGAGTTGAGACTTCCCCGTTGATTTCTGTTTGATTAGCCGTGTCCCAGATCAGGCGTGGGTCGAACGCCATCGTGGCGAGCATGCTGAGGACAACCACGGCACCAAAGGCCAGGACACCCGGCCCTGGTGCCATGGTGGCCAGGGACTGCGCCTGCACCAGCGCCACCAGTATTGCCACGACGTAAACATCCAGCATTGACCAGCGTCCGATCAGTTCAAGCAATCGATAGAGTCGGGCACGCGGTAACGGTGCCATCGTGTTTTTGATTTGTACGCTGACGACCAATAGGGTCATCGAGAGCAGTTTCAGCATCGGGACAGCGACACTGGCAATGAAGACGATGAGCGCCAGTATCCAGGAACCCGAGTTCCAGAGGAAAGCCACACCGCTCAGGATCGTGTCGCGCTGCACACCGAAAAGGGAACGGGTTTCCATGATCGGCAACAAATTGGCGGGTACATAGAGTACGTAGGCGGCAATCAACAAGGCCCAGGTGTATTGAATGCTGTGCGGTTTGCGATGATGCAGCCTTGTCGCACATCGTATGCATTGGGCATTATTGGCTAGTTTTCCGAGTTGACCGCAGACTTCGCAGAGCGCCAGATCATGTTGGGTTGCCGTCTGCAATTTCACGCAGCGCGCTCCCAGCTTTGCCAAAGTGTTCGGTGATCCAGCACGGTACTCAAGGCGGCAAGTACCAGCATCAATGCCCCAAAACACCAGATTGCCGGGCCCGGAAGTACATCAGCAAGGTGCGATAGCTTTACCAGCGACACCAGCACGCCGAGAATGAAGACTTCGACCATCGCCCAGGGATGCGCCAATTGGAGCGCGCGTATCAGCAAGGCAAACCCCGGCGGTCGACGCTGAAAGCGCAGTGGAAACAAAATCCAAGCCATTGCCAGCATTTCGACTAGGGGGATTACGACGGTGGTGGCCAGCAACAAAACAGCGACAATCGGCATGTCGTCTCGCCATAATTGACGCGCCGTGCCGAAAAGCGTCGTTTCAACCTGATGACCTTGAATATTCAGGCCGACGATCGGGAATGAATTGGCCAGGAATAGCAATACCAAGGCAGCGCAGGTCAGCGCCAAAGAGCGTTCAAGGCTATCTGGATGCCTCCTGAATAATTCGGCGGCACAACGCGGGCAGGTGGCACCACCTTTTGTCGCGGTGACGTGCGTACTGTTCAATAGTAGGTCGCACTCAGGGCAGGCCGTTAAATCTCTCACCAGACCTAGCCTCCATCACCCGGCGTCACAACACTGACCGGTAACGGCAAGGCCAGATCGAGATGGATATCGCGCTGTGGAAAAGGAATCGCGATGCCGGCTTCAGACAGTCGCAGGTAAATCGTGTGGCGCAGTTCGCTGTCGACGCGGCGTGCGACCAGATTTGGCCCCAATTCAACCCAATAGACGAGGACCATCAGCAAAGCGCTGTCAGCAAAGTCTTCGAAAAAGACCTCGGGTGCAGGCGTTTTCAGGATATTTTGATGGTTGACCGCAGCATTCAACAGCAATTGCTCAGTCGCTCGGGTATCAGCCCCATAAGCGACGCCGATCCGCAATTCCCGACGAATCTGCTGGTTGGAATAGGTCCAGTTGACGACTTGGTTTTCCAAAAAATTGGAATTGGGCACCAGGGCTTCGACACCATCGAAGCCTCGAACTGTTGTTGCACGCAAATCCACGGCGGTGACGTGCCCAACCATGCCACCAAGTTCGATGATGTCGCCGACTCGGATCTTGCGTTCGAACAAAATGATGATGCCGCTGATGAAGTTTTTGATGATGGTCTGCGTGCCGAAGCCGATACCGATGGCCAAAGCGCCGCCCATGAAAGCGAAGACGGTCAGCGGAATGCGGGCCAGATTCAGAACAAACACGATCAGCCCGATGGCCAGCATGATCATCACCCAGCGACGCACGACCGATGCCAACTGATCGCTGACCCCAAAACGACGCACTAGAATGGATTGCAGCCCTTTCACCAGCTTGGAAAAAAGCCAGTACCCAAAGACAAAAAGCAGCAATGAACCGATGCTCTTGCCGATGGTTACGCCGTAGCTCACGGTTACTTTGCGACCATCAATTTCCGATACATCTTCGACGGCGAACAATTCAAATTGCCAGAAGGTTCGCATTGCCGAGAGGATATGCTCGCCATAACGATTGACCTGCGCACCCAACGAGGCGTTATCGGCCTGATTGAAATCACCATTCCAGCGTGCCAACTGGCGTTCAAGGCGGTTGGCGGCCTGCTCAAGTCGCTCATGCATGTTGGAGCGTTCATGGAGCAGACCGAGTAGTTCCTTTGCTTGACGTTGTTCCGGCGTGTCGGGTGGCAGGTTTGCCACTCGTGTTTCCTGTCCGCGAATTGCGACCTGAGCTTCGCCGCGCTGTTCCTGCGACAAACGTTTGCGATTGATCAAACCCAGATACAGCTTCTCCAGCGAAGCACGCGCTTGCCTGCCCTGCTCCAGGTCACCGCCGGAAAGGATCACAAAGCGCGCCTCCCAGACATCCGAAATGACCTGTGTCAGTGTCTCCAGCCCATTCAGGCCATCCAGGATGATTCCGTCAGTGGTCAAGGCCTGATCCAGTAGAGTCAGACGCTGTCCATCCTCGCTCTCCGGCAGCGGTGAGTTGGCCAAAAGTCTGGCGCGCTCACTTTCATGATCGCGTCGACGGTCGTTGGCCTTGGCAGTTTCCTCGGTAAAGCGCTGGCGCAAAGCAAGCATTCGCGCACGCTGCGCATCCAGTTCAGCCTCGGTCAACTGTTGCGCCGCAAGCGCTTTCGTCACCAAGCGAGCCAGTTCATCGCTCTGCACTCGCAGTTGCGCAACCTTCAGTTTGAGCAGGTCTTCGTCAATCGCCAGTACAGCCAGTTCCGACTCGGCAACTCGCTGACGCAGTTCGGCCTGCTCTTGTGCCCATTTCGCCTGCGCCCTGTTGGTTTCACCACGTGATGTGGCAGAGCGGTCCTGGCTCAGGCGCAGTGCTTCATCTGACCGGCGTTTTTGGTCAAGCAGTGACTGCTTTTCGGTTTCCCTTATCTGGAGGCCGCCGAGCAAACCCTGCAGTTTGTTTCGCTGACCGTCCAGTTCATCCCGCAGGGCTTCGACAGCGATGGCCGAATAGGGGGCTGACTCACCAAGCGCCAGAACCTGGGGCAGGTTTGCCAATAGGAACGGTGGCGCTTTTTGAAGAGATGCCTGCTCATCAAGTTTTTTGATTTTTTCGCCTTGCAAAAAGGCTAATCGATCAAGCAAGCGTTGCCGGTCTGCTATGCGAACGGCTTCTGCACCGGCTATTTCATGGGTACCTGGCAGCTCGGACTCACGCCGTCGCTGGGTCTCGGCTAATTGGGTTTCAGCCTTGGCGCGCTGCTCCGGAATCCCGCTTTCGCTTTGAACGGATGCTTGCTTTAGCTGGCTGCCCGGCAGTGCGACCTGGCCGAACACCAAGTTCGGCAGGATCAAACTCGCCACCGTCAAGCAAATGCTCCGCAGTGTCTTTTGCGATGGGGCAAGCGCGGTGCGGCGAATCATGCGGACAGGTCTAATGCAACAAAAGGCGTGCGTTGATCATGTGCCCGTTGTGCCAGTAGTCGGTCACACGCGAGGTCAGCTTATAGGCTTGTTCATCATCAATACTCATTTCTACAATAGCCACTGGAGAACTCGAATCGCCGTCTACAATGATGAGTATCGAATGCACCGGCCCCAGTTTCTGCAGCGATTCGCGAATCGCTGACTCCGTGATATCTGCAGACAAGCCTGAGAACATGATTTTCTTCACTTCATACCCCCTTGATGGAACGCGGCCAAATTCCTAATTTAACTGCGTGTTGAAATTGTTGCCAGTTGCGGAAAATCTCACGATTAGGTCGAGAGTAAGGCATGGTAATCGTCACCGTGAATTGATGTTTCATCACTCGCCCATTTTGGGCGAAACTAAGTTTTTGTGGCGGTTGCCAGCAGCGGACGTACAACCTGTCATAGAGCATCGCGTAGCTCTAAACCCGCCTGATACACCTACTATGCGTGCCATGAACATCTTGGTCAATATTCGCCTCCAACTTTTGCAAGACTTGGGACCAAGAAATTCAGTGTTATTTTTTGTTCTTTGCAACGACAGCAATCGTAAGAGTAGTTGTCGCTCAATTAACCTGTAACCAATGACTGGTCAGGCCGATTATGCATAGCCGCTGATTATGGAAAGTTGCATCACAGTCTTGCTGGAAACCCTTGTCAGGCAATGTTCTGCTGTTCGCTCACGCGACGACTGCTCAACATAATTTTCAGAGTTATCGAAAGAGGGGTAAATGTGACGGTGACCTTTTATCCTCATTCCTGATTTCTCCAGGGCTATGTTTTGCCTTTGTTTGCACGGCCATGTGCATGACAGCGAAGAATTGGGCGCCAAGGTTATTCCGCCAACGGCTAAATTGCAAACCAGTGGCTCCGGTTATCGTCTGCCGATTATGGAAAGTGCGACTGGCATGTACCTGCATTCCTTCTACCTTTGCAGCACATTTATTGTGTCGGCTTTCCATAATCAATAGCTATGCATAATGCAGAGGGTTTTTAGTCTAGCGGACGCGGCGCACGGCCTCTGATCGGAGCACAGCGACTATTCCGCGTCCGGTTGGCTAAAAAGCCCTTTGGACTGAACCGACGCGCCGAAGGTGACGCTATGGGGTTTGAATCAGGGAGGTGGCGGCAACCAAGACCGCG
>JAABQV010000036.1 GCA_011391255.1 Dechloromonas sp.
CCATACGCCGCATCAGCAACGACGATTCAGTGTCGTCGCTGTTCATAGATTAATGGCGGGAATTAGTGATTAGTGATTGGTCAATAGGAAACCCAATCACCCCTCACCCATTCCCACTTACCGCTTTATCAACCTTCCTGTTCTGGTCGCGGAACGGGAAAACCTTGGAGTATCACCATGCAATTTGAAATCAACGCGCAAGCGCGCACGCTGCAGGGATCGGGTGCGAGCCGCCGCCTGCGTGCCGCCGGCAAAGTACCAGGCATCATCTACGGTGGCGAAGCTGCCCCGCAGGCAATCGAAGTCGAACACAACGCACTACTGCTGAATCTAAAGAAAGAAGCATTTCATTCTTCAATTCTGACTATTGTCCTCGACGGCAAGAAGCAAGAAGTTCTGCTGCGTGACACGCAAGTTCACGCCTACAAGCCGCTTGTTCTGCACGTTGACTTCCAGCGTGTCGATGCCACACACGAACTGCACGTCAAAGTGCCGCTCCACTTCATCAATGAAGATATCGCACCGGGCGTCAAACTCAGCAACGGACTGGTCAATCACGTCATGACCGAAATCGACCTTCAGTGTCTGGCTAAAGACCTGCCGGCTTTCGTTGAAGTCGACCTCTGTGCACTCAAGGCCGGAGAAAGCATTCACCTCGGCGAGCTCAAGCTGCCGAAGGGTGTCAAGCTGGGTCATCACAGCGTTGCTGAATCAGTTGTGGTCGGCATCGTCAGCAAGGGTGGCTCTACTGAAGCCACTGAAGAAGGCGAAGCTGCTGCCGAGTAATTTACGGCAGATTGCTTTGATGGCCGCCGCTGGCAATTTGCCGCCGGCGGCTTTTTCATTTAGCCAGCCATGAACCCACCCCGCCTGATCGTCGGCCTCGGTAACCCGGGGCTGGAATACGAAGCCACCCGACATAACGTCGGATTCTGGTTTGTCGACCATCTGGCTGACAAGATGAAAACCAGACTCGCGCTGCAGCCCAAGTTCTACGGCAAGGCCGGACGCGCCGGCGAGATCTGGCTGCTTGAACCGACTACCTTCATGAATCGCTCCGGGCAGGCAGTCGCTGCACTGGCCAATTTTTACAAAATCCCACCGGAAGAAATCCTCGTTATCCATGACGAACTCGACCTACCACCTGGCGGCATTCGCTTGAAACAAGGCGGTGGCAATGGCGGGCACAATGGCCTCAAGGATATTCAGGCGAGGCTCGGCACCCCTGACTTCTGGCGCCTACGCCTCGGTATCGGCCACCCGCGCACGCTTGGCCTGGCGCAGGAAGTCGTCGATTTTGTGCTGCACCAGCCGCGCAAGGAAGAGTTGCCGGACATCGAACACGCCCTCGCCCGCTGCTTGCTGGCCTGGCCCAAACTCGCCGCCGGAGACTTTGCCGGCGCTCAACAACAGTTGCACGGCAAAGCCGTTTAGTTGGCAAACTTTTAGGAAAACAAATGTCTTTAAAATGCGGCATCGTCGGCCTGCCTAACGTCGGCAAATCCACCCTCTTCAACGCCCTGACCAAGTCGGGCATCGCGGCGGAAAACTACCCGTTCTGTACCATCGAGCCGAATGTCGGCATTGTTGAGGTACCGGACAAGCGCCTGGCGCAGCTCTCGGCCATCGTCAAACCGCAAAAAATTCAGCCGGCGATTGTTGAATTCGTCGATATCGCCGGACTGGTCGCTGGCGCCTCCAAGGGTGAAGGCCTCGGCAACCAGTTCCTCGCCAACATTCGCGAGACCGATGCCATCGTGCACGTCGTCCGCTGTTTTGCCGACGATAATGTGATCCACGTTTCCGGTGGTGTCGATCCGCTACGCGACATCGAAATCATTGATACCGAACTCGCCCTGGCCGACATGGCTTCAGTTGAGAAAGCGCTCAACCGCTATCGCCGCCCGGCGAGTTCCGGCGACAAGGAAGCCAAGGCACTGGTCGCCGTTCTTGAAAAATGTTTCGCCCAGCTTGACCAGGCCAAAGCGGTCCGCGGCCTTGATCTCTCGAAGGAAGAGCTGGTTTTGATCAAGCCCTTCTGCATGATTACCGGCAAGCCGGTACTTTATGTCGCCAACGTCGCCGAGAGCGGTTTCGAGAACAACCCGCTGCTCGACGCGGTGCGCGCCCACGCCGCCACCGAGAAGGCTGAAGTCGTCTCGGTCTGCGCCGCCATCGAAGCCGAAATCGCTGATCTTGATGATGAAGAAAAGCAGATGTTCCTCGCCGATCTCGGCCTCGACGAACCCGGCCTTGATCGCCTGATTCACGCCGGCTACAAACTGCTCGGCCTCGCCACCTACTTCACCGCCGGCGTCAAGGAAGTGCGCGCCTGGACGATCCATCAGGGCGACACCGCACCGCAGGCAGCCGGCGTCATCCACACCGATTTTGAACGTGGTTTCATCCGCGCCCAAACTATCGCTTTCGATGATTTCATCGCCTACAAGGGCGAAGCCGGCGCCAAAGAGGCTGGCAAAATGCGCGCCGAGGGCAAGGAATACATCGTCAAGGATGGCGATGTACTTAATTTCTTGTTCAACGTCTAACGCGCTATTGATGGGGCCCGTAGATGTTTGAGTTCTTCACCCCGGCCTGCGCTGGAGTGAAGGTTGTTCCATACTTCATCGGGGCGGAGCTATAGCTGCGGTTCTCAGGCTTATTCCTGTTCCATTTCGAGGTAGGTGCGGTTGGCCAACTGCGGAAGCCAGACATCCACGTGTTTGAGGTGCTTGAACGGCGCCGCCTCAAAACTCTTAACCGCCACACTGATATCGGTGCCCGCCTCTACTGCCTTGCCCATATGGGCGCGCAAGGCTTTAAGTAGGTTTCCCGTGTCTTTTTGTGCTTGGGCCAGCGTGGTTACATTGCCGTGGCCGGGCACCACCACTTTCGGCTTCAGCGCTTCCAGCGCCTCAAAACTTTGCACCCAGGTCTTGGTCTTGCTAACCGGATGCAGGCCCAAAATTCGGTCTACGTAGACCACGTCACCGGTGAAGACCACACCACTCTGCGCTAGCCAGACCATGCTGTCGCCCGGCGTGTGCCCCCCCTGGCGGTGCACCACCTGCACGGCTACGCCACCCAGGTCGAGCTGCGTGTCGGCGTCCTTCAGCCAACGGGTGGGCAACACCGGCACGGTGCCGTCCATCTTTTCTTTGAGCACCGGCGCGTTGGCTTTCAGGTGCTCGGGGCCACGGGCCTTCATGTCGGCTTCGGCGTTGCTGTGAGCCATGATCTCGGCGCCCTGCGCCTTAAAGTAGCCATTGCCCAGCCAGCGGTGATCCTGCCCACCGGTGTTGATGACCCATTTAATGGGCTGCGGTGTCACCTTCTTCACCGCTTCAGCGATCTGCTTCGCGCCCTGCAAACTCGCGCCGCTGTCAATCAGCAACGCGCCAGCAGGCGTGACCAC
The DNA here is from genome assembly GCA_011391255.1 of Dechloromonas sp. Lineage (GTDB taxonomy): Bacteria > Pseudomonadota > Gammaproteobacteria > Burkholderiales > Rhodocyclaceae > Azonexus. The sequence goes on from JAABQV010000036.1 coordinate 3,416, forward strand.
CAAACCCAGGTTGGAATTGATCGCTTCGTTTTCGTAGGTGCGGCCTTCTATGTCACCCACGTAGGCGTACACATTGGGCGCCACGGGTTTGAACACCACATCCACCGCCTGCGCGGAGAACGAGAGGGCACTCACCAGGCCGGCCACCAGCCAAAGCACCGGGTTCAGCTTCATTTTGTTTATGCCCCGAGCCTTGTTGTTTGAATGACGGGCGCCCGCAGGGCAGAAATCGTTGAAGCCCGCAATGATGCTGACGGCGCGGATTGGGATCATGTAAGTCTCCATTTATGGGTTATCGAAAACAACAAATACAAGCCAAATAATCCTGCGAAACCGGTTTCAAAATCGTCATGCCAGGCTTCGCGCCCCCGTGAAGAAACTGGCGGCATGGCCAAAAATAATACAGAAAAGTTCAACCTGCACGCACGAATCGATATACTTCGATTTTGCTTCGATTTTCGCCGTTGACCGCAACAATCACGATATAGCAGCACCTGGAAAAACATGAAAAACAATCAGCCAGTCACTCAGCGTGAAGCCCCCTTCCCGCCAAATGTTTATCTCATTTCCCGTACCGATCTCAAAGGCACCATCACCTATACCAATGACGCTTTTGTCGAAATCAGCGGCTTCACTCGCGAAGAGTTGATCGGCAAGAGCCATAACATTGTCCGTCACCCGGACATGCCGCTAGCGGCCTTCAAGGATATGTGGGAAACCATTCAAGCCGGCATGCCGTGGCGAGGTTTGGTCAAAAACCGATGCAAGAATGGCGATTATTACTGGGTTGACGCCTTCGTTATTCCAATCAAAAAGAATGCTCAGACGGTTGGCTACATGTCGGTGCGAACACCAGTCAGCGGTCAAAGGCGCACCAGCGTCGATGCACTTTACAAGGCCGTCGGGCTCAACGGCAGCCTGCCGAAAACCGCTAAGCAGTCGCTTTCGATTCGCGCCCGCCTGCTGGGTGCGCTGGCGTTGCTGGTCGTACTGATGGCAACGGTCGGCTTCCTCGGTATCAACGGCTTGAATCAAAGCGATGCGCAGATGCGTCAGATGTATGAGCAAAATCTCGTCACCTCCAATCTCGTCAATCGCATGGCGGTTCTGCTCTCGAACAACCGCTCGCAAATCATGCTCGCCCTGCAACACGACCCGGCCGGCCCGAACGCTGCCCTGCACGATCACGCGCTGGACATGCACATCGACAGCACGCTGAAGAACCGAGAAGAAATCAACAAAATTCTCGAAGGTTTGAAGCAACAGAAGTTCAGTGACAGACAAACCGAGTTGCTGGCCAAATTTAGTGACGCACGCGAGCGCTTCTCCAAAGAGGGTATCAACCTCGCCCGCACCCTGCTCAAAGAAGGCAAATATCTTGAAACCAACAAGCTTTTGCTAACCAGAATTAATCCGCTCTACGTTGAAATGAGCAAGACCAGCGACGAGCTGATTCAGGAACTTGCCAACAACGCGCTCAATGACTACCAAGTCGCTGAAGCGCGTAGCGCGACGATACGCAACATCAGCATTGGCGCCCTGATCTTTGCCGTCCTGGTTGCACTGATTGGCGGAGGGCTTCTGGTTGCCGCCATCGTCAACCCGATCCGCCGGGCAATTGAGCACTTTGACCAGATTTCTGAAGGCAAGCTGAACGAAGAAATCAACATTTCCGGGCGCGATGAAACCGGTCTCCTGCTCTGTAACCTGGCGACCATGCAAGGCACCCTGAAGGCGATGCTCGACGAGATAAGCACTGCCTCACACGCCATTGATGCCCGTTGCAATCAATTGGAAAACCAGATGTCACTGGTCGTAGAGCAGTCGCTGGAGCAGCAGGCAAATGTCGAAGGCGTTGCCTCGGCAACCGAGGAGTTCAGTCAATCGGTTCAGGAAGTGGCCGCCAACGCGCACGACACCGCGGCCGCAGCCAGTGATTCGCTAGCGCAGGTCAACGCCAGCAATACCAATATCAGTCAGAGCATGGCGGCGACGACGCGGGTTGTTGACGCCGTTCAGGCCTCCAACTCAACTATCGACCAGCTCAACAAGTCGATTGCCAAAATTGGCGACATTACGCGTGTGATTGCCGACATTGCCAGCCAGACCAATCTGCTGGCCCTCAATGCAGCGATTGAGGCGGCGCGCGCCGGCGAGCAGGGACGCGGTTTTGCCGTAGTCGCCGACGAAGTTCGCAAACTGGCCGAGCGGACAACGACCTCGACCGCCGACATCAACAAGACTGTTAATGAAATTCAGGCAGTTACCGCACAAGCAGTGCATAGCATGGATATCGCTGCCAACGAGGTCGATACCGGCATTGGCAAGCTGCGCGAAAGTGTTGCCGGCCTCGAGGGCATCACGCAATCGTCGCGACAGGTTTCTGAAATGTCGCTACAGATTTCAGAAGCCTCGCGCCAGCAAGGCATTGCCAGCGAGGAAGTGGCGACCAGCATGCAGCGCATCACTGACCTGATCGAACGCAACAATTACTCGGCCCAGTCGGCCAAGCTGACCGCCGAGGAGCTACTCAAGACGGCGCACCAGCTTGATGCCCTGATCGCCGGCTTCGAGCTGCACCGCTAAGCGAAAGCCCACGTAGAATGGGGAGCTTTCGAGCTCCCCCATTTTTTCGCCATGCGTCAGCCCCTGATTTCTTTTCTGGCGCTTGCCAGCCTGAGTTTTAGCGCCCACGCCGACGGCCTGCCGCCAAATGTTTTGCGCGCCCTCAAAGCGGTACAAATTCCCGCTGCCAATGTTGCCGTTGTTGTTCAGCCGGTCGATACGGCGCAACCGCTGGTTACCCATAACGCCACACTGTCGATGAACCCCGCTTCGGTGATGAAGCTGCTTACCACCTACGCAGCACTCGACCTGCTCGGTCCGGCGTGGACGTGGAATACCGTTGCCTACAGCGAGAATGTTGCGGTCAACGGCTTTTTGAGCGGAAATTTAACGATCAAGGGCAGCGGTGACCCGCGCTTTGCCATCGAACACCTGAGTGGCCTGCTGCGCCAGTTGCGCGTGCGTGGCATCCAGCATATTGCCGGCGACATCGTGCTCGACCGCAATGTGTTCAATGTGCCCAGCATCGACCCCGGCGCCTTTGACGACAAGCCGATGCGCCCCTACAACGTCGGCCCGGATGGGCTGCTGATTAACTTCCGTGCGCTACGCTTCACCCTCATGCCCGACAACGGCAAACCGCGCGTGCTGCTCGAGACGCCGAGCGAAGGGCTACGCGTCGACAACCAGTTACGCTACGGAGACGGCGCTTGCGGCAGCAACTGGAAGGATCTGATCAGTATTCGCCTGATTCCTGAAAGCAACGGCAATCGCCTTGAATTTTCCGGCACTTACAGCGCCGCCTGCGGCGAGAAGGCGCTCAACCTCTCGCCGCTGCCGACCGAGGCGCAGACCAGCGGCCTGATTCGCGCGCTGTGGAAGGAGCTGGGCGGCACCATCAGCGGTCAGGTTCGCGCTGGCAGCCTGACGCCCGGCGCAAAAATTGTCGCCCAGCATCAATCGCCACCACTCGCCGATGCCGTGCGCGATATCAATAAATTCAGCAATAACGTGATGGCCCGGCAAGTGTTTTTGACCATCGGCAATGACGCCCCGAAGGAAGCCCTCTTGGGGGGCACGGCGCCGGCTACTGCCGAACGCGCCAAGCAGCGAATTACAGACTGGCTGAACCTGCGTGGACTGCACTTCAACGAACTTGTACTCGACAATGGTTCCGGCCTCTCGCGCAGCGAAAGGATCAGCGCCGACAGCCTGAACCGCCTGCTACTCGATGCCTGGAAGAGCCCGGTAATGCCTGAATTCGTTTCCAGCATGCCGATTGTCGGCATCGACGGAACGATGAAAAAGCGCCTCAAGGATGCCGAAGCGGCCGGCCGTGCCCACATCAAGACCGGGACGCTGGATGGCGTCAAAACTGCCGCCGGCTATGCACTGGATGCGCAGGGGCGGCGCTACGCCGTCACCTTTTTCATCAACCACCCGCGCGCGCAGACAGGCAGCGCGGCGATTGATGCGCTGATCAACTGGGTGGCACAACGACGCCTGGGCGAGAAAGCGCCGATCCTCGAAAATGAGTGAGTTCGCCGCTTTTCCGGCTGACTATTTCAACCAGGCCGGACTCAATCGCCAGCACGTTTTCGACCTTGCCGCGCTGCCCGCCGCCGTGCAGGAAACGCTAGCCGCACAAGAGGGTGAGCGGCAGCTGGTCCTCTTCGGGCACGGCGGGCGAAGACTATGGGAATGCGTTCAGACGAGTGGCTCGGATGGCGCTGATCCAATTGATGATTACTGCATCAAAACCATCTCCGAGTGGTTTGCTGCCCAGGCACCCGCGCTACATTACCGGATTCTCTACCCCGGCAATCAGTCCATCGCTCTGCAAGCGCTTGGCAAACTGGCCGGCTGGCATCACGCAGCACCTTTCATGGTCGGCATTGATGCCAAATGGGGAAGCTGGTTCGCCTACCGTGCGGTAGTCATCGCCGATACCAATTTTTGCCCCGATTTGGCAGTTGACCGCGCCCCGAAGGAGGCCATCTTTGGGGGCAGCAATCCTTGCCTGAACTGCACCACCAAACCCTGCATCGCAGCCTGCCCGGCGCAGGCCATGCGCGATGGCACTTTCGCGCTGGAGAAGTGCCTTGATCACCGCCGGGAAAACGATTCAAGCTGCGCCCAGACCTGCCTCGCCCGCCTGGCCTGCCCGGTAGGTAAGGAGCATCGCTATTCAGCGGAACAAATGCGCCACAGCTACTTGTGTTCTTTGAAAATGATCCGGGAGCTAAAAATGCACCGATAATGTGCATATGAATAGCGCCCTTGAACAGCTGAAAAGTTTTATCGGATTTCCGGCCAGCCGCCCGCAGGCCGGCGAACAACTGGTTGCCTCGCTCGGTGGCGCACTCAGCATTGCCCTGGTCATTTTTGTCACCGGCAGCCTGCTTGGCGCGCAGGCGGCGGTCATCATCGTGCCTTCACTCGGTGCCTCAGCGGTGCTCATTTTTGCCGCCCCGCACAGCCCGTTCGCCCAGCCCTGGGCGGTACTCGGCGGGCATCTGCTCTCGGCGCTGGTCGGTGTCGCCTGCTGGAAAACCATTCCCAACCCGACGCTGGCTGCCGGCCTGGCGGTCGGTCTGGCAATTGGCATCATGCATCTGGCGCGCTGCATTCATCCGCCAGGTGGTGCCACGGCGCTGGCCGCGGTGATTGGTGGCGACGCGGTTCACACCCTCGGCTTTGGCTATGCACTGAACCCGATTGCGCTCAACAGCGTGATCATTCTCGTCGTTGGCATCGCCTTCAATTACGCCTTTGCCTGGCGCCGCTACCCGGCCAGCCTGATGCGTTATCGCGTACTGCCAAGCCGGCCGCTGATTGGCTTGCCCCAAGTATCGGAAGCGCACGTACTGGCGGCAATGAAGCGGCTGAATGTGGTGATTGACGTCAGCCCCGGCGAAATGGGCGAGCTGATCCGCCAATCGCTAATGATTGCCCATTCGGAACAGGATGCAGCACTGCCGGAAGTCAAACCCGGGCATTACTACAGCAATGATTTGCCCGGCCAGCAATGGTCGGTGCGGCAAATCATCGATGAGCGGCGCTCCGACAACCCGGAATTTGATCTGGTTATTTACCGGGTGGTCGACGGCACCGGGCTTGATCGCACCGGCAACTGCACGCGCAACGAATTCGCCCGCTGGGTGCGCAGCGAGTTGCAGCCGCGCAGCAAGCCGCGCAACTGACCCTCAGTTAATGGGGCGCGCCCCGGACAAGGCCAGCCAGCCACGAATCACGCGATAGCCAACCCATAGACCAAGAATGGCGATCAGCATCCAGGCGATCGGAATGCCGATGATGGTGATGACAAACAGGCCATAGACGATCAGCCAAAGAAAAGTGAACCAAAAGGTACGAATCTGCCAGCGGAAATGACTTTCCAGCCAGGTGCCGTTCACATCGCTGCGCTTGAGGTAATTGAGAAATACCGCGATCAGCGACGGCAGACCAAAGACGAAGCCGCCAGCCACCGTCGCCGCCGAGGTGACACCAATAAAAACGGCGAGCGCATGCAGGCCGTAAATAACGTGGGTGAGTTGCACCAGCGACGGGCGAACCCCTTGCAGATCAGGGGCGGGAACAGGTTCTTGCATGGCTTACATCTCCAGAAGGTATTTTTGCATCAGAAGCGCCTGACCAGCGGCCGGATCAAGCTCGTAAGGGACGAACCCGGCCTGTTGGTAGGACGCCATGGCGCGGAGGTTATTGGACAACACTTCCAGCGTTAGTTTGCAGCAATTGAGTTGGCGGGCACGCTGTTCAGCCCAGGCGAGCAGCGCCTGACCAATACCCTGCCTGCGCAGCGTTTGGTGCACGACGATGTCGTGAACATTGAGCAAGGGCCGCGCCGCGAAGGTCGAAAACCCGGCGAAGCAGTCGATCAAGCCGACCGCCCTGCCGTCCAGCCAGGCCAGCGCGCCGTGAAAGCCGGGGACTTGCTGAATCGTGCGAACCAGATTTACCTTGGCATAGTCGGACAAACCTTCGCCTCCACCCATCGGGTCACGGGCGTAATGGTCGAGCAGTTCCAGCCAGGCCAAAGAAATCGCCTCATTTTTGAGGTCGACCGCAACAATCTCAATTTTTCCTGGATATTCGTTACTCATTACTCAAGACCATGGGCGTCAAAATCAAATGATAGCTGTCGGTGATGCCTGACTGACAAAAGATAAATGACGCCCTCAATTTGAGCGTACAGCAGCAAATAATCAGCCATGATGTATTCGCGCAATTCGGCGGGATCAGCCGTCAGTGCCAGCAATTTTTTCCTCAATCGATCAACGGCGTTTGTCGTCTCAACGGAGCGCAACACCCTGTTGAAAAATGGACGCCCCATCTCGGGAAAGCGCTCAAGGTTGGGGATGACGGTTTCCAGAAATTCGTCGAGCAGGAGATCGTAGGCTTGCGGGGCATTCGCCTCGGCCAGAAATTGCTCAATGCTGGCGAGGTTGCTGGCGAAATTTGTCGTAAATTTGACGATGATCTTTTGAGTCACCGGCGGCATTTCGTGGGTTCAGGCTGCCGTGCGGCGACGCTTGATCGTCTGAATCGCAGCCCGGGCATCCTGCACTCGTCCGGCGGCAATATCGTCAAGCCCCTTGCCTGCCTCGTCAATCAGCAGCAGATGAATGCGCTCACGCTCCAGTTGATGATAATAATCAAGGCGCCGGGCATCAATCAGGGCAATATAGCTTTCGCCATTTTTGGTGATGATCTTCTCGGCACCAGCCTTAACCTCTTCCGCCAATTCGGAGAAGTTGGCTCGGGCATACGACAGCGGCAGAATATCAGCGGCGGAGATGGTCATGGGGACTCCATTGACGGCAGGGTTTGTGCAATATCTTGTACATAATACGCAAGAGGCTTGCGAAGTAAAGAGATTGCAACGCAGCCTTCAAACACGCCATCTAGCGAAAATTCGCGGCTATTCGTCTCCCAGCCTGGAAACCGACGTACACCCACACCTCAGCAACGCGCTGATTTGTGCAAGACAGGGCTGGAAAGCCAAATGTCAGCGGCCGCAATGCAGCTTGTAGGAGACATTCAGTTTTGAGCGGTCGCTGACCCCAGCGTGCCTTTGCGGCCTAGTGGGTAAGTGTAGAGCAGCCACTCACAGGGAACGATGAAAGCGCGAAAGCAGCCGTTCGAAATTCAGATTATATATTTCGGAACGAACAAAAGTTTCGTCACAAAAAAATGCCTTTGAGCGTTAACTAATCGATATTTTTAATTCCCAAGCGCTTCGCATGTAGAATCGCGCGGAATAAAAAAGATCAGGGGTTAAAAATGTCTTCCAAAAAGCAAAATGTAAGAAAATTTCGTTTGGCTGCAATGGCCTTGGCGCTGCAAATCAGCACAGGTTCGGCGTTTGCCGCTATTACCGTCAACGACACCTTCGTCTTCCGTTTTGCCAATGGCGGCGCTAAGGCTACGGGGTCTATCTCCCTGAATCACGGCTCAAATTGGGATACCGGCAGCTTTGTAAACCCGGCTTTCGGAGACGTTACCGCATTGAACGTAACGGTTTCCGGAGCCTCTGCAGGTAACGGCAGTTTCACCAGGGCGAATTTTAATAGTGTGGCTTTCAATTCAAATGGTGCGTTGAATAGAAATGCCAATTTCGTAGGCCAAACCAATTTCAGGGACTTCAACGTGTTTGGAACGGGCTCGCCCGCTCCTAACGGTTCTAGTCCATTCATTTTGGCTGCGGATAATGGATTCGGCACCGGAATGACGTTAGACTGTTTCTACCTCCAGGGAGTAGGCTCCTGCGGAGCCCCGGCACCCGCCGCAGGGCAGTTTGTTCCAAATTCAAGCCCCCGTACCAATTCTGTCGCCGCCGTTCTCGATTCACTCAACGGTGGTACGGGGAGCATGGCCACCGCCATAACTGCACTAGCCGGTCTGAGTGCTCCCGAACAGTCTGCCGCTTTGGAAAAGCTGACGCCGTCGCCTTCCCGTGGTTTGCAAGTGACTACCACGAACAGCATGTTCTCTGCCTTCAATCAGATCGGTTTGCGTCTTGATGGGCTGCGCCTGGCCAATGGCTCCTTCAGCTCCCCTGTTCTGGCTCAGGGTGACGGTTTTAGTACCGGCCTGGCTTCCGGTGACGAGCCCGCCAAGCGCGGCCTGTGGATCAAGGCATACGGTTTGGAGGGTCGCCAGGGCCAAAAGGATGGTTACGCCGGTTACAAGAACAATGGCTGGGGCATGGTTGCCGGTATCGACCAGGAATTCGCCCCGGGTCTGATCGCTGGTGTCGCCCTGACTTATTCGGACGCCTCACTGTCCTATCGTGACCAATTGTCCGGTAGCGGCAATGACGCCAAGAGCGTTCAGGCTTCCCTGTACGGCACCAAGGATTTTGGCCGGTTTTATGTTGATGGTGCTGCCGCTTACGGCCAGCAGCGCAACACGAGCAGTCGTGACACCGTCGTCAGCGGTACCGCCATGGGTAAGTTTGATGGCGACCAGTGGGGTGTTCGCCTCGGCGCTGGGATGCCCATTCCCCTCTCCCGTGACCTGAATTTGGTACCGCAAGCCCGTCTGGAATGGCTCCGGGTACATCAGGACGCCTACACTGAAACCGATAGTGCCCTGGCGCTGAATGTTGATGCCACCACCGCTCAACGGATTCGTTCCGGTCTGGGTGCCCAACTTAACTACGACACCGTGCTGGGCAGCGTTAAGGCTCAGCCTTACCTCAAGGCTTTCTGGAATTACGACTTCAAGAACAGCGGCATCGATTCCTCAGCCAGTTTCGTCGGGGGTGGCACAAGCTTTACCACCCAGGGTCAAAAACTGGATCGTAATACTTACACTCTGGGATTGGGTGCTAATCTCTTCACCCGCAACAATTTCACGGCTTCCATCGGTTATGACTTCACTGGCGCTAGTTCATATCAGTCACACATAGCCCAAACCACGCTGCGCTGGGCGTTCTGATTGCCCGGTTGCTAACGGGTAACAGCAGCAATCCATAAAGGAGCCTGGGTCGATCTCGACTTTGGCTCCTTTTCAATTTGCGCTTCGTGGTTGCGGCAAGTCGGTGCGATCATGCGTATCCTGCTGATTTTCCAATGCCTTGCCTGTACGCTAAACATTTGATGGTGATCGCCAGAACGACTTTATTCCTGCTCGTTGCCTTGCTGACGGCTTGTGCGACACCCAGCCCCGGTGAGCGGCGAGACAGTGCGTTGGCGCTTGCCACAACGCAGGGTTGGCAATTGATCGAACTGCCGGCTGGTATTTTTACACTGGCGGCTTTTGTCCCGGCCAATGGCTCGGCTAACAAGACGACACCGGGCAACAAACAACTGACGATCTATATCGAAGGCGATGGCTACGCCTGGGCGACTCGGACGCAGCCCTCAAGCGATCCGACACCGAAAAAACCGATTGCGCTGGAACTGGCTCTGCAACACCCGAGTGGCGCTGCAGTCTACCTTGCGCGTCCTTGCCAGTACCTCACGAGCGCCGCTTGTGAAGAGCGTTACTGGACGTCCGCCCGCTTTGCCAAGGAGGTTGTGCAGGCCAGCGACCTGGCGCTTGATCAGTTGAAAACCCGTTTTGGCGCGGAGCGACTGGTGTTGGTGGGCTACTCTGGTGGCGGTGCAGTTGCGACGCTGCTTGCGGCAAGACGCACGGATGTGGCCTTGCTGGTTACGGTGGCCGGTAATCTGGACCATGCGGCCTGGTCTCGCCATCACAGCGTGTCACCGTTAAGTGCGTCGCTCAATCCTGCTGATGAATGGCCACGACTGATTCACATGAAGCAGGTTCACCTGGTCGGCGCCGATGATCAGGTCATGCCCCCAAAATTGACTCAGGGCTTCGCGGCGCGCTTTCCCATTGAACATCAGCCTGTTGTCAGGGTTGTTCCAGGGTACGACCACCAGTGTTGCTGGGTGACCGGGTGGTTAAAATTGTGGCCAGAGGTCCAGTAAGTAAGCGCCACGACATAATGACCTTTTACACATCAAGGCAAGCCTGATGCTCCCGCTTATTATTCACTGTCGGGATATAGTGAGCTAGATATTTGCGTGGCTTTGTAGCCACAATTTCGTTCAAAGGTTCGGCTATCAAGCCAACCATCAATCAAAAACAACAGTAATCCAGCAGCAACGGCGGCTTTCCGGTATTGGAGCAGGTTCAACGTCAGATTTGGAGAAGAATTTTCATCGGACGGTCTTGGCCTCATCTGCCCGGTGCCATACTGCAACGACTGGCTGGTTCATGACCTGGAGCCGCCACTGCCACCGCAAGCGCAATTCCAAGCAATTGCAGTTTCTGGAAGTTTGCATACAAGCGTCTGATTCCAAAGTCATTCAGAAAAAAATATCTGATTTCTGACACGAAAAATCTGCGTTAGAAACCGAGTTCCTGCCACATCGCATCAACCCGCTTCTTCACACCATCGTCCATAACAATCGGCCGCCCCCATTCGCGCGTGGTTTCACCCGGCCACTTGTTGGTTGCATCCAGCCCCATCTTGGAGCCGAGGCCAGCTACCGGCGAAGCGAAGTCGAGGTAATCAATCGGCGTGTGGTCGACCAGCGTTGTGTCGCGCGTTGCGTCCATGCGCGTCGTCATCGCCCAGATCACTTCCTTCCAGTCGCGGATATCGATGTCGTCGTCCACGACGATGATCGTCTTGGTGTACATAAACTGGCGCAGGAAACTCCAGATGCCGAACATGATCCGCTTGGCGTGGCCGGGATACTGTTTCTTGATGCTGACGATGGCCATCCGGTACGAGCAGCCTTCCGGCGGCAGGTAGAAATCGACGATTTCCGGATACTGTTTTTGCAGCAAGGGCACGAAGACTTCGTTTAGCGCAACGCCAAGAATCGCCGGTTCATCAGGCGGCTTGCCGGTGTAGGTGCTGTGGTATATCGGATTTTTGCGCATCGTGATGCGGTCGACCGTAAAAACCGGGAAATTTGCCTGCTCGTTGTAGTAGCCGGTATGGTCGCCATAGGGGCCTTCCAGCGCCATTTCACCGGGATGTATCACCCCTTCCAGCACGATTTCAGCCGAGGCCGGCACTTGCAAGGCCGAGCCGACGCATTTGATCAGCTCCGTCTTGCCGCCGCGCAGCAGGCCGGCAAACTGGTATTCGGAGAGCGAATCGGGCACCGGCGTCACGGCGCCGAGGATGGTCGCCGGATCACAGCCAAGCACGACGGCAAGCGGGAACGGCTGGCCGGGGTTGGCGATCTGATGATCGCGAAAATCCAGCGCACCGCCGCGATGCGCCAGCCAGCGCATGATGACCTTGTTCGCCCCGAGCACCTGCTGGCGATAGATGCCGAGATTCTGCCGGTTCTTGTGCGGGCCCTTGGTTACGACCAAGCCCCAGGTGATCAGCGGCGCCACGTCGCCCGGCCAGCAATGCTGGATCGGCAGGCGGCTCAAATCGACATCCTTGCCCTCCCAGACGATTTCCTGACAGGGCGCGGTCGACACCGTTTTCGGCGCCATATTCATCACTTGCTTGAGGATCGGCAGCTTGTCCCAGGCATCCTTGAGGCCCTTGGGCGGTTCGGGCTCCTTGAGATAGGCGAGCAGTTTGCCGACCTCGCGCAAGGCCTGTACCGACTCCTCGCCCATGCCGAGCGCGACCCGCTTTGGCGTGCCGAAAAGGTTGGCGAGCACGGGAATCGTATGCCGGGTCTGGCCGGTGCATGGCTTCTCGAACAGGATTGCCGGACCGGCGGCACGCAGCACGCGGTCGCAAATCTCGGTCATTTCGAGCTTGGTATCAACCTCGACAGCAACCCGCTTCAACTCGCCGGTTTTTTCCAGTTGCGCTATGAAATCGCGCAGATCGTGATATTTCATCGTGCCTCGTCGGCGATTCTTTGATAGACAAAAGCGGCCAGCGCCATGTTCGGCTCGGTAACGCTCAAAGACCTTACCGCGTCCGGTAAGAAAAGTGACAGCCGACGCAGGCGCCAGTCAGGTTGGGCAGCAAAGCCAGCGCCTTGTCACGGTCACCGGTCGCTGCCACTTTGGCAAACTCGCTGGCCGCCTTGTGACTATCCATGCCAATGCCGTGCATGGCCGGCGGCATGTTCGGGCCGGGGCGCGCATCCATCGGTTTGGTACGGTGCTTGCCCTGGGCGGACACGCCAAACTCTTTCTCCGCCACCGCACCGGCTTCCTTGACCTTGCCTTGCCCCATCAGCGAGAGCACTTCATTGAGCCCGACCAGATTATCGAGCATCTCCTGACGCAGCGATTCCTGAGCGGCCGCCGGCATTTTGACCAACTCGCGCGTATCTTCCGCAAAGGCATTGCCGAGCAGCATCGCGAATAAAACGAACAATATCTTCATCTAAAACCCTTTCCCGCCACCAGAAAATCGAGCGCAATCCCGACAAAAATCGCCAGCCCGACATAATTATTGTGCAAAAACGCCCTGAAACAAGGCATCCGCTGACGATTTCGTATCCACTTGTAATGCAGCGCCATGATAGCGGCTGATATCAGCAGTCCGGCAAAATAAAACGCCCCCAGATGGCGTGCATCTCCAATCCAGGCGAGGATCGCCAGAAAGATCGCGTAACAGATCATCACTGCCACAACATCAAAGCGACCGAAGGTAATCGCCGCCGTCTTGATACCGATTTTGAGGTCGTCTTCGCGGTCGACCATGGCATATTCGGTATCGTAGGCGAGCGCCCAGAAAACGTTCGCCAACAGCAGCAACCAGGCTTCCGCCGGCACGGTATTGAGATGAGCCGCGTACGCCATCGGGATGCCAAAGCCAAAAGCGATGCCAAGGTAGGCTTGCGGGATCGCCAGAAAGCGTTTGGTAAACGGATAGCTGACAGCAAGAAAAATCGCCGGCAGGGTCATCCACAGCACCAGTTGATTGCCGAGCAGTAGAACCAGCGCCAGCGCGAAAAGCGAAAGAACGCTGAAGAGCATCAGCGCCTCTTTGGTGCTAACTCTGCCCGAGGTAATCGGGCGCTCTTTGGTGCGCTCAACGTGGCAATCAAAATCGCGATCGGCGTAATCGTTGATCACACAACCGGCAGAGCGCATCAAGACTGTGCCCAGCGCAAAAACCCAGACCACCAGCCAGCTCGGATGGCCATTCGACGATAGCCACAAGCCCCAGAAAGTCGGCCAAAGCAGCAACAAAATACCGATCGGCTTATCAAGCCGCATCAGTTTCTCGTAGAGATCGAGTTTTTCCTTGAGCAAGGGCCAGTTCATGCGCGGATTTTACCTTGCATTACCGAAAATCAAGGCTTGCTGCGGTCAACCGTCAAATAGGCACGATTTTTTGCCAGAGGATGAAGCGCTGAATGTATTCCGGCTCGCTGCGGAAAATCAGCGCCACGAACAACGCATTGGCGACACCGGCCAGGCCGAACAAGGCAGGAATCGACAAGCCCGCCCCGAGCAATGCAGCCGCCCCTAGTGCGCCGAAAACCATGAAAAAGGCGTTAACAATGTTATTGGCAGCGATGATCCGGGCACGCTGTTCGGGTGCGCTGCGAATTTGCAACAGGGCGTAGAGCGGAACGATGAAAAAACCGCCAAAAGTACCGATCATCAGCAGGTCAAACAGGATGCGCCAGGTACGCCAATCACTTAGCCCGCCGGAGAAAGAACCGGCAGCGGGGGAAGCGAAAAACAGGTCAATCCCGAACACGCTGAGACCGATTGCACCGAATGGCACCAGCCCCAATTCAAGATGTCTGCCCGACATTCGCTCGCAAAGCAGCGAGCCGACGCCAATCCCGACCGTAAACGTTGCCAGGAGCAAGGTAACCAAGGCCTCGCCACCACCGAGCACGATTTTGACGTAAGCCGGAAATTGGGCTAGAAACAGCGCGCCGTAAAGCCAGAACCAGGAAATGGCAAGGATGGCGAGAAATACCGTGCGGTTTTGACGGGCGAAATTGATATTGCGCCAGGTTTCAACAATCGGGTTCAGGTTGATTTTCAGCTCGGGCACCGGGGCGGGGGCCGACGGCACCCTGCGACTGGCGAGGTAACCGAGCAGCGCCACAAACAAGCCGCCAACAGCAATCCACACCGGCTGCCCGGCGCTGGCGGCGAGCAATCCACCGGCCAGTGTCCCGAGCAGAATGGCAACGAAGGTGCCAGCCTCAATCAGCGCATTGCCGCCAACCAGTTCATCCTCACGCAAATGCTGCGGCAGGATGGCGTATTTGACCGGCCCAAATAGCGTCGAGTGCAGGCCGAGCAAAAACAGGGCGCCCAGCAATATATTTAGCGAATGCGCCCAGAAGCCAAGCGCCGCGACGCCCATGATGAGCATCTCCAGCACCTTGACGAGACGCG
>JAABQV010000037.1 GCA_011391255.1 Dechloromonas sp.
GGATTTAGCCAAGCTGCCACTCAAGGAACGTAAGGAGCGGGTGATGGCCGCGATGAATGCGCTCGGCCCGGAACTCTCAAGCGAAGTTCCGCTACCCGGTGATGCCCGTTTCGCTGCCGAGCTTGAGGCCTGGCAGGCACGTACCGGCTGTAGCCCGGATGATGCCGTGCTATTCACCACCCTGGCTGAGCTGCAAAGTCCGGGTGGCGAAATCAAGGCGCTGATCGCTGGCGCCCGCGCCGGAGAACTTACGGTGACTGCTGATCCGCGTTCGCAATGGCTGGGTCAGCTAGCCAAACGCCTGTTCGGCCCCAACGGTCCGGCCGTCAAGGGCTTGAACTAAACGCATGAGTACCCGGTTGTGGTGGGTGCGTCCGGAGGATTTTCAGGCCAGCCCCGCCGCACTGGCGCTGCTCAACACCGAGGAGCGCCAGCAACAGCAGCGCTTTATTCCGCCTGCCAAGCGGCATGAGTATCTGGTTACCCGGGTTCTTGTGCGTAGCGTGCTCGGTGAGATGCTGGGGATGCCACCGGAAGCGTTGACCTTTGTTCGCAACGAGTGGGGACGCCCGGCGCTGGCGCCGGAATCAATGCAGACGCCTATCCAATTCAATGTTTCACATACCGACGGTTTGGTGGTTTTCCTGGTTTCCACGGAAAGTGAAGTTGGCGTCGATACTGAATTATTCAGTCGTGCGCCCAAGTTGCTCGCGTTGGCACCGAATGTTTTCGCGCCACAGGAGTTGAGCGAACTGGCCGCGTTGCCGATCGAAGATCAGGCTGAGCGTGCCGTCGTTTTATGGACGCTCAAAGAAAGCTACATCAAGGCGCGTGGCATGGGTCTGGCGCTCCCGCTCGACGGTTTTGCCTTCAGCTTCGAGGCGGGCAGGGTGAGCCTCAAGGTTGAGCCCACATTACAAGATGATGGCGGACGCTGGCAGTTTCAGTGGCAAAGATTCGGGTCGCATTGCATCAGTACCGCCATCGCCACATCGAACGACCAAATACAGGGCGGGATGGAATCTGTCGCTGTAGACTATGCAGAGTTTTGCAAATTTTCGGATTAACGATATGGATATTGTTCTAGCTAACCCGCGCGGGTTTTGTGCCGGTGTCGAGCGCGCCATCGCCATGGTCGAGCGCGCCCTTGAGCGCTTTGGTAGCCCGGTTTATGTGCGCCACGAAGTGGTGCATAACCGCTATGTGGTTGCCGAACTCAAGGCCAAAGGTGCCATCTTTATTGAAGACCTTGCTGAGGTTCCCGATGGCGCCAATCTGATTTTCAGTGCGCATGGCGTCCCTCAGTCGGTTCGCAAGCTCGCTGCAGCGCGTAATCTCAATGTTTATGACGCCACATGTCCGCTCGTGACCAAGGTTCATCTCGAAGTATCCCGGCTGCGCAAGCAAGGCTACGAGATTGTCATGATTGGCCATAAAGGACACCCCGAAGTCGAGGGTACGATGGGGCAGTCTGATGGTGGTATGCACCTGGTTGAATGCGTGGCTGACGTTGCCGCGCTGCAAATCGGCCAGCCCGGTGTGGAACCCCGCCTCGCCTTTGTGACCCAGACGACACTCTCCGTTGATGACGCCACCGCCATCGTCAGCGCCCTGAAGGAGCGGTTCCCGAATATTGTCGGACCGAAGAAAGACGACATCTGTTACGCCACGCAAAACCGTCAGGATGCAATCAAGATTATCGGCCGCCAGGTTGACCTCATGCTGGTGGTTGGTTCGATCAACAGCTCCAATTCGAATCGTTTGCGTGAGGTTGCCCAGCATCAGGGCGCCCGCGCGCTATTGATTGACGATGCCAGCAGTATTGATGCGGGGCTGCTGGCGAACTGCCGCCGGGTCGGCGTCACTGCCGGCGCTTCTGCCCCCGAGGTGCTGGTACAGGGCATCATTCAGCGCCTGGTTGAACTGGGTGGGCAGGTTTCCGGTCAGCTTGAGCCGAGTTCGGAAGGCGTCGTGTTCGCGCTGCCGAAAGACCTGTAGTGGGTTGTCGCCAAAAGCAATAAAATGCACGGAATATGGCGTAATTGACGGCTCCGGCGTGCGTCGGCGATACTCCAGACAAGATTGTGGGCGGAGCTGTTGCTACGTTCCTCCTGATACAACTGCCCCGAGCCTAAGTGGGCATTGAAGTTATGATTTTTTGGATTCCTAATGCAATACGAAAATGTTTCAATTTTAAGTCTCGCGCACATTGACGCACCGCACCGCATTAGGTCTTCCGAACTGACCGGACAATTTGCCCAGACCCTTGAACGGCTGGGTATGCCCATTGAGGTTCTTGAGTTCGCTTCCGGGATAGAGGCTCGACGTTACTGGGACCGGGATGTCCAACCCAGCGAAGTTGCAGCGCTGGCTGGAGAGAAGGCCTTGCGTGAATCCGGTATTGATCGCTCGCGCATCGGTATCATCGTCAACACCTCGGTATGCCGTGACTACATTGAACCGTCTACTGCCTGTCTGGTACATCATCGGCTCGGCTTGTCCCCGGAATGCCTGAATTTTGACTTGGGAAATGCCTGCCTCGGTTTTTTGAGCGGCATGCAGGTAGTCAGCAACATGATCGAGCGCGGCCAGCTTGATTACGGCCTTATCGTTGACGGCGAAAGTGCCCGCTTCGTGCAGGAGGCAACTATTGCGCGCCTCCAACGCCTGGAAACCACCACCGAGGAATTTACCGAGCAGTTCGCGACCCTGACGCTGGGCTCCGGCTCTGTCGCGATGGTGCTGGCCCGTACTGACCTGGCGCCGGGAGGGCACCGTTTCACCGGCGTCGTCAATCGCGCCGCCACGCAATATAGCGGCCTATGTCGCGGCCAGATTGACCACATGGTCACCGATGCCAAGGCGCTTTTGGGGGCGGGTCTTGAACTCGCGTCGCAGACCTACGACTTCGCGAAAACCACCTTTGGCTGGATCAAAGATGGCGCTGATCAGGTCGATGAGTATGTCCTGCATCAGGTCAGCGGCCCGCATACAACCAACCTTTGCCAAACCCTGGGGCTAGAAACCAAAAAAGTCCTGGCGATCTACCCGGAATTCGGCAATATCGGTCCGGCCTCGGTGCCCATCGTGCTCTCCAAAGCTGCTGAAAGCGGGCGCCTTCACAAGGGCAGCCGGGTCGCCCTGATGGGCATCGGCTCCGGGCTCAATTGCAGCATGGCCGAGATCATCTGGTGAGCGAAGTCAGTCAGGTGCACTATCCATTCAAGTCAAACATTTTTGACCGTGGTGCCGGTTTGCAGATGCACTACCTCGATGAAGGCGAGGGCGCGCCCGTCCTCATGGTGCATGGCAATCCTTCCTGGTCGTTCTACTACCGTAATCTGGTCAAGGCCTTGTCGGGTTCGCACCGTTGCATCGTGCCGGACCATATCGGCATGGGTTTGTCCGACAAGCCCGATGATGCTGCCTACAACTACACCCTGGCGCAACGTATTGATGATCTCGAGGCGCTGATCAGCTCATTGAAGCTGAGTCAGCCGGTGACCCTGGTGGTGCACGATTGGGGTGGCATGATCGGCTTTGGCTGGGCGGTAAGGCATCCCGAGCAGGTCGCCAGCATTGTTATCCTGAACACCGGTGCCTTCCCCTTGCCCAAAGAGAAAGCCCTGCCCGGGCTCCTGAAGCTTACCCGGACGCCACTGGGCGCATTTCTGGTGCGCGGCTTCAATGCGTTTTCGTGGGGGGCGACCAAAATGGGCTGCACGCGAAACAAAATGAGCAGCGAAATCTCGCAGGCCTATTGTGCGCCGTATGATTCATGGGCCAACCGCATCGCTACCTTGCGTTTTGTGCAGGACATCCCGCTGGCGCCGGAAGATCGCGGCTTTGATCTGGTCGAGAATGTGGCGGCCAATCTACATCGCTTCAATGCCACGCCGGCACTGATTGTCTGGGGTGGCAAGGATTTCGTATTTGATGATGCATTTTTAAAGCAGTGGCGACAATATCTGCCGCAGGCCAAGGTTCATTTTCTGGCTGATGCCGGCCACTATGTTCTGGAAGATGCTGCCGAGGAGGTCATCCCGCTGATCTCCAATTTCGTTCGTGCCTGATTTATTCGTGCTCCTGGTTCCCGCGTGAGCGATGCCGACGATTCCGGCATCTGTAACATTGCTGCCGCCCTGCCAGAAATGGCGCGTCGTCAACCGCAGGCGCTGGCGGTGGTTGCCCCCGCCGGGCATGACCGCGAAGGTAACCGCAGCTACGCCCGCCTGACCTACCAGCAACTCGACGAACAAAGTGATGTGATCGCCCGGGGCCTCAGAGCCTGCGGACTTTCCCGGGGCATGCGCACGGTCTTGATGGTCAAGCCCGGCCTCGAGTTTTTTGCCCTGACCTTTGCCTTGTTCAAGGCCGGCATCGTGCCGGTGATGATTGATCCTGGCCTCGGTATAAAACAACTCAAAGCCTGCCTGGCGGAGGTCGAGCCGGAGGCCTTCATCGGCATTCCAGCGGCGCAGGTCGCCCGGATTCTTCTTGGCTGGGGACGCCAAACCATTCGCCACCTCGTTACGGTCGGGCCGCGTTGGTTTTGGGGCGGAGCAACGCTGGCCAAGCTGATTGCCGCTGGTCAGGGTGCCGGGCCTTTCCTTGAAAAGACGCAGGCGGATGAAACGGCGGCGATTCTCTTCACCAGTGGCAGTACCGGCATCGCCAAGGGCGTGGTTTACAGCCACGGCAACTTTATGGCTCAGGTGGATTTGATCCGTGCAACCTACGGCATCCAGCCCGGCGAAATCGACCTGCCGACTTTCCCGCTGTTCGCCCTGTTCGACCCCGCGCTGGGCATGACAACCATCCTCCCGGAGATGGACTTCACCCGCCCGGCCAAGGTGGATCCTGAGAAAATCAAGGCAGCCATCGACGATTGGGGGGTCACTAACGTCTTTGCCTCGCCAGCCCTGTTGAACACTGTCGCCCGTCACGGTGTGCAGCATGGCGTGCAATGGACTAGCGTCAAGCGCATTTTGTCGGCCGGCGCCCCGGTGCCCGCTATAACCCTTGAGCGAATGCACCGGATGCTGTCGCCCGGTGCCGAGATTTTTACCCCCTACGGTGCCACGGAAGTCCTGCCGGTTGCCAGTATCAGCAGCCGCGAGATTCTGGCGGATACCTCGGCATTGACCTATGGCGGGGCGGGCGTCTGCGTCGGCCGCGTGGTGCCGCCCAACGATGTGCGGATCATTGAAATTACTGATGCTGCTCTCGCCGAGTGGTCGCAGGTGCGCGAAATGCTGGTCGGTGAAATTGGTGAAATTACCGTCCTTGGCCCGACCGTCACCTCTGCCTATTTTGGTCGCCCGGAAGCGACTCGTCTGGCCAAGATTGATCGTGCCGGCCAGATTGTGCATCGCATGGGTGATGTCGGCTATTTCGATGGGGTAGGTCGTCTGTGGTTCTGCGGGCGAAAATCGCATCGTGTCGAACTGGCTGACCGGACGCTTTTTTCAGCGCCGGTTGAAGAAATTTTCAATACCCACGCGGGTGTCTTCCGTACCGCGCTGGTTGGCGCGACCGTCGCTGGCATACGCGTTCCGGTTGTCTGCATTGAACTCGATCAGGAAGCCGCCCTCGCCAAGCCAGCCCTTTTTGAATCGTTAAAGGCCATGGGCGAAAAATTTGCCGCGACCCGGGGCATCACGCGTTTTCTGATCCATCCGGGTTTCCCGGTCGATGTCCGTCATAACGCCAAGATCGGCCGCGAAAAGCTGGCAGTCTGGGTGCAAGGGGAGCTTTCATGATCCTGGTCACCGGCGGTAGTGGTTTTCTTGGCGCTGCCGTGGTTTGCCGCCTGGTTGCCCGTGGCGATAGCGTGCGCTCACTGCAGCGTCAGGATTTGCCCGCCCTGCGTGAATTGGGTGTGGACGTTGTTCGTGCCGACCTCGCCGACCGTCAGGCCGTGATTGAGGCGGCCAGGGGCTGCGATGCGGTGATCCATATTGCCGCCAAGACGGGTGTCTGGGGCGCTTATGCTGACTATTACCGGGCCAACGTTCTGGGTACGCGCAATATTCTTGAGGCGTGCGCGGTCAACGGCATTTCGCGGCTCGTTTACACCAGCACGCCATCGGTCATCCACGCCGGTGGCGACGTCGAGGGGGTTGATGAAAGTGCGCCTCTGGCGACCCATTTTGAGACAGCCTATCCGTCCACCAAGGCCGAAGCCGAGCGCCTGATCCTTGCGGCGAACGGGCCGCAGCTCGGTACCGTCGTTCTCCGGCCTCACCTCATCTGGGGTCCGGATGATCCGCAATTGACTGCCCGTATCCTGGCGCGCGGGAAAGCCGGGCGCTTGCGACTGGTGGGAAAGGGCTTGAAGCGGATTGATTCGATTTATATTGATAACGCCGTCGATGCGCATCTGCTGGCGCTGGATCGCGTTGCGCCAGGGGCGGTCTGCGCCGGCAAGGCCTATTTCATCACCCAGGACGAACCGATCCCGCAACACGATCTGATCAATGGCATCCTGAAGGCCGGGGGGCTGCCGCCCTGTGATAAATCCATTTCGCCGCCAGCCGCCTATGCGGTTGGCTTGGTCATGGAGGCCATCTGGCGACTGCTAGGCCGACAAGATGAACCGCTGATGACCCGCTTCGTCGCCAAACAACTCGCCACCGCTCACTGGTATGACATTTCAGCTGCCCGGCGGGATTTGGGGTTTGTGCCCAAAATTACCGTCGCCCAAGGCTTGCAGCTTCTGGAGAAATCTCTCCAAGGGAACCCTCGGTTCAGTCTTTGACCAGCATGAGCCGGAAAGCGCGAAGGCCATACGTTTCAAGTATGGCCTTCAATTTTAGCCCCGGCGCATCTGGCTGAGGCTGATACGGCTTGCGCCGTTAAGGGGTGCTACACAGTCATCTCTAGAATACCCGGATCACGTACCATGGAATCCCCTGCTACTCAGCTGGACAAC
The DNA here is from genome assembly GCA_011391255.1 of Dechloromonas sp. GTDB lineage: Bacteria > Pseudomonadota > Gammaproteobacteria > Burkholderiales > Rhodocyclaceae > Azonexus. The sequence goes on from JAABQV010000037.1 coordinate 6,935, forward strand.
TCGCTTTGCCGGGCTCGCTGCTAACCTCAGCACAATTTAAGCCTAGCAGGGCTTGGCGAAAAAGCCAGGTGAATTTAAATGAGGGCGATCCAGTTTCCACCCGCAGTCATCCAGCCAATTCTTCAGCTTTCAACTATTTCAGGCAGTGCAATGGCTGAGGCTAGCACCTTGTCGACACGATTCTTGTCCATGTCCATCACCTCGAACCGCCACCCTGTTGTTTCAAAGTGGTCGGCAGGAGCGGGGATGCGTCCGAGTACGTGCATGATAAATCCGCCCAGCGTATGGAAGCCTCGTTCATCCTCGCCCGGCAGATCATCGTCGATATCGAGTACCGATTTCATGCGCTCAATGCCGACGTCGCCATCAATCAGCCAGGAGCCATCCTCGCGCTGAATCATGTCGCGCTCTTCCGGCTTTTCGGGTTCGGATAGCTCGCCAACGATGGCCGACATGACGTCGGTCAGGGTCACGACGCCCTGCACGTCGCCATACTCATCGACGATGAGTGCAAACTGTAGTCGCGCACGACGGAAGTTTTCCAGCAACTGTGTTGTGGTGACCGTTTCCGGCACATACAACGGCGGGTGGAGTACTGATTCAATGTCAGCGGTGCCGATGCAGTGCCCGCCGGGTAAGGCTTTCTTCAGCAGGTCTCCGGTTTGCAGGATGCCGAGTACATGCTCCAGCCCATCCCGGCAAACCACCACCCGGGAGAAATCGGTTTCAATGATCCGTTGGCGAGCTGCCTCATCTCCTTCGTCAAGGTCGATGACAAACATCTCGCGACGCGGCGTCATGATCGCAGCAATTTTTTGCTCATCCAGGCGCAGGACATTGGAAACAAGTTCCTGTTCGCTTTCATGGAAGACGCCGGCCTCGGAGCCTTGCTCCATCAGCACCTTGATTTCGTCGTTGGTGACCGGAGGCTCATCTTTGCGACGCGCACCGAGTATGCCGAGAATTGCGGTAGAGGAGCTGGAAAGAACAACTACCAAAGGATGCGCCACCTTGGCCAGCAGCATCATCGGGCGCGCAATCAGCGACGCAACTCCCTCCGGCGCCAGCATGGCCAAACGTTTGGGCACCAACTCACCAACCACCACCGAAAAGTAGGTCAGCCCTACGACGGTGATGGCGAGTGCAATGGTCGTTGCGTAGGGTTCAAGCAAGGTGAAGCCAGCCATCCAGGCGGCCAGAGGGTCAGCGAGCGCCGCTTCTCCGATGGCGCCACTCAGGATGCCAACCGATGTGATGCCGACCTGAATCGTCGACAGAAAACTGGAGGGCTCCTGGTGCAGGGAGAGGGCTGCTTCAGCGCCCAGGCTACCATCGTCTGCCAGATTCTGGAGCCTCGCCTTGCGCGAGGAGACGACTGCTATTTCGGACATGGCGAAAACGCCATTGATGAGGATGAGTACGACGAGAAGTAATATATCCATGGTTGAAACCGCCCTGCGCAGTCATCGTGCGTGCGGTTTCGGTGTTGATAGGAGTTCGATTGTAGCAGGCGCAGAAATGATCGCCGAAAAGCCGTGATGACTGGACAATTGACAGCAATCAATCAGAATAGCCGGATGGATAACCTGATCAAGGACACCGCGACGCTGGAGCTCTTCTGCTGGCTTGAGGCCGGGGCGGATTTGCCGGGCTGGGATATTCTCAAGGGGAGTCCTTTTGGCGGCACGCTGGCGTCGCCCGAGGGCGGCGAGCCGACGCCGGGCGATCAGCTTATTTCGGTGCAGAATTACTTTGCCGAATACCATCTGGAGTATTTCCGGCAGCGCCGCTACAACCATTTTCCCAGCCGCCTGCACGCCTTGCTGCTGTTTGCGACGCGTACCGACGCGATGACTTTTCGCCTCAAACACCCGCAACGGGTCTTTGCCAAAAATCTCTCCTGCGCCCGCACCAAGGGGCCTTACATCTGCTCCTTCCATGATGCGAGCTGGCTGGATTATTTGCGTCTGCCGCACAGCCTCTCGCTTGGCGCGCTTGATGATGTGGCCGAGCACTACTGGTCGGGACGCACGGTCGAAGAGGTGGGCTTGATGTTCATGAACGAGCCGTGGAAAGATCCGCCGGTGATCGAGGCGCTTTATCAGGGGACGCTGGAACCGGTTTGGGGGCATGCTCAGCAATCCGGCTGGCTGCCCGGATTTAATTGAGGATGCGCATGCGCCGAGTTGTCATTGTAGTTGTCGTTCTTGCGCTGCTCGCCGGGGCTTTTGCCTGGTTTTCGCGCAGCAAGCCAATCCCTGTTGTTCTCAAGGAGGTCGCCGAGGGCAAGGTTGAAGCGACATTGGCCAATACGCGAGCCGGTACCGTCGAGGCCTGTTTGCGGACCAAGTTGTCGACCATCGTTGGTGGTCGCATCGAATACCTCGGGGTCAAGGAAGGCGACAAGGTCAAGAAGGGGCAGTTGCTGCTCAAGCTGTGGAACGATGATCAACAGGCGCAGGCGGCTTTGGCGCAGACGCAGGTCGCGCTGGCCACGCGGCGGGTTGATGAGGCGTGTCTTGTTGCGGTCAACGCCGAAAAAGAGGCAAAAAGACAGGCGGAGTTGCGCGAGAAGGGCTTTGTTTCTGCTTCCAAGGAAGACGCTGCGCGCACCGATGCCGAGGCGCGGCGGGCCAGTTGCAACACGGCCAAGGCTGATGTGACGCAGACCGAGGCCAAACTCAAGGCAACCCATGTCGAGCAGGGTCGCGTCGCGCTGTATGCGCCCTTCGATGGCACGGTGGCCAAGATTGTCGGCGAGCTGGGCGAGTATTCGACGCCATCGCCACCCGGCGTACCGACTCCGCCGGCGATTGATCTGATTGACGATAGCTGTCTTTACGTCAAGGCGCCGATGGATGAGGTCGATGCGCCAAAAATTGTTGCCGGTCAGGCCGTGCGCATTACCCTCGACGCGATGCCCGGCAAGCAAATCGCCGGCAAGGTTCGGCGTGTCGCGCCGTATGTTTCGGCGCTCGAAAAGCAGGCGCGCACGGTTGATATTGAAGTCGATTTCGTTGATCCGGCGAGCATCGGCAAGTTGCTGGTTGGCTACAGCGCCGATGTCGAGATCATCCTTGATGGCCGTGACAAGGTGCTGCGCATCCCGACGGCGGCGATCCAGGAGGGTGGCCGCGTGCTGCTGTTCAACGCCGGGAGCGGCAAGCTTGAAGCCCGCCAGATCAAGGCCGGCCTCGCCAACTGGGAATACACCGAAGTCAGCGAGGGGCTGCAGGCCGGTGACCGGATTGTGACCTCGCTGGAAAAGGATGGCGTCAAGGTCGGGGTCGCGGTGGTTGCGGACGAAAAAGCCAAGGCCAAATAGCCAATGGCGTTGATTGAACTAACAGACATCGCGCGCAGCTTCCAGCTTGGCGATACTACGGTCAACGCACTTTCCGGCCTCAATTTACGGATTGATGCCGGCGAATATGTGGCGGTGATGGGGCCTTCCGGCTCCGGAAAATCGACCCTGCTCAATCTGCTTGGCCTGCTCGACCGCCCCAATGCCGGCAGCTATCAGCTTGAAGGGCGCGATGTGACCACCTTGTCGCCCGATGAACAGGCCAAGGTGCGTAGCTCGCGCATCGGCTTTGTTTTCCAGAGTTTTCATCTGGTGCCGCGTCTGACGGCGGCGGAGAATATTGCCTTGCCGATGACGCTGGCCGGTATTCCGGCCAGTCAGAGAAATCTTCGGGTGGCACAGGCGCTCAAGGATTTTACTTTGGAGAATCGCGCCGATCATCGTCCCGATCAGCTTTCCGGCGGCCAGCGCCAGCGTGTGGCGATTGCCCGCGCGACGATCATGCAGCCGGCGCTGATTCTCGCCGACGAGCCGACCGGCAATCTCGACCGCCATACCGGCGACGAGGTTGTGCGCTTGCTTGAGGAACTCAACGGACGCGGTGTCACGCTGATTGTTGTCACCCATGACCAGAGTCTGGGGGCGCGGGCAAGGCGCCAGTTGATGATGGAAGACGGGCGGCTGCACTTCGACAGCCTTGCAGCAGGCTGAAATGCGTTTTCCTGACATCCTGCGTTTCGCCCGCGATGCCGCCACTGGCTACCCGATGCGCACCTCGCTGTCGGTGCTGGCGATGTCGATCGGCGTTGCCGCCGTTGTCGTCTTGACAGCATTGGGCGACGGCGCGCGGCGTTATGTGGTCGGGCAGTTTTCGTCGCTTGGCAGCAATCTGGTGATTGTTTTGCCGGGTCGCTCGGGTACCGGCGGATTCAATCCGGCCAACGCCATCACTTCGACACCGCGTGATCTGACCATCGACGATGCTGCCGCGCTGCTGCGTTCCCCGGCGGTGCGACGGGTCGCCCCGCTCGCTGTCGGCACCTCGGAAATCAGCGTCGGCGGGCGATTGCGCGAGGTGATGGTAGCCGGCACAACGGCCAGTTACTTCCCGATTCGTAATTTCGAGATTGGTCAGGGCAGCGCCTTGCCGGAGGAGGATTGGGGGCGCGGTTCGTCGGTGGCGGTGATTGGTAACAAGATCCGCGAGGAAATGTTCGGCAACGGGCAGGCAATTGGTCAGCTGGTGCGCGTTGGCGACCGGCGTCTGCGCGTGGTTGGCGTCCTCAAGCCGGTCGGCCAGGGGCTCGGGATGAACACCGACGAACTGGTGCTGGTGCCGGTGGCGCTGGCGCAGGCGATGTTCAACTCGAATACGCTGTTTCGCATCCTGATCGAAGCCAAAGGCCGCGAGACGATTCCCGAGGCGCGCGAGCAAGCGAGTGAAATCCTCAAACAACGCCATCGTGGCGAAGAGGATGTCACCGTGATTACTCAGGATGCCGTGCTTGCTACCTTCGACAAGCTACTCGGCGCCCTGACCATGGGCGTTGCCGGCATCGCGGCGATCAGTCTGGCCGTCGCCGGGATTCTGGTGATGAACGTGATGCTCGTCGCCGTCACTCAGCGCACCGGCGAAATCGGCCTGCTCAAGGCGCTTGGCGCTACCGGCAGCACGATCCGTCTGGCCTTTCTCGCCGAGGCAGCGATGCTTTCGGCAGTCGGTGCTTTACTTGGCTATCTGCTCGGTCAACTGGGTGCTTTTGCGCTGCGTCAAGCCTTCCCGGTTTTCCCCGCCTATCCGCCCGATTGGGCTGTGATTGCCGGCCTTGGCACGGCGCTCGGCACCGGTTTGCTGTTCGGTGTCATGCCGGCGCGCCGCGCCGCGCAGATGGATCCGGTAACCGCCTTGATGAAACATTAGCCATGCTCTGGGCCGACTCCCTGCATCTCGCTGTTCGCGCCATCACCGCTCAGCGACTGCGCAGTTTTCTGACCCTGCTCGGCATCGCGGTGGGCATTGCGGCGGTGATTTTGCTGACTTCAATCGGCGAAGGTATCCACCGTTTTGTGCTCGCCGAGTTCACGCAATTTGGCACAAATGTCATCAGCGCTCTGCCGGGCAAGACAAAAACCGGCGGCACTCCCTCCGGCCTGCCATCGAGCGCGCGGCCGCTGACCCTTGAAGATGCTGCATCACTTGAGCGTCTGCCGCACATTGTTGCCGTGACCCCGAATGTGCGCGGTAACGCCGAGGTTGAAGGCAATGGCCGCACGCGCCGGACGCTGATTTCCGGCGTCAATGCTAATTTGCCCAAAGTTTTCCGGTCGACCGTACAAAGCGGCCAATTTTTGCCGCCGGATGATCTCGGCAGCGCCCGCGCCTTTGTCGTCCTCGGCTCCAAGCTCAAAAAGGAGCTGTTCGGCAGCGAGAACCCGCTCGGCCAACGCTTACGCATCGGCGGGCTGCATTTCCGGGTGATTGGTGTGATGGCGCCGAAAGGCCAGTTTCTCGGCGTCGATCTTGACGATACCGCCTTTGTGCCGGCCGTCCGTGCCCAGGAGTTGTTCAATCGCGAGGGTATCGACGAAATCAATATTGCTGCCGAGGAAGGCATTTCTTCGACGATTGTTGCCGCTGCGATCAAGGTGCGCCTGAGTGCCCGGCACGGCCGTGAGGATTTCACCATCATCACCCAGGAAGAGATGCTCAAAACGCTATCCAATATCCTCCACGTGCTGACCATGGCGGTTGGCGCGCTCGGCGGAATATCGCTGCTGGTTGGTGCGGTTGGTATCGTCACTATCATGACCATCGCCGTCAGCGAGCGAACCAGCGAAATCGGTCTGCTGGTGGCGCTTGGTGCCCGTCGGCAGACCATCCTCGCGTTGTTTCTTGGTGAAGCCGTCGCCCTCTCGGCGCTCGGCGGTTTTCTCGGTCTGCTCCTCGGCTTCGGACTGGCGCAACTGATCCACCTGCTAATGCCGGCACTACCGGTGCATACGCCACTCAGTTTCGTCCTCCTGGCAGAACTGCTTGCCATCGCCATTGGCCTCGCTGCCGGAGTATTACCGGCGCGAAATGCCGCGCAACTCGACCCGGTTGAAGCATTGCGGTCAGAATGACGTGCTAGAGTTCACCCTAGAAGTTCAAATTACATAACCGCAAGGAAAACAGCCATGGCTTACCATATTCAGGATCTGACACCGGGCATGTCCGCAAGCACGTCCAAGACCGTCACCGAGACCGACATCATCCTTTTCGCTGGTATCTCCACCGACGTTAACCCGGCCCACATCGACGAGGAGTACTGCAAGGGCACGATGTTCGGCACCCGCATCGCCCACGGCATGCTCTCCGCCGGCTTCATCTCGGCCACGCTCGCCAACAAATTGCCCGGCCCCGGCACCATTTACTTGTCGCAAACCCTCAAATTCAAGGCGCCGGTCAAGCCCGGTGACACAGTCACCGCCACCGTCACCGTGCGCGAAGTCGATGTTGCAAAGAACCGCGTCATCCTTGATACCATCTGTACCGTTCGCGGCAAGACCGTCATCGATGGCGAATGCCTGATGATGCCGCCGGTCAAGCCTGCCGCCTGAGTTTTTGATCGCACCAATGAAAACGCCAGCTTGATGCTGGCGTTTTTGTTTGAAGCTGACGCGGTGCTAAAACGACTCGTTAGCGCGCAAAAACCGCCATTGACCTTGTTGTAAGTCGCCGAGCATGACGCGGCCGATGCGGACGCGCTTGAGGCCGATGACGTTCAAACCGACCAGCTCGCACATGCGGCGAATCTGGCGCTTTTTGCCTTCGCGCAGAATGAAGTGCAACTGGTCTTCATTGAGTTGCTTGACCCAGGCCTGCTTGAGCGGCTTGCCATCGAGTTCGAGGCCATGCTTGAGCAATTGCAGGCCGTTCGGAATCATCTCGCCGGAAACGCGCACCAGATATTCCTTCTCGATACCACTGTCCTCGCCGATCAGTTTCTTGGCAACACGACCATCTTGCGTCAGCACCAGCAAGCCGGTTGAATCGATGTCGAGCCGGCCAGCCGGCGCCAAACCACGCAACATCCATGGCTTGAATTCCGGGTCACCGGATTGCTTGACCTGGCTGTCGGCAAGCACCAGCGTGACGGCCGGCGTACAGCCCGGTTCCGGCTGGCTTGAAACATAGCCGACTGGCTTGTTGAGCAAAATCGTGACTTGCTTGGCCTGATCCCGCTCGGCCTGCTTGCTGATCGTGATCTCGGCTTCCGGGTTGATCCGTGAGCCGAGTTCGCTGACCTGCTCGCCATCGACAAAAACCCAGCCGCGCTCGATCCAGAGATCGGCCTCGCGCCGCGAGCAGAGGCCGCGTTCCGACATCACCTTGGACAGGCGAACGCCCTCCTGAGTGTTGCTGGCGACCGGGGCTTTGCGCTCGGCCGGTTTTTTCGGCGCGACGCGCGGCGCCGGTGAACTGTACGGTTTTTTGACCACCGACAAGGTGCCGGCCACTGGCGCTACCGGTTTTTTGATTGGCGCAATTTTTGCCGGTTTTTCGGCGTCGACCGCGCTGCGCAGCAAGTCCTCTTGGGGGGCAACCGCCGCCTCAGGCTTGCGCCATTTGGCCCATGGATCGTCCTGATTGTTGGAAGGGTCGCTCATTGAATGGCGAGCAGCTCAACCTCGAAAACCAGCGTCGCATTCGGCGGAATGACGCCACCAGCGCCGCGCGCGCCGTAGCCGAGTTCCGGCGGAATCGTCAGTTTGCGCGTGCCGCCGATTTTCATGCCCTGGACGCCTTCGTCCCAGCCGGCAATCACATTGCGACGGCCGAGGCCGAAATCGAAGGGATCATTGCGATCCTTGCTTGAATCAAACTTGCTGCCATTGGTCAGCCAGCCGGTGTAATGGACGACCACGTGATCGCCGGCCTTGGCCTCGGCGCCTTCGCCGACAACGCTATCTTCGTAAATCAGCCCGGAGGCAGTGGTGATTTCAGCCATGAATTGCTCCAACATTGTTCCCTTCGCCCTCAGAGAGAGGCATTAGGGGAGAGGGTGGGTAGAAAGCCCGAAAGTCTACCACAGGCAACGACAAGGCTTTGACTCCGAACAGATTTTCCGTATAATGCGCGGTTCTTTGTAACACCCTTTGGTTTATTTTCGGAGTCCAACCCATGTATGCGGTCATAAAAACCGGCGGTAAGCAGTATCGCGTTACCACTGGTCTAAAACTTAAAGTAGAACAGATACCGGCAGACGTTGGCGCAGAAGTTACCCTTGATCAGATCCTCATGGTCGGCGAAGGCGAGTCAGTACAGATCGGCGCGCCCTTCCTTGCTGGCGCCACTGTCAAGTGCACCGTGGTTTCCCACGGCCGTCACGACAAGGTCAAGATCTTCAAGATGCGTCGTCGTAAGCATTACCAGAAGCATCAAGGTCATCGTCAGAACTACACTGAATTGCGCATCGACGCGATCACTGCTTAATTCAAGGAGCTAATCAATGGCACACAAGAAAGCAGGCGGTAGTTCACGTAACGGCCGCGACTCACATTCCCAACGACTCGGCGTCAAGCGCTACGGTGGTCAATTCGTTCTCGCTGGCAACATCATTGTTCGCCAGCGCGGTACTGAATTCCACCCGGGCGAAAACGTCGGCTGCGGCAAGGATCACACCTTGTTTGCACTGAAGGACGGCACGGTCCTGTTCTCCATCAAAGGCGCCAAGCAGCGTCGTACGGTGACCATCGTTCCGGTTGCTGCTGAGTAAAATCAGCGCGGCGGAACCAAGAGCCCTATCCGCCGGATAGGGCTTTTTAGTTTATGCCGACAGTTTACCGGCGGCGGTATCCATGGCGGATTTAGAGGCAAAAAAGCATGAAGTTCATCGACGAAGCAAAGATTTACGTCAAGGCTGGCGACGGCGGTAACGGCGCGGCGACGTTTCGTCGTGAAAAGTACATCCCGATGGGCGGCCCGAATGGTGGCGATGGCGGTCGTGGCGGCAGCATCTATGTGATTGCCGATCGCAACATCAACACCCTGGTCGATTTCCGCTACACCCGTAAATTCATCGGCAAGCGCGGTGAAAACGGCGGCGGTGCCGATCAGTACGGTGCCGGCGGCGACGATATCGTCTTGCGCATGCCGGTCGGTACGGTGATTACCGAACTGACCAGCGGCCTGGTTCTCGCTGACCTTGATGAGCACGACAAGAAAATCCTGCTCGCCAAAGGCGGCAAGGGCGGCTTGGGCAATATCCACTTCAAGTCGTCGACCAATCGCGCACCGCGTCAAAAAACCAGTGGCGAGCAGGGCGAAGAGTTCGAGGTTGCGCTTGAGTTGCGCGTGCTGGCCGATGTTGGCCTGCTCGGTTTGCCGAATGCCGGCAAGAGCACGCTGATTCGCGCGGTTTCATCGGCTCGTCCGAAAGTCGCCGATTACCCGTTCACCACGCTGCATCCGAATCTCGGCGTGGTGCGTGTCGGCGCCGAGAAAAGCTTTGTCATGGCCGACGTTCCCGGCCTGATTGAAGGCGCTGCCGATGGCGCCGGCCTCGGCATCCGCTTCCTGAAGCATTTGCAGCGCACGCGCATTTTGTTGCACCTCGTCGATATTGCGCCGATTGATCCGGACTCCAATCCGGTGCGCGACGCCAAGGCGATTGTCGGTGAATTGATCAAGCACGACCCGGCGCTCGCCGACAAACCGCGCTGGCTGGTCCTCAACAAGCTTGACCTGATCCCCGAAGAAGATCGCGAAAAGGCGGTCAAGGATTTCCTCAAGGCCTACAAGAAGGCGACCAAGTACGACGGCCCGTATTTCCCGATTTCGGCGATCAACGGCGAAGGGACCAAGCCGCTGATCTACGCGATCAGCGAAGCGCTCGACGAAATGGCGCGTCCGGAGATTCCGGATGATGATGACGAAGAAGTATCGCCACCGGCAGAAGTGTTGCCGCCGGAAGAAGCATGAGTCCGACCCGCCTCGCTAACGCCAAACGCCTGGTCGTTAAAGTCGGCTCGGCACTCGTTACCAATAATGGCGCCGGCCTTGATCTGGCGGCGATTGACGACTGGGCGCGGCAGATCAGCGTCCTGCGCGGGCAGGGCAAGGAAGTTGTGCTGGTTTCGTCGGGGGCGATTGCCTGCGGCATGCAGCGTCTCGGCTGGAGCAAGCGGCCGAAATCGGTGCATGAGTTGCAGGCGGCGGCCGCTGTTGGGCAGATGGGGCTGGTCCAGGTTTATGAAGGCGCGTTTGCCAAATACGGCCTGCACACCGCGCAAATTCTGCTGACCCACGACGATCTCGCCGACCGCAAGCGTTACCTGAATGCTCGCTCGACGCTGACGACGCTGCTGCGTCTGGGTGTTGTGCCAATCATCAACGAGAACGACACCGTGGTCACCGACGAAATCAAGTTTGGTGACAACGATACGCTGGGCGCGCTGGTTGCCAACCTGATCGAAGCCGAGGCGCTGATTATTCTGACCGATCAGATCGGGCTATTTACTGCTGATCCGCGCAAGGACCCGAACGCGACGCTGATTGCCGAAGCCACCGCCGGCGATGAAGCCCTGGAGAGCATGGCCGGTGGCGCCGGTTCGTCGATCGGCAAGGGCGGCATGATTACCAAGGTGATCGCAGCCAAGCGCGCCGGCAAGAGTGGCGCCCACACGGCGATTGCCAGCGGCCGCGAAATTGACCCGATTATTCGTCTGGCCAATGGCGAGCCGGTCGGCACCCTGCTGGTTTCCCATACCCAGCCTCTGGCGGCGCGCAAGCAATGGCTGGCCGATCACTTG
>JAABQV010000038.1 GCA_011391255.1 Dechloromonas sp.
TGAACAAACAACGGTCGATAAGTTAAACTTAATTCATATAGGGTATTGACAATTTTATCACTTCATGCTTAAATCCTACTCGCTGATTGTTTGTAGCGAGGCGATATTGCAAGGAACTCTGCCTCTATACCGTTGTTTCACGCTGCAAACAGTTCAATTTCGAGTTCTAATCTATTAAGAACGCACTACACTTCAGCAGCTAAATGTGCGTTGCAAACGGTCAATCAATTTGACATTTTATGCAACGATATTTATGAGGTGTTTTATGGAAAATGAACAAGTTTTTGCGCGTCTTCGCAAGACAAGCAAGTATTACTATCAAAAACGTTTTGCTAAAGATCGGGGAGAGTATCCCTTCCGCGTCACGCTAAGAGAAAACTACGGTGACGAGTACGTGGTTAAAGGTGGGCCGGGAGGCCAATACCGATTGAGCGACGTCGATCTATTCGTTGTCAGAGATGACGACTTCGTTTGCATCAGCGAACCCGAAGGGCCGATGTTGGTGCAACTGAAAGCCATCGTCCAGAAATCAAGTCATTATTTCTCCGACAATCAATTAGCAGCAGAAAACCCGTCTTACGGCATTCCGTTTCCTGTCTACATCGATCCCGATGCAGAAGGTCGATTTGTTGTAGTCGGTGGGCCACGTCCGTATAGGCTTGAGGATGTGGCGCTATTCGTTCAAAACGTCCCAGTCTCTCTGAATGTAGATTAATGCTGTTGTGCTTTTCCATCTTCTTCCGGCGGCGGCATTTGCCGCCAAAAACAGGAAGAAGATGGCGGTGGTCGTTGGCATTGCGAAAGCAATGTCTACGATCTGCGTAGCAGAAACCGTGCTTTTTGCGTTCGTTGAAATCCGATCAGGATTTGTGCGAACGCGTTCGGCTTTAGCCGAACTTTGGTTTGGCGGTGGCTCCGCCAGGACCACCAATATCAATTGGAGAGCGCTTGGTATTCCTAACGGGAAGACTGGCGCGAACACCGAGAATCGAAGATGCATTGTTGCTGCGCTGAGAGCACATGCCGTAGACCTGTTGCGACCTGCTCGCACGGTGGCCGAGCACCTGTGCGATACCGTCAGCATCAATGCCGCTGGCTTTCAAGGATGATGCGACAGCATGACGCAGCGAGTACGGCGAGACGGTCGTGCGCATGCGCGGAAAAGCTTTCATTCCCGCTTTTCGTACCGCATCGCAAAATCGTTTCGCATTGTTTTGTATAGTGACTTTGCCACCTTCAGTCAGAGCGGCGAGATATTGAGCAGGTTTGCTGTCGAGTGCGACAAGAATCACGCGCTCTGGTTGTCCCCTATGCTCGCCGATTTTTGCGCCCCTGATCGTAATTTCCAAGCAGGTTTCCTTTTGACTGACTGAAACGCCATTATCTATTTCAGCAGGCCGTGCGCCTGTCAAAAACGCGATTGCGTATGCAGCACGGTATTTCGGTGTGATTTCATTGAGTAAACAGGTAGACCAGTCCGGGCGCTTAAGAAGCGCACCGAGTCCGGCGCGTTTTGATTTCGATTCAGTTTTCCAACCTGCTGCCTCTTTCTCTTTCCGAACATCTTGCCAGCTTCGGCCTTCGCTGCCGAGTGCGTGATGTTGCCGGTCAGGATCGGGAGCATAGGTGCAAAATATTGATGAAATACGCTCGATTTCGCGTAACGCGGAATGCCATTCGTCAGAGCCGAAAACCGCTTTGTCACGTTCACGAAGGGCTTTGCGTGCTTGATTGGCGCAAACGTACATTAAAGCTGCTCGGCGCAAAAAATAGCCGGAACGACTTGTTGCGTCGTCCGGCGTCTGTTCGTCGCGCAGCATGCGAGCGTAAATTTTTTCGTATTCAATGACTGTTGACGGTTGAATGTCCTTTGCGACATTTGAAACCGTCTTGCGCAACTCTATGACGAGTTGAAATTCTTTGCTTCTATCTGTTGAAGTCATGACCGCCTCCTATGGGCGAAGACGGCTTCAAGTCAAAGCTCGAAAAGCTTCCTGCATCATCGCTTTTCCCTGCCTTTCCTTTTGACTTGGTTTTTGGGTGTAGCAAATAGAGAGTTTGAAATTTATCAAGAAGATCACTGTATTCGATGTCGCCGCCGTACGAAGGCGTTAAGCATGTGAGCCAGTGTCCGCCTGCGTGCGGCTCAAATTCCCAATCTTGACCAATTATCATTTCTGGTTGTGGTGGAGGAAATCCCTCATGATTTTTGGCATAAATATCAGCATACGTTTTGGTATGGAAACGATGCTTGATCTTTGCCTTTTCCAAGAAATAAAAACGTGGTGCGTTATTGCAATCAATTCTCCAAAAAAATGCAGTGTCAACAGATTCAGCAATAAATATCGCTCTGCAAGAATTGTTTCCAGCAGGCTCGATTGAGAATTTTTGGTTGCAGAATAAAAGGTGGAATTCGATTGATTGCATCAAGTCGAAAGTCTCGTCGGACATGTTCGGGAGTCGGTTAGTTGCTGCTATTGACGTTGACTGTTGTAATGAAAAAATCCGTGAGTTAATAAAGTCGATTGCGGCTTTGAAAAGGATGTTATTGCGTTTCATGAATTACTCCATTTAAATTAAGGTATTTAAATTAATGACCGATTCGCAATATAAAGTCAAGGGGAATTCGTATTTGCAATATTGTTATATGCTGGATTTTTTAATAGTGATGGGCGGAATAATATTGCAGTAATGCCCCTTATTGCCCGATTTTGGAGGGGTTTGTTTGTAGGTTGGATATAGTGCTAGGATTTGGTAAATAATTGATTGTAGATGGTTTCTGTGGATGGTTTCTGTGGATGGTTTGGGTAGATATGAAAATTGATTTAAAACGATTTAAGAGTGATGTAGTTCTAGAGGTTGATTTTTTTTGAGTGGTTTTTGATAGGATACAGATATTAATATTAAAAACCTAAAGACAAAGAGTTTAATAGGAACGCGTGTGCGTACGTGCACATGCGTGCGCTATATAGGTAATAAAGCGAGTGAAATGGTTTTTTGGAAAAAACCATTTGCAGATAATCGTATGGTTTTTGCTTGATTTAAATATCAAGACATGATTCACTGAATGTGTAAAACATGAAAGCCGCTTTGTGATCGGCTTTGATGTGGCGCAATATATTAAAACAATTTTCTTACATTCGGAGTCGTGTGATGGATACAATAAAATCAAATGAAAAATCGAGACAGATGTCTGGAGGCATTAAAGAAGAAATAGACGATGAAACAGGCAAATTACGAGATTTTTGGATAAAACTTGCAGACAAAATCCACTTCAGGAAATTTGATAAAGTGGGGCAGATGGTGACAAAATGGATGAAAATAAAAGGGAAGGCAGTAAATGTGCCGGTCGATAATGACTATTTCGTTGAAAACATCGACCAACACCTTCTTATTGACCGCATTTTGTTCACGAGGAATTATTCAGACATGCTTGTCTTTCAAGTAATGAAAGGAAAGCTATCCGTTTTGACCGGACTAGCGCATGTCAAACAAGCTGAAATCGTCAAAGCGACGAAGCTGAATAAGGGACAAGTCTCATCAGCAATTAAGCGCCTGAAGTCCCCCATCGTCTTAAATGAAGATGGGCACAAGCTTCCTGAGCTTGTGCGTGAGTATGAGGGAGACTCAAAGAGGCCTGCCGGGTTCGTGCTAAATCCTGAAATCATTATTACCGGCGAGCACAATCGCGCACGTGAGCTATGGGATTGTGCAAAGAAACAGAGCGAAGCTGCTCAGAAACGGCGCGAGGCCGAAGTTGCCAAGCTGGTACAAGAAATCATTGACCGCATTAATGATCGCATCAATGCGGGAGAAGTCGAAAGCCTCGTTGTTGATGACGAGCTATCAAAAGTCAAAGATGTCTGCGTCAAGGAAGATGTCGAGTTTGCACTGACTCCGGCGCTGGAATATGACTTTTGAGCGATGAAACATTTGCCAATGATGGCATCGCGTTGGGATAATTGCAGGACTTTCCCTTTAACTGCGAGCCTTCATGGCAAAGTTCCTGAACACCAGTGCTACTAACTATTTTCTTGAAGAATTGATCAAGGACGCCAAGGATCGATTGTTTTTGATAAGTCCATTCCTGAAGCTCAACGACCGCATGAAAGAGCTTCTTGCTGACAAGAACCGCATGAAAATTGACGTGCGAATTGTCTACGGCAAAAGCGAGTTGCAACCGGAAGAAATCAACTGGCTCAAAGAATTAACCTACATCCGGACAAGCTTCTGCAAAAACCTGCATGCAAAGTGCTACCTCAATGAAGAACTGTGCATCATTACAAGCCTCAATTTGTATGAGTTCAGTCAGGTAAATAACAATGAAATGGGTGTCCTGATACGTCGTTCTGAGGATGGCGACTTGTACAAGGACGCCTACGAAGAAGCGCAGCGCATCATTCGTATCAGTGATGAAGTTCGGATTTCGCTGGAGCGAGTAGCCTCTGACCAAGAACACAAAAACGACAGCGATGATTCGTCAGCAGGAAAACTGACTTCCTCAAAGCTTGCACAGAAGCTTGGAGTCAAAACGAACGAACTATTAGAAAAGCTTCTGGAAACCGGCCATCTTGAACTCAAAGACGGAAAGCATTACCTGACTGCCAAAGGCAAGGAAGAGGGCGCTGAGTTTAGAATGAGTCCGCGCTTTGGCCCATATTTCCTATGGCCGGAAGGCTTCAAGGTTTGAACCGGTCAAAATTGACAAATCGATGTCAATTTTGGAGTATTGTGGGGCAAACGGTGGTGCAGATCGTGGGACAAAAAAGCCCGATTTCTCGGGCTTTTTTCCAATTGACAAACTCGTAAGTGTTTGTGACGTTAGTGTTTTCTAGTAAAATCAAAAAGTTAGCCCGAGTTCGAGTCCCTCCGGGCACACCAACAAATCAAGCACTTACAAGCATAGATGGTTTGCTAAAATCCATCGGTGCTACCTTGGTGCTACCTCTGGTAAATAGTCCATCATGACAAACGAAAAAAATAGATCCCTCTAATAACCTGTATTCAGGCCCATTGGCTACGCCAATCCTTTACAGTGAGCCGCCGTTGGTGGCCCAACTTCTTGATGTTGATCGGTTATCAAAACCCAAGCACCCAGCGCAGCGTAAACTCTTGCTCGGTTTTCAGCCCGGTTTCCAGCGCAGTATCTCGGGCAAAACGGAAATTGATCGAATTGCTGCCATCCGGAACATAGCTGCCACCCAGAAAAACCCGCTTGCCGTGAATCGGATTGTCAAGGTCGACGCCATTAACCCGCGTCTCGCCACCTTCATTAAGTTGGCCGCCAACGAATCCGTGCCATTGCGGTGAAAAGCGATAGCGCAAATAACCCGTCAGCGAAAGCGTCTGTTTTTGCTTTACCTCAACGTTGCCAGGGAAACTCTCGGTGTTTTTGCCGTACCAGGCAATCTCCGGCGCCAGATCAAGCGTCAGGTTTTCCGACAAACCCTTGATCCAGCCCAGCGTTAAGGCCTGTCTGCGACGATTCTCGCCAGCATTGGCCAGCTCGTTTTTGTCGTAGCTGCCAGTAGGCCAGACGGTCATCAGGTTAAGCGCCAGAAAGTGTCGGGTCTCCGGCTGGTCAATAAACCAGACCGTGCCCCCCAGGCGCAAATCGCCCAGCCCGGCTTGATGGTGGTCAACGCGCGCCGGCACTGAGTTGCCGGATAAACGCATATTGCTGGCGGAGACAACTGCAACCGGCGCCACTTTCCAACCGCCGAGCTGATAAAAACGATTAAAGCGCAGCGCCAAAATCTCGTTCGTCCCCTGAAAATCGCCGGATTGCTGCCCTTTGGCCCAGAAACCAGCCTGCTTCCGTTCGTAAAGATAGCCGGTCAAGGTGCTGCGTCCCTCGGGCAGCGCATAAAAATCATTGGGAAAAAGGTCGTTGACCGCAGCACTTGCCGGCAAAGCGGCCAGTATGAAAGGGAGAGCTTTCCAAATCGAAGGTTTCATGGCGTGAGTCTGTTCGTGTCCTGTGCGTTGGCAGGAATAAATAAGGAAAATTGCGTGCCAGCCCCCGGCTGGCTATTCACCGCAATATGCCCACCATGCAAGCTGGCAATACGTTCTACCAGATAAAGGCCCAAACCTGCACCGGGCTTGTCGAGCGCGCCCCGGCCACGGAAGTATTTCTGGAAAAGGCGTGGTATCTCATCGGCGGGGATGCCGCTGCCGGAATCACGAATTTTGAATACAACCGAGCCATCGACCTGTTTGCGCGCACTGAATTGCACCGGAGCATCCTCGGGAGAATGGCGTAGCGCATTGGCGAGCAAGTTGCGCAAGGCAACGCGAAGCAACTGCACATCGCAGGACAACTCGGTAATGGTTTCGTCAAAGTCGGTATGCAGACGATTGGCGTCAAATTCGTCGGTCACGGCATACAGCAATTCATTGAACTGAACGCGGTGGAGATTGAGCGAGAGCTCCCCGCCGAGCCGGTCGAACGATAGAAACTCGTCCATCATGTCTGACATCCGCCGGGTCGAGTCGCGAATGTCTTCGCAGCGTTGCTGGCTTTTTTCGCGCGGCGCATCCAGATTGTTTGCTAGCTGCTGCGCGACCGTATTGATGATCGCCAGCGGCGT
The DNA here is from genome assembly GCA_011391255.1 of Dechloromonas sp. Lineage (GTDB taxonomy): Bacteria > Pseudomonadota > Gammaproteobacteria > Burkholderiales > Rhodocyclaceae > Azonexus. The sequence goes on from JAABQV010000038.1 coordinate 6,594, forward strand.
GCGAAACTCATGCGAGACCATGGCCACAAAATCCTGCTGCTCCTGCCGTGCCCGAACCATCACATCAAGCGCTTGCCGCACTTCGTTTTCCGATTGCTCGCGACGGCTGATTTCATCCACCAGACTGGAAGTCCGTTCCAGAACCTGCCCCTCCAGCGACTCATTCAGCGCCGCCTGCGCGCTTAGCTTCTCCCGCTTGATTTGGTTGTACTGGCCGGTGATGCCCAGACTCATCACCACCATGTGCAGCAACGCACCGACCGGGACACTGTATTCCGTCAGCAGGCTTGGCTCGAGCCAGCCGAGATTACGCAACATCCGCAAGGCCACCGCAGCATAGAAAAAGCCGAAGGCAAAGAGAAAAAACCGCGCCGGGCGGTGGCCATGCCACGCCAGACGAACGCCGATGGCAACCAGCACAACAATGCAGACCAGGATGGCCATTTGCGCGATCGCGACACCCGTGCCGAAATAACCGGCAATCACAAGGAGCGACAAGACAATGCCGATAAACCACGTCAGCGGCTGGTACACCCGCACAAAGCGTGGCATCACCGAAGCCAGCTCCAGTTGCAATAGTGTGAACGTGTTGCTGATTGCCAGCGGCATGCACAGCATCACCCCCAGCAGAATATCCGAGGCGGGCCCCGTGAGCCCGGTGAGCCGTTGCAGATGTCCAGTCGAAATGGCTGCACCCACAAAATTTAGTAGCACGTAAGGCACATACCAGCCGCCGAGGCGCTCGCGGGTCACGATCCAGAAAAACAGATGGAACACCAGAATCAAAAGATAGACACCGTAAAAGATGCCGTAATTGAATGCCTCGTCGCGCGTGGCATTGGCAAATGCGTCAGGCTGCCAGAGGGTGATCGAAGTCGACATAGCGTTGCGCGCCCAAATGCGCAGGTAAAAGCGCTGCGGCGCATCGCCGTCAATGTGCAGTTGAAACGCCGGGTTCCGGTAATCCACCGGCCACGACGCACGCGGAAAATCCTCTCCGCTGCGTTGCTCAAGATAACTGCCATCTGGCTGCGGCGAATACAGACGCACGTCGTCGAGCAAGGCGTTGGCTACTTCCAGAATCCATGTGCTATGGGTGGGAGCAACATCAAAGCTCAGCCAGATTGCCGCCGTCGTGAATCCCTCGCTCAACTCCCTTCTGAGAAGAGTGAAGTTACCGTGTTGTCGCACATCATCCAGTGTTAGCGTGCCGCCAGCATCCTTGAGCCAAGAGACCTGTTGCGACAGGTTGTGGCGAACGGTATGTGAATCTAACGAAACTGGGGCAACCAGAACTGGTTTGGAGTTGGCGAAGCTCAGGCAGCAGGTGAGCAGTAGCAAGAGGGTAACGGCAATGCGTCGAATCATTTGGAAAAGATAACACGGGATATTTTTTTCTGACGTTAACTGTGCTTTGTGCTCAGGTTCGCTCAGCTACAATCCGGCGCATGATGCATAGACTGTGGTCATGGCCGAAATAATCCTCCTTGAAGATGAGCGCATCCTGCGGCGAGAGCTTTCGGACTTCTTGATGCAAAATGATCATGTTGTCGATGTTGCCGGTAGCCTAGCAGAGTTCAATCAAAACTTTCAGCCTGAACGACACGCTATTGCCATCATCGATATCGGCCTACCAGATGGAAATGGCCTCGACTTGATCCGGCATCTGCGACAGCAAAAGATGAACCTTGGCATCATCATTCTCACCGCGCGCTCCAGCACTCCCGACAAACTCAATGGCCTGGCGTGTGGTGCAGACCATTATTTATCCAAGAGTGCCGACCTGGCCGAACTGGCCGGCATCATTGCTGCATTGACGCGTCGTTTGGATGCCGGTGGACTCAGCCGGCGCTGGAAAGTACAGTCAGCGGGCCGCAAACTAATTCCGCCTGGCGGGCCGCCGATTGAACTTAGTGCGCAGGATTACTTTGTGCTAAGTCTAATCGTTGCAGGAGGAGGCGAACCCGTTAGCCGGCGAACCATTGTTGAAGCACTTGGCAGCAATTACGAAACTACCGATCCGGCGAGACTCGACACTCAAATGCGACGCCTGCGCCGAAAAGTTAGCGAAGCAACCGGCAAGGAACTGCCGATCAAGACCTTGCGCAACGAGGGTTACCAGTTCTATGAGCCGGCCGAACTAAATTAACGCACGGTAGCCACAGATTAGCTGTCGCTTGCACGGCCTTTCTTTAATTCCGCTCAGGTTCGCTCAGTCAGCCCGTCAGCTCCGCGACCTATGATATGAACTCTGTTCGCGCGCGAACTTTTTCATGCGGACCATCGCGTCATGCCTTCTTTGTTGATTAAGTCAATTCCCGTTTGTCACCAGCAACTAGTGGGGGTTTTGGTCTGTGCGCTCCTTGTCAGCGGTTGTGTCACCGCACCCAGCCCCCTTGACCGAGCCCAGCTTCGACAACTGACGCAAGCTGATCAGGTTGCAATGTATGCCATGGTTGAACCTCTGACTGCACCGCTAACTTTGTCAGAGGCGGTTGCTCGTTCGCTCAAATATAACCTTGATCATCGTACGCGTTTGTGGGAGGAAGCTCTGGCTGTGGGGCAGTTGGATGCCGGACGTTTTGATATGTTGCCCAAAATGCTGGGCAACGTCGGCTACAACACTCGTGACAACGATGCGTCAACCTGGGCGCCAATAGGTGAGCCCAGTCAGCCCTCCAATAGAAAATCTCCGGTTGCTTCAGATCGAACTCAAACGACATCAGATGTGGGCCTAACGTGGAGCATTCTTGATTTTGGCCTGTCTTATTTCACTTCTCGCCAGAATGCAGACCGTGTGCTGATAGCAAGTGAACGCCGCCGCAAGGCTGTTCATGGGATTGTGCAAAATGTACGAACAGCATTTTGGCGGGCAGCAAGCGCCCAAGTATTGGCTCAGGAGGTTGGCGACACTATTCAGCAAGCCGAAACCGCCCTACAAGATGCACAGAAAGTTGAAATGGAACGCGTCAAGGCGCCAGCTGAAGCTCTGCGATACCAGCGTACCCTCCTCGAAAATTTGCGCACTCTTGAGGCCATCGAGCGCGAACTGGCGGCGGCGCGTATCGAGTTGGCCTCACTCATCAACCTGCCGCCGGGAACCATTTTCCGTGTCGTTGAGCCGCCTGCTGAGAAATCCGAGCCGCGTCCGTTATCACTAAGCATTGACCGTATGGAAGAGATTGCACTCGGCAATAATGCCGATCTTCGCGAAAGCGCCTACAACGCACGAATTTCCGCTACTGAAACGCGGAAGGTGCTACTCAGGATGTTTCCCAACCTCAGCTTAAATGTGGCGGCTAAACGCAACAGCAACAGCTTTCTTGTTAACCAGAGCTGGAATGAGGCCGCGCTGCAAGCAGGCTGGAATATTTTTAACCTCTTGTCGGCACCTGCTCAAATGGAAGCTGCGGAAACCGCCGTCAAGGTCGCCGAATCACGCCGCATGGCAGTGCAGATGGCTGTTCTTACCCAGTCACACTTGGCCATCCGTCAATACGACACATCCTTGCGACTTTATCGGCGCGCAGATGCCATCTGGCGTGTAGATAACAGACTGAGCGAGCTTGCCAGTCGAGGGGCGGAAACACAGACCCAAAGTCAGCAAGCTCGCGTCGCTGCACGCACCAGCACGATCCTGTCGCAGTTGCGCCGCTATCAGGCCATGGCGGCCACTCACGAGGCTGCCAGCAAACTGCAAGCAACACTCGGTCTTGATCCGAAGATCGGAAGCCTTGATGACATACCCCTGCCAGACCTCACTCAGCAAATTGAAACCTCCCTACAAGACTGGCAGGTGGAAAATCCCTCGGTAGAAGTATTGACCCCGCCATCCGATGCTGCCTCAAACAAAAGTGATCTATTTGAGCCAACCAGCCCAGCCTCAGAGTTGGTGTCAGAAAAACCATCCGGGGCAAGAGGGATTGATTCCGCGTTGCATTTAAACGATGCATCCCCGCCATTGGCAAAGTCGGGCGGCTGGGTTGTTCAGCTTGGCGCCCATAGAAGCAGCGCTCGTGCCAGAGAAATTGCATCCATTGCGAAAAACTTGGCGTTACCAGCTTTTGTCGAAGAGCCAAGTGTCGATGCGTCATCGCAGCGAACCAAAGTTCGTGCCGGGCCATTTGTCAGCTTAGCTGACGCGGAAACAGCCAGGGAGCAGCTTAAGGATGCGGGATTTCTCGGTTATGCAAAGCCGTACCGACCGTACTAAAGGAGTGCTTCAATGCTTCGCTGCATCGTCGCTTGCATAATTTTTACGCTCTCACCCGTTGTTGTTGCTCAAATGCCGCCTACCGGTGCTGTTAAACCAGTAGGACTTCAGGAGGGTTTACGCGCAACCGCTCCTGCGCTGGATAAGCTAGACATTCGCGCCCAGCTGTCGCCACGTCGTTACACCACACTTGCCGCAGAAATCCCCGCGCGCGTTGCACGCATTGCCATCCGCGAAGGTGAGCCCTTCAAAGCCGGCCAACAACTCATCAGTCTGGATTGCGGACTTCACATCGCCACTCGAGATCGTGCCCGCGCTGCACTCACCTCAGCCGAAAAAAGCTATGCGGCCAACAAGCGGCTTGACGAACTCAACGCGGTCGGCAAGCTGGAGGTCGCTACGGCCGAAGCCGAAGTCGGCAAGTTCAAGGCCGAACTGGCCCATATCAACACCACCCTCTCCAAATGCAGTATCGCCGCACCCTTTGCCGGTCGCGTTGCCGAGCAAAAGGCCCGTGAACAGCAATACGTTCAAGCCGGTCAGCCCCTGCTCGACATACTCGATGACTCGGTTCTCGAACTCGACTTTCTGGTGCCCTCGCGCTGGCTTGGCTGGCTCAAGGTCGGTCACAAGTTCGAGGTTGTCATCGATGAAACCGGAAAAACCTATCCGGCGCGCATCCAGCGCCTTGGCGCCCGCATCGACCCGGTCAGCCAGTCCATAAAGCTTGCCGCCGTGATCGACGGCCGCTTTCCCGATCTTATTGCCGGCATGAGCGGGCGAATTCTGCTCGTTGCCCCCGGCAAACCGTAGTTTCACGCAGGAGTAGTGTTATGAACGCCCGCGACCCCAACGACATCGGCAACACCAGCCCGCTCGACAAACCGACCATCAAAAAGCGCCGCAAGCTGAAAGGCGGTGCACCACGGCCGATGGCGCTCGAACAGCGCATCGTGTTCGATGGTGCCGGGGTCGATGCTGCGGTGGCCGCCACCCTGCTGGCTGATCGAGCCGCACTTGATGCGGCAAGTGCGCGCGACGTTGGCAGTGAGAGCAGCCAAGCCACCGCACCCGCCTCCTACTCAGCCATTGCCGCCGTGTCGCCAGTGCCGACTTTTGCGGTCAGCCCACGCGAAATCGCTTTCATCGACAAGCGTGTGCCTGACTGGCAAAAAATTATTGACGGCCTGAATCCGTCCATCGAAGTCGTCCTGATCGATGGCAACGAAGATGGCCTTGGAAAGATGCTCGATGCCGTGCGCAATGGCGGTGACAGCTATTCTGCCGTGCATATATTCAGCCACGGCAGTAACGGTTCCGTTCGGGTCGGCAGCAGCGTTCTCGATGCCAGTGGTCTCGATACCGAACACGACCGCCTCGCCTTGCTGGGCGAGCGGCTGACGGCCGACGCCGACATTCTTCTCTATGGCTGCGATGTCGCCGCCGATACATCGGGAGTGGCATTCATCGGCAAGCTGGCACGCGCCACCGGCGCCGATGTGGCGGCCTCCACTGACCTGACCGGTGCCGCTGGCAAAGGCGGTGACTGGATACTCGAACAACAGACCGGCCATATCGAAACCGCAATCGGCCTGAGTGCCGCCGCGCAGAACGACTATGCGGATCTGCTGGCGGCCAACACGGTACCAGTCCTTCAGTCAGGGAGTCTGGATGGCAAGACCATCACGCTAACGGATGCCTATTACGACGCAGGCAGGGACATCGCCGTACAGACCGACAACAAGCTTGTGGTAATCGCCGATCACACCCTGGTGCGCTACAACAGTGACGGTAGCCTGGATATCAGCTTTGGCAACAACGGCATGGTGCCTCTCGAAGCGGGTGTTGTCGGCAACAGCCTGACCGTGCTGGGCGACGGCAAAATTCTCGTGGCGGCGACGAAAATCAACGGTGTCGACGATGACTTCACTTTGATGCGCTTTACTGCCAATGGCGTGCTCGATACCACCTTTGGCAGCAGCGGCCAGGTCATCACGAATATCGCCGGCGACGATACCGTCTCTGACATTTCAGTTCAAAGTGACGGCAAGATTCTCGTCGCCGGATCCAGCGCCAGCAGTGGCTTCGCCCTGGTGCGCTATACCGCCGCTGGCGCGCTGGATACCAGTTTCGGCACTAGCGGCAAGGTCACCACCGCCATGGGCACTTACAGTAGCAAAGGCTACGGTCTGGCGGTGCAGGGCGACGGCAAGATACTTATTGCCGGTGAGAGTTACAACGGAACGGATACCGACTTCGCGCTGGCTCGGTACAACACCGATGGCTCGCTCGATAGCAGTTTCGACACCGACGGCAAGGTCACCACCCACATCGCCGGCGCTGATTTTGGTCAGAGCGTCACCGTGCAGGCCGACGGCAAAATTATTGTCGCTGGCTACAGCACTAACGGCGCTGAAGACTTTACGCTAGTGCGCTACAACACCAACGGCGCGCTCGATACCGGCTTCGGCACCAATGGCAAGGTCATCACCGATACCGGTAGCCGGGATTATGGCCGCAGCGTTACCTTGCAAAGCGACGGCAAGATACTTGTCGCCGGTACCCTTTTCGGTGGCACACCGGAATATATCTTCGCTCTTGTCCGTTACAACAGCAACGGAACCCTGGACAGCGGTTTTGGCACCGCCGGCAAGGTCACCACCAGCCTGTTGGGCGATGACGACCAGGCGTTTCGCGTTGCGGTGCAGAGTAATGGCAAGATTCTTCTCACCGGGCGGAGTTGGCACGATACCGGCCGGAGCAGTATCAGCTTGGTGCGCTACAACAGTAACGGCGCGCTAGATACTACTTTTGGTGTCGACAACGTCCTCGCCAGCAGTATCTACAACCCCGGCAGCGTTCCCGTGGTGCTGGATAGCCATGTGCTGATTCGTGACAACCAGCTTGATCTGGCCGCGAACTACAACAGCAGCAGTCTCGTGCTGGCCCGTTATGCCGGAGCCAATAGTCAGGATATTTTTGATTTCAATACCGGTGGTGCCAGCTTCACCGTATCTGGCGGCAATCTGCTCTCCGCAGGCAACATCTTTGCCACGTGGAGCCTGACCAGTGGCACCTTGACCATCAATTTCACCGGCAGTGCCACGGCAGCGACACGAGCGTTGGTGCAGGATGTCATGCAGCGCATTCGCTACAGCAACACCAGCAACAACCCGGGGTACTCGGCAAATATCGGCTGGACCTTTAATGACGGCAACACCGGTGCTCAAGGCGACGGCGGCAACGGCACGGCCACCGGTACCACCGTCGTGAACATTGTCACCACCAACAACGCGCCGGTCGTCAAGACCATCGAGCTCAATCTAGCAAACATCGTCGAAAACAGTGGTTCCGGAGCTGGCAACACCGTTGCCAACATCATCCCTGCCAGCGCTATCACCGACAGCGGTGCCGCTGTGGTCAGAGCCGCCGCCATCGTTGGCAGCAACAATACCAACGGCACCTGGCATTACAGCATCGACAACGGTTCCACCTGGATTGACATCGGCGCCCGCAGCAACAGCAATGCGTTATTGCTCGACGGCACGTTGAGTGGCACCCTGACCAATAAGCTGCGCTTCGTCCCCAATGCCAACTACAGCGGTACAGCAGCCCTCACTTGGCGTGCCTGGGACAAAACTGCGGGTAGCGGCGTTGCCGGTGATAGTCGTGATGTCAGCAACAATGGTGGTCGAACGCCCTTTAGCAGCAATACCGGCCTGATTCAGCAGGGGGTGACGGCGGTTAACTATGCCCCGGCGTTCTCCAGTCTGAGTGGCACGGTGGCCTACACCGAAGCCGGTGCCGCCACCATCCTCGATAACAATGTCAGCATCAGCGACAGCGACCTGAATGCCACCAGCTACAGCGGTGCCAGCCTGACGCTCGCCCGCAACGGCGGCGCAAATGCACAGGATCAATTCTCGTCAGCACTGTTTTCAGGCAGCAATATCGTCGTTTCCGCCGTAACCGTGGGCACCTTCACCCAAAGCGCTGGCACGCTCAGCGTCACCTTTAATGCCAGCGCCACGCAAGCCGCCGTCAATAGCGTGCTGCAAAGCCTGGCCTACAGCAACAATTCCGGCACGCCGCCCGCCTCGGTGGTCATCAACTGGACCTTCAGCGACGGCAACAGCGGTACGCAGGGCACCGGCGGGGCGCTCACCGCCACCGGCAGCGTCACTGTCAACATCACCGACGTCAATCAGGCGCCGGTGCTGAGCACCAGCTACAGCCCGGCACTCGCAACCATTGTTGAGGATACGGCCAATGCGGTCGGCGACACCATCGCCAACCTCATGCCCGCCGGCGCCATTGCCGACGGCGATGCGCTGGTCGAAGCCATCGCCGTGACTGCCGTCGACAACAGCAACGGCACCTGGCAATACAGCATTAACGGTGGCGCCTCATGGGTGGCCTTTGGCACGCCCTCTGATGCCAGCGCCCGCCTGCTGGATACCACGCACAAAGTCCGCTTCATACCCGCCGCCGACTGGAGCGGCAGCGCCACGCTCACCTTCCGCGCCTGGGACAAAACCAGTGGCACGGCGGGCAGTGTCGCCGACGCCAGCAGCAACGGCGGCACCTCGGCCTTCAGTGCCGCGACAGACACCCTTGCCATCAGTGTCACCGCCGTTAACGATGCCCCCACGCTGAGCAGCATCGCCACCCTCACCGCCGGCACCGAAGACACGCCCTACGCCATCACCTACGCCGCGCTTGCCGCAGCGGCCAACGCGGCCGATGTCGAAGGCGATGCGCTGTCTTTCCGCGTCGAGAGTGTCAGCAGTGGCACCCTTACAAAAACCGGCGGCTACATTATTGCCGGCAGCACCTTGCTTTCTGCGGGTGAAACCCTTACCTGGACCCCGGCACCCAATGCCAGCGGCACCCTGAATGCCTTCACCGTCAAGGCCTGGGACGGCACCGCCGCCTCGGCCAGCGCCGTGCAGATTCAGATTGAAGTCGCCAACCAGAACGACGCGCCAAGTTTTGGTGTCGGCCAGCCGGTTGCGACCGACATTGGCAGCAGCACCAAAGATGACGGCAGTGCCGCTGCGCTGCAGTCCGATGGCAAACTGCTGGTGCTGGGCAGCACCTATAACGGCACCCGCAGCGACATTGCGCTAATCCGCTACAACACCGACGGCAGCATTGATACCAGCTTTAGTAGCGATGGCAAGGCCACGCTTTCGCTGGGCACCAATCTGGTAGCGGCCGATATCGTCGTTCTCTCCGACGGCAAGATTCTCGTCAGCGGCAATGTCTTTAACGGCAGTGCCTATGATTTTGCCGTCGCCCGCTTCAATGCCGATGGCAGCCTCGATACCACCTTTGGCAGCAGTGGCACCACCACCATCTCACTCACCGCCGGCACCGACTACTGCACCGGCATGACGGTGCAGGCCGATGGCAAGATCCTGCTTACCGGCTATGCCAACAGCCCCAGCGATAGCGCACTGGTTCGGCTCACTGCGGCAGGCAGCCTCGACACCAGTTTCGACACCGACGGCAAGCTGATTATTTCGCTGATTGCCGCCGATAGCGACACCCCCAGTGCCATCGCGGTCCAGCCCGACGGCAAGATTGTCATTGCCGGCACCTTCCAGCAAGGCAGCCTGAGCGATTTTGGTGTCGCCCGTTTTCTGTCCAATGGTGCGGTCGATACCAACTTCAGCAGTGACGGCAAAACCATCGTTACCTTTCCTACCAGCATCGGCTCGGCAGAGAGCATCACCCTGCTTGCCGATGGCCGCATGCTGATCGCCGGGAGCAACACCGCCGGTGGCGATTTCGCACTGACCTGCCTCAACAGCGATGGCAGCCTGAACACGGGTTTCGGCAACGCCGGAACACCCGGCTTGCTCACCACCGACTTTAATGCCTCTTACGACATCGCCAAGCGGGTTCTGGTGCAGCCCGATGGCAAGATCCTGCTCGCCGGCTGGGCCACCTATGGCGGCCAGACCCGCTTCGCCTTGGCCCGCTACAGCGCGGCCGGCGTGCTCGACGCCAGCTTCGGCAGCGGCGGCCTCGTCACTACCGACATCAGCGCCCTCAACGAACGCGCCTACGACATGGTCTTGCAGGCCGATGGCCAGATTATCCTGGCCGGGGTCGCCAACACCAACAACAGCACTACCGGCGACTTTGGCGTTGTCCGCTACAACAGCGACGGCAGCCTCGATAGCAACTACAACATTCGCAACACCCTGAATGCCACGCCAACCTTCATCGAAGGCGGCGCGGCCATCCTGCTCGACACTGACGTCACTTTTGTTGACCCCGATCTCGCCGCGCTGAATGGTGGCTTGGGCAACTACGCCGGCGCCAGCCTGGTGGTTGCCCGCACCGGCGGCAGCAACGCGCAAGACAGCTTGGCCATCAGCAGCACCGGCGCCAGCTTCACCGTCTCGGGCGGCAACCTGCAATCCGGCGGGCAAACCTTCGCCAGCTTCACCAGCGTCGGCGGCACACTGACCATCAACTTCACCGGCAGCGCCACCAGCGCGCTGGTGCAAGACGTTCTCCGCCACGTCAGTTACAGCCTCAATGCCGATGCCCCGCCGGCCACGG
>JAABQV010000039.1 GCA_011391255.1 Dechloromonas sp.
TTCTTTGAAGCCGATCGCCGCAAGGGTCAGACTGGCGAAAACCTGCTGCAGCTGCTTGAGTCCCGTCTGGACTCGGTCGCTTACCGCATGGGCTTTGGTGCTTCGCGCGCTGAATCCCGTCAGGTGGTTCGCCACAATGGTGTGCTGGTCAACGGCAAACGCGTAAACATCCCGTCTTTCATTGTGAAGGCTGGTGATGTGGTACAACTGACCGATCGCTCACGCGCTTCGTTGCGTTGCAAGGCTGCACTCGCTGCTGCCGAGTCACGTGGCTTCCCGGAGTGGATTGCGGTTGATACCAAAGAAGGCAAGGGCACGTTCAAGGCCATGCCGCAGCGCTCTGAGCTGCCGGCTACGTTGAACGAAGGTCTTGTCATCGAACTTTACTCGAAGTAATCACTGAGCAGAGGAATCAAGCCCATGCAAAACAGTGGACTTCTCAAACCCCGCATTATTGAAGTGCAGAGCGTTTCTCCAGTGCAGGCGAAGGTCGTCATGGAGCCGTTTGAACGCGGCTACGGACACACCCTTGGCAACGCATTGCGTCGCATTCTGTTGTCTTCTATGCCGGGCTACGCGCCGACTGAAGTTGGTATCGAAGGTGTGCTCCATGAGTACTCTACCGTTGATGGTGTTCAGGAAGATGTTGTTGATATTCTCCTGAACCTCAAAGGTATCGTTTTCAAGCTGCACAATCGCGATGTGGTTAACCTGACCCTCAAAAAAGAGGGTGAAGGCCCGGTTCGTGCCGGCGATATCGAATTGCCGCATGACGCCGAAATCATCAATCCTGAGCATTTGATCGCTCACCTCTCTCCGGGCGGCAAGCTGTCCATGGAGATCAAGGTCGAAAAGGGGCGTGGTTACGTGCCGGGTAATGTGCGCAATCTTGGTGATGCCAAGACCATTGGCAAGCTAGTTTTGGATGCGTCATTTAGCCCGATTCGCCGTGTTGCTTACGCCGTTGAAAGTGCTCGCGTTGAACAGCGTACCGACCTCGACAAGTTGATTGTCGATATCGAGACCAATGGCGTTGTCGAGCCAGAAGAGGCGATTCGTTACGCTGCACGCGTGCTGATGGAACAACTCTCGGTGTTTGCTGATCTGGAAGGCACCGCGCCGACCATTGAAGCTTCGAAGCCGGCTCAGGTTGACCCTGTGTTACTGCGCCCGGTTGACGATCTTGAGCTGACCGTTCGTTCGGCCAACTGCCTCAAGGCCGAGAACATCTACTACATCGGCGATCTGATTCAGCGTACCGAGAACGAACTTCTCAAGACACCGAATCTGGGTCGCAAGTCGCTGAACGAGATCAAGGAAGTATTGGCTGCACGTGGTCTTACGCTCGGCATGAAACTCGAAAATTGGCCGCCCGCCGGTCTGGAAAAAATCTAAGGATTTTTTCTGGCTCGGGCAGTCAAGGGACGCCTGCAGAATATAGAAAGGAATAACCATGCGTCACCGCAATGGACTTCGCAAACTGAATCGTACTACCAGCCATCGCTTGGCGATGCTGCGCAACATGACCGTCTCCCTGCTCCGCCACGAGGCTATCAAGACCACGTTGCCGAAAGCCAAGGAACTGCGTCGCGTCGTTGAACCGATGATTACGCTGGGCAGAACCCCGACCTTGGCTAACAAGCGTCTGGCTTTTGACCGTCTGCGTGATCGTGAGATCGTCGTCAAGCTGTTCGCTGAAATCGGGCCGCGTTACGCTACCCGTCCGGGCGGCTACCTGCGCATTCTGAAATGTGGCTTCCGCGTTGGCGACAACGCACCGATGGCTTTCGTTGAACTGCTTGATCGTCCGGAAGTGGCGGAAGCTGTTGAGGTTGCTGACGAAGCCTGAATTTCAGGAGCTTAAGTATTAAAAGGCCGGGTTTTATCCCGGCCTTTTCCGTTAACACAAAAGAAAAAATCGATCCAAAATCACCGTCGACCGCAACCGGCGAATTTGTGATCATGGGCAATCAATAATCATCAGCGAAATATCGTCACTCGCCAGATTACCGTCCAGATGAAGTTGCAGCGCCTCTTCGATTTTCCCAAAGCGGTTCTGGGGCGAGGTATTGCTGATCGCCTGGCTCAATCCGGTATGCGAGAATTGTTCACCCGAACGATTTTCGGCTTCAAGCAGACCGTCAGAGCAGAGAATGATCTGGCTCTCTTTAAGCCAGGAAAATTTGACTGGCTGGCAATCGAGTTGCTCGTTGGTAACGATACCAAGCGGCAGGTTTGCGGAATTAAAGACTTGTTCCTCGCGACCCCAGCGGTCACAAAGAATAGCTTCAGGTGTGCCGCCAACCCAGATTTCACCACTTTGCGCTTGCGCGTCCAGGCAAGTCAATGTCACCGCAACGAAGCGGCCAACCGGCATTGATTCTTTTAGTTGATGGTTAAGTTCGTTGATAATCTCTCGCACGGTGCGGTCAGTACCAGCCATCCTGTAAAAAATGGCAAGCACGGGCATGACGCTGATGGCTGCAGCCAAACCATGGCCAGTCGCGTCGGCGAGCAAGGCATAAAAGCGCCCCTCGGTGGAGCGGGTGGCAGCGACGATGTCACCGCTGAAGTTTTCGGCGGGGATGACTTTGTATCGTAGCGACTTGTCTTTTAAGCCAGCCCGGTGCAACTGCAATTCCATCAGACGCATGGCTAGCTGTTGCTCGCTTTGGGTCTGCTCGTAATAGGATTGGAGTCGCTGGGCGTTGTCTTTCAGCTTTGCATCAACTGCCTTACGTTCGGAGATATCGCGGGCAACCCCGACAAACATGCGGCGCCCTTCGATGTATACCTCCGAAACGCTAATCATGATCGGGAAAATTGAGCCATCATTACGCAGCCCCGTGACCTCGCGTTCATGCCCCATGATGTTCTGGCTTTTACCTGAGACAAAGGCGGTGAGATATTTGTCGTGCGTCTTCCGAAAGCCATCAGGCATCAACGCAGTAATTTTCTGCCCAACTAAGGCTCCCGTCGGCCAGCCAAAAATTCTCTCGGTTGCTTGATTGACCGTCACGATCGTTCCGCTCTCATCAATTGTGATGATCGCCTCAAAAATATTGTCTGAAATGGCTGTCAGGCGGTTGAGAGCATCAATGGAGTCCTGCTGTAAGCGAAGTGAACGCTGCATCGAACGTAATTTGGCTTCCAGTACAACAAAGTTGATCGGCTTGGTCAGATAATCGTCAGCGCCGGCTTCGAGGCCTTCAAGAAGGTTTTCATCACGATTGAGCGCAGAGAGAAAGACCACGGGCGTCCAGCGCTCGGTGTCGATCGCCTTGATTTGCCGGGCGGCTTCAAACCCATCCATCACCGGCATCATGATGTCGAGCAAAACCACGTCGGGACGCTCACTGACGTAGCGCTGAACCGCCACCTCACCATTTTCTGCGGTGATTACCTCATGCCCGAGTTTCTTCAGAAATAGTTGCAGGATATGGAGGTTGGTCCGGTTGTCGTCTACCGCGAGTACTTTCAATGGCTTATTTGGCAGGCTCATACGGATGCCCCGTCCGGAACAAGTGTTGCGACGGCCACGTTGCCACAGCCTTCGTAGTGCATGGTGGTAAAACTAAGCATGCGGGCTAGTGCGATGCCCCTCCCGTTAGGGTCACAGGCACGCTCCGGATTGATATCAAGGTAGTCTTGCCAGGGAAACCCTTGCCCCTCGTCGGTGATGCGTAAAACAACGGTGGCGCCTTCGCGACGGAAATTGAGAACGACCTTCTTCGAGCTGTTTTCGGGGAGCGCGATGCGCCGGTCAATTTCTTCGCGCCAGCCATCGTTCAACTTAAGTTGCGATTTTTCTGCGTAAGTAACACCAAGGTTGCCGTGTTCAACGCTATTGACCAAGAGTTCGGAAAGCCCCATTACCGTTGCCTGAGGCTTGGGGCAGGCTTGCGCGATAAAGGCTGCGAGACGGGTGGCTTCGTCGACAGTACGAATAACAAAATCAGCTTGATCAAGAAACTGCAAGGCACTGATATGTTCGTTTAACTGCTGATAGAGATTTTTTCGGGCACTGGCGTCGGTAAGTGCCGAATGGGCAATGGCGAGCAGCGCATCCCGCCGGTAAGGCTTGGTCAAATAGTAATAAGCGCCAGCCTCCATCCCTTCACGAATCTGGGCCGCCGATCCAGCTGCCGTTTGCAGAATCACCGGAATCACTGCCAGCCTGGGCGTGCCGGTCATCCGCCGCAATAGACCTATGCCATCAAGACGAGGCATCATGCGGTCGAGCAGGATCAGGTCAAAGCTCTTGCTCTCGTCCTGAAGTAGCTCCCAGGCATCTTCACCATCGCCCGCCGTTTCCAGCGTAAAACCGGATTCGCCCTCGAAATATTCGAGCAGAATCTCGAGGTTGAGCTCCTCGTCATCCACTATCAGAACGTGTGCCTTGCTCATCTGCCCTCCTGCCTGTTTTCAAGTGGCAGAGTCACGGTAAAACTGGTGCCGCCGCCGCTATTGTTAGCGGCCAAGATCGTACCACGGTGGCGCTCGATAATTTCCTTGCAGATCGCCAGCCCCAGCCCGGTGCCGCCAGCCCCGGTCTTGGTTAGACTGCTCTGCACAAATTTCCCAAAAATGCTTTCCAGTTCTTCCTCCGGGATCCCGGGGCCAAGATCGCTGATGCAAATGCTGATTGCTTGGGCCTTGCCGCTATCTTCACTGCGCCGTCCCTTAGGCAAGTCGGCGGGTGCCGATGAAATCGTGATTACGCCATTTTCAGGAGAAAACTTGATGGCATTGGAGAGCAAGTTATGAAAGACTTGCTCGATCCGCGCCTGGTCTATGGCGATGAAGTGATCTCCCGCGACGAGTTCGGTCTGCAAAGACAGGTTGCGCCTTTGGATCAAAGATTCGAGCTGCCCATGAACACGCGCAATTAGTAGCGCAATGTCGGTTTGGCTGTACTGCAACACCATATGTCCGGATTCAAGCTTGGAGAGATCAAGCAGGTCGTCAATCAGCAGCAGCAGGCGATCGGCACTTTGGGCGATGCGGTTGAAATACTGGTGCGGTTTGCTGGCCTCCTGATCAATGGTGAGGCGCTGCCCCAGTTCGGAGAAACTGAGAATTGCGTGCATAGGAGTACGTAATTCGTGCGACATGTTGGCAAGAAACTCTGTTTTCGCAAGGGTGGCTGCCTGCGCCTCTAGCAATGCCTGGTCGAGTCGGGCGGTACGCTGATTGACGAGACCCTGAAGGTGGTCACGATGCTCGGTCAGCTCAATTTGAGCGTTGTGCAACTCGGTGACGTCAGAGATTGAACCCGCCATGCGGGAAACCCGCGCTTCATCCTGGCGGACTGCCTGTCCGCGAATGCGCAGCCAAACCCATTTTCTGGCGTGATTGCGGACGCGCAAAGTGACATCGTAGTGTGTGCCTTCGCGGAAATGTCGGCGGAGCGCGACGCACCTTTTGGGTTCGTCATCCGGGTGAATCAGGGCGAGAAAGTCTTTTGAGCACCTCGGCGCCGTTGCCTTCGGGAAACCCAGGATTTCGCCCAGGCGTGAAGAAATGTGATCGTCGCCGTTGATGATGTTCTGATCCCAGAGGGCATCGCTGGTACCCTCTGCTGCCAGCCGGAAGCGCTCCTCTGATAAGGTCAAAGCCGCAGTTAATCTGCGGGCGTAGCGTTCAGCTCGCTCGCGGTGCGTCGTCAGGTAAAAAATCAGGAGCGAAATGAGGAGGCTACCGGCAAGGCCCAATGCGATGATCAGCTTGCTTTGGTCAAAAGCTGCATTGTTTCCGGCGTGCTCGAATTCGCGAAATTTCAGTATCCAAGTGCGCCCGCCAAAATCAAGCTCGCGATGGATGACGCGGGTATCAGGTGTCGGCTTGAAATCGGGTGCTGAATCAAAGATCAGTTCAGGCGGTCGCTCGACGCTACGATTGATCCCGCCATCATCAAAAACCTGGAGTGCAAAACGAGCGCTAAAGCTGCTTTTGAGGGCGTCGACAAAATCATCAGCATGGTAGCCCGTTACCACTAGCCCGGCGAGAGCGGCACGGCGTTCGTCTATGGTTGTATTAGGCCTGCCGGGATGAAAAATCGCATTTACCAGCAGAAATCCAGGCCGCTTTGTGCGTTCGCCGGTGACCAGAATGATCGGCCCCGACAACGCCACATCCTGATTGCGTAACGAGGTTTCAACGGCCTCAATGCGGGTTTTTTCGGAGAGCAGGTTAAAGCCGATGGCCGGGCGCTGAAGCGGCCCGTCTGGTTTAATGAAAATTATCGGCGCGACCAACTCGGCTTCGATCTGCGGAAAAAAATGGAAATTTTCATAGGCCAGCTTGCGCTGAACTTTTTTACGGAATGCTTCAGCTTCACTCTTGTCGATTACTGGCGCGTAGACAAACGCGTAAAGACCAGGCAGATCGCTAGCGATGTTGATCTCTTGCACGAAGTGTTGCCAGTTCTCAAAACTTTCAATTTGGTTGAGATTGGTCGCCGCAAAGGCGCTGAGTGAGCGCAGGAATTGGGCGTGCAACTTGAAGCGTTCACGCAGGAGTGCGGCGCTGGCTGCGCTTTCGATGTTCGCTGCAGCGTCATTTTCAATGTTTTGGCGGTCTTCCTGCCAGCGCGCGAACAATAAAACTGAGCTCGAAAACACAACAAAGACCAGCGCCGGCAAAAGCCAGCGAGAGCGGCTTGGTCTAAGATGTTGCAGGACGGATAGCATTTGTCTAACGGTCGCTTGAACGAATGGCAAGTCTTGTCAGTATAGGTTGAAAGTTAGGCCTGCACGCCATCTTCCTCTTGTTGTTGGAGGTTCCACATGTGGGTGTAAGCCCCATTGGCTGCAAGGAGTTGGCCGTGCGTGCCGCGTTCGATAATCTCGCCATTTTGCATGACGATAATCTCGTCAGCATTCATTACGGTCGACAGGCGGTGGGCAATGATTAAGGTGGTGTGACCGACCGCGACTTCTTCCAGTTGTGTTTGTATGGCGCGCTCGGTGGCTGAGTCGAGCGCCGAGGTGGCTTCGTCAAAAATCAGAATCGGTGGATTTTTCAGCAGGGCGCGGGCGATGGCGACACGTTGCTTCTCACCGCCAGAGAGTTTGAGGCCGCGCTCGCCAACTTTGGTCTCGTATTTATTGGGCAGGCTCTCGATAAAGTCATGCAGCTGGGCAGCACGAGCAGCGCCGTAGACCTCCTCCCGGCTTGCCTCGGGGCGCCCGTAGTTGATGTTATAAAAAATCGAGTCGTTAAACAGCACGGTGTCCTGCGGGACGATGCCAATCGCCGCGCGCAGACTGCTTTGTTTGAGGCTGCGAATGTCGTGGCCATTGACACGAATGGCGCCGCCTGAAACATCGTAAAAGCGATAGAGCAGTCGTGACAGCGTTGATTTTCCGGCGCCAGAGTGGCCGACAACGGCAGCCGTGCGTCCCGGCGCGATGGCGAAATTGACGCCGTGCAGGATCGACCTTTCCGGGTCGTAAGAGAAGTTGACCGCATCAAAGTTGATTTGCAGTGAGCCGCTGGGTAGTTCGCGGGCATCGGGCGCGTCGGCGATTTCCTTGTTCTCTTGCAAAATTTTAAACATGCGCTCAATGTCGGTGAGCGCCTGGCGAATTTCGCGATAAACAATGCCGAGAAAGTTGAGCGGGATGTAGAGCTGGATTAGAAAGGCATTGACCAGCACCAGATCACCAATCGTCATCGTGCCATCCACGACGCCGGCGGTGGCACGCCACATCATCGCTGTAACGCCAACGGCAATGATCGCCTGCTGGCCCATATTGAGGCCGGATAGTGTCATCTGGCTGCGCGTCGCAGCATCTTCCCATTTTAGCAACTGCTCGTTGTAGCGCCGGGTCTCAAAGCTCTCGTTATTGAAATATTTGACCGTCTCGTAATTGAGCAGGCTATCAACGGCACGGGTGTTGGCCGCCGAATCGCTTTCATTCACTTCGCGCCGGATGGTAATGCGCGAGTTGCTGATCTGCACGGTAAAGACAATGTAGGCGACTAGCGAAACGAGCGTGATGATGACAAAGCCGATATCGTAACGAACGAAAAGAATGCCGAGGACCAGCGACATTTCAACCAGGGTCGGCAGGATTGAGTAAAGCGTGTAGGAGATCAGGCTGGAAATCGAGCGGGTACCGCGTTCGATGTCGCGCGAAACGCCGCCGGTCTGCCGCTCAAGATGAAAACGCAGACTTAAGGCGTGCAGGTGGCCGAAAACTTCCAGCGCGACCTGACGCACCGCCTGCTGCGTAACGCGGGCGAAAAGCATTTCGCGCAATTCGGTGAATAGCGTCGTCGAGAAACGCAGCAGGCCGTAGAGAAACAGCAGAAGCGCCGGCATCGCGAGGACTTGCTGTTGCGTCGTAAGGCCGTCGATGATCTCCTTGAAGATCAGCGGTACGCCGACATTCGTAACTTTGGCGGTCACCAGGCAGGTGAGCGCCAGCGCCACGCGCAGCTTGTAGCGCCAGATGTACGGGAACAGCGTTTGCAGGGTTAGCCAGACGTGGGTTTCCGGCAGGGGTTGTCCGGAGGGTAGAGTTGAAGATCCGCGCATGATTTGGCCAAAAGGATTGTTGCCGTCAGTATATGAAAACTAGCCGGATTACGGGAAAATCAGGTGTTAACAGAAAAAAGAGGCAATTATGAGCGTTGACCGCATCAGTCTTCCCGATAGCCAGCCGGCCTTGCGCGTTATGCCGATGCCGGCCGATTTGAATCAGCATGGCGATGTTTTTGGCGGTTGGGTGATGGCGCAAGTGGATGTGGCCGGAGCAATTCTTGCCATGCATCGCGCCAAAGGCCGCGTCGCCACGGTTTCGGTCAATTCATTCCTGTTCAAGCAACCGGTTTCGGTGGGCGATATTGTCAGCTTTTACGCCGAGATCGTGCGTGTCGGGCGGACCTCGATTACCGTCAATGTTGAGGTTTATGCTGAGCGGAATTACGCCGCGCTGATTACTGTCAAGGTGACAGAAGCGCAACTAACCTACGTGGCGATCGATGGCAACGGCAACAAGCGCGACTTAACGTCAGAAATTACGTAAAATCACGCGCTTAAGAAGACTATCTACCTTCAGGGGATGAAGAATGAATCAAATGACACTGCGTGTTTTGCCGACCATGTTGCTGGCTGCCTTTTCCGGCGCCGCATCGGCAGCTGCTTTTCAGCTCTGGGAGCAAAACGCCAGCGGCCTCGCCACCGCCTACGCCGGTTCGGCGGCAGTTGCTGATAACGCCAGTACGGTCTTCTTCAACCCGGCCGGCATGACGCAGCTTTCCGGTTTTCAGTTGTCGGCGGGTGTCGCGGCCGTTAAGCCGAACTTTGAGTTTAGTAACGATGGTTCGAGTGGTTTGCTGGGAACGGGCAGCAATGGTGGTAACGCCGGTGGTCTTGCAGCTGTGCCCAATGCCTATTTCTCAATGCAACTGACCCCGAACCTGTATCTCGGTTTTGGTGTCTCGGCGCCCTTTGGCCTGGCGACTAAGTATGAAGATGCAAATTGGATAGGTCGTTTTCAGGCGATCAAGTCTGAAATCAAGACGATCAATTACAATCCGTCGATTGCCTACAAAGTTAATGACAAGGTTTCTCTGGGTTTTGGCGTCAATTACCAGACTATTAATGCCGAACTTACATCGGCTGTTTCAGCACTCAAGGGTGATGACACCGCCTGGGGATGGAATGCCGGTGCGTTGTTCACGCTCTCGCCTGCCATGCGCGTTGGTGTTTCCTACCGCTCAGCCATTGATTACACCTTAGAAGGTAGTGCCACGACGGCAGTTAGTTCGACGCCGGTCAAAGCTAGTGTCAAATTGCCGGACACCTTCATTCTTTCCGTCTGGCAGCAGGTTTCCGATCGTTGGGAAGCAATGGGTGACCTCTCCTATACCAACTGGAGTACGCTCAAATCCTTGGACGTGATCAATCGCAATACCGGGAATCAATTGACCAGCGAGACCTTCAACTACGAGGATTCCTGGCGCTTTGCCTGGGGCGCAGCCTACAAAGCGACGGATGCGCTGAAGGTCAAGTTTGGTATTGCCTATGACCGTACTCCGGTGACTGACAACGATCGTAAGGCTCGTGTGCCGGACAATGACCGTATCTGGTTCTCGCTTGGCGGGCAATACGATGCCGGCAAGATTGGCAAGCTTGATCTTGGCTACGCCTATCTCTATTTGAAAGACGCCGATATCACCCAGACGGTTGGTGCCAGCACCTTGCGCGGCAGCTACGAAAACAGTGGCCATATCCTTGGCGTTCAGTACTCGGTTGGCTTCTAAGGCCAGGCGGAAATAGCAGATGCTCGAAATCGCGGGCATCACTCTTGGCGTTCGCGATGGGGTGATTGCCCTGATCGCGCTGGTCGCGATCTACATGGTTTTCGTGATTGTCCGCTTGCGCCGTGCGCAGGCCAAGCCGGCTATTCGTGCCATTTCGCCGGAGGCACCTGTGTTGTCCAAACCGCTGGCGGCAGAACCGGAGCCGTTGCCTGAGCCGGAAGTTGAACCCGAACCGGAGGCTGAACCACTTTCAGACTGGCAGCGCGCCGCGACAGATGCGACGGTGCCCCCGGAGGAGCGCCTTTATCGTGGTCTGGAAAATGAGGTATTTCAGTTGCGTGACGAGGTTGATTCTTTACGTGGCGAACTGGCTGCCCTGCGTCAGGATATGTTGAGCGAATTGGGGCACATGCGTTCCGCGCAAACGGTTTCGCCGATTTACAGTGACGCCATGCAGATGGCGGTCTCCGGTTATGATCCGGCAATGATTGCCGAGCGCTGCGGGATTGCCCGCGCCGAGGCCGAATTAGTGGTTGCCTTGGCGAAAAGCCAGAACGCCTGAAAACGATGTCCGAAAAACCTAATCCTGACGAAATCAAGGCTGAGTCCGGCGATTTGCGTGGCCAACTGGTCAAGCGCCTGGCGGTGGCCGGCGCTCTGGTTGCCATTTTGCTCGGGGTTTTGGCGGTATTTGACCGGCTCGTAACGAACCCCGAAGAAGCCGAGGCGCCGGTTTTTTCCAGGCCGGTACCGGTGCCACCGAAAAAGGTCTTGACCCAGCCGGTGACCCCGGTGCCTGCCCTGCCCGAGCCGGAGCCGGAGGTTCAGGCGCCACCGCCGCCTCAGGTCGCAGAGCAGCCGGTTTTGCTGCCAGAGGAAAAGCCCAAAGCACAACCGGAAAGCCGTCCGGTAGGCAATCCAGCGCTGCCCAAAGTGACCGGTAGTCGCCCGGCGAAGAGTATTACCCCGACCGAGAAAGCGGTGCCGCCGGCAATTGCCGAGTCGACTGCTGCACCTGCCATTACCGAAGCGAAGGCTCTGCTGCCCGGCCCGGCTTCTGCTCAGACGCCGACGCTGGCGTTATCGCCAGCCGTACGAGCGAATGAACCTGCTGCCCCGACAGTGCGCCGTCTTTTCTCGGGTTTTGTTGTTCAGGCAGGGGTTTTTTCCAGCGCCAAGCGTGCCGAGGAGTTGCAAGCCCAGTTGCAGCTGGGTGGTGTTCCGGCAACCCTGGAAACCAGGGTTCAGGTCGGGCCTTTCAAAACCCGGCAGGAAGCTGAGGCGGCGCAGGAGATGCTCAAGAAAATGGGTGTCGAGTCGCTGCTGGTGCCGCCCAAAGGGGCGAGAAACTAAGGCATCCCCGGCAGTCTCGGCAATCCGAGGCTGCGTCTGACTTCGCGATGAACTTCGCGTGGCGAAGGAATATTCGCCCGGTGCTCCGGGCGCCGTTCTTCTCGGTAAGACTCCCGACGATCCAGTTCCCGGTATTGAGGCTGGTGCGACCGGTTATCGTGATGGTAGCGGCGGTTATCGTGTTGGTAGTAACGGTTGTTGTAGCCGCCACCGTAATATCCGGTCGGATAGGTTTCCACATAAACGCTTGGTGAGCCCCCGCCGCCATAGTGGCGCGGCGAAGGCGGTGCGACGACGCAGGCACTGAGGCTGGCAGCTAGCGCAAGCAGTAATGCGATTCGCGGAAAACTGAGGGTAGTGCGCATGGCTTCATCCTGTTTGGTGTATGAGCAATTAACGCGCTCACAAGGCGGATGACTGACCTGCTTTTGTGTGGATTTGTAACCGGGTGTTGCTGGCTATTTGGCTGCTTTGTCGAGCCCCTTGCGCAGACGCCTGGCAAAAACCGTCATTTCCTTGACCGCCTGAATATCGCCACGCGCTTCGGCGACGCTGATGCCGGTTTCGTAAGCGGCGATTGCGGCGGCGGGCTGGCCGGATTCCTGCAAGGTCTTACCTAGTGCTTTCCAGGCAGCTGAAAAGTGTTTGTCGCGGTCAACGGCGTTTTTGAAGCAGATTTCTGCATTCGCCTGATCGCCTTCCTTGAGATATTCATTGCCCAGCGAGAAGCGGAGCAGGGCGCCATCGCGCGGGCCGTCGAGCATTTTTTCGAGTGAGGTGATGCGTGGGTTCATGGTGGCTCGGGACTAAAATAAAGGTTTCGAAATTAACGACAGGATGTTTCTCATGGCCAAGACCATCATCTCGACGCCCAATGCCCCCGCCGCCATTGGCACCTACTCGCAAGCGGTCAAAGTTGGCGAGACAGTTTATCTTTCCGGGCAGATCGGACTCGATCCGGCTTCCATGCAGATGGTAGACGGTATCGATGCGCAAATCGTTCGCGTTTTCGACAATCTCAAGGCGGTGGCCGAGGCGGCCGGTGGTTCGCTGGCCGATGTCGTCAAACTCAATGTCTTTTTGACCGACCTCGGCAACTTTGCCAAGGTCAATGAAACCATGGCCAAATATTTTAGCCAGCCCTTCCCGGCGCGTGCCGCGGTCGGTGTCAAGGAGCTGCCGCGTGGCGCGCTGGTTGAAGCCGATGGCGTGATGTTCATCGGCTGATGAGCGGCTCTGGCACTTCGGTGCCGATCCGCGCTTCCGACGTGCTGCGCAAAAAACTGGCGAAAATCGGCCTCTACAGTGAGGCCGATTTGCTGGTGCATTTGCCGCTGCGCTACGAGGACGAAACGCAGATCACCCGCGTCATCGACGCGCCGTGGGGTGAGCCGGTGCAGGTGGAAGTGGTGGTTCAGACCAGCGAAATCCAGTATCGCCCGCGCCGCCAGATGATCGTCAAGGCGGCGGATCACTCCGGTGAAATCACCCTGCGTTTCTTCAGTTTTTACCCCAGTCATCAGGCCACTTTGGCTGAGGGCAAACGGGTACGCGCTTTTGGTGAAGTGCGCAGCGGGTTTTTTGGTGCCGAAATGATGCACCCGCGCTTTCATGGTGTTGATGAAGGCGACCCTTTACCGGAGGGCTTAACCCCGGTTTATCCGACCACCGCTGGTGTTTCAAGCAACACGCTGCGCAAGCTGATTGCCGCAGCGCTGGGCGAAGGTGATTTGGCCGACACGCTGGACGAAGCGCTACGCCAACGCCTGAAACTCCCCGGTCTTGCCCGCACTTTGCGTTTTCTCCATTCGCCAACCATCGGCACTGAAGTCGACGCGTTACACGCGCGCAATCATCCGGCCTGGCGCCGGGTCAAATTTGACGAAGTGCTCGCCCAGCAAATGTGCCTGCGCCGCGCCTACCTTGCCCGGCGTGAACAGGGGGCGCCAGTGCTGGTCGCGCAGGATGATCTCGGCGCCCGTCTGCTCGACCAGTTGCCCTTTGGCCTGACCGGTGCGCAACTGCGGGCAATGGCCGAAATCGCCGGCGACCTCTCCCAGCCTTACCCGATGCAGCGTTTGTTGCAGGGCGATGTCGGTGCCGGCAAAACCATTGTTGCCGCGCTCGCTGCCTGTCAGGCTATTTCTGCGGGCTGGCAGGCGGCGTTCATGGCGCCGACCGAAATCCTCGCCGAGCAGCATTGCCTCAAATTGAAAGACTGGCTGGAACCGCTCGGTGTGCGCGTTGCCTGGCTCTCTGGCAGCCTGAAAACCAAGGCTAAACGCGAGCAACTGGCGGCGACCGCCGCTGAGGCGCAACTCGTCGTCGGTACCCATGCGCTGATTCAGGACGGTGTCGATTTTGCCAAGCTCGGCCTCGCCATTGTCGATGAGCAGCATCGCTTCGGCGTTGCCCAGCGCCTTGCTCTGCGCAAGAAGGGTGGCAACCCGCACCAGTTGATGATGTCGGCGACGCCGATTCCGCGCACCCTGGCAATGAGTTATTACGCCGATCTCGATGTCACCGTGCTCGACGAACTGCCGCCCGGCCGCACGCCGATCAAGACGCGGCTAGTCGCCGACAACCGCCGCGACGACGTGGTTGGCTTTGCTGCCAAACACATTGAAGAAGGCCGGCAGGTCTATTGGGTTTGCCCGCTGATCGAGGAATCGGAAGCCCTGCAGCTGCAAACTGCAGAGGATACTTACGAGCAACTTTCCATTGATTTACCGGCGTTGACCGTAGGACTCGTCCACGGCCGCCTGAAAGCCGACGAAAAGCAGGCGACGATGGCCGCTTTTGCCGCTGGCGAGATTGATGTACTGGTCGCAACAACGGTCATTGAAGTCGGCGTCGATGTGCCCAATGCCAGCCTGATGGTGATCGAACACGCCGAGCGTTTCGGCCTTTCGCAACTGCACCAGTTGCGTGGCCGGGTCGGGCGCGGCGCGCATGAGTCGACCTGCATCCTGATTTTTGCCGGGCCCTTGTCGGAAACTGCGCGCTTACGCCTGAAGATCATTTTCGAGAATACCGACGGCTTCGAAATCGCCCGTCAGGATTTGAAACTGCGCGGCCCCGGCGAGTTCGTCGGCAGCCGCCAAAGCGGCGTGCCGCTGCTACGCTATGCCGATCTCGAACTCGATGCCGACTTGGTTGAAATGGCTCGCGAGGTGGCGGAGGAAGTGCTGGTCAATCACCCTGAGCAAGCCGATCGCCATCTCAAGCGCTGGCTGGGTTCGCGGGAGGAACTGCTCAAGTCCTGAGATTGCCGCCGGCATTTTTCGAGACCTGTTGTAATACCGAACTCGAAATTAAATCTCGCCGCAATCATGGCTACGACGGTCTCTTTGCCAAACCGTCGGTGACGGTGTAGGCTTAATTTGGCCAACTAAGGTGTTCAAGGAGATTGCGATGCCGACAAGCTTTCAGAAAGCAATCAGCCGCCTCGTGCGGGTATTTCCTTGGATTAGGTCTCTGCTGCTGACCATGTCACTTGTAGCGGCAGCTTCCCCCTTCGCTTTTGCGGCCGGATCTGAACTCGTGCAACTTAGACCGCGCGGGGAGGTAGTTCAAGCGTATCTGCTCATGCGGGAAAATACGCCGATCAAGGCGGTCGTCGTTCTCGTGAGTGGCGGTTTTGGACTACTGAAGTTCCGGACTTCTGAGTCGGGTGTGCAGTGGGACGAAAACGTTGCTGATTTCTTGGTGAAAAACAAGGATCGCTTTTTGGATCCGGATACCGCCGTCGCTATCATTGATGCCCCCTCCGATCAATGGGGGATGGGGTATACGCCAAAGTTCCGGAAAAGTGCCGAGCACGTGGTGGATGTTCGCGCCGTTGTCAATGACATCAAGTCACGGCTACCCGGCGCAAAGGTCTTCTTGATAGGAAACAGCCAAGGATCTACGTCGGTGGCATACGCTGGAAAGGCTTTCGGCAAAGAAGTCGATGGGATTGTGCTGTCTGCCTCGGTATTTGATTGGGCGCCGGCTTCATGGCGCTTTTTGAACGACTCCAATCTCAGTGATTTCGATTTTTCACAGATCCCGTCTCCGTTACTGATCGTTCATCATGCGGATGATCGCTGTGTGGCGACACCGTTCAGTTCTGCTGTTAAGTATGAGGGCAAGTTTCCTTTGCTGATAGTTCGCGGGGGCGATCCGGTTCGTGACGGCGGATGCGGCCCATTCGGCCCGCACGGGTTTCTTGGCCGAGAAGATGCCGTTGTTGCCGAAATCAAGAACTGGATATATGGACGACCTTTCAAAGCTGACCTCAAATAGTCTGCGGGTCACGGATACGCTTCGCTGCTGACATCAAACTGTCGAAGCAGAATTAACAACAGCAACAACAGGGGGCAGACCACGATTTCCACCCTGCTAAAAAACGTATTGAGGTCTCGCTGGGAGAGTCTGTCCGCATTCTGCGCGAACTCCAGGAGTTGAGCTAAAGCCAACTCTCCGAACTTACCGGCATTCCTCAAGCGGCCATTTCCGCCATCAAGAACGGTCGCGTCAACTTGGGTGTTGAAGGCGCCAAGGTGCGTTTGCCCGCTATCTGGCGCCGGTCCGGCAGACCGAGTGGGTGGTTTACGCCAAGCCCCCATTCGGCGGCCCGCAGCAGGTTCTCGAATATCTTGGCCGTTACACGCATCGGGTGGCGATCGCGAACAGTCGTCAGATCGACTTTGCTGATGGCAAAGTGAGCTTTCGCTGGAAGGATTGCCGCCACGAGTCACGCCAGAAAGTCATGCATCTCGATACACACGAGTTCATCCGTCGCTTTCTGCTGCATGTGCTTCCGAATGGCCTGCAACGAATTCGGCACTACGGCTTCCTTGCCAACCGTTATCGTGCGACCAAACTAGCGCGCTGTCGCGAATTGCTCGCCGAACCCGTTGTCAATCTTTCCGCCGCACCAGCCGACTATCGCGACCGCTATCTGCTGCTCACCGGCAGGTCGCTCCGTGATTGCCCGCAGTGCGGTCGCGGCCACATGATCTGCATCGAAAGTTTCCCGGCGGGCTCAATGCCCCGTGGACCACCCCGCGATCACCGATGAATGCCATCACGCCACGCCGAGTCAATGCACGTTCCCCGAGAAATTTCGCGAGACGGCGGGAACCCCTGCGCGACACTAGGCCAATTCCAAAGTCTTGCCCTCTGGCGGCC
>JAABQV010000003.1 GCA_011391255.1 Dechloromonas sp.
AGCCAGTTCTATGGCCAGCGCCTGGAACGGTCGGCCAAGGGCGGTAGTAGCAAGCTGGATGGCATTGTCAGCGCTTTCGCTGCGCACCATCGCCTCGCCTGGATTCACCCGTTTCCTGATGGCAATGGCCGTGTTGCCCGCATTGTGCTCGACGCCATGCTGCGCCAGTGCGGTGTGAATGGGGCTGCGCTGTGGTCGATGTCGCGTGGTTTTGCAAAGTCCAACACGATTTACAAGCAGCAAATGGCCTTGGCTGATTCGCCAAGGATGGGCGATCTGGATGGGCGTGGCAATCTTTCTGAGGCCTGTCTGGCGGATTTTTGTGCCTACGCCTTGCAAACGGGGATCGATCAGGCCAGGTTCATGGCCCGGATGTTCGCTCTGGATGCTTTCAAGCTCCGTGTTGAAGCTTACTTTCAGCGCGTGCGCTTCGATTTGAAGCCGGAGTCTGCGTACCTTTATCTGCAGGCTTTCACCATGGGTGAGGTCGAGCGCATGGCGGCCAGTCGCCTTACCGGATTAAAGGAGCGGACGGCCCGTGATGTCGTGGCGCAGCTTGTTGCCGAAGGCTTTTTGCTTTCGGATACCCCCAAGGGCAAGCTGCGTGTCGGTTTTCCGGTGCATGCGTTGGGTTCCTTGTTGCCAAACCTGTATCCGGCTGGTGATGTCGATGTTTTACCGCCGCTTGCGGCATGATGGAGTAGTCAATTTGAGCATGAAAATCCTTCTGACAGGCAGCAACGGCCAGGTTGGCTTTGAACTGCAGCGGGCATTGGCACCGCTCGGCGAGGTGATGGCGGTTGAGCAATGTTAAATGCATCTGTACGTTTGTTATACTCGAATAAATTTTAATCGAGTATAACCGGATGATGTTCCAGCCCCTTTCGATGACTGCTCAAACGGCCTTTTCACAGGTCGTCGAGGTTGCGCTTTCTATTGAGCACATGCGCTCGGTGGCTGATCTTCCTGGATCTTTTGTCGCGAAATCGGTCAAGGGCCATAAATATTGGTACTACCAATATACCGAGCCAGCCGGGGTTCGCCGGCAGGTTTTTGTCGGCCCGGAAGGCGAGGCGGTACAGGCCTTGATAGCGCGGGCCGGGGAGCCTGCCGCCGCGGAGTCGTTGGGCCCTTTGGTGCGTTCGGCTGCGGTGCTGGGGTGCGCGGAGATTTTGCCTCGTCATTACAAAGTTCTGCGACGCCTTGCCGAGTATGGTTTTTTCAAGGCTGGCGGCGTCTTGATCGGGACGCATGCTTTCGTGGTGTACGGCAACATGCTGGGTGTGCGCTGGGGCGGCGCCGATGCGGCGCGAACGCAGGATATTGATTTTGCGCATGCCGGCAAAAGCATTTCACTGGCCCTGGCGCCCAATTGCCAGGTCCAGACGCACGAGGCGATTCAGTCGTTGAATATGGGCTTCCTGCCGATTGTTGGCTTGTCAGGCAAGACCGGGGGGGCTTATCTGATTCCAAACGAGAAGGAGTTCCGGCTTGATTTTCTGACGACAGTCGGGCGCTCGGGAGAGGTGCCATTTGAGCATCCTGACTTGCATGTGACGCTTCAGCCGCTGCGTTTCATGGAGTTTTCACTGGAAAACGTTCAGCAGACTGCCTTGCTGTGTGGGGATAGCGCCACCACGGTCAATGTCCCACACCCCGCACGCTACGCCTTGCACAAACTGATCGTGGCCGGTGAGCCGGAGGGGGCGTTTCAGTCCAAGTCGAACAAGGATCTGATGCAGGCCGGGCTGTTGCTGTCGGCGCTAAGGGAGATGCGTCCGTGGGAGGTGGAGGAGGCGTGGGCTGACCTTCTGAGGCGTGGCAAAGGGTGGTCGACGCGAGCAGAGCGTGGCTTGCTCGCGCTTGGGCGACAGTTTCCGGATGAGGGTTTTGGCGATTGGCTCAAGGTGGTGTGAGAAAATACTTTTTCAATATTTGTGTTTGGTTTAGCTGTCACAGGCAGTAGCAGGTTTTTAATTCAAGGACACATCATGCGTAAAGGCATCATCCTCGCCGGCGGTTCCGGCACCCGTCTCTACCCGGTCACCCTGGCGGTTTCCAAGCAACTCCTGCCGATCCACGACAAGCCGATGATCTATTACCCGCTGACGACGCTGATGCTGGCGGGGATACGCGACATTCTGATTATTTCAACGCCGCAAGATACGCCGCGCTTTCAGCAATTGCTCGGCGACGGCAGCCTGTGGGGCCTTAATCTGCAATACGCTATCCAGCCCAGCCCGGATGGCCTGGCCCAGGCTTTCATCATCGGTCGCGACTTTGTCGGCAATGGTGACAGCGCGCTGGTGCTTGGCGACAACATTTTCTACGGCCACGAGTTTGCCAACGACCTTGGCGCCGCCGGCAACCAGACCAGCGGCGCCACGGTTTTTGCTTACCACGTGCATGACCCCGAGCGTTACGGTGTGGTCGAGTTCGATGCTGCCGGGCAGGCGGTCAGCCTCGAAGAGAAGCCGAAGGTGCCGAAGTCGAATTACGCGGTGACTGGCCTCTATTTTTACGACAACCAGGTGCTCGACATCGCCCGCGATCTCAAGCCGTCGCCGCGTGGCGAGCTGGAAATCACCGATGTGAATCGCGTGTATCTGGAGCGCCAGCAGTTGAACGTGCAGGTTATGGGGCGTGGCCATGCCTGGCTTGATACCGGCACGCATGAAAGCCTGCTCGACGCCAGCCAGTTCATCGCTACCATCGAAAAGCGTCAGGGCTTGAAGGTGGCGTGTCCGGAAGAAATCGCCTACCGCAAGGGCTGGGTCGATGCCGGCCAACTGGAGAAACTGGCCCAGCCGATGATCAAGAACCTTTACGGTCAGTATTTGATGGGTCTGCTCAGAGAGCGGGTGTTCTGATGCAGGTAACAGCCACGGCCATTCCTGACGTGTTGCTCATCGAACCCAAAGTATTCGGCGACGCACGCGGTTTCTTTTTTGAAAGCTTCAACGAAAACGCTTTTCGTCAGGCAACCGGCCTTGACGTCAGTTTTGTTCAGGATAATCACTCAAAGAGCGCCCAGGGCGTGTTGCGCGGCCTGCACTATCAAATCCAGCAGCCGCAAGGCAAGCTGGTGCGCGTAGTTCAAGGCGCCGTCTTCGATGTTGCGGTCGACCTCAGAAAAAGCTCAAAAACCTTCGGCCACTGGGCCGGTGCCATGCTCTCGGCAGAAAACAAGCATCAACTCTGGATACCCGCCGGATTCGCCCACGGCTTTGTCGTCGTCTCGGAAACCGCCGAGTTTCTCTATAAAACGACGGACTACTACGCCCCGCAACACGAGCGCTGCATCCGTTGGGATGATCCTGACCTGGCAATCGACTGGGCTTTTTCCGGTGAGCCCCTGCTCTCGGCCAAAGACGCGGGCGGCGCCTCGTTCAAAGAAGCTGCATATTTTTGATCTAACGCGTGAAATAATCGACCACGATGAGACGCTTGACCAAGCTATTCTCCGTTCAAATACCTGAAATTTTCTCTTGGTCTTATCTGGCCAAAACGGAGTTGCCGCACCATGTACGCATCAAATAACAATCAGCGCTCGGTACTACAGCGGCGAAGCAGCATCAGTAACACCATCCAGGCCGCGCTCGATGGATCGGCGATTATCGGGCTGGCATGGTTGCTGATTGATTACCACATAGGCCTGATCAATGCTGAATACACGCTATTTTTGCTGGTCCTGGTTGTTACGGTAGCCATTGTTTATGATCAGTTCGCCATCTATCGAAACAATGCCAGCTTAACGCGCAAAGCGCTAAATCTCTTTCAAGCATGGACGCTCAGTTTTGGCATCCTCGTGGTGCTGGGCTTTTTAACCAAGCAAAACGAAACCTATTCGCGAATTTTGGTGGCGCAACTCTATGTCCTTGGGTTTCTTGCGCAGATCATTTTGCACATTGTTGTACGTGCCCTGCAGGCAAGTTTTTTGAAGCATGCCGTTCATTCAGAGAAAACCATCATCATCGGCACCGGACGCCTCGCCAGCTTCCTTAGCCAAAAGATAACCGCTAACCCCTGGCTGGGGCAAAAAGTGCTGGGTTGCATCCGTTTGAATAAAGACACCTCGCTGCCGGCAGAAAGTGACGGGATGGCGCACCCGAAAATTCTCGGGCACATCGATGACCTGATGGCGCTGATTGAGCAGGAAGGTGTGCGCACTGTCTATTTCGCCATACCGCTCGATGCATCAGAGGTCCTTGAAGACGTCTATTTTGGCCTCTTGGACAAGCACGTTGCCGTGCACTGGATTCCAGACATATTCTCCTTGCGGCTGGTAAACCACAGCGTCCGGGAGATCGCTGGTATCCCGGTGCTGACTCTCTCAGAAACACCGCTGACCGGTACTCGTCTGCTCTTGAAATCGGCAGAGGATCTCCTTTTCTCGTCGATCATTTTGCTGCTCATTGCCCCTTTGCTGGGGATCATTGCCCTGGCAATCAAGCTCGACAGCGAAGGCCCGGTGTTTTTCAGGCAATCGAGAAATGGCTGGAACGGCAAAACCTTCAGAATCTGGAAGTTTCGCAGTATGTACGTGCATCCGGTGGAAGGTGGCGTAATCAAGCAGGCCGAGAAAAACGACCCACGGATCACCAAAGTAGGCGCATTTCTCAGGAAGACGAGCCTTGACGAGTTGCCCCAGATATTCAATGTGCTCAAAGGTGAAATGTCTCTGGTAGGCCCGCGCCCGCATGCGGTTCAGCACGATGAAGAATATTCCAAGCGGATCAGCGACTACTTTGCCCGGCACCAGATCAAGCCGGGTATTACCGGGCTGGCTCAGGTTCGCGGCTTGCGTGGCGAAACAAAAGGCATCGAACAGATGATTCTTCGTGTCGAATCTGACATTGAGTACATCAATAACTGGTCGCTTTGGCTGGATATTTCCATCCTGGTTCGCACGACTAGTGCCTTCACCGGAAAAAATGCCTATTAATTCAATGGGCTACTAGAGCGGACTAGTCCGTTTTTATACCTATGACTTCCGTGATAGCCCGAACGGCCCATTGTGAAAGAGGGGCTTAGTTCGTATCCTCCAATCCAAGAAGTTAAATAAGTAATTTGGATAAAGAGGTAAGGCCATGAAAACTCTCTCAGTAAAAGTACTTGCGGCAACGTGCTGCATTGGCTTGTCGAGTTTGGCCGCTGCGGCTCCGGTGCAGCCCGATCGCATCCTTGATTTTTCTTCGCAGGACACCTACCTGGTAACGACTGGAAGCGGTAACAACTTGATTAACTACCAAGTGATTACTGCATCGGGCCAGCGTTTTTTAAACATCGACCTCTTGTCCTCAAGCAACAAACCAGATACTTCCTCCGGCTACCGTCTGTGGGAAGACAGCAATTCAGCCACCGACAAAATCACTTTTGGGGATGAGCTGCAGGGGCGTACTGTGATTGATCTTTTGGGCGCGATCTCGTGGGCGGTTGAGGGCGGCAAGCAATACATCCTGAGAATCAACCCGCTGGGTGGCCCGGATGTCACGGCAACTTCTTCAGTTTCTGCTGTACCCCTGCCGGGGGCGTTGTGGTTGTTTGGAAGTGCACTGCTCGGGTTCCTCGGGTTATCAAATCGTCGTAAGTTTTAGTTTTAACTTTTTTAATTTTATTTACAGGGGTTTCACATGAAAAAACTATCAATTTCTCTACTTGCAGCTGGTCTTTTGGCTTTCGGTAGCGTTCAAGCCGCTACTATTAACTTGATCAACGGCGGTGCCCCGCAGGATATGGGTACTCTGGGTAGCACGCTCGTAAATCCAACCAGTGGCCTGTTTGATATCAACTACTCATTCGGTGGATTGGTTACCTTCAAGCTCGTAGCGCCGACAAACCCAGTAAATTCAATGGTTCATTACGTGCTGAAAAATTTGGGTGATGTCGTTGTCCAGGATTTTTATCTAGACAATGATGCAGCAACATCTGCCAGT
Organism: Dechloromonas sp.; assembly: GCA_011391255.1. GTDB lineage: Bacteria > Pseudomonadota > Gammaproteobacteria > Burkholderiales > Rhodocyclaceae > Azonexus. The sequence goes on from JAABQV010000003.1 coordinate 5,937, forward strand.
GATGTTTTTCAATTTTCGCAGGCTGGTGGGTCATATAAACTCAATATTGAAACCGCTGCTCGTTCTACCATAACCGAGATCTCTGCCGTTCCGCTTCCGGCTGCTGCTCTCCTGTTCGCATCCTCACTCTTCGGTGCTGGCGCTCTGCGTCGTAAAAAGCAGCAAGAAGTAGCGCAAACGGTTGCAGCATAAGCACTTATTCGTTATGCTTGAAGGGGGCTAAAAGCCCCCTTTTTTTATGTTCCCTGAATAGGTATAGCCGCTACCCATGACTAAATATTTTCGTCTTCTGAGCTCGATTATTTTTTTAGGTATTTCACTGTCGACCGCAGCTGATGAGACTGTTGAGCCTTATACATTACGTCACGGTGACAGTCTTCTGGTATCAGTCTGGCGCGAAGAGGCTCTGCAAAAAGAGGTACGTGTATTGCCTGACGGCAGCATTACTTTTCCGCTTGCCGGGCGAGTTGAAGTGGCCGGGCTGAGCTCATCAGAAGCTGAGCTGCGGATCGCAGCCAAAATCAAAGAATTTATTCCTGATCCGGTCGTCACGATTGTGATCACAAATATCGAAGGAAGCCGGGTCTACGTTCTCGGCAAAGTGCCAAAGCCCGGCCCGGTGATCCTGACCGCGCCCAATTCCACCGTTCTCCAGGTGTTGAGTCAGGCCGGTGGCCTTGATCGATTTGCCGATGGCAACAACATTAAAGTGCTGCGCGAGACCAAAAAAGGTCAGGAAACCTTCGCCGTTCGCTTTAACGACCTGATGAAGGGCAGCGAACTGGAAACCAATATCAAGCTCAAGGCGGGTGACACCATCCTCGTTCCATAATCAATGGCGCGTTTTCTGGTTATTGGCGTAACACTGCTCGGGGCCATATGGCCCCTTCAGGCGTTTTCGGATCCACTCTTGCAAACCGTGTCGGTGCCGGTAGGCGTCGAGTACGATTCCAATCCGACAATGATCGCAAATGATCCATCAAGCATCATGCGCTATCGGGTTATGCCGCAGTATCAACTCAGTTACAAAGGTGACAGCAACGATCTGACGTTTTCGCTGGGGGCCAGACTGGAACGATCCAGCGACCAGGCATTGAGTGTCAACCGGCAGGATCCGAATCTAGGTTTAAGTTGGCAGACTTTCAGCCCCACATCAAGCTTCGGCGTTAACCTGAGATACGCCCAGGAGTCGGCGAGAACGACCGAGTTCCAGGATTCCGCGGCGGTTACCGTTGATGCCACAAGAACCACGGCAGGATTGGGCGCAAACTGGAAAAATAGTCTAAGCGAGCGCAATGACTTGACGCTAACCGCTGACTACAGTGACGTTAGCTACGATAGCCCGACGCTGACTGATTTTCAGAACACCAGATTAGGTGCCACGCTGGGGCATCAATTCAACGAACGCTCAGAGCTCTTTGTGACCGGAAGCGCAAGTCGCTTTGAGCCTGGCCAAAACGCTGTCCGCACCGCAATTAAATCTGAAAGCTATATCGCCATGCTGGGCTTCAAAAGCAAGTCCAGCGAAAACTTTGACTGGTTGCTTCAGGGCGGTGGCGTATCGATTACCTCCAACGGCATCGAATCCCACGATTGGCAAGGCAACTGGCGCATTAATTATGCGGGTGAACGCTTAAGCGGCTCCTTGGATATTGGCCGCACCACCACAGCCAGCGGAGTTACCGGGGGTTTTGCGACCAACGATGCGCTTAGATTCCAGGCAAGTTACTTGTTGAGCGAGCGCTCCTCGCTGGCTTTTGATGCCAGCACGACCAAGAGTGAAAGTACGCTATCAACGACTACCGATATCTATGGGGCAACCTACAGCCGGGAGCTATCCCCGTTCTTCCGCCTGAATCTTCGTGTTCAGCGCAGGGCAATCGAGCGCGAAATAAACCCGGCTTCCAGCAATCTTGTCGGATTGACGCTGATCTACTCCCACCCTGACTTTTAAGTAAATAGCAGGAAAGCATGTCTCAAGAATATCAACTGACGTTTACCGACTACCTCGCCATTATTCGTCGGCGAGCCCTACTGATGATCGCTACTTTTGGAGCGATCTTCGTCGTCGCCACGGCTATTGCTTTGTTGATACCGCCGGTTTATCAGTCAACCGGTACGATCATGGTCGAGTCGCAACAGATTCCGAACGATCTTGTCCAGGCTACCGTCACCAGTTTTGCCGATGAGCGTATTGAGATCATCAAGCAACGCGTGATGACGCGCGAGAACCTGCTGCGCATTATTGAAAAGTATCAGTTGTTCAAGGAAGACCGGGCTTCCTACACGCCATCAGAGCTGATTGACGAAATGCGCTTGCGCATCGGTCTCGAATTGGTCAACGCCAATGTGCAAGGGGCTCGCAAGGGAGCAACGATCGCCTTCAAGGTCTCATTTGAACATCGTCGCCCTGAGTTGGCGCACCGGGTTGCCAATGAACTGGTCACGCTTTTCCTTGATGAAAACGCCAAGGTGCGCACCGAGCGCGCCACGCAGACCACGGAATTCCTGACCCAGGAGGCCGACAAGCTCAAGGTGGAGTTGGAAACACTGGAAAATCAAGTTGCCAACTACAAGCAAGAGCACGGAAGCGCACTACCGGAGAACATGACCATCAGCATGAACGTCATGCAGCGTCTGGAATCCGAGTTGCGTGAAGTTGACCGCGACTACAAATCCTCGCAAGAAGAATTGCGCTTTCTGGATATAGAACTGGCCAGTGCCAAAGCCGGCATCGGTGTGACGCAGGGTGCGGTAACGGCGCTGAGTCCTGCTCAGGACTTGCAGCGCTCAAAAGCCGAGCTGGAGCGCTTGAGTTCGATTTATACCGAAAGCCACCCGGATATCCGTGCCTTGAAGCGCAAGATTGCCGCGCTTGAGAAGGCCGCGCCCGCAGTGGCGGGGGGGCAGGCGGCAAATTCAGCCGGCGATCTGATGGTGGCCAAGGTAGAAGCAAAAATTGCCGCTGCCAAGTCTCACGTGGCGTCACTGGGGGCGCAGCAGTCGAGCATTCGGACCAAACTGGCGCAACTCGAAGGGCAATTGCTCAAGGCACCTCAAGTTGAGCGTGGTTTGTCGACGCTGATGCGCGACCATCAGAATGCCGAGAAAAAATACGATGAAATCCGCGCCAAGCAAATGACGGCGCAGGTTTCAGAAAACCTTGAAGGCGATAAAAAGGCCGAGCGTTTCTCCATGCTCGAACCCCCTTTGCTGCCGGATAAACCGATCAAGCCCAATCGCAAAAAAATGATCGCCATGGGCTTTGCCTTGGCGGTTGCAGGTGCCGGCGGCTTGGCATTTATGCTTGAAAGCCTGCACGGAACTGTGCGTGGGGCGGATGCGCTGGAGGCCATTATCAGGCGCCGGCCGATGGCGATCATCCCCTACATCACGATTGATTCTGAAGTCGATGAACGCAAACGTTTGATCAAGCGAATACTGATCGGTATCGCTGTAGCAATCCCGGTCGCCTTGCTCTTGGTACATCTGCTGGTTATCCCGCTCGATATTCTTGCCTTGAAGATTATGGTCAGGCTTAACTAAGGAAACACCCCATGGAACGCATTAAAGTCGCCATTGAAAAAGCCAAGAAGCAGGGCGGGGTAAAGCAGACAGTTAGTCGGGCACCAGCTGTTAGTGCGCAACTGATCGATGCTGATGAGCAAATTGAAGTCAGCTATGTGCAAACAGAAGTCGTTGAGCTAGATCCGATCTATCTGGAAAAGCACCGTATTGTTGCCTTCAACAAAAACAATCCATCCAATTGGGCTTTTGACATCCTGCGCACCCAGATTCTTCAGAAAATGGATGAGAACGGCTGGCGAACGCTGGCAATTACGTCTCCGACGCCTGAATCCGGCAAAACGGTGATGGCGATCAACCTGGCCATGAGTATTGCGCACCATACGCAACGCACGGCAATGCTGGTTGATTTTGACCTGCGCCGCCCCAAGGTAAAAAATTACTTGGGCGTTCATCGTGAAAAATCGCTAAACGATGTCTTGTCAGGCGAAGCAGAACTCGCAGAAGCAATGTTCAACCCGAACTTACCGCGCCTGGTGATTTTGCCAGCCAACAAGCCAGTTCAAAAATCGGCAGAGGTGCTATCTTCCAAAAAGGTAGCCGCCATCATCAGTGATTTGCGCGAGCGCTATCAGGATCGAATCGTGATTTTTGACCTGCCGCCCATCCTTGCGGCCGACGATGTCATTTCTGTATTGCCAAGAATTGATTGTGTCTTGATGGTGGTTGGCAACGGCATGTCGACGCAGCGTGAAATCGAAGAGAGCATGCGTCATCTCCCCGATGCTAACCTGTTGGGGGTGGTGCTCAATAAAGGCGAAGTCCCGGCACGAACCTACTACTATTGAATATTAAAAAATAATATTTATTTTCAAGAGTTATTTAATTAGCTTCTGAAATATACGTCAAATTAGAATTGTTTAATTCTAATTTAATCCACTAAGCCGCCGAAATTGTTAGAGTATATTCTGTCCAAAGGAAGGTAAAGCTCGGGCCCCGATGCAATTATAGAGGGCATGGCTCATCCTGAATCAGATGGCTTATTTACATACAGCGATCGATAAAAAATACGACGTCAAGTCTATTGTTTAAATGACGAGTTTAAAAATATATTAACAATGAAAGACTGCGGCACTGAAAATATGTCGAAAAAATTTAATAAGGCATTTTTTATAGTTGGTGGATCGAAAATGATAAGTGCCGCTCTCGTTTTTGTGAGAATGGCTATATTAGCAAGAATACTTTCACCTTATGACTTTGGTGTTGCTGCTACATTTTGGATAACAACAGGAGTGCTGGCGGCGATTACTGAAATCGGAATCGATAAAATACTCGTTCAGAACAAAGATGGTGATAAAGAACACTTCGCTTCGGTTGCGCAAACTCTACTACTGATTAGGGGTGTATTAATTGCGGGCATGATTTTTTTATTATCGGGTTATATATCAAGATTTTTTGATCTGCCAAATTCCTCAGGTGATTTCGCATTGCTTGCAATCATACCCCTCTTGAAAGGATTTGAGAATAGGGGATATATCCAGAAACAAAGAAGCATGAATTTTGTGCCCCTTGCGATCATTCAACTCACTCCAGATTTAGTATCAACAGCTATCGCATACCCATTAGCGATATACTTTAATGACTATAGATCGTTCATCTATATATCAATTGTATCTGGGATCGCCAGTCTAATTGTTTCCTATGCTGTTGGAGGTGGCTCAAGGAAATTTGCCTGGGATAAAGAAATAATAGTTAAAATGATAGTTTTTGGATGGCCTCTTGCAATTAGTAGTTTGTTATTGATGCTAACCTTGCAAGGCGACAAAATAATAATATCGCAATATTATTCAAAATATGAACTCGGCCTTTTTGCTGTGGCGTTCTCGTTTGCCACATTTTTACCCAATAATTTAGGAAACGTTTTTGCTCAGATTGTATTGCCATTTTTTTCAAAAATACGTGATGATGCATATAACTTATCAAATAAATTACGCAATCTAAGTAGTCTCGTATTTTGGATATCACTAGCTAGTATCGTGTTTTTAATGGGTTATTCCGAAGAGCTTATGCGGTTCTTTTATGGGGAGAGATATGCTGGTGTTTCGGGAGTTGTAAGTGTATTAGTTGTTGTTTTCTTTATTAGATTGATAAGACAGATCCCAAATACAATTTGCATGGCTTACGGTGACACTGTAAATATTATGTATTCAAATATTTATAGGCAGACTGCCCTGATTTTGACGTTATATTTGGCGGCAATTAAAGTCGACATGTATTTGATTGCAGCGGTCGGAATAATCGGCGAGTTATTCGCAATGGTATCCATATCATATTTCTTAAGGGGTCGGGTAGGGGAAAACAATAGAATCTGGATGAAAGACTCCATTTCAATAGTAGCAATTTCAAGTATTTCATACATTTCTTTTGAGTGGTTGAGGGGTGGTTTTAATTTCATCGTACTTTATTTAATTGTGTCCAGTGTTGTTGTTTTCTCATTTTTCAAGATCAAAAGCGGCTTTGCGCGGTTGGGTTGACTTGAAGAAAATAGTTAAATTTTTATAGATCCTGCAAAATATTTCCTCCATTAAAAATAGAAAACTATATTTATTTTGCTGTATAAATTTACCAACTAACTAAAGCGTCGTTTTTATAGAAAAAATGGTATGAACAACGAAAATTATACTAATTCACGGATTTCTATTCTGCTGGTGGGATGTCAATTAGATTCGGGTAATGGCGGAGTGACTGCATTAGGATACTCAGCTATATCCAACATTATTAAATGCAACCCAAATATTAAAATATATATTCAAAGTAATACGGGAAAAGAACAGCAACAAGTGATTGCTATTAACGGAAGACTAGTTGATTTGAAACTTGTTTTCTTTCATTCCTCAAAAAGGATTAGAGAAAAGCAAGGGCTAAAACTGATCCAGTTATTAAGTTCATTGGTCGTAAAGTTGCCAATTTCGATTCGTCAAATAATCGGCAGGCATATATACCTGTTTAATGCACTTGATCAGGTTGACGCGGTGTTAGATGTTTCAGGTGGGGATTCTTTCACTTCAATTTATGGTGACGTTGGATTTGATGCAATAGTTGCAATAAAGAAAATTGCAATTAATTTTAAGAAGCCGTTATATTTGCTTCCACAATCATATGGACCATTTTTGTCTGCTAGTCATATAGATGCGGCTTCTCATATACTTAATAATGCGAGACTCATTAGTTGCAGGGATTCGCATGGGAAATCGACGCTGCTTAATCAGTTTTCGTCATTGTCAGATAAAAAAATTATCGATAGTCCTGATATGGCTTTTCAAATGGAAAGCGATAATGAAGTAATTAGTTCGTTAAGGGTAAGATATAAAGGAAAGTCGATTGTTGGTCTAAATATAAGTGGCCTGCTATATTTTCAGGGCCAAAAATTTAATCTGGCTTCTGAATACAAAAACATCGTAGTCAATTTTATTGAATGGATTCTTAGTACAACTGAGGCCTATATAATCTTGATACCCCATGTAATTAGTACTAAGAAGCAGCAATTCGTTGCGGAAAATACTGATAATGACGCGATAAATGAAATACTGAAAACGTTTTCAGGTAGCACGGCTGAAAGAATTAGTGTTGCGGATGATTACTCTGACCCAAGAAAAATAAAGGGAGTGATAGGGGCTTGTGACTATTTTGTTGGCGCGCGAATGCATGCATGTATAGGTGCCATTTCTCAGGAAGTACCAACTAGATGCTTAGCGTATAGCGACAAATTTTTTGGCGTGATGCAGATGGTTGGCAAAGATCATACGGTCATAGATCTACGGAAATTCGGGTTAGAAGATGTCATGGTGAGGTTAACACAAGGTTTTACTGAGGCATTTGATAAGAATTCAGAGTCTTGCAGCAAGACAATTAGCTACGAACCTGTTGCATCTGTTTTCGAAAAGATTATCCAGGATGTCTATCTTCTGAAAAATAAAGTAAAAATATTAGATTGATTAATTTAATCGCAGTAAAGGTTTTGAATGAAAACAATTGCAGATGTGGTAAATGGAAATCTTTGTCACGGATGTGGCGCCTGCGAATATGTATGCCCAACTAAAGCGATAACGTTAAATAATATATTTAATGTAGGAATTCGCCCTGTAATTTCCTACGAAAAATGCGATGACTGTAGTAAATGTGTCGATGCTTGCTCGGGATACAGCTTGGATAAGGTCTATCGCCATGATTCAGGTTTTTGTTCAAAAGACGTGCAGAATGATTGGGGGCCGATTTTAAATTCATTTGAGGCTTGGTCAACTATTCCAGAAGAGCGATTTAACGGTAGTTCAGGTGGCATTTGTACTGCTATTGGGCGATATTGTATCGAAGAAGATTTTTTAAGCGTGCTTCATATTCGTGCCAACCCAAATGCTCCTTTGGAGAATATCCCAGTGTTAAGTCGGTCAGTCTCCGAATTGAATTCTGGTTCCGGATCTCGTTATGCGCCTGCCGCCTTATGTTCTGGGCTTTCGATACTTAAAAATAACGACTCATCTTTTGTCGTTATTGGTAAGCCATGCGATATCTCTGCAATAAATAAAATTCGAAAATTTGATAGTGAATTGGATAAAAAAATATCACTCACAATTTCAATATTTTGCGGAGGAACGCCATCATCTCAGGCTACGGATATACTGGTCAATCAGCTAAATTCAAAATCAGAAGATGTGATCGATCTGCGCTATAGAGGGTATGGATGGCCAGGTAATTTCAGCGTTGCGACCCGCCACGCTTCAACTAGGTTGGAGATGAGTTATGAGAAAGCGTGGGGGTCAGTTTTAACGAAGCATAAAGCGTTTCGCTGTAACATGTGTCCGGATGGTACAGGGGAAAGTGCTGATATTTCTGTGGGTGATGCATGGTTTCGAAAAATTAGCGATGGCTATCCTGGCTCTAGCTTGGTCTTGGTTCGAACTGAACGAGGGCAAGATGTTATAAGCTCTATGGAGAATAAAAAATATATAACCTTGACAGAATGTGATAAGGCTAATATATATACGGGACAAAAAGGTTTGCTCAATCGTCAGAGACACGTTTTTATAAAAATATTTTGGTTGCGTATGTTATTCATGACTTACCCGAAGTTTGATGGATATCCCTTGATAAGAAATTACATAAAACTTGGGGCTAATAGATGTTTTGCCGCTGCCTGGACAACAGGAAGATGGTTTTTAAGTTTAAAAATTCGATCGCATTTTCCAGGATTTAATTTACGAAAATCGATCAATAAATAAAAAATATTAGAGAAGAAATAATATAACAATGGTACTAAGTGCGAATGAATCAAAAAATAGTTTAAATTATTATCCATATTTTGATTATTTGCGAATTATCTTAGCGTGCTTAGTAATGTTTTCACATGATCATATAATCACCTGGAAGCATTGTGGTAATTTAGCAGTACAGATTTTCTTTGCATTAAGTGGTTGGTTGATCGGGGGGGCGTTGATTAATCTAGCAGCAAAAGACTTACCTCGATTTTATTTTAACAGAGCGTGTAGGATATGGGTGCCATACTATATTGCATTGCTTCTTTTAATTGGCGCAAGTATATTAAAAGATCCAATGGATGCAAAGTGGCTAGAATTTGTATTCTATAAACTATTATTTGTTTATAACCTATTTGGGCCACCACAACTAGAGAGCTATCGCTATTTTATGCCTCTAGACGGCACTGGAAACCATTTTTGGAGTGTTAATGCAGAAGAACAGTTCTATCTGTTGGCTCCAATACTACTAGTTTTAGTTAGACAAAGGTGTGGTAGATCCAGTTTGCTATGGGCGCTAATCTCAGTAGTTGCATTAGTTATGGATATTTATGCGAGCATTGTACTTGGGGTCTTCGCCGCTATTTTGTATAAAAAATATATTTTTTTGCATGGTTCTATTGTATTTAGATGTTGGATAACAGTTGTAGTGTTTGCTGCTGGGGCCGGTATCTATTATGAATATAATTATACGTTTCTAGCACCTATTTTATCAATAGCCATAGTTATGCTTTTGGCTGTCAGGGGAAATCCTAACAGATTCGGTATATTTCTGGGCGGAATATCATACCCATTGTATCTTAATCATTGGATTGGCGTTTTTGTTGGGAATTATTTTTTGGCAGGAATTGGACTTCGTGATTCACCAGTGCGCCAATTAGTTTCGGTAATGGTTAGCATTGTTATTGCCGTAACACTATATTGGTATGTGGATCGATTGGTTCTTAAATATAGATCGCATTTGTTTTCACCGAAAATTGGAATTGTGATTATTTATATAGCTTATTCGATGGTATTCATTGGGGTTCTTATTGGTGTATTAATGAACGCCCAATCCGTGCCGATTTTCAATTTTCCTGAAAAATAACATTAACTTAACGCCAAAATAGGACAACGGCTGTGAGCTTCGATACATTAGTCTTATTTGGTTGGCTTGTATTTTTCATTGTATTTTATAATCGGTTCAGAGATCCTCGATTATATTTTATTGTCAATTTGTTTGGTTCGTGGCTGTTTCTCCCTCAGTCAATATATGATTTACCAATTTTGCCGGATTTAACAAAGCATACGGCTTTTGGATTGTCGGCAATTATCTCTGTTATTTTATTTGAACGTCGAGCACGATTTGTTTATATATTTAACAAGTTTGATTTGCCCGCAATTGTAATTTGTTTAGCACCAATTATTACTTCATTAGATAACGGACTAGGGATTTGGGATGGGCTTTCCGCATCTGTAGGTGCATGTTTAACATGGGGGGTTCCATATTATATCGGCAGAAGATTTTTTCACAACTTTGATGATATAAAATATCTGCTGGTCGGGTTTTTGTCTGCGGTTGTTATGTATTTGCCGTTTATATGGTTTGAAGTATTTATGAGTCCGAATCTCCACAAATTATTTTATGGGTATAATCAAAATGATTGGGTTGAGAATATTCGATATGGTGGATGGAGGCCGAAAATATTTATGCAGCATGGGTTGATGGTTGCTCTTTTTGTTTCATTGTCGTTGATGGCTGTTTCGGCACTCCATTTAGTGAAAAAAAATATACGTATTTTCAAAATTAAACTTTCCGTAATAGACAAGTTGATATTAATCACCATAGTTGCTTGTAAATCTGGAAATGGAATTTTATTCTTATTTTTAGGACTTATTGCACGCGTTATTCTTAGAGCAAGGATTGCCCATGTCTTGATAATAGCGATTATTGTCACTATTCCTGCTTATCTATACGTGAGGGTGACTGGAGCATTAGAGTGGCAACATATAATTACTAATGTTGAGATCGTCAGTGATAAGTCGCGTGCAGGCTCTCTCAGGATAAGAATGGAGCAAGAAGATCTTTTTATAGATCGTGCAAAGGATAAGTGGCTTTTCGGTTGGGGTGGGTGGGGAAGAGCCTTCCCTATTGATAAATACGGAATGCGAACAACGCGTGGCGTGGACTCTCTTTGGATTATTGTTTATAGCGAACATGGATTAGTATCATTAATATCTCTTTGTTGGATGATGCTTGGTGCTCCTTTTCTCATTAATCGGCGGTCTTTTCTAACTTATTTAGAAAGAAGCCAGCAGATGTCCCTTCAGTTTGTTTCATTGATTCTTGTTTTTTTTATGGTTGACTGCTTGGCAAATGCAATGGTTTCGCCGTTTTATCCTCTTCTTGGTGGTGCTCTTATGGGGGTTTTTATCACTCTTAGGAGATTACCGGGTAAGCCAATTATTCAGTAGTATTATTTAGATCATGCCTTTTTATTTTCAATTTATTGCATGTTTTTTTGTTTTTATAGGGCATACTCCAGCTGCTGAAAAGTATCAACATTTGGTTGGTACGAATTTGGCTGGAGTGAACGATTATTCTGGTGATTGGCCGTTTCTGAACCGAATGAAAAACGCTAGGCGATGGATGACCTTCGACCCTAGTGGCAAAGATACTACTTGGGATACGCGTGTTTTTATTCCCAGTGACAATAATGGGTATCCCCTGCGGGTGCCTTTTGATCCAGATGGCCCAGGTGGACTACCGCCTCAAGCGGTTAGATCAATTCTGATAAGTGAAAACGATCAGTATCAAGCAGGTACTTATATTTTGATTTTTGAGGGGAAAGGCAAGGTCCAAATTCGAGTAGATTCAAAATGTCCGCACCTAATTGATGGGCAGTGCATTTTTGAAAAACCCAATGTAATTCATAATTTCGTTGTCACGAAGCCAACATTAGGCGGTTTGCGTCTTGAAATAATTTCATCTGAAGAATCTGACCATATTAGGAATATTCGTATTATTCCGCCAGGAGGTTTGATAGAAAATGCAAATGATTTCCACCCCGATTTTATTAAACTTCTGCGTGGATTCAAGATCGTACGATTTATGGATTGGGGGTCTATAAATCACACTCAAGTAGTACATTGGAAGGATCGCGTGACTACTGAAAGTTATTCGTATGCACTTCATGGGGCTGGTGTTCCCTATGAGGTTATGCTTGATTTGTCAAATCGTGTAGGATCAGATCCGTGGATCGTTATACCATCACAGGCTGATGACGATTACGTCACAAACCTTGCGCGCCTAATCGCTGGTCGCTTGGATCGTAAAAATACTCTATATTTAGAATACTCTAACGAAGCCTGGAATACCATTTTTCCGCAAACTCGCTATGTTAGTGAGATGGGCGATAAGTTGGCAGCGCAAATGGGGCTGACGCTAAAAATGAGTGACACAAACGCTTTGTTTTACGCAAAACGTTCAGTTGAAATATTTGAGATATTTGATAGAGAGTTTGGAGGAAACCGAAAATATTTTAAAATTCTTTCTGGCCAAGGAATGAACCCTTCTGTAGCACGCGAGCGACTGCGTTGGTATCAAGACCAGAGGATAAATCCTAGGGGATTCAAAGCCGATGCAATTTCAATAGCACTTTATTTCGGTTCTAGCACGGTGGATAGTCTACTTACGAATAGTGGAAAGCGAGACAAAAAAGATATTAAGGTCGATGATGTCATGAATATTTCCGTTGATGATTTACTTAGTCATGCTATTAAGGATTTGCGAAGCAACAGATTACCAAAAATGATTGAGCATCGGGAGCTGGCTAGTCGAAACGGAATGTTGCTGTTGGCATATGAGGGAGGCCAGTCCTTGAGAATTGGTGCCGGTTTCAATGATCTAGTAGTTAAGGCTATGACTGAAAAGGTTATCTTAGCTAATCGATCTGAAGAAATGGGGATTATTTACAGGGAAATGTTTGATTTATGGTTTGAAAACGGTGGTGATAGTTTTGTTAATTTTAGCTTTATTTATCGCCCCAATCGTTGGGGAGCATGGGGTATTCTTGAGAACCAAAATCAACGATTTTTGTCATCTCCCAAATATAAGGCAGTGAAAGAGCGACTTGATTGATTCGTACTTATATATTGATCTCGTTGCAGTTTTTTAACTTAAGTTACTAATATCTATTCGGTGTGATGATGAGAATATCAATTGGCGTTATGCTTTGGAACGAAGAAGATACAATTGGTCCAATTATTGATTCGTTATTTCAGCAAACTTTGATTAATGTGCTGAGAAATGATATTGAAGGAATCGAACTAGTTGTGCTCGCTAATGGCTGTACCGATAGAAGTATCCCCAATGCGCAACAAGCTATCGATGAAAATATTAAAAATGCTAAACTGAAGTATGTTACTGCACGAGTAGTTGAACTTCCCAAAGGGCGACAGCCTGCATGGAATTGGTTCGTGCATGAACTGGTTGGTGATAATGTAAAGTACGTTCTATTCATGGACGCAGATATTCTATTGACCGACCCCGAAGCCATCATGCGTATGATCGACGGTCTGGAACATAACCCTGAGAAGCATGTGGCTACTGGGCTTGGATATAAGCATGTTGAATTAGTAAAGCATCGATCTCCGTGGCAATCAATTACGTTGGCGATGAGCAAATTGGAAAAGGATGCTCGGTTTTTTTATGTGACGGGGCAACTGTATTGTGGAAGAGCTAATTTTTTTAAGAAATTAGTTTTTCCAAAGGGATTCATCTGTGGTGATGATGCATTTATTGGGTACATGGCAGTTACTAATTTTCTGACTACCGACTATGAGTGGGATCGTATTCTCTATCCACCCCACCCAACCTATGTGTTTGAGGCTTATCTTTCTCCGTTTAGACTTTTTCGACAACATCGGAGAAGAATGATTGGTAAGGTGACGCGCGGTATGATATTTGATGTTATAAAATCTCGCCAAGTAACTGATCGATTAGATGCCGCTGCTGTTATCAGCCAGCTTAATAACGAGAATAAAAATTGGTTGCTCGATTATATTTCGAAGCAGATAGCTAGCCGAGGTTTTTGGGTTGTCCCACAGTCTTGGTCTTTCTACCGTTTCAGGCAATTACAGCAATTGACCCCAAGTAAGATTCCTGCCAAGTTTTTCTTGGCCTGTGTGGGTTTCATTTGGGATTTTTTTGTTATCGTTGCAGCTAATAACATGTTTCGTACTGGTGTTTATGGTGGTGCTTGGGAAAATCTTCCAAACACAACGGCTTTGAAAATCACTAATTTAGATTGAAATAATTGAAATGTTTTGAGTGTGTATCATAATAGTAATCGCGGTTTTGAATCGAGCGCTCAATATCGTCAATGTTTGTATTTCAAAAGGGTTTTTAATGTTTAATTTTTTTCGCCTTTTACTTTCTGCGTATGCTCATCGAACAGGTAGGGGTAAATCCTGGTATTTACGTATTTGTAAGCCGACGTCCGGTGAGTGGGGAAAATTTCAAGCGAAGTGGGGTGGCTTCAATGCTACTGGCGAGCATTTTGTAATGAATAGGGGGTGTAATGTTACAGATCCTTCGTATGTTAGATTTGGAAGTAATGTAATTCTTTCTCATTGCACTCTTTTAGGCCATGATGCCGTTGTTAACCTACTTAATAGGCGCTTTGATAAAAAAATTGACTCAGTTGGCTTTATTGATATCAAAGACAATTGTTTCGTTGGGCATGGTGCGATTGTGATGCCTAGAGTTACAATCGGTCCCGATTCTATTGTTGCTGCAGGTGCGGTTGTTACAAAGAATGTTCCTCAGGGCGTGGTGGTTGGTGGCAACCCAGCTCGTGTCATTTGTACGACGGAGGATTTGCTTGCGCGAATGGAGGCTCGTTCAAACGGATATCCATGGATCGAGTTAATTAACGCCAGAAATGGCGCTTTTGATCAAAAATTAGAGCCCAAACTTGTTGAACTTCGCGTTAAGTATTTTTTCGGTGAATGAAATTGCTGCAAGAACGAAGCCTCGATATTCTTATCGTTAATTACAACACCGCGCATTTACTTGAGCCGATGTTTGAGGCTTTGACTCTTGCTGCTGGCGAGATTTCTTTGCGCCATCTCGTCGTTGATAACGCTTCGACTGATAAATCGGTTTCTGTATTAAATGATAAATATTCGGAAGCTCTGCTCATTTGTAATCATGATAATATTGGTTTTGGACGGGCTAATAATCAGCTGCTGGAGTTTATTCAGGGGCAATACATTCTTTTACTTAATACCGATGCTTTTGTTGCGCCGGATACTCTATCCAGCACATTTGCTTACATGGAAGCTCATCCAGAATGTGGTGTGCTGGGTGTAAGACTGTACGGGCGTGATGGCGAACTTCAACCGTCTTGCCGTTATTTTCCGACGCCATGGAATGTCTTTCTTTTTCGTACTGGGCTCAATCGTTTTGTACCCTGGGTTCGCATGGTGGATGACATGGCCTGGGATCATAGTTCCGTGCGCGAGTGTGACTGGGTGCCTGGCTGCTACTACCTTGTTCGGCGGGAGGTGATTGATCAGGTTGGCTTGTTCGACCCGCTGTTCTTCCTCTACTACGAGGAAGTCGATCACTGCAGGCGGGTCAAGGAAGCAGGTTGGAAAGTGGTTTATTTTCCGGAAACCCGTGTTGTTCATATTGGTGGCGAAAGTGCTAAATCCTCGGGAGAGCTTACTTCAGCAGGGCGTCAGATTTCCGTACTGCAAATCGAAAGTGAACTGCTTTATTTTCGAAAGCATTACGGTCGACTCGGTTTATTAGTGCATTTTTTGCTTGTGTTATTGGGTGACACCATTCTTTCAATGAAAGACTTGCTGAAAGCAAGGGGAAGTGCAGCGGTTTTTTCTAATATTACCCATCTTGTAGTTGTCTGGAAGTCATTGCGAGCTACTCGATTCGCAACTGAACCGACGAGGTAAGACGTGTTTGAAAAAATATCCGGGGATCTACGAGCGCATGGTGGCGACTGGTCGGCGCAAGGCTTCTGGGCTCTTTTGGTTTATCGCTTCGGCAACTGGCGTTATGGCGTGCGACCAGCATTGTTACGTAAGTCGCTTTCGCTGATTTACAAGATTCTCTACAAGTTGGTACAAATTGTGACTGGGATTGAATTGCCCTGTGAGGCGGTTATCGGTCGCAACTTTGTGATTGACCATTCTGGTGGCATCGTTATCAGCGGGTATGCACGATTTGGCGACGATTGCCGTATTAGAAATGGCGTGGTGGTCGGTTTGCGCCGTCTTGATCAGCCCGGTGCGCCGGTGATTGGCAACAACGTAGATATTGGTGCTGGGGCAAAGATTTTGGGCATTATCCGCATTGGAAATAATGTCGTGATTGGGGCGAATGCAGTTGTGCTTGTAGATGTCCCAGATAACTCGATTGCGGTGGGAGTGCCTGCAACGGTACGTCCACGCAAGGAAAATGGTTGAACATGAAGGAGATCAGTAGCCAGTTTCAAGATCTAACGCGGAAGGGGAAGGCTTCACGGGTTTTCAAGGACAATAGATCATTGTTGGCGAGCATTTTTGTTTGCCAAGGGCGCCAAAATGACAGGGGCCGACAGTCGTGAGCGCTGTCTATAGCGGCATCATCGGCTTGGTGGCTATCGGGCGCAACGAAGGAGAACGCTTGCGGGCTTGCCTGGCCTCGGTGCGAGGTCGGGTTGCCTATGTTGTGTATGTGGATTCCGGCTCGACAGATGCTTCGGTGGCGATGGCCGAGGGTTTGGGTGTGCATGTCGTTAATCTGGATATGACTCAGCCCTTCACTGCTGCCCGAGCAAGAAATGAAGGATTTGCAGCGTTAAGTCAATTGATGCCGGCTGTACAGTATGTGCAGTTTGTTGATGGTGACTGTCAGGTGGTTGAAGGCTGGATTGAGGCTGCGGCTGAATTTCTGAATGCTCATTCCGAGTATGCGGCAGTTTGCGGTCGAAGACGGGAGCGTTTTCCAGAGCGTTCGATATATAACAAGCTGTGCGATATCGAGTGGGATACCCCGATTGGTGACGCGAAGTACTGCGGCGGCGATGTGCTGTTGCGTGTGTCAGCTTTCGTGCAGGCCAATGGTTACAGGGCATCGCTGATTGCTGGAGAAGAGCCGGAATTGTGCGTGCGTTTGCGCCATGCCGGCTGGCAGATCTACCGCATTGGCCTTGAAATGACCTTGCATGACGCAGCGATGACCCGCTTCGGGCAATGGTGGAAGCGGAGCACGCGGGCCGGCTATGCCTATGCCGAAGGCGCACATTTGCACGGCGCTCCACCTGAGTTGCATTGGGTTAAGGAAGCGCGTCGGGCGTTGATTTGGGGTGGTGTGTTGCCATTGGCGATTTGCTTTCTGGCGTTTGTGTTCGGGAGCGTATGGCTTGGTCTTCTATTGCTCTATCCGCTACAGGTTTTGCGTTTGGCAAGAACGATGGGGGGGCTGCGAGCTTTTTTTCTGGTTTCAGGGAAGTTCGCTGAGGCCTGGGGGGCAATAAAGTTCGGATTAGCCTCTTGGTCTGGTGCCAAAAGCAAAATTATTGAATATAAGTGAACTTGGGGTTATACCCGCTTAGCGCGCTGTGTCGGGCTGGATAAATTTTAAAACTGCGGTGTTTCATTTTATTTTTCCAAATTTTACTGTCGATGTCGAGATATGAAGATTGATGGAGATGGCTTGATCGGCAACTGGAACCCAGGTATTGGTGATCCCACTCTGATGGGGTGGCTGACCGTGCTGCTTTATGGCTTTGCCGCATTGCTGTCCTATCGTGTAATAAAATATGAGTACGACTTGCCAATTTTTTTGGAGAAAAATGAACGACGATTATGGTTGCTTTTTGTCGTTGGATTGGTTTTGTTGGGCATTAACAAGCAGTTGGATTTGCAATCGGCCTTTACCGAGGCAGGAAGGATGCTAGCCCATGCGCAGGGTTGGTATGAAGAGCGGCAACGTTTTCAGATGGCATTTATTTCTGTGATTGGCATGTTGGGTATTTTGCTCATGTTAATCGTTGGATTGCTGGCTATCGGAGCGCCCAAAGCTACTTGGATTGCGCTTGTTGGGGGTGCTTTTTTGGTTGTTTTTGTTTTGATCCGTGCAGCATCGTTTCATCATGTGGATGCAGTCATTGGGCAAACTTTCATCGGTCTGCGACTCAATTGGTTATTTGAGATGGGTGGGCTGTTGGTAATTGCTGCCGGGGCATGGCAAAGAACAAGGGGAATGCAGTGCGGGTAGCTTATTTTGTGAATCAGTACCCCAAAGTCAGCCACAGCTTCATCCGTCGCGAGATTCAGGCGCTGGAGGCGCTCGGCAACGAGGTTTCCCGGTATTCGCTGCGCGGCTGGGCTGACGATCTGGTTGATGCCGACGATCTGAGTGAGCGGGGTAAAACTTCCTATCTCCTTCGGGCGGGTTTGCTTGGCTTGTTGCTCTCTACGCTGGCGATGATTATGTCGGCGCCGGCTCCATTTGTTCGGGCGCTGGGGCAGGCTTTACGGACGGCACGGGGTTCGGATCGGCACTGGCCTTTTCATTTGATCTATCTGGCTGAGGCTTGCCGCTTGCTGCGCTGTCTGCGTAGTGCGCCGGTTGAGCACATTCACGCGCATTTCGGCACTAACTCGGCTGAGGTGGTCATGCTGGCTCATGCCCTAGGTGGGCCTGGCTACAGTTTCACGGTGCACGGCCCGGAAGAGTTTGATAAGCCACAGGCTTTGCATTTACGTGAAAAGATCGAGAATGCTTGCTTCGTGGTCGCGATCAGTTCGTTTGGACGTAGCCAGTTGTACCGCTGGGTTGATAAAGCTCAATGGAACAAAATCAGGATTGTTCATTGCGGACTGGATAAAGCTTTTCACGCGGTAGCGCCCGTGCCTGTTCCTGATATTCAAAGGCTGGTATGCGTCGGCCGTCTTTGTGAGCAGAAGGGTCAACTGCTCTTGGTTGAAGCGGCGCAGCGGCTTGCCAAGCGTGGGTTCAATTTTGAGCTGGTGCTGGCGGGTGATGGTGAGATGCGTGGTGATATCGAACAATTGTTGAATGCCTATGGCCTCCAGTCGCAAGTTCGGATCACCGGGTGGATTAGTAGTGAGCAAGTTCGGGAAGAGATTCTTGGCGCACGTGCTCTGGTGCTCCCCAGCTTTGCCGAGGGTTTGCCGGTGGTCATTATGGAAGCCATGGCGCTGCAACGACCGGTGCTTAGCACCTACGTTGCCGGTATCCCTGAATTAGTGCTGGATGGCGAAAATGGTTGGTTGTTTCCGGCGGGCGATGTGGATGCCTTGGCCGATGCCATGCAGGATTGCCTGACTAGCGATGCTGGCAAACTTCAGCGCATGGGTGAGGCAGCGTATCGGCGGGTGCTTGAGCGCCATGATATTGATACCGAGGCGACAAAACTAGCCAGATATTTTGCAGGCGAGTTGGCATGAGCCTTGTTGCTGGCGTGCTTCTCGCTGCAGTTCTTGTGCTGTTTGTACCCGTGATGGTTTTGCTGCTCCAAACAGTTCTGGCCCGAAGAGGGGCTTTGGCTGTTTCCGGTGAACGCCTGCCTAGGCCGCGTATTGCCGTTTTGATTCCGGCACATAACGAAGCGGCTGTAATCGGCGAGACGCTGGCTTGTTTGATGCCCCAGTTGCTTGAGGGGGATCGGGTGCTGGTTGTTGCCGACAATTGTTCTGACGATACGGCGGCTATTGCAAGGGGCTGTGCGGTTGAGGTAGTTGAGCGTCAGCATTTGACTGATCGCGGTAAGGGTTTTGCCCTTGATTTTGGTGTTCACCATTTGGCGCAGAATCCACCGGATGTGCTGCTGATTGTTGATGCAGATTGTTTTGTCGAGCCCGGAGGCCTTACGGTACTTGCCGAAGCAAGCCAACGTGATGGAAAGCCGGCTCAAGCGCTCTACTTGATGCATGCGCCGGAAGCGGCAGGATTGAAGCAGCGCGTTGCTGAATTTGCCTGGCGGGTAAAGAACCAGGTCAGGCCATTGGGTTGGCTGCGCTTGGGTTGGCCGTGTCAGTTGATGGGAACAGGCATGGCCTTTCCTTGGCCGATGGCCGAGAGAATGGCCTTGGCCAATGCCAGTATTGTTGAGGATATGAAATTAGGCATCGATTTGGCGTTGACCGGAACAGCCCCGCTGTTTTGCCCCCAAGCTAAGGTGACCAGCGTTTTCCCGACGAGCGACAAGGCTGCGGCTGTGCAACGCACGCGCTGGGAGCATGGTCATCTCGGGATGATTGTTGCTGAGCTGCCGCGTTTGTTAGCGGGAGCATTGCGCAAGCGTGACTTGGGGTTGTTGGGCATGGCTCTCGATTTGGCCGTGCCGCCTTTGGCCTTGCTCGTCATGTTGCTTTGCGCTACAACCTTTTTGAGTGGCTTATTCTGGTTGTTTGGTGGTGCTGCACTGCCTTTGTTGTTTGCATTGGTGTGCTGTTTTTTGCTGGCGGTGGCGGTGGTTATTGCCTGGTATGGCTGGGGAAGGGATGTGGTGAGCTTGGGTGAGTTGCTTTCTATACCCGGCTACATTTTGGCCAAGATACCGATCTATCTGGGATTTGTTCGCAAGCGTCAGAAAGAGTGGGTCAGGACTGATCGTGAGTGATTTCAAGGGGCATGACTTTTCTGAGCGTGAGCTTGTTTGTATTGCCGGCTTGCCGTTTGATGTGATTGATATGGCAGGTGCTGTTGATCGTTTGTGCCAAGCGGCAATAGATCGTGTGCCTTTGTTCTTGTCGACGCCTAATCTGAATTTTTTGGTGGCTGCCCAGGGCGATGCCGCATTTCGTAACTCAGTCATTCATAGCGATCTGAGCGTTGCTGATGGCATGCCACTGGTTTGGCTTGCCAGGCTATTTGGTTTGCCGATTCGCGAACGGGTGGCTGGTTCGAGTTTGTTCGAGGCTTTGCGTGCCGGTGCAGGGCAGCACATTCTTGGGCGCCCAATTTCAGTCTATTTTTTTGGTGGGCCGGTTGGTGTGGCTGAAAAAGCGGCTCAAATTATCAATTGTTGCGGTCAACACATGATTTGTGCCGGATTTTTTTGCCCGGGTTTTGGCAGCCTTGATGAGATGTCTAGGCCAGAAATTATTCAGGCGATCAATGAGAGTGGCGCCGATTTTCTGGTGGTGGCCCTGGGGGCAAAGAAGGGGCAGGCCTGGATCGAGCATAACCGGCAGGCGATTTCTGTGCCGGTGATCAGTCATCTGGGCGCGGTGGTTAATTTTGTTGCTGGTACGGTAAAGCGCGCACCTGAGGGTATGCAGCGACTTGGCCTGGAATGGTTTTGGCGGATAAAGGAAGAGCCGGCCCTGTTCAGCCGTTACTGGCAGGATGGCATCGGGTTTCTCAAACTGTTGCGGGCCCATGCCCTGCCTTACGTTTTTCAGCGCAAGCGCTTGAACTCGCTCGGTGGTGCGGGTGGTTGTGAGTGTGTCGATGATGCTGAAGTGACGCTGATCCGGTTTTTTGGTGAGATCGGTGAGGCTCAGGTTGCTGCATTTCGGGATTTGTTGTGCCGCAAAAATGATTTGCATCATGTAGTGCTCGATTTGAGCGACGTTTCTGCCCTTGGCCCGGCATTTTTCGGCGAATTGTTATTGCTGAGAAATGTTCTTGACCAGCGTTCCGGCCGTTTGCAAATTAAAGCTTGCTCTGGCGAACTGCAGCAGATATTTGGCATGTTCGGTGTGAGTTATCTCCTTGTTTCAGGATAACTGAATGCTACTATCTCACACCTTTGTCATCTAAATCGCCATGAAAATCTCCCTGAAAAGAAACGAGATACTCCTCACTCTGGGGCTGCTGCTTGTTTTTGCGGCCTATTTTGGTGGCCTATCAAATCTCGTCAATCGTTGGTACAACCAGGAAGAATATAGCCACGGTTTTTTCATTCCCCTGATTTCACTCTGGTTGTTATGGCAGCGCCGTGATGCGCTGGTCGCCAGTGTTGGCAAGCCATCGGGCTGGGGCCTGGTGGCACTCGCAGTCAGCGTCGGTATGCTGGTACTGGGCGAGTTGACCGCCATTTTTATCATCATTCAAACGGGCTTTTTGCTCGCCTTGATTGGTCTGGTGCTGTGCTATGGCGGGGTTTCGCTGTTGCGCGTGACAATCCTGCCGATTGCCTTGCTGCTGTTTTGTATCCCTTTACCCTATTTTGTTGATTCCCAGATTTCCTGGCGCTTGCAGTTGCTGTCGTCCAATCTGGGCGTGGCCTTTCTTCGACTGATGAGTTATTCGGTCTACCTTGAGGGTAACGTTATCGATCTGGGTGTGTACAAGTTGCAGGTGGTGGATGCCTGCAGCGGTTTGCGTTACTTGTACCCTCTGATGAGCCTTGGCTTTTTGATGGCTTATATGTACCCGGCAGCGCTCAAGTGGCGGGTCCTGATCTTCCTGTCAACAATTCCGATTACGGTGCTGACCAACAGCTTCCGCATTGCCATGGTCGGCGTTCTGGTTGAGCGCTGGGGCAGTGGCATGGCGGATGGCTTTCTCCATTCGTTCGAGGGTTGGATCATCTTTTTGGTGTGCCAGGTGATCATGATTGGCGAGATCTGGTTGA
Source organism: Dechloromonas sp. (assembly GCA_011391255.1). GTDB lineage: Bacteria > Pseudomonadota > Gammaproteobacteria > Burkholderiales > Rhodocyclaceae > Azonexus. Next base: position 28,369 of record JAABQV010000003.1, read on the forward strand.
TTGAGCGCTATACATTGAAGCGCCGGATTCTTGATGTCCAGCAGTTCCCGGAAGTGGCTGCGGTGATCCCCAAAAACCCGGCTACGGGTGCGCTCTCCTGGCCTCTGGTTGCCGGGATTGCTTCGGTTGCCGTGGCGCTGGTGCTGGTCCAGGTGGTCGGTGGCCGTGAAGAGATCAAGCCGGCACGCCTGAGCTTGAAGACTTTTCCGCTGGCTTTGGGTAACTGGCGCGCAGCTGAGTCTTCTTTGTCGGTTGAGGTTGAACAGGCGCTGGGTTTTGATGATTATGTGCTGGCTGACTATCGCGACGAATCGGGCCAGTTGCTGAATTTTTATGTGGCTTACTACGGTTCGCAACGCAAAGGTGTTTCTCCGCATTCGCCGCAGGTTTGTATTCCTGGTGGTGGCTGGGTGATTTCAGGCTTGGATCGCGTCACTTTCCCGCTGGTTGACGGCTCGCCTATGGAGGCGGTGCGTGTGGTGATCGACAAGGGGAGCCAGAAGCAGATTGTGTATTACTGGTTTGAACAGCGTGGTCGCCGGATTGCCAACGAATACTTCATGAAGTGGTATTTGTTGAGTGATTCGATTACCCGCAATCGCACTGATGGTGCCTTGGTGCGGGTGACGACGCCGGTTGGTCCGCTTGAGGCGCCCGGCGCTGCTGATGAGCGGGTGCGCGCCTTCATCCGGCTGGCTGAGCCATTGATGGGCACCTATGTGCCGCAATAAATGATTTTGTGAAGGAAAACAGGAATGAATCGCTTGATATCTAAAAAACGACTAACCCACCTTGTTCTGGCCTTGACGGCTGCCGGCCTGGTGGCCTGTTCTTCTCCTGAAGAGAAGGTGGCTTCGTTTTACCAGAAGGGTAAAAACTACCTGGAGCAGGGTGATAACGCCAAAGCGCGCCTTGAGTTTCAGAATGCTTTGCAGATCAACCCGAATATGGTGCCGGCAATCTACGGTTTGGCCGAGATTGCCGAGCGAGCAAGCGACTGGCAGCGTGCTTTTGGTTTGCTGAGCAAAGTGGTGGAGATTGATGCCAAGCACCTTGACGCACAGGTCAAGCTTGGCAAGCTCTTGTTGGCAGCCGGGCAACTCGATAAGGCATTGGCCGCCAGTGATGCAACGCGCGCCTTGAGTCCGGATTCGGCAGAAGTGCTGGCGCTGCGTGGCGCTGTGCTGTTCAAGCTTGATGATCGCGCCGGGGCGATAGATTTTGCGAATCAGGCATTGGCCAAAGATCCCCAGAATATCGACGCTTTGGTGGTGCTGGCGTCCGAGCGGCTTCAGGCGGGTGATGCTGAAAATGCGGTGAAATTTCTCGATCGTGGTTTGGCCGGCAACGAGAAGAACGTCGCGCTGCAGTTGATCAAGGTGCAAGCCCTGGAGAAGCTTTCCAAGGTTGATGGCGCTGAGGAAATTTTCAAGAAGCTGATCAGCTTTTATCCTGACAACAAGGCTTTCCGTCATATTCTGGCCCAGTTTTACATGATTCATGGCCAGAAAGACAAAGCCGAGGCGGAATACCGGCAGGTTGCTGCCAATAATCCCAAAGACCAGGAAGCCAAGCTGGATATCATCCGCTTCGTGAACACGGTTCGTGGAACGGATGCAGCGATAGCCGAGCTCAACAAGCTCATTGAGGCTGAGCCCGGGAATTTCGAGTTGCGATTTGCCCAGGCAAGTTTGCAGCAATCGATTAATCAGGGAGAGGCTTCAGAAAAGACCCTGCGCGATATCGTTTCCAAAGCCGGTGAAGATCCCGCTGGTATTCGTGCCCGTGGCATCTTGGCGGGCATGCTGCTGGCTAAGGGTGACAAGGCGGCTGCTACTGCCCTGGTTGCCGAGATTTTGACCAAGGATGCCCGTAACGAGCAGGGCTTGTTGCTGCGCTCCAGTATCGCCATTGATGATGGTCGTCTCGAGGATGCGGTTGCCGATTTGCGGACCATTCTTCGTGATGTGCCGGATTCGGCACGGGCCCACACCTTGTTGGCCAAGGCGCATGAATTGCAGGGTTCCAAGGACCTGGCCGGCGATCATTACGCCCGGGCTTTTCAGGCCGGTAAGCTGGCACCGCCGTTCGGCATGGCTTACGCCCAGTTTTTGTTGAAGTCAGGTAAGCCAAAGCATGCCGAGGATGTGCTGAAGGAGGTCTTGCGGGTTACCCCTCAATATGTGCCTGCGCTGCGTTTGCTTGCCCAGTCGTATCTGGGTAGCGGAAACCTTGCCGGTGCTCAGGCGGTTGCCGACGAGGTTGCCAAGATGTCGAATGAGGGCGTGACAGCGAACCAGATTCAGGGCGCTGTGTATGCCGCACGCAAGAATTTTGATAACAGCATTTCAGCGTTCAAACGCGCTTACGAGTTGTCACCTTCGGAGATGCAGCCGATGGTGGCCCTGGTGCGCAGCTATTTGCGTGCAGGCAAGACCAAAGAAGCGGTTTCCTTTATGCAGTCTGTCGTTGAGGCATCGCCAAAAAATGTCGAGGCGCGCCTGCTGCTCGGGCAGTTGTACTTGCAGACCGGCAACAAGGAGGCTGCGCAGCAATCCTTCTCGTCGGTGATCGAACTTGATCCCAAAAATGTCGCCGGCTATCAGGGTATGGTTGCAATGTACGTCGCGAATAATCGTCTGGACGATGCCGAACGGGTCATCAAGGATGGCTTGAAGGCCTCACCTTCTGATTTCGGGCTGCGTTTGTCCCTGGCTGGTGTTTACGAAAGCGCCGGCAAAGTTGATGAGGCGATTGCACTCTACGAGCAGCTACTCAAGGAGAAGCCGAATGCAGATGTTGTCGCGAATAATCTGGCCAGCCTGTTGTCTGAATATCGCACCGACAAAGCAAGTCTTGATCGCGCTCACTTGCTGGCACAACGCTTGAAAAACAGTGATATCCCGCAGTTCAAGGATACCCTTGGCTGGGCAAGCTACAAGGTGGGCAAGTACGACGATGCGACGAGCTTGCTAAAGAGTGCCGCCCAGCAAATGCCCGATCTTGCTGTTATTCAGTTCCATTTGGGGATGAGCCAGTTGGCGGCTAACAACAAGGAAGAGGCGCGCAAATCGCTGACGCGTTCTCTGGAAATGGCCAAGACGCAACCTTTTGCACAATCCGAAGAGGCGAAAAAGGCGTTGCAAGGGCTGTAATCTATGTATGAGTCATTTTATGGGCTGGTTGAGAAGCCTTTCTCAATTCAGCCCGACCCTGATTTTCTGTTTTTCGGCAGGCGGCATTCGCTGGCTTACACGATGCTGGAATACGGTATTCAGAATCGCGCCGGTTTTTCGGTGATTTGTGGCGATATCGGCTGCGGCAAGACGACCCTGATTCGCCACTTGCTGAATTCCCTGGCTGACGATCTGACGGTGGGATTGGTTTATAACACCCACCAGGATATTGCCGATCTGCTTGAGTGGATCATGCTGGCTTTTGGTCAGCCTTACGAGGGGATGTCGCCGGTTGCCCGCTATGACGCCTTTCAACGTTTTTTGATTGGCGAGTATTCAGCGGGGCGGCGCGCTGTGCTGATTGTTGATGAAGCACAAAACCTGAGCGTCGGCGCTTTGGAGTCGCTGCGCATGCTGTCCAACATCAATGCCGACAAGGATCAGTTATTGCAGGTCATTCTGGTTGGTCAGCCGCAATTGAGGGACTTGTTGCGTAAGCCTGAGTTGCATCAATTTGCCCAGCGAGTGGCGGTTGACTTCTTTATTCCGCCCCTGGGCGAGGCTGAGGTCGATAAATATATCCGTCATCGTTTGGGGGTTGCGGGGCGCCATGCTCCCTTGTTTTCAGAAGAAGCGGTGGCAAGGATTGCCAGTGTGACCAAAGGTATTCCGCGCAGCATCAATATTCTTTGTGACTTGAGTATGGTCTATGGATTTGCGTCCGAGGTTCAGTTGATTGACCTGGCGTTGGTGGAAGATGTTTTAAGTGATCGCCAGGAATTTGGTGTTCTGGCCGATCATTAGTTTTGAGCGCTTTTCGGCGTTAGTCCGTTCGGCTAAGTTGCTCAGTTTTCGGCGGCTATTAGCCTTAACGGGCCATTGAAGTGATGCCATCCCCTGAATAAAATGAAGTTATCCAAATGGGGGAGTAATGCCATGATCAAAAACGAAAAATCGATGCCAAAGTCAGCCGTGCTCAAGCAGATCCTTGCCGGAGCTTTGCTCTGTATTGGCGCCAGCGCTGCTCAGGCCTCCAATGTCAATCTCACTTATCAGGGAGCTGGTTTTGCTCCTTATGTTGGCTCTTCGATTACCAGGTTCGATAGTGCTACGGGGAACGCGACAACCGGTTGGCAGGGAGTATCCACCGGCGCCTTTGACATGAAGGTGACCAATTCTCCGAGTTCCCTGTTTGAAAGCGGCAAATCCATTCTCGCCTGGTGTGTTGATGTTTCACAGTCACTGGGTGGCTTGAACCAATCAAAAACTTACGGTGTTGATACGACCTTTGATACCAACAGTGCATTTGGTCGTCATGGCGTGACACAGACCAAGATCACCGATATCCAGCGTCTGTTTAATCAGCGCTACGATGAGCTGCTGGGCGCCACCACCTCTGCACAGCAGTCAATTCTTTCAGCTGCGATGCAGCTCGCTGTGTGGGAAATCGTCGCGGAAAACACTCAATCTACCTATTCGCTGGGTTCTGGTATGTTCAAGGCAATAGACAATTCAACCCAGAAAAGTAAAGACGCTGTGGCCATGGCAGGGGATTGGTTAGGCAAACTGTCATCGGCGAATCAAACAGGTAATTACCGGATCGTTATCCTGAATAACGCAGCTCAGCAAGATTTGATTACTGTTTCAGCAGTACCGTTGCCGGGTGCCGCCTTACTGTTCCTGTCAGCGCTGGGCTTGGGTGGTTTGGCCAAGCGGCGCGGCCAGAAGCTGGCTGCCTGATTGTGAGGGTGTCCCGAATTTTTTGGAATCGGGGTTTGAGTTAAAGGCTGTTCATCCGGTCATCGGGCTGGATAGTAAATCGAGTCAGGGCAGCTTTCCAATCCCGAATCGGCATTGTCTTTTTAGCTGATTTTTTGCAGGGCCAGATAGAAGAGCGGGGCTGCCTATTCGACCGCAACGGCTTCTCATGCGACAACGCGACAGTAACGCGTAATTTTACGGCCTTCCAGAATTTGACGAAGGCTGCGCATTAGCTTATTCCGGCAGCCACGACCCAGCCAAAACCTCGTCCTGAATAGCCCAAGGGCATTCTTCAGGGAAGCAATCCAGTCCAGTTTCATTGACTGCTTGAGCAATAGCCCGTGCCCAGACCATATCTAGCCAACGCGGCTCTTGCAATTTGGGCACAAGGCTCGGAGATTCGTCCAAGGCGTAACTGATTTCCTTGCGCTGAGCCGTTATCGTCTTTTGCCAACTTGCCCCTCTGCGGTCAGGTTGATGCGCCCACTTGAGCAGATGTGCGAGCAGTACAACCATGCGGATGGCCAACTCACGTTGTTCGCTTTTGCCCACGTCTTCAATCTCCCCGGCAATATGTTCGACATCCAGCAAGTCAAATCGCCCGGCACGCAACAGGCGTGCTTGCTCATTTGCCCAAGCATTGATGTCATGTTCGTAGGTTTGCACAGCTAACCTCCTTTTCTATCCATATCCTGTTGCATAGTAGCACCCACCACTGCTTCGTTGTCGGATCATATATGGCGCCAAACCGAACGGCGACTTGGCCCTTGAAGACATCTCGGCTCGTTTGGCACGGTATGGGCTGATGGAGATGAATATGCCGCTTGGGAAACGTCAATATTTCATGGCTCGACACCAAAACTCTGATTGAATTTGGAGAACGTCCTGAAGGATTGACGGAAAAACAGGTGCGAATTGTGCTCAACCACAAGGAAGAAATTTCGTACCTGAAGGACCATGAACTCGACCTGAATGAGTTGGAGTTCGAATACCACGTCAAAGCAGAGCAATCCAGGGGGCTGCCGGCGATTTTGGCCTTGTTTTTTAGTTGCGCGTGGCGCGTGGACCTTCCATTTTCGAGACTGCCTGAGCCCGGTTCATGACATCCAGTTTCTTGAATATGCGCTGCAGGTGGTTTTTGACGGTAAAGGTACTGATGTCAAGAATCATCCCGATTTCCTGATTTGTTTTGCCTTTGCGCACCCATTCCATGATGTCGTGTTCCCGGGTGCTGAGTCCGCTTTCCTTGCCGACAGGTGCAAACCCTAATGTGGGTTCTTGCGGGGCCATAGGGCGCAGGTCGTGGAGGTATTGCTCTGGCAAGTGGGCAATTTGTCTGAACGAGGTGTCCAGATAAGGCATCAGGAAGCGGAAGGTTTCCTTGGACCTGGTGGTGCCAAGTTCTTCCGGGCCCAACAGGACATAGAGGCAGTCATGCCGGCCTCGCTGGTCTTTGATGCCATGAACCAACGCACAACGCATGCGCTTCATGGTTTTTTGGATGTCAGGGTTGCGCGCTTCGTTAAGATCGAAGCCTTTGCCGGAATTGATGGCAAAGGGGATATGGTCGAATCCCATCCAGCGATTGAACAAGGTCGCTATGAAGGGTTGAATTGTATGATTGTCAAAGGCTTCGGTACGCAGTCCCGGTATCGGCGAAACGATGTCATACGAGATGAGCCCCAGCGAAAAGTCTCCCCATGCGGCAATCACGATATCGTGCGGCATGAAGTGCTGAATGTCTTCCTGCAGCCAATTGAACAGCTCGTAATGTGTGCGAATCTGCAGCGATTGCTGCACCACCTTGAGGATGGGGCCGACATCATTGAGCGAAAGATTGGCTAGAATGGTCATGAATGATTAATGAGTGGAGAGGGCTGGCGGCAGGTTCTCGTTTGGAGGGCTTTTGAACGCATCTGGAATATTTTGTAGGCGAGCATATGTTGCTTGATTGAACGCAGTATCCGTGTAAATACGTTAAGCGACTGTGATATTTTTCCGCTATTTGCGTAAATTAATGTAATTATTTTGCCCAGGGTGAGTGACAATCCAGCTCGAAAAATCCCTGCTTTGTGTAAAGACACTGGTGACAGCGACACTGGCGCCAGAATTTTTCTTGAGTTATAGGTACAAGTCATCATGAGTAAAGTGCTTCCTGTTGTTCTGTCTGGTGGCTCCGGTACGCGGCTATGGCCGCTTTCGCGAGAAAAATATCCCAAACAGCTTTTGCCGCTGGTCGGCGATCAATCAATGTTGCAAGCAACGGTGTCGCGACTTGAGGGATTGGCTGATATGAGCCCGCCGTTGATTGTCTGCAACGAGGAACATCGCTTTGTGGTTGCCGAACAGCTGCGCGTGTTGGGCTTGCATGGGGCGGTTCTGCTTGAACCGTTTGGTCGCAATACCGCGCCAGCGCTTGCTCTGGCGGCGCTCTGGGCGATGCGGGCGGGTGAGGATCCGGTTATGGTAGTGATGCCTGCGGATCACGATATTGCCGATGGTGCTGCGTTTCGTGATGCCGTGGCGAGGGCTGTTGTTTTGGCTGAAACGGGCAGCGCTGTTACCTTTGGAATCACGCCGGATTGTGCTGAAACGGGCTACGGCTATATTCAGCGCGGTGCTGCGTTGGGTGGTGCTTCTGGTGCTTTTGATCTGGCCCGCTTTGTTGAAAAGCCGGCAAAGCTTACCGCCGAGGCTTATCTCGCCTCAGGTGATTATTTTTGGAATAGTGGCATTTTTGTAATTCTGGCTTCCGTCTGGCTGGATGCATTGGGTTTGTGCCGTCCTGATATTCTTCAGGCCTGCCGGAGTGCGCTGGACAAGGGCGCGGCCGACGGTGATTTTGTGCGGGTGGATAGCGAGACCTTCAAGGGCTGCCCTTCCGACTCCATTGATTATGCGGTGATGGAACGCTTGACGACAACCGGCCAGGGCTTGCCAAAAGCCGCCGTCATTCCGCTTTCAGCCGGCTGGTCGGACGTTGGCGCCTGGGATGCGTTATGGAAAGTTTTACCCAAGTGTGGCGAAGGTAACGCAACCCGTGGCGATGTGCTGCTCGAGAATTGCCGGGATACCCTGGTGGTTTCCGAGAGCCGTCTGGTCGCTTGTGTCGGGCTGAGTAACGTGGTGGTCGTTGAAACTGACGATGCCGTTCTGGTGGTTCATCATGATGCGACGCAAGACGTCAAAAAAGTGGTTGATCGCCTGAAGGCTGATAAGCGCAGCGTGGCTCAGTGGCATCGCAAAGTTTATCGGCCCTGGGGCTGGTACGACGGCGTGGATAGTGGTGAGCGCTTTCAGGTCAAACGGATTGGCGTCAAGCCGGGCGGCACGCTGTCACTGCAAATGCACCACCATCGTGCTGAACACTGGATTGTGGTCAGTGGTACGGCCAGGGTGACCAAGGGTGAGGAAGTTTTTCTGGTGACCGAAAACCAATCTACTTACATTCCGCTCGGTGTGACGCACCGGCTTGAAAACCCGGGTGTCGTGCCGCTGGAAATGATTGAGGTGCAATCCGGTAGCTATCTGGGCGAAGACGACATTGTTCGCTTCGAAGATACCTACGGCCGACTTTGATTTTTTGGCACGCAAGCCGGGCACGCAATAAACCTGGCTGGCAGCCGGCAAGATGATTTGTAATCATCAGGTATCAGTTCGATTCTGGTCGGTGGCAACAATAAAATCAATAGTTTACGGGTTTCTAAACCCGTAATCTTAGTTCAGCACTGGTTTTTGCTGCAACTGGCGCATGGTGCTCGCAAAGGAATCGACTACCCCTATGGGGATAACGCTCACCAAGGCCACGCGGAAGGTCAAGCTATCACTAAGGCTGTTGCGCAGACTGGCGAGCAGGTGTTGGAAGTCGTTAGCGTCGACCAGCCCTAATCTGCTACGATAAGACTTAAGTAGATTGTATTGGCGGATTTTTTCAGCAAAAGGTTTGATAAGAATGTGTGGGTAACCAAACATGCTCGTGAAAGCATGCAGCGTCGGAACATTGACGCGGCCACGCTGGAGCGGGTCATCGAGGAAGGTGAAATCAAACGCCGTGACAAGGTGAATCTTTGGGTCTTCGCGCACATTCAAGGGCGGGCCGACAACTTAATCTGCGCTGCCGTGGACGAACAGGCTGCGGTTGTGATTAAGACGGTTATGGTTAATTGGGAACTGGAGGACGAAGCATGAGAATCAAGTACGATGGCCAGGACGACATCCTATTCATTGAGTTCTCAAAGGAACCCATCGTCAAGGATGTTTCGCATGGTTGGAATGTAAATGTCGGTTACGCGGCAAACGGAATCGCTGAAATAACGATTTTGGACGCCAAGGCTGCCGGCTATTGGCCACTGGAAAACGCTAAAGATTTGCTGCCTCTCGCGGCCTAATCCACGGCCAAACCGAGGATTTCGCCAAGGGTGTGCGGAGTAAGTAATTGCAGCATTTTGCTGGTCTTGTGAAATGCGGTCACGACGACCGCCAAGAGTATAGGCAAAATTGTAGGGAACGTCGGATGGTAATAGTCGAAATGACAAATGCTTGCTGCAAATCTGCTGCAATAATCCCCGAGAAATGCAGTAAAACCCGGAACAAGAGGGTAAGCTAAGTCTCTGATTGTATTGTGTTGATCCGCGTGGTTGCAGGGCTCGTAAACTGATTTGCGGCCGGCAGAAATGAAAAAAGCTCAACCAAATTGGTTGAGCTTTTTTTGCGTGGGCTTTGGAGCGATCAGGCAGTAGCAGATTTTTGTTTGCGACGAAGAGCGCCAGATCCAAGAAGTGCTGAGCCAAACAGAAGTGCTGCGCCAGGCAAAGGAACCGCCGACAGATTGACGTCGTCGATGTTGCCACCCAAACGATTGCTGGTGCCAGTAGCAGCGAACTTGAGCAAATCACTACCACCTGTACCTGTGACCAGTGCGCTAAAGGTGGTCCAGACGTTGACCCCTGCACCAGTGCCGGTAACCTCAAGGAGCTGAACTCCGTTCCAGTACGCTGCGATACCGTTAGTGCTGGCGGGCTGATTGATCCGCGGGGAGTAGTCGAATGTTAGTTTGTATATTTGCCCGAGAGTAGTCGTTATCGCTTGCGTGATCGAACTGTTCCTGTAGGTGTCCAATTCAACGTAATTGGAGCCGGCAGAAGCAGTTCCGGAAACATTGTTCCGGATTTCGATGCCGTCCGTCGAAGTCCAACCCGGAATAGATGCAAGCGTGGTGTAAGAACCAGAGGAAACGCCTGGATTCTCGAAACTGCCATTGGTCACCAAAGAGCTTGCGCTGGCAAGGGTGGAAAGGGACAGCAGTACAGCCGGTAAAATTGCTTTAATCATTTTGTCACTCCTTAAACATCGATTAAGACTGAAGTTTTGACCAGCAGCTGCATTAGAGGGGGCCAAAAAATTGTTGGGTAGTTCCAACCTGCAGACGAATTTTGTTACGAAAGAAGCAATCGCTCAATAGTCCAACCGGGCTATCAGTGAATGTCAAGTACCCATCACCCAACTATCCGTTAGTTCTGCAGAACTCATGTTTGCTATCCATACCTTGGCTTAAGCGTTATCCATGCTGGGTTTGACTGTTTTTTACTAACGTGGATCGATCTCGCGACGCGGTGGTCTCGAGCGGCGGAATAGTCCAAACGGATCTACGACTAAAGTTATCCATGGTCTTGTTTTTGATGAATAACCTTAGTCTTAACGGGCCATTGCGCTTCTCGGGGCGCGGGGTGAAACTGCGTATTCAATTTCCAGGGGTGGAAACGCGGTGTCTTTCGAAAATGAAAAGCGATTAGGTCGTGAGCGGCGCCAGGTGAATTGCGGTGCTCCGCAAGTATTTTCCGAGCGCCGTCGTCTGGCTGACCGGCGTCAATTCGCCATTGAGGATATTCCGTTCATCGAGTGGGCAAGCCATTTTGCCAAGTATCAAAAAGTTAACCGGCATGTTCATCCCGGAACCACATCGTCCAAGGCCTACTGAATTCAGGCCGGATAAACAAATTAAGGCAGGCTATGTTGATTGAGAATGATCGCCGGAATCGGGTAGAGCGGCGCATGATGCTGTCCGGACCACCCGTTGATTTGTTCGAACGCCGCAAGGCTTTGCAACGGCGCTTGCTTGATATTGGCGTGCTTTCTTTTGATAGCTGGATGGTTAAACGCTTGCCTGCCAGTGAAAAACACCACCATCTCGAACTGACGCCAAATGCCTCTGGCAATGAAGGTTTGGCCTCAGGTCTTTTTTGATCTTGCGGGCGGAGAGTAGCGAACCTGGCTGACTTCTGGTGTCAGTCGAAAAGCAGCGCAGCAGCGACTTGTCTGCCTTCGGCGGCAAGAATATTGTAGGTTCGACAGGCGGCGCGTAGATCCATGATTTCGAGGCCGATGCCGGCCGGCGCAAAAGGTCGCAGCAACGCTGCCGGTGGAAAGCGCAGGCGCTTGCCGGTGCCGAGCAGGATGATTCCGACACCCAGTTCCAGCAATTTTTGCATGTCATCGGCGGCCAGGGTGTCGACGGTTGCTGATGACCATTGGTGAATGATGGTTTCCGGCAACAGGATGAGATTTTTCAGGTGTTTTTCGTGGTTGACCGCAACATAATCATCGTCATAAGCGGTGAACATGTTGAGGCCGGCAGTGTTGGCGAGGTGGAGTTTCATTGATCTTTCGTCCTGAATAGTCCGCCGAAATTGCGGTGCTCCATGCGACAAGGTAGGATTATACCTTTTGCGCTACGGCACTCTGGCTAATCTGGCTGGTTTGCCGCCCTGTTGAGTGCTGTCATGAAACTAATCAAGAAGTCCGCCAAGCTGGCCAACGTCTGCTACGACATTCGCGGCCCTGTGCTGCAGAAGGCCAAGCAGATGGAGGAAGAGGGTCACAAGATCATCAAACTGAACATCGGCAATCTGGCCGCGTTCGGCTTTGATTCGCCGGAAGAAATCCAGCAGGATATGATCCGAAATCTGCCGAATGCGGCGGGTTACACGGATTCCAAGGGGATTTTCGCGGCGCGCAAGGCGATCATGCACTACACCCAGCAAAAGGGGATCAAGGGCGTCACGCTGGACGATATTTTTGTCGGCAACGGCGTTTCTGAATTGATCGTCATGGCGATGAATGCCTTGCTCGATGTGGGCGATGAAGTGCTGGTGCCGGCACCGGATTATCCGTTATGGACGGCGGCGATCAGCCTCTCCGGCGGCACGCCCAGGCATTACCTGTGCGACGAGGAAAAGGGCTGGTTGCCCGATCTGGCCGATATTCGCGCCAAGATTACGGCGAAGACGCGAGCCTTGGTGATCATCAACCCGAACAACCCGACCGGTGCGCTTTATCCGGACGACATGCTGCATGAGTTGATCGACATCGCCCGCCAGCATCACCTGATCATTTACGCCGATGAGGTGTACGACAAGGTGCTTTACGATGGGGAGACCCACACCTCGATGGCTGCGCTGGCCGATGATGTGCTGATGATTACCTTCAACGGCCTCTCGAAAAATTACCGCTCCTGCGGCTATCGCGCCGGCTGGCTAGTGGTTTCCGGCGACAAGCGCCACGCCAAGGATTACATCGAGGGCCTCGAAATGCTGGCCTCGATGCGCCTTTGTGCCAATGCGCCGGGGCAGCATGGTATTCAGACCGCGCTCGGTGGTTATCAAAGTATTGATGATCTGGTCAATGAAGGTGGGCGCCTCAGGCGTCAGCGTGATATTGCGCATGAGCTGATCACGGCGATTCCCGGTGTCAGCTGCGTCAAGCCCAAGGCGGCGCTGTATATGTTTCCCAAGCTGGATCCGAAGATTTACCCGATCAAGAATGATCAGACCTTTATTTCCGAGTTGTTGCAGGAAGAAAAGGTTCTTCTGGTGCAGGGCACCGGCTTTAACTGGCCGCATCCGGATCATTTCCGTCTCGTCTTTTTGCCGCACGAGGATGATCTGCGCGAGGCAATCGGGCGCATTGCCCGTTTTCTTGAAAATTATCGCAAGCGTCACCACACGCTAACTGTTTAACTGTTTTATTTACATAAAGTCAGACCATGAAACCTATCAATGTTGGCCTTATCGGCATCGGCACCGTCGGCGGTGGCACCTGGAATGTTCTCAAGCGTAACGCGGACGAAATCGCCCGCCGTGCCGGCCGTCCGATTCGCATTACGGCCGTTGCCGACAAGAATGTCGAGCTGGCAAAGCAGCTGACCGCAGGCGCTGCACGTGTAACCGATGACGCTTTTTCGCTGGTCAACGATCCGGAAATTGACATCATCGTTGAGCTGATCGGTGGCTACGGCGTCGCCAAGGAAGTCGTGATGCAGGCAATTGCCAACGGTAAGCACGTGGTTACCGCCAACAAGGCGCTGCTCGCGGTGCATGGCACCGAGATTTTTTCTGCCGCCCAGAACAAGGGGGTGATGGTCGCCTTCGAAGCGGCGGTTGCCGGTGGCATCCCGATCATCAAGGCGCTGCGCGAAGGTCTCAGTGCCAACCGTATTGAATGGGCAGCCGGCATTATCAACGGGACAACCAACTTCATCCTCTCCGAAATGCGCGACAAGGGTCTGTCCTTTGACGATGTGCTGAAAGAGGCGCAGCGCCTGGGTTATGCCGAAGCTGATCCGACTTTCGATATCGAAGGCGTTGATGCCGCGCACAAGGCAACGCTGATCGCTTCGATCGCTTTCGGTATTCCGGTGCAGTTTGACAAGGCTTACATCGAAGGCATCACCAAGCTTGAAGCTTCCGACATCAAGTACGCCGAGCAACTCGGTTACCGCATCAAGCTGCTCGGTATCGCCAAACGCCGCGAGACCGGTATCGAACTGCGCGTCCATCCGACCCTGATTCCGGCCAAGCGCTTGCTGGCCAACGTTGAAGGCGCGATGAATGCCATCGTCGTCAAGGGCGATGCGGTTGGTACGACGCTTTATTACGGCAAGGGTGCCGGTGCCGAACCGACCGCTTCTTCCGTAATCGCCGATATTATTGACGTCACCCGTCTTGCCACCGCCGATGCCGCCCACCGCGTGCCGCACCTGGCCTTCCAGCCGGATGCGATGTCCAATTTACCGATTCTGCCGATGAGCGACGTCGAAACTGGTTATTACCTGCGTTTGCGTGTTGAAGACAAGCCAGGCGTGCTGGCCGATGTGACGCGCATTCTGGCCGATCAGGGCATCTCGATTGACGCCATGCTGCAGCGCGAACCGGAAGAGGGCGAAGGCGAGACGGATATCATCATCCTCACCCATGTCTGCAAAGAAAGCTGCGCCGATGCGGCGATTGCCAAGATTGAAGGTCTTGCCGCGCAAAAGGGCAAGGTCAAGCGGATTCGTCTGGAAGAGCTGCAGTAAGGTTTTTTAGGTGTTTTCAGGAAAGGGGCCTGCCGGCCCTTTTTTTGTGCCTGAATCTAAAGGTACCAAACGGATGTAGGGTTTGGTTTCCTCCGGTAAGCGAAAGCGCAACAAGTTTCTGCCGATCTGAATGGCCAGACTCTGCGACATGGACTGAAACGGGCCGATCGGCGAATCAGCGTGTTCAAGCCGCCATTGGGCGTTACTTGGCGATATTAGCTTTAGTTCATACTCGCCAGTGGCGTCACGTTTGATTTGCGGCGCAAAAGGGCGGGCCAGCGGTTCGCCGATGAAAACCCCTTCGCCCGGCCACTCAACACTTTTCCAGTAGGCTTCAAGGGCTGTTGCGCCCATCAGGTAGTGAAACATGGCAACTGCCGGATAGGGGAATTTCTGCCGGTAGTTGCAGGGTTCAGTGACGGTGCCGTAGCTGGCGGTAGCGCCAGCCTCCAGCCAACGCAGGCTGCTCATTTGATAGATATTGAAGAGTTGCCCGCCGCTTGATGTGAGATGGTCGGCAAGCGCGCCGGGCTGAAAGGTTAATGATTCGAGGTGGGAAACATGAGTCATGCCGGTGAAGTAAAAGAGAACGTCAGCACGGTTTTCAATGAAATCGGCATTGAGTACTTTGATCGGCAGCAGGTTATTAAGCGCCCTGATGCTGGTCATGAAATACGGTGCACGACTGCTGCGCGCCTTGTCCGAGGTCTTGAGCAGATAGGCGGTTCCGTCAGGATGGCTGTAGTCAGCGGCAAGGCCTCGGTCAACTAGCGCCTTGATTTGCTCAAAGTCTTTGCCGGCCAGCATCATTGCCGGTCGTAGCTTATGATCAGCGAGGGGGTTGCGGCTGGGCGAGTTGAAATAGCCGCTGGCAGCCGTTCGGCCACAGTTGGTTGAGCAATATTTTGGATCGTGACCCAAGGCGAGGGCGGAGGTTATCGACATGCAGCCCGCTTGAAAAGGCTGTGTCCAGGCAACCGCAAAAGCCTGAATATGCGATGGTGTCTTTCGATTGATTTCGAGCTGTAATTGTTCGAATTCAGAAACGCTGAGCGCATTTTTGCCCACCGGGAAGCGCAGACGAATAACATTGCCTTGCGGAATCTTGCGAGCCTTTTGGTAATAGGCGCCAGTCTTCTGAGACAGCGGGTCATTCTCGTTGACCAGAATGGCAACGTCTTTTGCAGAGAGGCCGCTGGGCGGCAGCGAAATGAGGTTTTCCGCGTGTACAGGCGAAAAAAAGACGATGCAAAGCATCGCAGCGATACATAAATGATCGGCTAGTGAGCGATAAGGCATGGATTGCGGGCTAGCAGGAAGCCAACCGCAGTGTCGGCGAGAGGTTCGCAGAATCTGAGCGCTTAGATTGGCGGCTTTTTGTCTGTTTGATCATTGTCTTTTGGGGCAGGTGGCGCGGGCGTCACTAACCCTACGCTGCCCAGTAAAATGAGTAAAAAGGTCAGCGCCGAGGCGCCGGCAAAAATCTGCCCGGCCAAAAATAGCAGGGGTGGCACGATGCAAACGCCGGCCAGGATGAATTCGATAGCGTCATCGCCGTTTTTGTAGCCAATGCGCTCAAGGTGCTTGCGTATCATGATCGCGGACTCCGTCGCTAAAGGGGTTATTCATTCTCGGCCGATTTTCTCTGAAAGGCTAACTTCTTTACGGGCTCCGTGAGAAATGTTGCGAGATTGTCTCAGGCGATGTGTGTGCTGCGGTCAACGCGGTAAAATGCCCGTTTTTTGCATCTCAGGGCTACGCCATGCGCTATATCTCGACTCGCGGTCATGCCGCGCCCCAGTCTTTCTGCGACATTCTGCTCGGTGGCCTGGCGCCGGATGGCGGGCTTTATCTGCCGGAAAGCTATCCGCAGATCAGCCGCGCCGAACTCGATGCCTGGCGCAAGTTGTCGTATGCCGACCTGGCCTACGAAATTCTCTCCAAGTTCATCACCGATATTCCGGACGCCGACCTGAAGGCGCTGGTTCGCAAAACGTATACCGCCAAGGTTTATTGCCACACGCGTAACGGCGGCGATGCGGCGCAGATCACACCGCTGACCAAACTCGAAGACGGGCTTTACACGCAGGAACTGTCGAACGGCCCGACGCTGGCCTTCAAGGACATGGCGATGCAGTTGCTCGGCAACCTGTTCGAGTACGTGCTCGACAAGCGTGGCGAGTCGATCAACATTCTCGGCGCCACCTCCGGCGACACCGGCTCGGCGGCCGAATACGCGATGCGCGGCAAGCACAACGTCAAGGTTTTCATGCTCTCGCCGGATGGCAAGATGAGCGCCTTCCAGCGGGCCCAGATGTATTCGCTGCAAGACCCGAATATCTTCAATATTGCCGTTACCGGATTTTTTGACGACGCGCAGGATATCGTTAAGGCGGTCTCCAATGACGCTGCCTTCAAGGCCAAATATAAAATCGGCGCCGTTAACTCGATCAACTGGGGGCGAGTTGCGGCGCAGATCGTCTATTACTTCCAGGGCTATTTTCTGGCGACCCAGTCTAACGATGAGCAGGTTGCTTTCGCCGTGCCCTCGGGCAACTTTGGCAACATCTGCGCAGGCCACATTGCCCGCCAGATGGGTCTGCCGATTGCCAAACTGGTACTGGCGACCAACGAAAATGATGTGCTCGACGAGTTTTTCCGCACCGGTGTTTATCGCCCGCGTACTTCAGTCGAAACCAGCATCACTTCCAGCCCGTCGATGGATATTTCCAAGGCCTCCAACTTCGAGCGCTTTGTCTTCGATCTGGTTGGCCGCGATCCGGTGGTAGTTGCCGAATTGTGGGCAAAAGTGGATAAGGGCGAAGCATTCGACCTGTCTGTTACGGTCCACTGGAAAAACCTGCCGAAATTTGGTTTTGTCTCCGGCAGGAGTTCGCACAGCGACCGGATCAAGACCATCCGTTTTGCCCAGGGTCGCTACAACGTAATGCTCGACACCCACACCGCCGATGGTTTGAAGGTGGCGCTGGAGCAACGTTTGCCGAATGTGCCGATGATTGTTCTGGAAACCGCTCAACCAGCCAAGTTTGAGGAAACCATCCGTGAAGCGTTGGGCACCGAGCCGGTGCGACCTGTGGCGATGGCCGGTATCGAGAATCTGCCGCAGTTTGTGACGGTCATGGCACCTGACGTTGATGCCGTGAAGAAGTTTGTTGCCGAACGGGTGTGATTGAAACCGGGGGGCAGGGCGCCCCCGGTTTTTTCATTACAAATAGATGACGGCGGGAAATACTGCCACGGCCAATACCATCACCAGCCATTCAAGATTATGGCGTGCCAAAAAGCCGGTAAAGTGCATGACCAGTATGGCAATGGCAACGACGTAAAATAGAGCAAATAGCATAGGTGCTCCTCGATTATTTTTTATTGGGGTGGCGTGATTATAGGGCGCTTCATATTAGTGGCAAACAGAATCAGCCGGAAAATCGCATCGAAAGATCGAGCGCTTTGACATCTTTGGTCAACGCACCGACCGATATCCGGTCAACGCCGGTTTCGGCGATGCCGCGTATGGTGTCCAGCGTGACATTACCAGAGGCTTCAAGGATCGCCCGCCCGGCATTGATGCGGGCGGCATCGCGTAGCATGTCGAGGCTGAAATTGTCGAGCAGGATCATTTTGGCACCGGCATTCAGTGCCGTTTCAAGCTCAACCAGATTTTCGACTTCAATCTGCACGAAGCGGCAACGGTCAGCAGCGGCTTGGGCGACCGCCAGCGCGGCATGCATCGCGGCGCCAATACCGCCAGCAGCCATGATGTGATTTTCCTTGATCAGAATCGCGTCCCACAAGGCCAGGCGGTGATTGCCGCCACCGCCACAGCGAACCGCAAATTTTTGTGCAATGCGCAGCCCCGGTAGCGTTTTGCGCGTATCAACCACCTGCGCTTTGGTGCCGGCGATGGCATCGGCGTAAATGCGCGCCTTGCTGGCGACGGCGGATAGCAGCTGAAGAAAATTCAGGGCGCTGCGCTCGGCTGTCAGCAGCGCGCGAGCATCGCCGGTGATTCGGCAAAGCAACTGATTGGCGACGATCCGCTCACCATCCTGACCCTGCCATTCAATTTTGGCTGCAGGGTCAAGTTCGCTGATGCAGCGCTCAAACCAGGCGGTGCCGCAGAGTACGCCAGCTTCTCGCGAAATAACGCTGGCTTGAACGGTTTGATTGGCGGGGATCAGGCTGGCCGTCAGGTCGCCGGCACCGATATCTTCGGCGAGTGCAGCGGCGACGTTGCGGGAAATTTCTTCGGCGAGCGGGTAGGGGAAATCGATGGACATATCAGGTTCTAGTCGGCATGCTGGAAGCCAATTGTAACTTCTGGGAGTTGCCAGTGGCCGATGTTGTCGGGGTTTTTCATGTCAGTCTGGGGGTGCTCTCGGCACTGATCGTCGCCTTGGTACTGGTCTATTTCTATGTGCGCGACATTACGCAGAAGCGCCATACGGTGCTGCGCAACTATCCGGTCATCGGTCGTCTGCGGTTTTTCTTTGAAGATTTGGGCGAATATTTCCGCCAGTATTTTTTTCTCGGTGATCGCGAAGAAATGCCCTTCAACCGGGCGACGCGCGCCTGGGTCTACCGGATGGCCAAGAATGAAGGCGGGATTCTTGGCTTTGGTTCGACCTACGACTTGAACCAGTCGGGGGCACTGGTTTTTGTCAATGCTGCCTTCCCGGTGCTCGATGGTGATCACGAAGCGCCACCAGCGATGGTCATTGGTGAGGGCTGGTGTGTGCAGCCTTTTATCACGCACTCGCTGATCAATGTGAGTGGCATGAGCTATGGTGCAATTTCGAAACCGGCGGTGCAGGCCTTGTCACATGGTGCGGCGAAATCCGGTGCTTACATGGATACCGGCGAGGGCGGGCTGAGTCCGTATCATCTGGAAGGTGGTTGCGATGTGATTTATCAGATCGGCACCGCCAAGTACGGGGTACGGGATCAACACGGGCGTCTTGATCCGGATAAGTTGCGCCAGATGGCGGCGCATGAAAATGTGCGGGCATTCGAGATCAAGCTCTCGCAAGGTGCCAAGCCAGGTAAGGGTGGTGTGCTGCCGGCCGCCAAGGTGACCGAAGAAATCGCAAAAATTCGCGGTATTCCGGCCGGCCAGGATTCGCTATCGCCGAATCGTCATCCGGAAACCAGCAACATGGATGAGTTGCTCGACATGGTCGAGCAGGTACGCGAAATTACCGGTAAACCAGTCGGTATCAAGACGGCGATTGGTGGCTGGCAGTTCATGCACGAACTTGCCGAAACGGTGAATCGGCGTGGCTTGCAGAGTGCCCCGGATTTTCTCGCGATTGATGGTGGTGAAGGCGGTTCGGGAGCCGCACCACAAGCGCTGGCGGATCACATGGCTTTGTCGATTAACGAGGCTTTACCGCGCGTAATTGATGCTCTGATTGAGAATGGTTTGCGTGAGCGGATCAAGGTGATTGCCTCGGGCAAGATCATCACGCCGGCCAAAGTCGCCTGGGCGCTGGCTTGCGGGGCTGATGCGGTGAATTCGGCGCGTGGCTACATGTTCGCGCTGGGCTGTATTCAGGCTCTGCGCTGCCATCAAAACAGTTGCCCGACCGGCATCACGACACATGATCCCAAGTTGCAGCGCGGGCTGGATGTTGAAAACAAGGCCGAGCGAGTCGCTGCCTACACGCGCAACATGAACAAGGAAGTCGAGATGATTGCCCACGCCTGCGGTCTCAAGCACGCGCGGGATCTGCGCCGGGAGCATGTGCGAATTGTCCAGCCGAACGGCCAGAGCATGGCGCTCAATATGCTTTACCCGTACCCGCCCATTCGTTGAAGACTTGGCGGGCGGTGTCGATGACTTCGCCGGCAACTTGTCACAAACCGCTGTTTTTGGCTGCGAACTGTCGAACGCAGGATCGCCGCTGTTATGGCCGTTGGCAACAGCCGAGAAACCTCAAGCTTGCGCAGCGTGGCACCGATCAACTGGGGCGCGACATTCCGCAGAAGCGCCATACGGTGCTGTGCAACTCCCCGGTCATTGATCGGCTGCGATTTTTCTTTGAAAATTGGGGATAGAAAGGTTCGATCAGTGCTTTAAGACGCGACCGAGGCGCCACCGCTTCCATTCCCGACAGGTAAATATTTTGGCTATCTCCGAAAATGGCAGTAGCCACTTGGAAAGCTCCTTGGATAGTCGGTTTGACGGTATCGGACTTGACAAACCGAATGTCTCGGCGAAGAATGACATATATGTCATTAGGAGGCCGTGATGCTAGAAGGAACGCAACAAGAGGTTCTTTACCCATTGCAAGAAGCGGTTCTGGCCAGGTTGCAGGCGATGGGGGATTCGCAGTTCAACGAGGCCAAGTTGTGCGGAGGAACCGCCCTCTCGCGGTGCTGGATGGAACACCGGCTGTCCTACGACCTTGACTTCTTTCTTCCCCATGGATTCAGGGCAGCCGACATGTCTGCCGCCCTAAAAAAAGCCGGCATCGTCTATGAAACAAAGGACATCGTTGATGACCCGAGGAAGGCGAATCAACTCCACGGATATGTCATCCACAACGGACAGAGATTGAAGGTGTCGTTTGTGGAGGATGCTTATTTCGAGACCTTTCCTGTGGTTCAAAGAGTGTTTGGAGATTTAACTGTCCGAACGGAGGAGATCCCAGGCCTGTTTCACAGAAAACTTAGAACTGTGGCCGGAAGCGGTGCGGAAGGCGATTCGTTTGAAGGCGGACGGCAAAAGGCGAGAGACCTGTTCGACCTGCACGTGCTGTCCGTGGGGTTTCAGTCGATCAGGGAGTTCATGGATTCCCTCCCGTACGCCTTCCCTTCCGACGCATTCGACAATGGTCTTGCAAACATGCCGTGGTTCGATCTGATGGACGAACTTGAGGAAATCGTCTGTGCCAAAGAATGGAACCAGGCGAAGGATGTTATGTATCTGCAAAGTGCCCTTTTCGAGCAAATAGGGGCAACGACCCTGCTTGACGAGATGGAGAACAAGGCCGCACAGGAACCGGAGCCGCAAACCGCAGCGCCAAAGAGCGGAGGGCGACGTGAGCACGGACGAGGAGGGTTGTCCAGATGAAGCCGCGAGTGGAAGTGGAGTCTTGGGAGACTGTCAGCAAGAAGGCCTATTGGGATCGGGATATACCCTTGGAAAAATGGCAGGACAGGGTTTCCATCGGCCACCGTTCATATTTGCCTGACGCCGTGACCGGGATGAAAGTGTCTGAGTTTGCCCATTTTTACGGGGTCAGGAAATTCGTCCGGGACTGGCCTCTTCTTCGTGCAAAGTTGCCGGAAAAGTCTGCGAAAAAAGTGGGCGTGTACGACATAGCCTGGAGCAGGCTTGCCGGAGGCGGATGGAATCTGCGCCCCACCCCCGATTTCAGCACCATGCCGGAAAGGCGCCGCCAGTTCATGATTGCTGTCGCCAAAGTGCCGGGAAGAAGCATTTACGAGATAGCCAAATCACTCGGGATGCAGTATCGGCGAGCCCATGAGCACGCGGTCAATCTCATTCAGGTCGGGAAAATTCGCGGAAAAGAAGTGGTTGAGGGCGGACACCGCAAGACCAAGTTGTATCCGACATACGGGGAATACCAAGAGATCTTGTAGCAGCCAAACCCGCTACGGCGAATCGGGTTCTAAGGTGATCAGCCGAATGGCCAGAGCATGGCGCTCAATATGCTTTACCCGTACCCGCCCATTCGTTGAAGACTTGGCGGGCGGCGTCGATGACTTCGCCGGCAACCAGACCAATCGGGCCATTGCCCTCGGCAACCAGGCGATCAGCAGCGGCACCGTGCAAATGAACAGCAGCCAGTAGTGCCGGCACCGCCGGCCAGTTCTGGGCGAGCAGGGCGGTAATCATCCCGGTCAGCACATCGCCCATGCCGGCGGTGGCCATGCCGGGGTTGCCGGTGGTATTGATCCACCACGCGCCGTCGACCGTGGCAATGACGGTGCCACAACCTTTGAGCGCGACTTCGCAGCGATAGCGCTTGGCCAGCTCGCGGGCAGCGCGGATGCGATCGGTTTGCACCTCGCGGATGGTGCACGCCAGAAGTCGGGCGGCTTCGGCCGGATGCGGGGTGAGAATGACCGGCGCAACACGGTTGTAGAGATTGCCTTCGAGGCGCCCATCGGTGGCCAGAATGTTGAGTGCATCGGCATCAAGGACGACGGGTACCGGCGCCTTCAGCGCCTGATCAAGCAGCCGGATCGCTTCGCCGGAGCGCCCGAGGCCGGGGCCGCAGGCGAGGGCGCGCAGGTCGCTTTGCAACAGGGTGTCGGCACGGCGCAGCATGAGTTCCGGCTGGTAGAGGTCGACGGTGGGTAATTCAGGGTCGAGAAGACCCAGATAAACCAGGCCGCTGCCCATTTTTAGTGCGGCACGGCCGGCGAGTAGCGCGGCACCGAGCATGGATTTGCTGCCGCCGAGAATACCGGCGCTGCCGAAAACTCCTTTGTGCGAATTGCGTTGGCGTGGCTTTAAATAGGCGGCAAAGTCGGCGCGACTGATGACTTGGCCGTCGGCTGGTATTTTACCATCCAGCGCCAGGCCAAGGCGCTCAAGCCTTATCTCGCCGCAATGGTCGGGACCATCGGAGGTTAGCAGTCCGGGCTTGCCGGAAATGAAGGTTATCGTATGGGTCGCGGCGATGCAGGTGCCAGGCGTCTGGCCGGTATCAGCGTTCAGGCCGGAGGGGCAATCGAGCGCCAATAGCGGGCAGTTGTCGCGGCTGGCCTGCCGGTTGGCGCTTGTAATCCATTCGGCATAGATGCCCTCGGGCGCGCGGGTCAGGCCGATGCCAAAGAGTCCGTCGATGATCAGTGACCAGCGTTGCTCATCCGGAATAGTGGCCAGTGTGCGGCCACCGGCGGCGCTGTAGCGTTGATAGGCAGCGGCTGCATCCGGCGGTAGATTGCCGGGTTCTGCGGTAAACGCCAAAAAGACCTCGAAAAAGCGTTCGCGTAGCAGGCGTGCCGCCTCAAAGGCGTCGCCCCCGTTGTTGCCGGGGCCGGCGAGGACGAGAATCGGCAGGTCGCGCTCACTGGCAAGGGTGGCTGCCCATTGCGCCGCTGCCGCCCCGGCACGCTGCATCAAAGGTTCGTGCCGGTGGGCGGATTCAATGTGGCGCAGGGTTTCGCTGAAGCAAAGTTCGGTAGTCATCTTGGAATTTTAGCGCCAGAAGGGAAGCGCCTCGTGCTTATGGCGCGATAATTAAGTTTGTTGAGTTAGCAGCAAGAGGAATCATGGCAAGACTTCAAATTGACCTACCCGAGCGTTTTTCGTTCTCGACCGAAATCCGGATTTACATCAACCACATCAACTACGGCAACCACCTTGATAATTCAGCGATGTTGTCACTGATCTCCGAGGCTCGCGTCCGTTTTTTCAAAGCGCTGGATTACAGCGAGCTGGATGTTGAGGGCATCGGGATTATTGTTGCCGATGTTGCCGCGCAATATAAGTCTGAGGCGTTTCACGGTGAAATCATGATCGTTGAGATGGTCGCCGGCGAATTCAATAAATACGGTTGCGATCTGCTCTGGCGCATGTCCGACAAGGCGTCCGGACGTGAGGTTTCGCGCGGCAAGCATGGCATCATGTTTTTTGACTATGACCAGCGCCAGCCGGCGCCGGTGCCAGCGGCCTTTATGGTCAAGGCGAGCGTCTGAGCATGTCGCCGATACGCTATGTCGAGCCGGTGTTTCGTCCGCCCAGCGAGGCCGAGTCGCTTATTTTGCCGGTCACCGATGGCTGTTCGTGGAATCAATGCACCTTTTGCGAGATGTACACCGCACCGCAGAAAAAATTCGCGGCGCGCAAGGAGGACGAGGTGCTGGAGAGCATTCGTCAGACCGGTGAGCGCTATGGCGACCAGGTACGCCGGGTATTTCTCGCCGATGGCGATGCGCTGGTACTGCCGACGCGCCGTTTGCTGGCGATTCTCGAAGCGATTCGCACGCATATGCCGGCCGTGCGACGAGTTTCAAGTTATTGCCTGCCGCGTAACCTGCTCAAAAAGTCGCAGGAAGAAGTTAACGAGTTGGCGGCGGCCGGCCTCAAGATGATCTATGTCGGCGCCGAATCGGGTGATGATGAGGTGCTTGCTGCGGTCAACAAAGGCGAAGACTTCAAAAGCACCTGCGCCGCGCTCGACAAGTTTGCGCTGGCCGGGATCAGCCGTTCGGTGATGATTCTTAACGGTCTGGGTGGCAAACTGCTCAGTCGTCAGCATGCCGAAAACTCGGCGCGGCTGGCGAATGAAACGCAGCCGGAGTATCTGGCGACGCTGGTGGTTAGTTTCCCGCAGGGCGAGGCGCGTTTTCGCGCCGGCTTCCCCGGCTGGGAGCCGCTGAGTCAGCACGAATTGTTTGTCGAAATGGAACAATTCCTTTCCGGCCTTGATCTGAAACGCACGGTTTTCCGCAGTGATCACGCTTCGAACTGGCTGGTCTTGAAGGGAACCTTGGGAGCGGAGAAGGAAAGGCTGCTGGCTCAGGTTCGCCATGCAATAGCCGAGCCACAAGGCGCCCATCTGCGCCCTGGTTGGGCGCGCGGTCTGTGAGATAAATTCAAGTCACAATCTGCGATGACTCGATACTTTGTGCAATACAGGGGCCGTCGAATCTTGACTTTAGGAGACTGGTCTATAAACTGGTCTTGTGGTGTCATCAGGAGATAGCAATGAACATCGAAGTTGGATCTTACGAAGCGAAGACGAAGTTGCCTGAGTTGTTACGCGGCATTCAGGCCGGTAGTCGCTACACTATTACTCTGCGCGGTGAGGCAGTGGCCGACCTTGTGCCAGCGGAGAGTAGCAAGAACTCGGATGTTGTGGCCGCCGTTGATGACATGCTTTCCTTCATGCGGGCGCATAAGTCGGTGGGTGGAATTGATCTTAAAGCCCTGGTCGACGAGGGGCGTGCGTGAATTTTGTCCTCGATGCCTCGGTCGCACTTCTCTGGCTGGCACCCGAAACCAACCCGGGAGGGGCGGATTACGCTGCCTCAGCGCTGACCGATCTCAAAGAGTCGCAAGCACTTGTGCCGTCACTGCTGGCGCTGGAAATCGCTAATGTTGTTGCCAAGCTGGAATCCGGGGGAGTCGTGAGCGAAGCCGACTCGCACCGTTATATTGCGCTCCTTGGGCGACTCAATATAACTGTCGACCGGTCAACCGCTACACATGCCTTGGGTGATACGTTGAATCTCGCCCGGCGCTATAAGTTGTCGTCCTATGATGCTGCTTATTTGGAGTTGGCATTACGCACAGGCCTGCCGTTGGCAACCCTTGATGCTGGTTTGGCAAAGGCGGCTACAAGTGCGGGTGTTTTAATCTTTGGATCTCACTGAGGCACAGAAATGGTTTCCAACCTTGGTCTGCTATTGCCCCAACTTTTTTGAAAGCTGACTATGAACCCCAGCCCCCTTAGCGACAGTGATCTTGACCGTCTTGAACAACTTCTCGAAGCGGATGTGTTTGAAGGTGACGCCATGCGTCTGGACGAAATACAGGCCATGTTGTGCGCCATTATCAGTGGCCCGGTGCCGGTCGGCCCCGCCGTCTGGTTGCCGGAAGCCCTCGGCAAAGGACTGACCAGCGGCACTGATCCGCAAGTCCTGGAAACGCTGGAGTTGCTGATGCGTTTCAACAATGATCTGGCCGCTTCATTGCTGGCTGATGAAACGATAGGGCCGGTGCTTTATCCGCTCGATGAGAGCGGTGAAGACTACGATTACCTGGCCTGGGCCGATACCTATATTTATGGCGCCGGTTTGGGCGGTGACTGGTTTGAACTGGCCGGCAAGCACGCCGAGGATTTGTCGGAACTGCTTGAGCCGATGTTCATGCTCAACGGCATGCTCAAGGAAGATGCCGAAAAAACCGGCGAACGCTGGTTTTCACCGGCGGAAGAGGCACGTCTGGTCGCCGATATTCAGGAAAACCTGCCGCTGATTGTTCAGTCGCTCTACAACTTCTGGCGCAACAAGCGCGCCGGAGCGACCGTCAAGCATGAAGCACCAAAGTCCGGGCGCAATGACCCGTGCCCTTGCGGTAGTGGACGCAAGTTCAAGCAATGTTGCGGTCGACCGGATAAATTGAATTGATTTTGCGTCGCCAGCAGGCCGGTTTTTGCAGGCTGGCGGCATCAAAGGGGGCTTCGGAAAAGACCTTGATGGCGAGGGCGGTGCGATCAAGTTCGCCCTGCGAAACGCCAGCCAGTTGCTCAAACCATTTTTGAATTGTTTCCATGATGTCGTCGCCTCTTGAAAATTCTGTTTCCCGGAAAGCGGCAAAGTCACGTTGACCCGCCTTGAGATGCAGAATACACGACTACTGTATAAATGTACAGTATCCGTGATTTTTTCAATGGCGCGCTAAAACGGAGTGCGGGCGAGGGCCAGGCGAATTCTCTCGATAGTCTCTTCCACCGGGGCTTTGCGCGATACCTCAAGGCCCAGATTGCGGGCGATGGCATTCACTTTGGCGGGGTTGAGCGGCATGCCGCCGCGATCAATTGCTGCCATCAATTGTCTCGCCTGGGTGATTTCACAGACCTTCTCCGTTTTGGCTGAGAAGCAATTTTTCAGCCACTGGATAATATTTTTGCCGGGCAAAGCCATACACTTGCTTTTCATTAAAACCACAAGGATACATCGATGACTGTCAGAACCATCCTGCGCATGGGCGATCCGCGTTTGCTGGTGCCGGCGCAGCCGGTGACGGAGTTGGGTAACCCGCTGATCGACGAACTGATTAGCGATATGTTCGATACTATGGCCGAAGCTGGCGGTGTTGGCTTGGCGGCGCCGCAGATCGGTGTCAGTCTGCAACTGGTGATATTTGAGGTTGAGAAAAGTGAGCGTTACCCGGATGCGCCGGCAGTGCCGCAAACTATCCTGATCAACCCGCTGATCACGCCACTTTCAGCAGAGGAAGAACTCGACTGGGAGGGCTGTCTCTCGGTGCCGGGCATGCGTGGCGAGGTGCCACGATTCTCAAAGATTCGTTATCAGGGCTTTGATCCGCACGGTCGCGCGATTGATCGCACGGTCGATGGCTTTCATGCACGCGTCGTGCAGCACGAGTGTGATCACCTGATTGGCACGCTTTACCCGATGCGGATGCGTGATTTGAGCCGTTTCGGCTTTACCGACGTTTTATTTCCGGCGAAAGCCAGGGAGGCTTGAGTGGAACAGTTATTACCCGCCATTGAAGTGACAACCGGCACCAATCCGCAATTCGCAGTGATCTGGATGCATGGCCTGGGGGCGGATGGCTCTGATTTCGAGCCGGTGGTTCCCGAATTGGGTCTGGAGGATGCGCCGGGCGTGCGCTTTATTTTCCCGCATGCGCCGGAAATTGCAGTGACCTGTAACGGCGGCTACGTGATGCCGGCCTGGTACGACATCATCACGCTCGATACCCATAGCCGAGTCGTTGATGAAGCGGGTATTTTGCATTCGTGCGAGGCGATCAGATGCCTGATCGCGCGTGAAAATCAGCGCGGCATCCGTTGTGAGCGCATCTTCCTTGCCGGCTTTTCGCAGGGTGGGGCGGTGGCTTACACGACGGCGCTGACGCACCCCGAAAAACTGGCCGGTCTGATTGCACTGTCGACCTATATTCCATCGCAAAAATTGCTCACCGACGAGCTATCGTCAGCCAACCGTGATATCGCTATCCTGGCCGCGCACGGGACGCAGGATGATGTGGTTTCACCTGCCCTGGGCATCGCCGCGCGCGATTTCCTGCTCGCCAACGGCTATCAGCCGACCTGGCTAACTTACCCAATGCCCCATTCGGTCTGCATTGAAGAAATCCGGGATATCGGCGGCTGGCTCAAGGCACGTCTGGCGGCTGCCTGAGATGAGCGAGGTGACAGTTAGCCGTTCGACATTGAACGCGCTCGAACTGCCGGCCTATCCCGGCATCGGGCTGGCGCAGATCACGCTGGTTTCCAGTGAGGCGTTGGCCGCCGAAGCGCTGGCGGCATTGATGGCATGCGAGGCGATTGGCTTTGATACCGAATCGAAGCCGACTTTCCTTAAAGGTGAGGCGTCGACCGGCCCGCATCTGGTGCAACTTGCCAGCGAATCCCGCGCCTATCTGTTTCCGGTCTCGCGCATGTCCGCTTCGCCGGTGCTCAAGATCATTCTTGAGTCGCCAGCAGTGTTAAAGGTTGGCTTTGGTTTGGGCAATGACCGCAGCGCCCTGAAATCCCGTTTGGGCATCGAGTTGGCGCATGTTCTTGATTTGGGCGAAGTGCTGCGCGGGCAGGGGCATCGCGGCACGGTCGGGGCCAAGGTGGCGGTGGCACACTTTTTTGGTCAGAAGCTGCAAAAGTCCAAGAAAATTGGCACCAGCAACTGGGCCAATCCGAATTTAAGCGAGCGTCAGGTGTTGTATGCGGCCAATGATGCGCATGTCGCGCTGCAACTCTATCGCGCCTGGCAAAGGGCAGAAGCAGCGCACTCAGGGTGACTCTTTGTCCCGTTGCGCCTTGAGCGCGGCTTCAATTTCGTCGCTGTTACGGTCAACGTGGATTTTTTGCCAAAATTGATGAATCAGTTGCGCATCGGCAAGTGCCCGGTGACGGCCATTGGCTTGCAGGCCATGCCGTTCTATCAGTGAGTCGAGATTGTGTTTTTTGTGCTCCGGCGAAAGGGCGCGCGAGAACTTGACAGTGCACAGTACCGGCGCATAAAAGCTAATCTCAAGGCGCTTGAACTCATGGCTCAGAAATCCGTAATCAAAGCGTGCGTTGTGGGCGATGAACAGGCGGCCTTCGAGGCGCCGTAAAGTTTCTTCGGCAACTTGCTCAAAAGGCGGCGCAGCGGCCACCATGGCATTGCTGATGCCGGTCAGTTGTTCAATAAACGGGGTGATGCGGGTGCGAGGATTGACCAGTTGCTGCCACTCGCGCACGCTGCCGTCGGGATCGACTTCGATAATGCCGATTTCGGTAATGCGGTCAGTGGCGGCGGCAGCGCCGGTGGTTTCAAGGTCGACAAAGGCAAGTGGGCGCATTGTGATATTTTCGCATGGCTTGTGGCCATTCAATTGCAGGGCTTTTGGATGAGTGGCACTATGACATATTAAGTTTTTTGAATATCTCGATTCATCCCTGTGAGGCGCAACAAATGAAACCCAGCGTACTTAAGACACTCCTTCTTTCGTCTTTGGCTTTTGGTTTGACAATAGGTCTGATCTTCCCGTTTTTCGCTGATTTTTTTGTGAACTGGAAAGAGGGAATGTACGGCTGGTTCTTCGCTTCGGCCTTGCTGGCCGGACTGATGGTGGGGGCGGCCAATTACTGGTTCGTCAATATCATTCTGGTTTCCCGCCTGCGCCGAATCGCAGAGGTGGCTTCCGAGATTTCTGATCGCAACCTGACGCACAGTTGCAACATGGAAAGTCACGATACGGTCGGTGAGATTATTGTTTCCTTCAACAAGATGGCTTCCAACCTGCGAGAGTTGATCGGCGAGATTGGCGGCATGAGTGGTCGCGTCGAAAAAGATACGCGAGACATTCAAGTGCAGGTCGATGAAATTCGCGGTCGTCTGAGTTCGCAACATGAGAGTAGCCGCCAGATATCACGCGGGATGGAGCATCTTTCAGAGACGGTAAGCGACATCTCGAATACTGCCGAGCAGGCCGCCGAGTCATCCCGCACCGCCGTTGTTGCAGCACATGCCGGCTCCAGCATTGTCTCCGAGACGATCAATGGCATGAGCGGTATTCAGCAGATTGTCAGCAAAGTGTCCGGCGACATTAATCAATTGGGCCAGCGTTCTGATGAAATCGGCGAAATCGTTGCGGTGATTCGCGGTATTGCTGATCAGACTAACTTGCTTGCCCTCAATGCGGCGATTGAAGCGGCGCGCGCCGGTGAGCAGGGGCGTGGTTTTGCGGTGGTCGCAGATGAAGTGCGCAAACTGGCTGAAAAGACGGGCGGTGCTACCGGTGAAATCAGTCAGATGATTTCGGCGATTCAGCAGCAGGTGCGCCAAACCGTGCTCAGCATGGAGCAGAGCCAGGACGAAGTCGGCGCGGGAGTTTCGCGGGCTGAAAAAGCGGGTTTGGCGCTCAGTGAAATACTTACCGGCATTGAAAGTGTCAGTTCGATGATGCAGCGGATTGCTTCCGGGGCCAGCGAACAACGTACCGTGGTTAATGAGATCTGCCGTCAGGTTGGTGACATTGATAACGGCATTGAGTCTGCCTTGGCACTGACGGATTCTGCAGAGAAATCTTGCGGCCATCTGGCCGGGCAATCAGCGACACTGCATGGCGAAGTGAGTCGTTTCCGCTTGTCTTGAACATTGGCGGGCGGGGGCAGGCAACCCCTCCGCTCGCCCTGAGCCTGTCGAAGGGCTAGTCAGCGCAGGACTCTGTGGTTCGACAGGCTCACCACGAACGGAAATCTTCCCACTTGCGATCACTCCCGGCGGCTGGCGCCGGGGTCGTGTTGTGTGGGGGCATCTGCTAAGATTCGCCCTCACTTTTCAGGCCTTTCCCCTTGTCTTCCCTCCCGGAAATATTTTCCCCCGACGGGCCGCTGGCCCGGGCGATTGGCGGTTATCGCGTGCGCCAACAGCAGGTCGACATGGCCGAACGGATTGCGGCTGCCATCAACAGCCAGTCGGTATTCATCGCAGAGGCCGGCACCGGTACGGGGAAAACCTTCGCCTACCTTGTTCCGGCGCTGAAATCCGGCGGCAAGGTGATTGTTTCGACCGGCACCAAAACCTTGCAGGATCAGTTGTTCAACAAAGACCTGCCGATGGTGCGCGATGCGCTCAAGGCGCCGGTCAAGATCGCGCTGCTCAAGGGGCGGGCGAATTACGTTTGTCCTTACCACCTGCAAAATGCCTTGGCCGAAGGGCGCTTTTTGACCCGCGAAGATGCTGCCGATGCGCGCCGGATTTCGATTTTCGCCAAAGTCACGCAAAGCGGCGACAAGGCTGAGTGCATCGAGGTTTCCGAAACCTCACCGGTGTGGAATCACGCGACCTCGACGCGCGAGAATTGTCTCGGTCAGGAGTGCCCGAATTACAAGGAGTGCTTCGTCATGCTGGCACGGCGCGAGGCGATGGCGGCCGATCTGGTTGTTGTCAATCACCACCTGTTTTTTGCCGACGTGATGCTGCGCGACGAAGGCATGGCCGAACTGCTGCCGGCCTGCAATACCGTGATCTTCGACGAGGCGCACCAGTTGCCGGAAGTGGCGACGCTGTTCTTCGGCGATAGCACCTCGACCGCGCAAGTGCTTGATCTTGCCCGCGATGCGCGCACCGAAGGCCTGACCAATGCGCGCGATTGCCTCGATCTGCAATCGGCCAGCAAGCAACTGGAAAAAGTCGCCAAAGATCTGCGCCTCGCCGTCGGTTTGGATGCCGGGCGCTTCTCTTACGGTCAACTGACAGAAAAGTCCGAATTTTTGCCGGCGCTCAAACTGCTGGAGGATGAGGTGGCGAGCTTTGCGGCCATTCTCGAAACTCAGGCTGAGCGCGCCGAAGGTCTGGAGAAATGCTGGCAGCGCGCACTGGAGATGGTGCAGCGGCTGGCTGCCTGGCAGAAAGCCAATGCTGATGGCTATGTGCGCTGGGCCGAAGCTTTCACCCATTCGCTGCAGCTCAACTCGACGCCGCTTGATGTCGCAGAGATTTTCAAGAAGCAGATGGGCGGCCACCCGCGTGCGTGGATTTTCACCTCGGCCACCTTGGCGGTGCAGGGCAAGTTTCACCATTACTGCAGCGAACTCGGCCTTGGCGAGCCGGAATCGGCGTGCTGGGAAAGCCCCTTCGAGTACGACAAGCAGGCCATGCTCTACGCGCCGCTCGGCATGCCGGAACCGAATTCCTACGGCTATACCGATGCCGTTGTCGATGCCGCTTTTCCGGCGGTAGTGGCGGCCGGCGGTGGCACTTTTTTCCTGTGCACCAGCCTGCGCGCCATGCGCCGCACCCACGAGCTGCTCAAGGCGCGTTTTGAGGACGAAGGACACGAAATGCCCTTGCTGCTGCAAGGCGAGGGCAGCAAGAACGAGTTGCTCGAACGCTTCCGGCATCTCGGCAATGCCGTGCTGGTCGGCAGCCAGAGCTTTTGGGAAGGCGTCGATGTGCGCGGCGAGGCGCTCTCGCTGGTCGTCATCGACAAAATTCCCTTCGCGCCGCCTGATGATCCGGTTCTCTCGGCGCGCATTGAGCAAATGAAGCAGCAGGGTCGCAACGCCTTCATGGAATACCAGTTGCCGCGCGCCGTGATCAACGTCAAGCAGGGCGCCGGGCGGCTGATTCGTGATGAAACTGATCGTGGGGTATTAATGATTTGCGATCCTAGACTTTTATCAAAGCCTTATGGCCGTCGCGTGTGGCAAAGTCTGCCACCGATGAAACGGACCAAAGAGCTTTCCGACGTGATCAACTTTTTTGCCAGCCGATGAACAAAATTTTTGAGCAAATGCGCGCCGCGCAACCGCAGTTTTTCTCGGCTGCCGATATCGCGATATCGGTAGCAATGGCCGATGAAATCTCTGAACTGATCGCGGCTATCGAGTCAGTCATTACCTTGCCCGCTTTCCAGAGCCGGGTGCTGGCGCAGGCGCCGGAAATTGCCCGGCGGCCGACGGCTGCTCTGGGCGTTTTTTACGGCTACGACTTTCATCTTTCAGACTCTGGCCCGCGCCTGATCGAAATCAACACCAACGCTGGCGGCGGCCTGCTCAACGCCTATTTGCTGGCGGCGCATGGCAAGGAAGACGAAGGCGCGCGTCTGCTCAACGAATTCGTTGCGATGTTCCGCGAAGAATGGATGCTGGAGCGCGGTGATTTGCCACTGACGCGGATCGCCATCGTCGATGAAAACCCGGCCGGACAGTTTCTCGCGCCGGAATTCGAGCTTTTCCGCCAGCTTTTTGCGGCCAACGGGATTGAAGCGCTGGTCGCCGACCCTGGCGAGTTCCGCGCTATTGGAAATCAGTTGATGCACGCCGGCAAGCCGGTCGATATGATTTACAACCGGCTCACCGATTTTTCGCTGGATGCTACGGTCAACGCCGAAATCAGGGCGATTTTTGAAGTCGGCGGCGTGGTCGTTACGCCGCACCCGCGCGCCCATGCGCTTTATGCCGACAAGCGCAACCTGATGTTGCTTTCCGATGAGGCTGCGCTGATCGAACTTGGTGTGCCGGAAGCAACGCGGCAAATTGTGCTCAAAGGTGTGCCGCGCACCCTGGCGGTTCATCCGGAAGACGCCGGGCACTTCTGGAGCGAGCGCAAGCGGTGGTTCTTCAAGCCGCCGGCTGGCTTTGGCAGTCGCGCCGCCTATCGTGGCGACAAACTGACCAAGCGTGTGTTCGAGGAAATCCTGCATGGCGGCTACATCGCCCAAGAAGTCGTGCCACCTTCCGAGCACAGCGTTGTCGTCGATGCTCAGCCGCAAACCATGAAAGCCGACATCCGCGCCTACGTTTATCAGGCACGTGTGCAGCTGCTGGCTGCCCGGCTGTATCAAGGACAGACGACAAACTTCCGGACGCCCGGTGGCGGTTTTGCGCCGGTTTTTGTTGAATGAACGAGAAAAATTTCCCGATGAAAGTATTTGGCATCGCCGGCTATTCCGGCTCCGGCAAAACAACGCTGCTGGAAAAGCTGATCCCGCAATTCACTGCCCGTGGCCTGAAAGTGTCGGTTATCAAGCATGCCCATCACGGTTTCGATATTGACCGTCCGGGCAAGGATTCCTTTCGCCACCGCGAAGCCGGCGCCACCGAAGTGATGCTCTCCTGCGGTGATCGCTGGGCGCTGATGCACGAGCGCCGCGATGAGGGTGAGATTTCGCTCGATGAACTAATTGGCCGTCTGGCACCTTGCGATCTGGTACTGATCGAAGGCTTCAAGCAGGAACCGGTGCCCAAGCTCGAAGTCTATCGTCCGGAGAATGGCAAGCCGCCCTTGTACCCGGAGCGTAGCGATATTGTGGCGGTGGCGACTGATGCAGACATTGCTGCCACGCTGCCAAAACTACCCCTGAGTGACATCGGCGCGATTGCCGATTTTGTGATGAACCATCTCCAATTGCAGGAACGCGCATGCTGAGTTTTGAACAAGCCCTCGAAAAATTGTTGTCAGCCGCACAGCCGGTTGAAGAAGTCCGCTCTTTGCCGCTAACCGCTGCCGCCGGCCGCGTTCTGGCGGCACCGCAGCAATCGACCGTTGATTCGCCGCCACTCGACAACTCGGCGATGGACGGCTACGCCGTGCGCCTCGCCGACATCACTGCCGCTGGCGTTTGCCTGCCGGTTAGTCAGCGAATCCCCGCCGGCACTGTTGGAATAACCCTACAGCCGGGAACTGCCGCGCGCATTTTTACTGGCGCGCCGGTGCCAGCCGGCGCTGATGCGGTGGTGATGCAGGAGCTTTGCGAACATGGCGAAAGCGGGGTGGTCATCAATCATCTGCCGAAGCCGAATGAAAACATCCGGCGTGCCGGCGAGGATATCGCCATCGGTGCCGAAATTTTGCCTGCCGGTATCAAGCTGCGTGCCCAGGATATTGCCCTTGCTGCCTCGGCCGGTTTGCCCGAATTGCCGGTCTATCGTCGCTTGCGCGTCGGCGTTTTCTTTACTGGCGATGAACTGGTGCAACCCGGCGATCCTTTGCCGCCCGGCGCCATCTACAACTCCAACCGCTACGCGCTACGTGCCTTGCTTGAAGGCCTTGGCTGCGAAGTGCGCGACCTCGGCACCGTGCCCGATAATCTTCCCGCCACTCGAGACGCGCTACGTCGTGCTGCCACCGATAACGACCTGATTGTCACCAGTGGCGGCGTTTCGGTTGGTGAGGAAGACCACGTCAAGCCGGCGGTTGAGGCCGAAGGACAGCTTGATATGTGGAAAATTGCCATGAAGCCAGGTAAGCCGCTGGCCTTTGGCGAGATTCGCCGTGACGGCGGCAAGGCCTGGTTTATCGGTTTGCCCGGTAATCCCGTGTCGGCCATGGTCACTTTCATGATCATGGTGCGTCCCTTTGTTCTGCGCTTGCAGGGCGTCAATCAGGTCACCCCGCGCATCTTTAATCTACAGTCAGACTCGGACTGGTTGCGGCCTGATGGGCGGGCTGAATTTTTGCGCGCACGGATCAATGATAGTGGCAACGTCGAGATCTATGCGAATCAGGGGGCCGGTGTCCTCACGTCAATGTGCTGGGGGGATGGGCTGGTGATGAACCGTCCAAGTCTCGTTATCAATAAAGGCGACACGGTGCGCTATGTGTCATTTGCGGAATTGCTGTCATGAGCGTGCGAATTCTTTATTTTGCCGGCTTGCGTGAAGCCTTTGGCTGCGCTGGCGAAAGCCTTGATCTGCCTGCTAATGTGGCCAGCGTTGCCGCGCTGCGCGATTTACTGGTCGGGCAGGGGCGCGACCTGCTGGCGACGGCGAAAAACCTGCGTTGCGCAGTCAATCAGGAAATGGCCGGATCCGATGCCGTGGTGAAAGATGGCGATGAAGTCGCCTTTTTTCCGCCGGTAACCGGAGGTTGACCATGACCGTTCGCGTTCAGGAAGCTGATTTCGACCTTGGGGCCGAGCTCGCCGCGCTGCGTGCCGGTGACCCGCGAATCGGCGCGCTGGCCAGCTTTGTCGGCCTGGTGCGCGATTTGAATGACGGCAGCAGCGTTTCGGAAATGACCCTGGAGCACTATCCGGGAATGACCGAAAGGGCATTGGAGGAAATCGTCAGCGAAGCCAAGTCGCGCTGGAAGATTTACGGCGCACTGATTATCCACCGCGTCGGCCCGCTCAAACCCTGCGATCAGATCGTGCTGGTCGCCGTAACCAGCGCCCATCGCGGCGAAGCCTTTGCCGCCTGCGAATTCATTATGGATTACCTGAAAACCCGCGCCCCGTTCTGGAAGCGCGAAGCGACGCCAGATGGGGCGCGCTGGGTGGATGCCCGTGAATCCGATGATTCGGCGGTAAGGCGGTGGGCACAATAGGTAGCATTGGCGGATGCAAGATTTCATGAGGAGATCGCTTTGGCACAGAAATTCTTTGGCTTTGCACTGATTTTAGTTTTTCTGGGTCTTTGTTCTGCTTGCAGCTCTCAGCAAATCTATGTGTCCGGTCAGTCTTATCAACGTAACCAATGCTTGCAGCAGCCGGATCTAGGCGATCGGGAAAAGTGCCTGAGTAACTCAAGCATGTCTTACGAAGATTACAAGCGAGAAAGCGCTTCGGGTAACAAGTGATCATTAACCGGAAGCCAACCACCACGAGGCGGAAGTCACCGTAACTCACGATGGGCCGGTGAAAAGCCGGCACGCCGATAAAGACAGTAACGCAGCTGCCGAGCGCTGGATTCTCGCATTAGGCGAGGTTTAAAATTTCAGCCGGTTTAGGCCGTTGACTGCAATCATTGCCCCGCATATTGAA
The DNA here is from genome assembly GCA_011391255.1 of Dechloromonas sp. Taxonomy (GTDB): domain Bacteria; phylum Pseudomonadota; class Gammaproteobacteria; order Burkholderiales; family Rhodocyclaceae; genus Azonexus. The sequence continues at coordinate 65,120 of JAABQV010000003.1, forward strand.
ATTTCACCTTTCAGTCGCATATAGGTGTCATTGAAATATTGCTTAGGGAGACCGAAATGCGACTCGACAAACTAACCACCAAATTCCAACAGGCGCTGTCAGACGCTCAAAGTCTGGCGGTCGGCGGCGATCAGCAATTCATCGAACCGCAGCATTTGTTGCTGGCGCTGATCAATCAGGAAGACGGCGGCACCGGTTCGCTGCTCTCCCGCGCCGGGGTCAGCCTGCCCGGCCTCAAACGCGATCTGGAGCAGGCCTTGACCCGCTTGCCGCAGGTCCAAGGGCATGGCGGCGAGGTGACGATTGGTCGCGACCTGACCAACCTGCTCAACCTGACCGACAAGGAAGCGCAGAAACGGGGCGATCAGTTCATTGCCAGCGAAATGTTCCTGCTGGCGCTCTGTGAGGACAAGAACGAAACCGCTCGGCTGGCCAAGCAGCATGGCCTCAGCCGCAAGTCGATTGAAGCGGCGATTATGGCGGTGCGTGGCGGGCAGGGTGTTGATTCGCAGGAGGCCGAAGGGCAGCGCGAGACGCTGAAAAAATACTGCATCGATCTGACCGAACTCGCCGCCCAGGGCAAGCTCGACCCGGTGATCGGCCGCGACGATGAAATCCGTCGCGCTATGCAGATACTCCAGCGCCGTTCCAAGAACAATCCGGTGCTGATCGGCGAGCCGGGCGTTGGCAAGACGGCCATTGTCGAAGGACTGGCGCAGCGCATCGTCAATGACGAGGTGCCGGATACCCTCAAGGGCAAAAAAGTACTGGTGCTTGACATGGCGGGGCTGCTCGCCGGTGCCAAGTATCGCGGCGAGTTCGAGGAGCGCCTGAAAGCCGTGCTCAAGGAGGTTTCGCAGGAAGCCGGGCGCATCATCCTGTTCATCGACGAGCTGCACACCATGGTTGGCGCCGGCAAGGCCGAAGGCGCGATTGATGCCGGCAATATGCTGAAACCGGCTTTGGCGCGCGGCGAGTTGCACTGCATCGGCGCCACCACGCTGAACGAATACCGCAAGTACATCGAGAAAGATGCCGCGCTGGAGCGCCGTTTCCAGAAGGTGCTGGTTGACGAGCCTAGCGTCGAATCGACCATCGCCATCCTGCGCGGCTTGCAGGAAAAATACGAACTGCACCACGGCGTCGATATTACCGACCCGGCGATTGTTGCTGCCGCCGAGTTGTCGCATCGCTACATCACCGACCGCTTTCTGCCTGACAAGGCGATCGACCTGATCGACGAGGCGGCTGCGCGCGTCAAGATGGAAATCGACTCCAAGCCGGAAGTAATGGACAAGCTTGATCGTCGCATCATCCAGCTCAAGATCGAGCGCGAAGCCGTCAAGCGCGAGAAGGATGAAGCGTCCAAAAAGCGGCTGGCGCTGATCGAAGAAGAAATTACCAAGCTCGGTAAGGAATATTCCGACCTCGAGGAAATCTGGAAAGCTGAAAAAGCGCAGGTTCAGGGTTCAGCGCATATCAAGGAAGAAATCGACAAGATCAAGGCCGAGATCGCCAAGCTGCAACGCGAGGGCAAGCTCGACAAGGTGGCTGAGTTGCAATACGGCAAACTGCCGCAACTTGATGCGCAACTGAAAGCAGCTGAAAAGGCGAGCGAAGGTGAGCAGAAGAAAAACCGCCTGCTGCGCACGCAGGTTGGCGCCGAAGAGATTGCCGAAGTGGTCAGCCGGGCGACCGGGATTCCGGTCAGCAAGATGATGCAGGGTGAGCGCGACAAGCTGCTCAAGATGGAAGAAAAGCTGCACAAGCGCGTTGTTGGGCAGGATGAAGCGGTGCATCTGGTCGCCGATGCGATTCGTCGTTCGCGCGCCGGCCTCTCCGACCCCAACCGTCCGTACGGCTCATTCCTCTTCCTTGGCCCGACCGGCGTTGGCAAGACCGAGTTGTGCAAGGCACTGGCCGAATTTATGTTCGATGCCGAGGATCACCTGATCCGCATCGACATGAGCGAGTTCATGGAGAAGCACTCGGTCGCCCGTCTGATCGGTGCGCCGCCGGGCTATGTTGGCTACGAAGAAGGCGGTTACTTGACTGAAGCGGTGCGCCGCAAGCCCTACTCGGTGATCCTCCTCGATGAAGTCGAGAAGGCGCACCCGGATGTCTTCAATGTGCTGTTGCAAGTGCTTGATGATGGGCGGATGACCGATGGTCAGGGGCGTACGGTCGACTTCAAAAACACAGTGATTGTCATGACGTCAAATCTTGGTAGCCAGATGATTCAGCAGATGGCCGGCGACGATTATGGCGTGATCAAGATGGCGGTGATGGGAGAGGTTAAAACCTACTTTCGTCCGGAGTTCATCAACCGGATTGATGAGGTGGTGGTTTTCCATTCGCTTGATGAAAAGCACATCGCCGGCATCGCCAAAATTCAGCTTGGTTATCTCGAAAAGCGTCTGGCGCAGCTCGAAATGGGCATTGTCGTCGAAGACAATGCGCTGCTCGAACTGGCGCAGGCTGGTTTCGACCCGGTGTTTGGTGCGCGCCCACTAAAGCGCGCCATTCAGCAACAGATCGAGAATCCGCTGGCCAAGGCCATCCTTGAAGGCAAGTTTGCTGCCAAGGATACGATCAGGGTCAGTTGCGATCCAGCCAAAGGCGGCATCATGCGTTTTGCCAAGGAGTGATTGGGGTGGGCTGAAATGCATAACGGCGAGATGAAAATCTCGCCGTTTTTTTAGCGGCGGGTTTTTGTTAGCCAGAACAATAAGGTCAGGAGCAGTTTGTCTGGGTCCACGGGTTTGCCGATGTGGTCGTTCATCCCGGCCTCAATGCAGGTCTGGCGATCTTCATCAAAGGCGTTGGCAGTCATCGCCAGAATCGGTGTTTCGGCATGCCTGGGTAACAAGCGAATAGCACGCGTTGCGTCGACACCATTCAGTTTCGGCATCTGCATATCCATCAGGATAAAATCGTAAGGATTTTGATTGGCCAGCGCCAGCGCCTCGGCCCCGTCTTCCGCGAGATCGACAACGAAACCAACGTCCTCCAGCAAACCGCAGGAAATTTCCTGACAGATTGGCTCGTCTTCGGCCAGAAGTACGCGGATGCCGGTGAATTGAGTCTTTAGTTGCTCTTCAGCCGACTCGCTGGATAAGGCCGGCGCGGTCGACATGGTTTTACCGGCTTTTTCAAGGTGAGCCGTGAACGAGAATTGACTGCCCGCACCCGGCTGGCTCTCAACCCCAATGTCGCCACCCATGAGTTTCGCCAGGCGCTTGCTGATCGTTAGCCCAAGCCCACTGCCACCATATTTGCGGGTCATCGAATTGTCGGCCTGTTCAAAAGCTGTGAACAGGCGTTTTTGCGCTTCAGCGTCGATGCCGATACCGGTATCAGTAACCAAAAAACGAAGCATGACGCTGTTGGGGGTGATGTCGAGTTGCTTGGCATTCACGATAATGCTGCCCTGATGGGTGAATTTAATTGCGTTACCGACCAAGTTGAGAAGCACCTGGCCGAGGCGCAAAGGATCACCTTTGAAGCGCTGGTCGCGCAATTCAGGCGCGAGGTCGATCAGAAGTTTGAGACCCTTTTCAGTCGCGCTCTGTTCAACCAGCGCGCTCAGATTGTCCAGCACCGAACTTAGCCGGAAATCCGTGCTTTCCAGAGTCAGGCGTTCCGCCTCGATCTTGGAAATGTCGAGAATGTCGTTGATCACCATCAGTAAATGCCGGGATGCCTGCTCAACCTTGGCCAATTGCTCACGCTGCTTTGGGTCGTCGGCACGGCGTAACGCCATGGCGGTCATGCCCATGATCGCATTCATCGGCGTTCGCAACTCATGGCTCATGTTGGCGAGGAAGGCGCTCTTCGCGCGATTGGCCGCCTCGGCAGCTTCCTTGGCGATTGACAGGGCGGCGGTACGCTCTTCGACGAGAGATTCAAGATGGTGTTGATATTTGGCCAGTTCGGCTTCGGCTTGCTTGCGCTCGGTGATGTCGATCCGGTTGCCGACAATGAAGCCGCTCGGCGTCCGGTGCTCGATGATCAATAGCCAGCGGCCATCATCGAGTTGCTGTTCGAGTTGCGATCCATCGGCCGCCTGGTGTTTTTTGACGCGCGCGCGTACCCATTCATCAACGCGCCCGATGGCCTCCTGGTATTGACCTCTTTCAGCGCCCTTGCGAACGATTTCTTTAAAGCTGGCGCCAGTGACGATCAGATCACGGCTGGTCTGATAAAAATCAAGGTAGGCCTCGTTGCAAGCGACCAGGCAATCTTTTTCGTCGTAAATGGTGAATCCGATGGCGACATTGCTGACGGCTTCTTGCAAAAGTGCGTGCGCCTTCTTCGCGGCAAGTTCACTCTCCCGGCGCTCGGACATTTCACGCATCAGGCGCAGGGTGTTGGCAGAGAGGCTGGAATAAATCGACAGAATGATGTCGATTAACGCCCGTGTTGCACCACCCATCTGCTCCTTTGCTCGGGTTTTGGCCGCAGCGAGTGGTAATCCTGCCTGCAGCGCCAGCACCATGTAAGCCATGTGGCGGTCAGTTTCAAGTATGTGTGAGGCTAGCCAGCGGGCGAGAAACCCCAGTGCTTTTTCAGCCAGTTCGTGTTGCGCGGTCGAGCCAAGTGCACTCTTGAAACGAATGACCTCGGCAACAAATGAGGCATGGGTGGCCAGGTGATCTGTTTCTGCCTGTTCTCCCGCCAGATATTCGTGCCAGATACCTTCTTCAGTTTCGAAGTGATAGACCGTATAGGCAGCCAGTTCATCGAAAATCAGGCCAAGTTCGGGAATGTCGGCGCGAAAGGCAACGTGACTCGCCAGATCATTGAGCAACTGCACCAGTTTTCTGTGCTGTTCATCAACAGTCGCCAGCCCGGTGTTGAAGTTGTCGTCCCAGGGGAAAATATCTATGGAATTCATGGCTGAAATCATCCTGGGCGATGTGCTTGGATTCCCGCATCGGAATGCATGGGAAAAGTCCTTGGCCGGGTTACATCCCCAGCGAATTCAAAAAATCGTCCTGTTCGCTTGAGGATGATTGAGATGGTGCGGATGGGGTGGATTTTTTCCCGGCCTGGGCGATCAATTCGTCCGGATCGGGAGTGTCGTTGGCGTCGAAATCATTGAGCTTGATGAACTCGGTGCGGTCGATCGCCAGTTCAAGATAAAAAATGTTGTGGCGACCAGTAAAGAAGGTGACGCGGCGCGACTCCGGCTGGTCGAGATTGGTATCGACGCTGAGCATGACCTGTTTGTTAAGCACCAGCATTTTCGGCTGGTTTTGCGTGATGTGGGTTTGCAGTTCGCGTGCCACTTTGCCAGTAAAGTCGCCGACGATCTGGTTCATCAACTCGCCCATGACGTTGCTGACCTCGTCCGCGGTGTGCGAGGTGGCCAGTTCAGCTTTATCCATGCCCATGTGCAGCATGTAGCTTTCGTAGAGTTCGAGCGCCGATTGTGCCGAGAAATTTAGGACGACGAGGCCGGAGAAGCCGCCGTCGAAGAGCACAAAGCAGCCGATGTCTGGCTTCAGGCAGGTTTTGGTGATGCGTTGCACCATGCCGGAGTAGTGGATTTCGCTTTGCGTGGCGACGGAGAGAACCCGGGTGACGGAGTTGCAAAGGCTTCTCAGGATGTCTTCAGTGCCGTAGATGACGGGGTTATCTTGTGCGCTCATGATTTTTGAGTGGTTCAGCTATGGAAAATTGCAATAAGTGATCATCTTAGCCCTTCGTCGAAGGCGCGTCTCGGCTCTTGTTGCGGTCAACGCCCGATATGCAGCGAAATCCAGGCCGCAACTTTCATAACCGGGTCTTCGGCTGGCTTGATTTCATGGCGCTCATGGACGACGTTCAAATAAGGAGCGGCGCGGTCGAAAGCGATTTTTCCAATATTGTCGTCGGCATCAAACAGCATCATCAACGGCGCGGCGAGGAATTTGAGTCCTTCGAGGCCGGCGCGGTCGATGGCGCCGCCGTGGCCGGCAAGCACTTTGACCTGCGTATCACGCTGGGCAGCGGCGCGGATGGCGGCCGGGGTGGCGTCGCCGCTGGCGAAGATGGCGAGCGGTAGTTCCTGAATGTCGCCGTCGCGATGGATCAGGTCAAGGATGTCGAGCAGGCGCTGACTGAGACGCGGCACATTTTGTGTGGCATCGGCAAACTGCGCCTCCTGCACCGTCAGCAATTCCATGCTGAGGATGGCGTAGCCGTGCAGCGCAAGATTGGCGGTGATATTGGCATCAACCGGCGCGTGATGGGCGCGGGCTAGGAGAATCAGCCCTATGGGGTTGTCGGGCAGTTCGAGATGGCCGTGCAGCGAGCCGTGCGGCGTGTGGATGGCGAGGGTGCGGTTCATGGCGATAGGCGAACAGGGATGCGACGTGGTCCAAAGGCTTTGCCATTGTGACCCAAAGCCGGGCCGAAATGGCCGGCAATCTTGGTTTGGCAATGCGGGCAACGGCCTTCGGGGCTGAGGTCGTAACGCTTGATATCGTACCAGTCGCGGACGATCAGCGCGGTATGGCAGTTCGGACAAAAGGTAGTGCCGCCTTCGCTGTCGTGCACATTGCCGGTGAACACGTGATGCAAACCGGCATCAAGCGCAATGCGGCGCGCCTGAATCAAGGTGGCGGGGCGCGTGGCGGGGATGTCGCCCATTTTCCAGTCGGGGTGGAAGGCAGTGAAGTGTAGCGGTACATCCGGCCCCAGTTCTTTGGCGACCCAACTTGCGAGTTGATTGATTTCGTCAGGACTGTCGTTTTGATCGGGGATCAGCAGGGTCGTGATTTCCAGCCAGCAATCGGTTTCGTGGTGGATGTAGGCGAGGATGTCGAGGACGGGCTGCAGGTGGGCGCCGCAGAGCTTGTGGTAGAAGCTGTCGGTGAAGGCCTTGAGATCGACATTGGCGGCATCCATGACAGCAAAAAACTCGCGAGCCGGTTCAGGGTGGATGTAGCCGGCAGTCACCGCGACATTGCGGATACCCAACTCGTGGCAGGCGAGCGCGGTGTCGATGGCGTATTCGGCAAAAATCACCGGGTCATTGTAGGTGTAGGCAACGGCGTCCGCACCGTAGCGTTTGGCGGCCTGGGCGATGGCTTGCGGACTGGCGCTGTCCATCAGGCGGTCCATGTCTTTTGACCTGGAAATGTCCCAGTTCTGGCAGAACTTGCAGGCCAGGTTGCAGCCGGCGGTGCCAAAGGAGAGGATGCTGCCGCCGGGGTAAAAATGGTTGAGCGGTTTCTTTTCAATCGGGTCGATGCAGAAGCCGGACGAGCGGCCGTAGGTGGTCAGTTGCATCGCGCCGTCGGCCATTTGTCGAACGAAACAGGCACCGCGCTGACCGTCGTGCAGCTGGCAGTCACGCGGACAGAGGTCGCACTGGATGCGGCCATCGGGCAGGGCGTGCCACCAGCGGGCGGGGTGGTTCACGGGATGGTTTCTTTCCATTTTTTGACCGTGTAACGTTCGAGTTTTACGTCGCTGCCCCAATAGCTGGCGGGCAAGCCGGCCTTTTGTTTGAGATGCGCCATGAAATCGGCAGGCTTGGGCAGTTGCTCCCAGACTTGCGGCAAGAATGTGGAACGACGGTTTCCAGCGCTGAAAATGATGCCGTCGATATCGGGGCGTAATTGGGCGAGGGCATCGGCTTCGCTGCTGAATTGCAACGCTTCAGCCGGTGTCAGGAGCGAGACTTCAACGCGGGTGATTGGCAACTCTTCAGCGCTGAGCGGTATGAAGCGTGGGTCACGGAAGGCTGCATTGCAGGCGTTTTCGCGGATGTCATCGAGCAGCGGGCGGTAGGCTTGCAGGCTGCCGATGCAACCGCGCAGCTGGCCGTTTTGGGTCAGCGTGACGAAGGTGGCGGCATTTTTATGCAGTTCCGGGGCGTCGACCGCAAACAAGTGGCTGGCATTCAGACGGTTCTCAATGGCGTTACGGGCGAGCGCCAGCAGGGGGGTGCCGAGATCAGTCATGGTCAGACTCATAAAAAGCAAAGGAGGCGTAGCCGACGACGCGGTTTTTATCGCCCGCCGTATCGCCGGAATTGCACAGGTGGATCAGTTGCGGTGTTAGTCCGCGCTGGCGAGCGGCGAGTAGAAGGCCATTGACTGGATAGGCGCCGCAGGCTTGTTGCGGCTGGATGCTGGCGTCGAGTTGCAGGATGTGTTGGCAAGTGTTGCGGTCAACTTGCCGGGCAGCCGAATAATTGAGGAAGTGCGAGAGATCGGAGCTGATGACAATCAGTGTTTCCGACCCACCCCAAAGCAGGTCGAGCACTTCGGCTACCGCTTGCGGGCTGGCTTCGCCAACGGCCAGTGGCACCAGCTTGAAATCATCCAGGAGACGCTGGAGAAAAGGCAGATGGACTTCGAGCGAATGTTCCTCGGCATGGACGCGGTCGCTGGAGACGATTTGCGGCAGATCATGCAGTTGGGTCATGGCCTCGAGGTCAAGCGGAATGTTGCCGAGCGGCGTCGCGAAAGCGGTGACTTCAGGTGCCGCAATGCCGTTGACCGCAACCTGATGCGTCGGGCCGAGCAAAACTACCCGCTTGATCTGCTGGCGAAGTGGGGCGAGGCTGGCGTAGGCGAGGGCAGCGGTTGAACCGGAGTAGATGTAGCCGGCGTGCGGCACGATCAGCGCTTTGGGTACCGGCTGCTCACCAGGCGTTGCCGCTGCCAGCAAGGCATCAACCGCTGCCATCAATTCAGCCGGGTTGCCGGGGTAAAACATGCCGGCGACGGCGGGCGGACGCGGGTTTGTCATGGTCGAATTCCTAAACCAGCAATAAACCGGTGGCCAGTCCGGCGCCGATGGCGAGCAGTCCGGGCAGGGCGTGGCGGGCGAGTTTTCCGCCGCCGATGGTGATCACCAGGCCGATTTTGAAAATCAGGTTGGCTATCAAGGCCAGCGTGACTGCAATCACCGCCTGATCACTTGAAATTTTTTCGAGGTTGAACATGCGCAAGGTGGACAATACGCTGGCGTCGGCATCGGTCAGGCCGGAGGCGATGGCGACAATGTAGAGGCCTTTGTTGCCGGCAATATCCTGCAACCAGGCCGAAGCGAGCAGGACGATGGCGTAAAGGAGGCCAAAGGAGATGGCAGTTCTCAGCTCGGTCGGGTTTTTCACTTCCGGCATCGGCAATTCGCCGGCCGCACTGAGAATCTTCCAGCCGTATAGCGACATCACCACGCCGGGCACAATGCCGCAAGCGAAAACAATCGCGATCTGGGTAATCAGCGCCGGGGCGACGACACTCGACACCAGCCCAAGGCGGATCATCACCATCACATTGGCGATCAGGATGACGATGGCGGCCATCCGTACCAGGTGGCCGAGTTCGCGGGCGTGCCGCGAGAACATCATGGTGGTTGCGGTCGACGACGCCAAGCCGCCAAAAATGCCGAGCAGCGCTGCACCGTGGCGGGAGCCGACGATACGCAAGGCAAGGTAGCCGGAGAGCGCGAGGCCGGAAATCAGCACCACCATCCACCAGATCTGACGAGGATTCAGCGCGTTGTAGGGGCCGTAATCCTGACTCGGTAAAATCGGCAAAATGACCAGCGAGAGCACCGCAAATTGCAGAATCGAGTTGATGTCCTTGGGCGTCATCTTCTCGCTGATGTTGCGCAACTCGGCCTTGAAATAGAGCAAAACGGTTGTCGTAATCGCCAGCATGACCGCCAGCGTCGCGTAGCCAAACCAGACCGCGGCACCGAGGCCGTAGGTGATGATGATCGCAGCCTCCGAAGTGAAGCCGCGAAATTTTTCTTCCTGTTGCGCTGAAAAATTGGAGGCAACCATGGCGGCAGAGATGACCAGCAAGCCAACTACCAGCATCCACGGCCCACCGGCTTTTTCGCCGAGCAAGGCAAAGAGGCAGCCGAGCATCGCCACCAAAGCAAAGGTGCGTAGGCCGGCAGCCGAGTCAGGGCGCCGTTCGCGCTCCATACCGACAAGCAGGCCAATGCCAAGTGCGGTGGCAAAAGCCTCCAGCGGCACAGCCAGTTCCGGGACGATGAAGTTCATCTCTCTCCTCGCTTTTGGACGATATTCAGTAAAATTAAGCCATGCCACGATATTTCGCAATTGTTCCCGCTGCCGGCAGCGGTTCACGCTTCGCTGCCGGAAAGCCCAAACAGTACCTGAGTTTGAACGGCCGCCCGCTGATTTTCCATACGCTGGCGGCCTTGGTCGCCTGCCGCGAGATCGAGCGCGTCTGGGTGGTGCTCTCGCTGGACGACGTATTTTGGCCGCAGTATGACTGGAGTGAATTGGGGGCGAAGCTTGAAACCTTGCGTTGCGGTGGTGAAACGCGTGCCGAAAGCGTGACCAACGGACTGCGTGCTGCATCGATGGTGGCGGCGGATGATGACTGGATGCTGGTGCATGACGCCGCCCGGCCCTGCCTGTCTCAGGCCATGCTGGCAGCGCTGATTGGTGAATTGACCGATGACCCGGTCGGCGGCATCCTCGCCGTGCCGGTCGCTGACACCCTGAAGCGTGCCGGCGAAGGCCAGCGGATTGCTGCAACCGAGCCGCGCGATGGTTTGTGGCAGGCGCAAACGCCGCAGATGTTCCGTTACGGTCTACTTACGGAAGCGCTGGAAAAATGCCGCGCCGTGACTGACGAGGCCAGCGCCGTCGAAGCACTCGGTCATGCACCCAAACTGGTACGCAGTGAAACCAGCAATCTCAAAGTGACTTATCCGGCCGATCTGGCCATGGCGGGGCTGATCTTGCGGGGGCAGAAATGAATATTCGCGTCGGGCAGGGCTACGATGTGCATCGCCTGGTTGAGGGGCGCAAGTTGATTCTTGGCGGGGTGGAAATTCCTTATGAGCGTGGTTTGCTCGGCCATTCCGATGCGGATGCCTTGTTGCACGCGATTACCGATGCCTTGCTCGGTGCCGCCGCCTTGGGCGACATTGGCCGTCATTTCCCCGATACCGATCCGCGTTATCAGGGTGCCGACAGCCGCCTTCTGCTGCGCGCCGCAGTCAGTCTGCTCAAGGAAAAGGGCTGGCGCCCGGTCAATGTCGATGCAACGATTATTGCCCAGCAACCCAAAATCGCCCCGCACGCCGTCGCGATGGTGGAAAATATTGCGGTCGACCTCGGTATTGCCCCGGATTTTGTGAATATCAAAGGTAAGACCAATGAAAAACTGGGTTACCTCGGTGAAGGCAATGCGATTGAGGCGCAGGCGATTGTTCTAATCGAGCGCAACAGTATTTAGTAGCAGCTTACAACCCCGGCATAGTTCTGGTAGTCTGTTGCTTAACCGCTTCAGCAGCGGATTTCGAGAGAATCGCCGATTGCCATGAGCAAGAAAATTTCCGTTCATCAGCTCGTGCTTGGCAACTATGTCAGCGATTTCTTACATTGATCGACTAGCCACCAAGGAGTGGGTTTGAGCGTCCAGGAAGACCTCGTCGTTCTTCGCGTATTGCTGATCGAAGCCGAGGCCAAAACGGCCGAGCGGCTGCTTGAGGCATTGCGTGATGGTGGCCATGTCGTCTACTCGCGGCAGGTTGCTACGCGCCCCGAGCTGGCTGCGGTTCTGCTGGAAGAGTCATGGGATGTCATTCTGCTCAGTTGCAGCCTCACCGGCCTGCCGGCGCTTGAGGCGATTGACTTGATCAACGAGCAGGGTTCCGCTGCGCCGATTATTCTGACCGTTGAGCGCGGCAGCAGTAACTTGCCGATTGAATTGATCGAGAGCGGCGCCCGGGATTTTGTTTTCAAAAGCAACCCGTCGCGCCTGCTTGCTGTTGTCGAGCGCGAATGCTTCCAATCGCAGCTAAATCGGGTGGACAGCTTGCTCGATACGCTGCCCGAGGGTGAAGCGCGTTTCCTGCAACTGGCGAGCAATATCCCGGAATGTTATTGGCTGGTGGATGCCGAGTCGCAGCGCATCACTTATGTCAGCAAAGGCTACGAGCAAATCTGGGGCCTTTATGTTGAAGCCTTGTATGCCGACAGCCATGACTGGCTGAAGTACGTCCATGCTGATGATCAGCCACGCATGGCGCAGCGTCTCGAACAATTCCGGATGGGCGGGCTGGATGAGCGCTTCCGCGTCTTGCGGCCGGATGGCAAAGTGCGTTGGCTGCATGCGCGGAATTTCCCGGTACGTGACGAGACCGACAAAGTTGTCAGTATTGGCGGCGTTGCCAGCGACATTACTTCCTCCTCTATCGAGCAGCGGCAGTCGCCGTTTTTTGCCCATTTTGATGCGTTGACCGCACTACCCAATCAACTGATGTTCTACGATCAGGCGCGTCGCCTGCTCGCCCTCGGAAAACGCAAGCAGCAACCGCTTGGCGTGATGGTGATTGATATCGACCGCTTCCATGAAATCAATCTGACGCTCGGGCATGTCTGCGGTGATGAGTTGTTGCGGCAGGTCGCCGGGCGTTTATCAGGCTCGCTTCGTGAGTCCGATGTACTCGGGCGGCTGGGTGGTGATGTTTTCGGGATTCTCCTGCCCGAAGTGGCTGATCGTGAGCAGGCGGCAATTGTCGCCCGGCGCATCCTCGATACGCTGACACCGCCGGTGCGCGTTGAAGGCCAGGAGGTGTTTGCCACTGCCAGCATCGGTGCTGCCTTTCATCCACACGATGGCCAGGAAGTACATGATCTGGTTAGCTACGCAGAAATCGCCATGCGTCATGCCAAGCAGATGGGACGCAACTGCTATCAATTTTATTCACCGGCGATGCAGGAGGGTGTCCGGGAGCGCCTGTTTCTGGAGACCGATTTGCGCAACGCGGTGATCCGCGAAGAATTCGTTCTCCATTACCAGCCCAAGGTCAGCTGCGCCAGCGGTCGCATTGTTGGCACCGAGGCGCTGATTCGCTGGAATCATCCGCGACGCGGGCTGGTGCCGCCCGATCAATTCATTCCACTGCTTGAAGAAACCGGTCTGATTGTTAGTGTTGGCCGCTGGGTGCTCGAAACTGCCGCCCGGCAGGCGCTTACCTGGCAAAAGGCGGGGCTCGACTTGCCCAGTGTTTCGGTCAATCTCTCTGCCCGTCAATTGCAGTCCGACACGCTCATCGCTGATGTCGCCAATACCCTGGCGCGCAGTGGTTTGCCGGCTGCTTGTCTGGATCTGGAAATTACCGAAAGCATGCTGATGCAAAATGCCGATCAGGCGATCCAGATCCTCGGCGGGCTCAAGAAAATGGGCGTCACCATTTCACTGGACGACTTCGGCACCGGCTACTCCAGCCTGGCTTATCTCAAGCGCTTTCCGCTTGATGCGGTCAAGGTTGATCGCTCTTTCGTGCGCGATATTGTCGCCGACTCTGATGATGCCTCAATCACTCGCGCAGTGATCACCATGGCCCATCACCTCAAGCTTAAGGTGGTCGCTGAAGGCGTCGAGACTGCCGAGCAGTTGGCGATGCTCATCTCGCACCAATGTGATGTGATTCAGGGGTATTTCTTCGCGCGTCCGTTACCGGCAGATCAGATGGAAAAGCTGTTGCTTGGTGACGAGCATTTGCCGACCCATCTGCTGCGCTCCGGCACGCGCAAGCCGATGGCCTTGTTTGTTGCGGTCGACGGCGTCAATGAGGTGATTTCCATGCTCGAACGCGACGGCCATCGCGTTTGTATTGCCAATGACGCTGAGGCGGCTCTGCAATGGTTCTCCGGAAATCTTGCGGATGTGATGATTTGCGGCGCATCACGCAAAAATTTCGATGCGCTGGCGTTGTTGCAACAGGTAGCCGTATTGCAGCCGCATTGCGAACGCATATTGCTTGCTGACGACAAGCAGTGGCGTCACAAAAAAGTGGCTGAAATGGCAGGTGCCGGGCTGGTACAACGGGTAATGCACGCGCCAGTCGATGCCACAGCCTTTCGTCAGACGGTCGAGGAGGCTTTGCAACGGCGGCATATTTCTGACGAATACAGCCGCCTTTCGCACGAGGTTGAAGTTGCCGAACGTGCGCTACTCAGAACCGAGCAGGAACGCCGCCGTCTGGAGGTTGAAAACACTGAGTTGCAGGCGCTTGAAAGCCGCGGCTTCGCCATTTTGCAGGATGTGGTTGCCGCTTTACCGGTACCGATTATCGGCTTCGATGAACAAAGCATGGTCGCCATGATTAATGACGCTGCCGCCGATGTGTTCGGCGCTCGAGGATTGGCTATAGGTTCGGTACTTACAGTTGTTTTTCCGGAGTTGTCCGGGGTGGGTGCCGATGAAATTGTGCTGGTCAGTGAAGGGCGGTATCGTTGCCTGTGGCGGCAGGCGAGTTTGGGCGGGGACTTACAAAGGCAATTGCTGATTTTGCAAAAGGAAATCGCATGACAAACCAGGAATCACCATCCCCTGAGGATCTGGTGGCAGAAATCAAGGTTTCCGACGAGGTTCGGCTTACCGCGATCAAAACTCAACTCGACCAGCTTTTCCGCCAGGCAGGCAACGGGGCGGAGACGCGCGCGCTGTACCGGACGCTGCTGGATTTTCGGATGGATAAGCACAAATGACATTACTCAGCCGTGATCAATTGATAGATCGTCTCAAACAATTGCCACCATTGCCACCGGTAGTGACTGAGCTAATTGCTACCTTTGGTGACGATGATGTCGATGTGGCCTATATATCGCGGCAAATTTCCCTCGATCAGGGCTTGACTGCAAGGGTGTTGCGGGTCGCCAACTCACCGTTTTACGGCCTCCAGAAAAAAGTCGGGACAATCAACGATGCGCTGGTGGTTCTTGGTTTTCGTGCCGTGCGCAGCATGGTGTTGACGCTCGGGGTTAATGGCGCTTTTCATGTCGATCAATGCCCCGGTTTTGATACGCAGGCCTATCTGCGGCATGGCATCGGCGCGGCACTGGCCGCGCGTTCGCTGGCACCACTTGCCAAAAGCAATGCTGACCTGGCTTTCACAGCCGCGCTTCTGCACGACATCGGACAACTCGTACTGGCCTCGAACTTCTCAGAACATTATTCACTTGTGCTTGAATACCGCACAAAACACGATTGCACATTGGTCGTCGCCGAGCGTGACATTCTCGGACTGGATCATGCTGAGGTCGGCGGTCTATTGGCTGAAACCTGGCGCTTTCCGGAAAGCCTGCGTCAGGCAATCGCCATGCACCATGCGCCGGCTGGCGAACTGGCTGAATCCTTGGCGAATATCGTGCATATCGCCGATATTTTTTCCCATGCGCTTGGGCTTTCCGGCGCGTCTGACGAGATGTTGATGGCGATTGATCGTACCGCCTGGGAGCGACTCGGGCTCGACGGCAAAAAATGCGCGTGCGTACTGGCTGAGGTTGAAGCCGACTTCGAAGAAAGCTGGCAGATTTTCAGGGGTTAGACGCAGTACCTGCTGCCTGACGGGGTTTGGTCAGCCATTTCAGAAGTGTTTCGTAGAGTTTTTCCGGTACCACCGGCTTGCCGATGTGGTCGTTCATGCCGGCCTCAAGGCAGGCCTGACGGCTTTCGTCATAGACATTGGCAGTCATCGCCAGAATCGGTGTCTCGGCGTAGCCGGGCAGGGTGCGGATCGCCTTGGTCGCGTCGAGGCCATTGATCCGTGGCATCTGGATGTCCATCAGGATCAGGGCATAGTTTTGGCGCATCGCCAGGTCGATGGCGATTTCTCCATCGTCCGCTAGATCAACGATCAGTCCGGAATCCTCCAGCTGTATTTTGGCGATCTCTTGATTAAGTGGCTCGTCTTCGGCCAGCAGGATGCGCACTCCTGCGAACTTTGCCCGCAGTTCGTCGATGCTGCTTGTTGCCGGCAACGCGGCGAGGTCCGGCTTCTCAGCGATAACTTCAGGTAGCCTGACGGTGAACCAGAAGGTGCTTCCCTGTCCAGGCATGCTATCGACACCGACTTCACCGTGCATGATGCCGGCCAACCTTTTGCTGATCGCCAGTCCAAGGCCGCTGCCGCCATACTTTCGCGTCATTGATCCATCGGCCTGCTCAAAGGCAGTAAATAAGCGTTGCTGATCTTCCGGCGAAATGCCGATCCCGGTATCCGTCACGGCAAAGCGTAGCAGTACTTCGCCGGCCTTTTTTTCGAGTAAGCGGGTGCTCAGCACGATACTCCCCTGATCAGTGAACTTGATCGAATTTCCGGCGAAATTGAGCAGAATTTGCTTAATGCGCAGCGCGTCGCCCCTAACGGTTATCGCAGCAATATCCGGTGCCATGTCCGCCGACAGGGTTAAGCCTTTTTCGTGGGCTTTGACGCTGAGCATGCCGGTAACGCTCTTGAAGAGTTCGCCGAGCTTGAAGTTCTCTTCACTTAAAATCATCCGATCTGCTTCGATTTTTGAAATGTCGAGAATATTGTTGATCACTGCCAGCAAATGCTGCGACGACTGCTCAATCTTGCCCAGGAAATCCCGGATTGCCGGTTCGCCAGAGCGGCGCAGCCCCAGCGCCGTCATGCCAATAATGCCATTCATTGGTGTGCGCAATTCGTGACTCATGTTGGCGAGAAAGGTGCTCTTGGCACGACTGGCAGCTTCCGCTGCTTCCTTGGCTACGAGCAGATCGGCGGTGCGCTCCTCAACAAGCGCCTCAAGATGAAGCCGGTATTGTTCCAGTTCTCTTTCAGCTTTTTTGCTGGCGCGCAGATCAATGTCGAGACAAAACATTTCCGGGCCGTTGGTGCCGGGTTGCAGGACGTGGCTTGAAAAGACATCAACCGCCGAGCCGTCTTTATGCCTGAGTCTCAGTTCTCCTGGCGGAATCGCAACACCGCCATTTATCCAGTGTTTAGTGGCCTCGATCACCCCGTTGCACATGGATTCGGGAATGATCAAGTCCTCAAGTTTGCGACCCAGTGCTTCTTCCTTGCTGTAGCCGTACAAATCATGACTTGCCTGGTTCCAGAAAATGACTTCGCGCTTTGCGTTGTAACCTTGCACTGCCACGTTGGGCGTGTTTTCGAACAGAGTTCGGAAGCGCTTCTCGCTTTCGAGGAGCGCGTTTTCTCGCTTCAACTCGTCAGTGATGTCCATGCTTAGACCAACCAGCGCTACCGGCGAGTTGTTTTCATCGCGCTTGACAGCTTTGATGACGCGCAAGTCGTGCAGTTGGCCGTCTGCAAAAGGCAGGCTTTGTTTATTGACACTGATGCCGTCGCTGGCCAGTGCCTTGGCATCCGAAGCCAGGCATTGCGGACGGAACTCTTCGGGAATCAGCTGTTTGTAATGGGGGACGGCGAGAAACTCGGCCTCGCTGATACC
Source organism: Dechloromonas sp. (assembly GCA_011391255.1). Taxonomy (GTDB): domain Bacteria; phylum Pseudomonadota; class Gammaproteobacteria; order Burkholderiales; family Rhodocyclaceae; genus Azonexus. Next base: position 82,338 of record JAABQV010000003.1, read on the forward strand.
GGTTGCCTGACAGAATTCTTTGTTGACGAATTTCATTCGACCATGCCCGTTCTGCAGCCAGATGCCGATCGGCGCATAGTCAAGAATCAACTGCAGCATATCGTGCTGTTGCTGGAGCGACTGTTCGATCCGGATTTTTTCAGAGATGTCGCGGGCAATGCCGTAAAGCCCAATGACTTGGCCCTGATCATTTTTGATCGGGTATTTACGATTATCAACCCAACCAATGTTGCTATCCCGGTCGATGTAATCCTGAATTTCGTGAACGGCTTCGACACCGGCGAAAATCTGTTTCTCCAGCCGGTAGTAGATATCGGCAAAATGTTCCGGAAAAACATCGTAGTCGGTCTTGCCAAGAAGATCAGTCCAGTGCTCGGCAGGCGGGCAGAGTTTGACCAAGGTCTGGCTGGCGGCGGTAAAAACGTGATTGCGATCCTTGAAAAAGATGAAGTCGTCGGTGTTCTCCATCATTGCTTTGAGATTGATCAGCGACCGGGCATCGTCGAGCGTGCGCCCCAAGCTCTTGGCATCTTCAATTTTGAGGTTAAGGAGCAGACTGTTGCGGTCAACCGCAAAAATCTTATTAAAAGTTGCCTTGCAACAGCGAATGCGACCGTTGGCCTGTCGCAGGCGCAGGTTGCATACCCGGGCAGCTGATGTTTCAGCATGAGAAAAAAGAAGTTCGGTGATGTCGTCGTCTTCGGCATGAATCAGGTTGGCGAAATGGATCGCATTGCCAATCAGCTCAGCAGCAGGGTAGCCAAGCAGATCAAAACAATTGCCGTCAGCCCGAAGCAGGGAAACCTGATCGGTGATACTGAAGTGAAATTCAGCGGTAAGCGGCGACTGTCCCGGAGTAGTCATTGCTTTTCTCTTTGCGCTTAAGCTTTAGTAATTGCCGAAGGGATGGATTGGTTTTCCGGCGCACGTTTTCCCCCGTGCGATGAAGAAATCATACGCCATAAATGCGGGCTGGAAGGCCCTTATTCCGTTTGAATGAACTATATTTTTTGGCTGACTGGAAAACTGAGGCGGGCGATCAAACCGCAGGGATTATTGGGCAATAAAGCCAGTTTTCCGCAATGACCGCGCGCGACCCGTTCGACAATCGCTAACCCGAGGCCGGTGCCGCTGGCGTTGGTGCGCGCGCTTTCCAGTCGGGTGAAGGGGCGCTTGAGGCGTTCTGCCTCGCTTTCCGGGATACCGGGCCCGTTATCTCTAACCTCGATAACGATAACGCCGGCGCCGTGATACGCGCGCAGGGTGACTGCGCTTGCACCGTATTTCCAGGCGTTGTCGATCAGATTGGTGAGCGCGCGGTTCAAGGCCTTGGGGCGCAATGCCACATCGGGCAGGTGATCGGCGATCTCTGTCGTTAGCGGCTGACCTAAATAAAGATGGCGCTCGGCCAGAGTATTGAGCAAGACGGGGAGGTCGGTGAGGACGAGCGTTTCGCCCTGATCGGCGCGGGCATAGTCCATGAATTGCGAAATGATTGCTTCCATTTGCTCGATATCAGCGACCACGGCGTTTCGTGCGCCTTCGTCACTTACGCTCAGTTCAGCTTCCAGCCGCAAACGGGTAAGCGGCGTCCGCAGGTCATGCGAGATGCCGGCCAGTACTTCCGAGCGGTCACGCTCATGGGCTTGCAAATCAGCCGCCATGCGGTTGAAGGCGCTGGCCAGGCTGCGCAATTCATCGGCACCGGTTTCCGGCAAGGGCTCAGGTATTTGCCCGCGCCCGACGCTTGCGGCAGATTGCGCGAGCGCCTTGAGCGGTCGACTGATCCGCGTGGCGATCAGGCCGGCAACCGCCAGCGCCGCTGCGAGCGCGAGCAAGCCCCAGGTCAGCCATTGGTTGGCGATGCCGCGTTGAGCGCGCTCACGGGGCAGGATCAGCCAATATTCGTCTTCGTCCAGCTCACTAAAGCGAAAACTCACCCAAAAGCCCGCTACGTCATCGACGCTGGCGGCGATTCTGGTCTGCGGGCCAAGACTGTTGGTTAACTCACGGCGGATCAGGTTCGTGAAGCGCGATTCGGGCATCGGCACGATGCGGTCTTCATCCTCGACGGGAAGCAGGCCGATCCCTTCACGGCTCGACAACTCGTTAAGCAGTGCGATCCGTTTCTCGGGCGCTGCCGCAAAAAGGGCGGCGCGAATCAGGTTGACCGCAGACGTTGCCAATTGCGCAGTTTCGCGCGCCCGGGGTTCAGCGTCGATGTAACGAAACAGGCTGAGCCAGGCGGTCGTCGTCAGCAGTACCAGCGCGGCGAGGAGCAGAAACGTCCGTGCCAGCAGCGTGCGCGGCATCATTCCTTGTTTGTGCCGTCCGGCACAAAAACGTAGCCAAAGCCCCAGACCGTTTGCAGGTAGCGGGGTTGCGTGGCATCGGCCTCGATCAGTTTGCGCAGGCGGGAGACCTGAACGTCGATGGCGCGGTCAAACGGCCCTTGTTCGCGGCCGCGCGCCAGCGACATCAGTTTATCGCGCGACAGCGGCTGGCGCGGGTGCTTGAGTAAAACCTTGAGGACGGCGAATTCGCCAGTCGTTAGCGGCAGCGTTTCGTCGCCGCGCTTGAGGCTGCGGGCGGCAAAGTCGACTTCGATATTGCCGAAATGCATCGTCTCGCTATCCGCTTCAGGCGCGCCGGGCGGTTGCCGAGTTTGGCGGCGTAGCACGGCATGAATTCGGGCGAGCAATTCGCGCGGGTTGAAGGGCTTCGGTAAATAGTCATCGGCGCCCATTTCGAGGCCGACGATGCGGTCGATTTCATCACCCTTGGCGGTCAGCATGATAATTGGCGTCTTGTCACCGGCACCGCGCAAACGCCGGCAGATGGTCAGGCCGTCTTCACCCGGCATCATCAGGTCAAGCACCAGCAGATCAAAATGCTCGCGGGATCGCAGCTTGTCCATCTGGCTGGCATCAGCGGCGGCTTTAACATCAAAGCCGTTCTCGCCGAGATAGCGGGTCAGTAGATCACGCAGGCGGACGTCGTCATCGACGACGAGGAGTTGTGGGGTTCGTTCAGTCATGGCTGCAAGCGTGCTTTCTGGTGACGTCTTGGAGAATCATTGAGGGCTTCAGGCAGCGAGCGGCTGAATATGCGCAATCGCGTCGCCGTTCATCCGCAATACTTCCTCGGTGTCGTATTCCGCTTGTAAGGCCAGCCAAAATCCCGGTGTGGTGCCAAAGGCGCGCGCCATGCGTAGCGCGGTATCGGCAGTAATGCCGCGCTTCCCGGCACAAATTTCGCTGATGCGCATGGCCGGAACACCGATTTGCTTGGCTAGCCGGTATTGGCTGATATTCATTGGCGTCAGGAACTCTTCACGGAGAATTTCGCCGGGGTGGATGTTGGGCAGTTTGTCCATAAAAACCTCCATTCAGTGATAGTCGCAAATTTCAGCGCGCTCGGCGTTGCCTTCATGCCACTTGAAGCAGATGCGCCTTTGGTCGTTGATACGAATGCTATGTTGGCCGGCGCGGTCTTTGCTCAGTGCCTCCAGCCGGTTGTTCGGTGGTATCCGGATATCATCAAGGCGCTGTGCGGCGTTCAACATCCGCAACTTGCGCCGGGCAATTTCCTGAATTTGATTCGGTAGTTTCTTGGTGAAGTTGCCAAGCCAGATGGCTTCAGTCGGCTCATTGTGGAAAGAAATAATCATCTGGAAATAGTATTGATAAGCGGTATTAACGTCAATCGATATGGTATTGATAAAGTCACCATTTTCCGATTATTCATCACGGCGTCAAAGTAGCACCTCGCCAAAGTGTTGTCGCTGCAACAAGTAACAAGGTTTTGCTTGAGACTGACTTGAAACAAGTTGTTACAAAACGCCGTCGGCAAACTGCCTATGGGCACCAGAAAGTTGGCAGAATGATTCATCGCCACGTTGATTTGAAAGTCTCAATGTTCTCTCGTCTTGATTTGCTCCGCGGTTTGCTTGCGCTGGCAGTTTTTGCTGCGCTGGCAGGCAATGCGTCGGCGCAACTGGGGCCGGGTGAGCGGCGTCAGATTCGGCAGGAAATGCGTGAGCACTGGCAGCAAACGCCGCAGGAGGACAGGCAGCGCTTTCGCCAGGAACGCGAGGAGCGGCGCGATGGCTTTCAGCAAATGCCGCCCGAAGATCGCAGTCGCCTGCGTGATGAGTTGCGCGGCCAACGTGACGCCGGTGGACGCCATGATTTTCAACATCATCGCGGTCAACGCTGAATTCACATGAAGTTTTTATCCGCCCTGCTGCTCGCCGGCTACTCCCTGTCGCTTCAGGCTGCGCCGATTGGCGTTGATGGTGCCAGGCATTTGCTCGAGCGAACCGGTTTCGGTGCTCCGCCCGCCTTGCTTGCCGAATATTCCCGACTTGATCGGGCGCAGGCGGTTGATCGCTTGCTGAACGGCAAGGAAAGTGGCTTGCAGAGTCGCCCGCCGGAAATTTCCTACGAGCGTCCGGGGGCGCTCAAAAACCTATCTGATGATGAGCGTAAGCTTGCGCAACGTGAGCGTGTTCGCGAGGGCGGCGAAATGCGTGCCTGGTGGGCTGGTGAAATGCTGCGGGCGCCAAGCGCTCAGGATGCGTTGCGTGAACGGATGACCCTGTTCTGGCACAACCATTTCGTTTCCAGCCAGCAAAAAGTCAAATCCGGTACCCTGATGCTGCGCCAGAACGAACTACTGCGCCGTTATGCGCTCGCTAATTTTGGCAGCTTGCTCCATGCCGTTGCCAAAGACCCGGCAATGCTGGTCTATCTTGACGGCGCCAGCAATCGCAAGAGTAGCCCGAATGAAAACTTTGCCCGCGAGGTGATGGAGCTTTTTACCCTCGGTGAAGGTAATTACAGGGAGCAGGACATCAAGGAAGCGGCACGCGCCTTCACCGGCTGGAGCTTTGCGCCGCAAAGCGGAGATTACCTGTGGCGGCCGGCAATGCACGATGATGGTGAGAAGTTGATCCTTGGCCGGCGCGGTAATTTTGATGGCGATGCCGTGCTCGATATTCTGCTGGCGCAGCCGGCAGCCGCGAAATTCATTGCCGGCAAGCTGTGGCGCGAGTTTGTCTCGCCGGTGCTGGATGCGCAGCAGGTAAGCCGAATTGCCGCCGCGTTGCGCGGCGCCGGGTATGAAATACGTCCGGCCTTGCGGGCATTGTTCATCAGTGAGGCCTTCTGGGCAGCCGGAAATCGTGGCAGCCTGATCAAGGCACCGGTTGATTTCATTATTGGCACGACGCGAACATTGGCGGTTGATGTTCCCGATGCGCTGCCCTTGGCGCTCGCCATGCGCAACATTGGGCAGGATCTTTTTGCGCCGCCCAACGTGCGTGGCTGGCCAGGCGGCGAGGCGTGGATCAATTCAAGCACCTTGCTGGCGCGCAAGCAGTTCATCGAGCGTTTGCTACGGGCGAGTGAAATGGAGCGTTCGGCAATGCTTCGCCGCGAATCCCCTGATCCCGCTGACGGCAAGACGCGGATGGCCGAAGCGATGCGCCAGATTCATTTCGATAGCGCCGGCTGGTTGTCGCATTACCGGGATTTCAGCGGCCTGCAACTGGCCTTGCTGGCTTTGCCGCCGGTGCAGGAAATCAGCGCCCCGCAGATCGGCTTGCCCTTGCTGCGCACGCTGCTGCTTGATCCCGTTTTTCAATTGAAATAGGTGCCGGCATGGATCGTCGAGACTTCCTGAAAGCACTCTCGCTAGGCTCACTCTATGCGCTGACACCAAATCTGGCATTTGCCGCTGGTGATTACCGGCGTCTGTTGATTCTCGTTGAACTCAAGGGTGGCAATGATGGCTTGAATACCGTCATCCCCTACAGCGATCCGCTCTATGCCAGCCTGCGGCCGCGCATTGCCATCAAGCGTGACGAAGTAATTGCGCTCAATGGTTCGCTTGGCTTGCATCCGGCGCTTGCCCCGCTGATGCCGCTGTGGAAGAACGGTGAGATGGCGGTGCTGCAGTCGGTCGGCTATCCGCAAGCCAATCTCTCGCATTTTCGCTCGATTGAAATTTGGGATACCGCTTCAGCAGCCAGCGAATATCTCCACGAAGGCTGGCTGGCGCGGGTTTTCGCTCGGCAAGCGGTACCCAAATCGTATCTCGCCGATGGCGTACTGGTCGGTTCCAGTGACCTCGGCCCGTTGACCGGCGCGCGGGCAATTGCGCTCAAGGATGCCGGCCAGTTCAGCCGGCAGGCGCGCCTGGCGAATTCAGTGTCTGAGGAGGGCGGGGCGGCCTTGCGTCATCTGCTCAAGGTCGAGAACGATGTTTCGGAAGCCGGCAAAAAGCTGGACACCTCATTTGCCTTCAAGACTGAATTCCCCAAAGGCGAGTTTGGCCAGGCGATCAAAACCGGCTGCGGGGTGCTGTCTGGCGGCCAGATCGCCGTGCTGCGGCTGACCCTTGGCGGCTTCGATACCCATCAGAACCAGCCCGGCACGCACGCCAATCTTCTGCGCCAATTGGGTGAAGGCGTCGCTGCCTTGCGGGCTGCATTGATTGAGATGGATCGCTGGCAGGACACGTTGATCATGACTTACTCGGAATTTGGCCGGCGAGCGCGCGAGAACCAGTCCAACGGCACTGATCACGGCACGGCAGCGCCGCATTTTGTGCTGGGTGGGAGGGTTCGCGGGGGAATACACGGCGCAGCACCGGCACTTAGCCGACTTGATGGCAACGGCAATCTACCTTTTGACATTGATTTTCGTAGCCTCTACGCCACCGTGCTTGAGCGCTGGTGGGGAGTACCGGCGAATACGCTGTTCGCAGCGGGGGTTCGACCGCTTGAACTTGTTAGGGGATAGAGAATTACCCCTTTGATACTCATTTAGGCAGCCAGCGCTTCTGATATATCGCTGGCACGTAGCATACGACTGGTTATCGCCAATGTTTCAAGATAATAAAAATACAATTTCAGCGGCCTTTCAGGCGACAAGACTCTTGTTAGACCTGGCTTTGCGGCACTAAAACCCTGTCGCCAGGAGTGCGTATGCGGCGAGTACGGTACCGAGCATGGCCAGCCCGTAACAGAGTAGCCTAGCGCCCCTGCCAGCGTGAATCCCGATGTCGTGCAGGCTGTGAAAGATTCGGTGGGCAGCGTGCCACAGGAAGAGCGCAATGATGGCAAAAATAAAACCCTTGCCGATCAAGTTCTGGGCAAAGGCCAGCATCTTTGGGTAGCTCATCGTGTCGGCCGGAAGTAGCAGACCGAGCGGAACAGCGATGCCGGTGATGAAAACCAGCATCGGCCCAAGCAGTGCCGAGAGCATGCCGCCGGCACCAAAAAGCGCCCAGAAGATTGGCGCATTGGAACGTTTCAGTGGACGTTTCATCGTGCCAACCCCCAGACCAGGACGAACAGTAGCAGGCTGGCCGCGCCCGCCGCAGCGAGACCGCCGCCAGTGATTGCCCAGGCCGGCAGACGTTTGCCGCCAACGACGAGCGGCGGCATGGTGCGCGGCATGATCTTGAACCAGGTGTAGGCGTGATAGCCGATCGCAGCCAGTGCCAGCAGGTGGAAGCCGATGGACCAGGGGCTCTTGAGGGCCAGCAGCCAGCCGTTCCAGGCCGCTTCGCCTTGCGCCAGGCGGAGCAGTCCGAAGAGCAGGACCGCCGCATAGGCCGCCACGAAAAGCGCCGTGCCCTCGTGGATCATGTACTCGACGAAGTAGGGGTTTTTCCGCCACCAGCCATCCATGGGGCGGACATAGGGACGACGCTTGCTCACTTGGTACCTCCCTTCGGTGCGAGGAAGCGCAGGAAGTAATCCATGGCGCTGTTGGTCTTGTTCAGGTTGACCGCATTGGCCGGGTCCACATGCTTCGGGCAGACCTCGGAGCAATACCCGACTGCGGTGCAATTGAACACGCCTTCCTCGGCGTTGACCAGTTGCATCCGCTCGGCCTGGCCGCCGTCACGTGAATCCATGTTGTAGCGATGCAGCAGGGTCAGCGCCGCCGGGCCGACGAAATCCTTGTTGAGGCCGAACTGCGGACAGGCGGCATAGCACAGCAGGCAGTTGATGCACGAACTGAACTGCTCGTAAGCGTTGAGCTGGGCCGGTGTCTGCAGGTATTCACCCTGGGCCAGGGTGCGCGCTTCCTTGGGAATGATGTAGGGCTGGATGCTTTCGAGTTTCTCGATGAAGCCTTCCATGTTGATCACCAGATCGCGCTCAATCGGGAAATGCGCCAGCGCTTCGACACGCACCCGTTCCGGGTAGTAGTCACGCAAAAAGGTCTGGCAGGACAGGCTCGGCTCGCCGTTGATCATCATGCCGCAACTGCCGCAGATGGCCATCCGGCACGACCAGCGAAAGCTCAGGGAGCCGTCGAGGTAATCCTTGATGTACTGCACGCCCTGCAGCACCGACATGTCGTCGGTGAATGGCACTGCAAAAACCTGTGCGTACGGTACCTGGTCCGTTTCCGGGTTGTAGCGCAGGACCTCGATCTCGATGGTTTTCTGTTGTTCAGGCATGGGATGCCTTCCTTTCCCGCTCCGCCTTTTCGCCGGCTGCGCCGTAGGCGCGGGTGCCGGGCGGCGACTTGGTGATCTTTACCGGGCCGTAATCGATGCGCGGCGGACCATCGGCGACGTAGTGCGCCTGCGAATGCTTCAGGAAGTTCGCGTCGTCGCGCTGCTCGAAGCCGTCGAGGCGCTGGTGGGCGCCACGCGACTCGCGTCGCTGCAAGGCGGAATGGGCCATCGACTGGGCCACGTCGAGCTGGTATTCGAGTTCGATCGCCAGCAGCCACTCGGTGTTCCAGACGCTCGACTTGTCCTCGACATTGACGTTGCGGAAGCGCGCCTTGAGTTCGTCGAGCTTGTCGCAGGTCTTCTGCATGGTTTCGGCCAGGCGATAGATGCCGCAGCCGTCTTCCATGGTCTGCGCCATTTCCTTGCGCAGGGTGGCAATGCGTTCGCTGCCCCCGGTCTTCGTCTTGAGCCCGAGGACGCGCTGCTCGACAGCCTGCGCCTGCTTGTGCAGGCTCGCAGTGTTTCCCGGCGCCACCGATTTCGCGAAACGCGCAGCTTCCTCGCCGGCCACCTTGCCGAACACCAGCAGTTCGGACAGTGAATTCGAGCCGAGCCGGTTGGCGCCGTGTATGCCGACGCTCGAGCACTCACCGGCCGCATAGAGGCCCGGCAAGGGCGAGGAACACAGGCCGTCGACGAGAATGCCGCCCATCGTGTAGTGGACCGCAGGCCGCACCGGAATCGGCGCCTTGGCCGGGTCGACCCCGAGATATTGTTCGGCCAGTTCGTAGATCTGCGGCAGACGCTCGCGCAGCTTGGCTTCGCCGAGATGGCGCAGATCAAGGTATACCACCGAACCGTGCGGGCCCTCGATGGTGCGGCCTTTTTGCTGCTCATACCAGAAAGCCTGACTCAGCCGGTCGCGTGGGCCGAGTTCCATGGCCTTGTTGCGCGGCGTCGGTTCGGCAGGGCCGAGGCCGTAATCCTGCAGGTAACGGTAACCATCCTTGTTGACTAGAAAGCCACCCTCGCCACGGCAGGCTTCGGTGAACAACAGTCCGGTGCCGGGCATGCAGGTCGGGTGATACTGAACGAATTCCATGTCACGCAACGGCACACCGTGGCGGTAGGCGAGCGCCATGCCGTCGCCGGTCACCACGCCGCCGTTGGTATTCTCGCGGAACACCCGGCCGGCGCCGCCGGTGGCGATAATCACCGACCCGGCCTCGATCAGGGTAAATTCTCCCGAGGCGATTTCGATAGTGACGACCCCTTGGGCACGCCCTTCCTCGACCACGAGGTCGACGCAGAAATGTTCATCGAAGCGCTTGATCGACGGATACTTGATCGACGTCTGGAACAACGTGTGCAACATGTGGAAGCCAGTCTTGTCGGCGGCAAACCAGGTACGCTCGATCTTCATGCCACCGAAGGCGCGCACATTGACCTGTCCGTCGGCCGTGCGGCTCCACGGGCAGCCCCAATGCTCGAGTTGGGTCAACTCTGCGCTGCATCGCGCCACGAAATACTCGACCACATCCTGCTCGCACAGCCAGTCGCCGCCCCCCACTGTATCGCTAAAGTGGTAGTCGAGGCTGTCGCTCGGCAGTTTTACCCCCGCCGCGCCGCCCTCGGCGGCGACGGTGTGGCTGCGCATCGGATAGACCTTCGAGACAAGCGCGATCCTCAGTGCCGGGTCGGACTCCGCCACCGCGATAGCTGCCCGCAGACCAGCGCCGCCACCGCCGACAATCACCACATCCGCCTTAAATATTTCCACGTGTGAACTCCCTGTCTATGCGTCAGCTTTCCTGTCCGGAACTGTCCCGGAAATTCTCAACGTCAACATTTGGTACAAGCCGCCAAAGTAGCGTCGTTCGCTGACTGTGGCGAAGCCACCACCCTTCGGCAACCAGGCGGCAATCTTCTCACTGAACAAATCACGGGCGAATGGCTCCAGGCGCTCGAGCACGGGCAGCCACAAATAGCACAATGGGTTCAATCGACTCGGCGGAGCGTAATCGACAATGGTCAGCGTACCGCCCGGCCGGATTACCCTCAGCGCCTCGGCCAGCGTCTTTTGACGCACCGCTTGCGGCTGTTCGTGCAACAGGAAAAAAAGCAGGGCCCGGTCAAAGCTCGCATCGGGAAACTGCAAGGCCGCCGAATCCATGCAGTGCAGCTTGACCGGTGCATCATGAGCCAGCTTGCTTGCCAGATTTTCGATCTGGATCGGCAGGATATCGACAACCTCCAACGTGCCGCCGGGGGCGATGCAGGCCGCCAGGCGCGGCGTGAGATCACCGTAGGCGCAGGCAATTTGCAGCGCGCGGCCAGACAAGTGGCGGCCGAAACCATTAAGCACTGCGTTGCACAGGCGCCGGTAGTTGCCCCAGAGAATCAGGTTGACCAGCCACTGGCGCTCAAAAACATATACCGCGCGCGGATGAATATAAGCCCACCAGTAATTTGCCTGCAGATATTGCGGAACTGCCGGGAGCGCTTTTCTTGCTCCCATATCGGGCGATACAAGTTGATCAAGGGGAGGCATCAAGAGGGCATGAAGATGGTGTCCTGCGATTCTACACCCGCACGCTGCTCTGCCCGAGATCAATTCATCCCCCCCGTATTTCAACCTGATTTAAAAATGAGAATTGCTGGCACAATTTTCTCCGAAGAGAAGAAGTCAGTGCTATCAAGGGCGATCAGAAAGGTGTGGTTGATCGAGCGGAAGTGCTCGAGATAGCCATCCCGGTAAAGTTCGTCGCTAATCGTGGCCATGAGTGGGAATAGCGTTTCTGGCGGCACCGGATCAAGCAGGTTGCGAATCTGGTTGTCACAAGGGATCTGGTGCACCCAACCCTGCTTGAGCGCTGGTGGGGAGTACCGGCGAATACGCTTTTCGCAGCGGGGATTCGGCCCTTGGAGATTGTCCGTCAGGGGTAATCCAGGAATTCGGCACAACTGGGCGTAGCGGCTCCGGTAAAATGCGCCGCATGTTGATTCTTGCCCTTGAAACCTCCACAGAATTTGGCTCTTGCGCGCTTTTCCATGATGGGCGGGTGATTGAGCGTCTTTGCCCGTTAGGGCGCTCACATTCTGAAACCTTGCTGCCGCTGGTGCGTGAGTTGATGCTCGAAGTCGGGATCGGCTTTTCGCAGTTGGACGCGATTGCTTTTGGTGCCGGGCCTGGTGCCTTTACCGGTTTGCGAATTGCTTGCGGGGCGGCACAGGGTTTGGCCGTGGCGCATGATTCGCCGTTGATTGCGGTGACAAGTCTGGAAACGATGGCGGTGATGGCCGGCTCGGCGCATGTTTTGGCTTTGCTTGATGCGCGGATGGGCGAGGTTTATTCGGGCGCTTATCGGGTTACTGGCGATGAAGCGGTTTTGCAGGGCGAAATCCGGGTGAGTTCGCCGGATGGCGTGCCCTTGCCTGAGGGAAATGACTGGGTCGCCTGCGGTAATGCCTTGGCGGCCTATCCGGTGCTAAAAGATCGACTTGCTTCGGTCAACGGCTTTTTTAGGCCGGAAATTGTCCCGCTTGCCGCGACGCTTGCGCGCATCGGGGCATTACGCGCCGGGCGGGGCGAAGGGATCGATCCGGCCTTGGCGGCGCCGCTTTACATTCGCGACAAGGTAGCCAAAACGGTAGCCGAACGTTTGAGTGAAGGCGGCAAGGCGTGAGTGGCTTTGAACTCCATCCGGAGTTTTTTCCGATGAATGAGCGCGATCTTGATTCAGTGGCGGCGCTGGAGGCGACTTTGCAGGCATTTCCCTGGTCGCGTGGTAATTTTTCGGATTCGCTGGTGGCCGGGCATAGCGCCTGGGTGTGCCGTCTGGGTGGTGATCTGATTGGGTTTTCGGTGATCATGCGCGTCCTTGATGAGGCGCATTTGCTCAATCTAGGCGTCTGTCAACGTTATCAGGGGCAGGGCCACGGCGCGCGTCTGTTGCGGCATGTCATGGAATTGGCCAAGCAGCATGGGGCGAGCAAGCTTTTTCTTGAGGTACGCCCCTCGAATGAGCGGGCGGTCGAGCTTTATCGCCATTTTGGCTTCAATCAGATCGGTGTGCGGCGGGGCTATTATCCGGCTGTTATCGGGCGCGAGGATGGGCTGGTTTTTGACAAGGAACTGTCGTGAATCTGAGTCGTGAGCAAGTGCTGGTCGAAATGGGGCTCGGGCCGATCTGGCGTCAGCGCACTCAGGAGTCGCTGCCGCCGGCAAGCGAGGCGCCCGCAGTTGTTAAACCCGCGGCGCCTCATCAGCCGGTGGTGACGGCAAAGGCGCAGCCTGAACCGCTTCTCGTTGTGGCTGGTAACACCGGTCAGCTTGACTGGCCGGAACTGACCCGGCAGGTTAGTGGGTGCCGCGCCTGCGCGCTTTGCCAGCAGCGCAAGCAGGCGGTGTTGGGGGCGGGGGATCGTCAGGCTGACTGGTTGTTTATTGGCGAAGGGCCGGGCGCTGAAGAAGATGTGCAGGGTGAACCCTTTGTCGGTCAGGCCGGCAAGTTGCTCGATAACATGCTGGCAGCGCTTGATCTCAAGCGCGATCACAAGGTCTATATCGCCAACGCGGTAAAGTGCCGCCCGCCCGGCAATCGCACGCCGGAAGCCGGAGAAATGGCGGCTTGCCGGCCTTATCTGGAGCGTCAAATTGCGCTGATCCGTCCAAAAATAATCGTTCTGCTCGGCAAGGCGGCGGTACATGCGGTTTTGCACGAGGATAAAACCCTGGCCTCAATGCGTGGCCAGCCGCTTGCCTATCAGGGCATCCCGGTAGTGGTGACTTATCACCCGGCCTATCTGCTGCGCAATCTGCCGGAAAAAGCCAAGGCCTGGGAAGATTTATTGCGCGCCCGGCAGTTACTGCGCGCTGCAGCGGCGGCCTGAAACGCTTTTAGTGGTGGGTTGAGTCGTCGAGGTGGATCACGTCGTCGCGTTCCTGCTGGTTAAGCTGGTGGCGCTTGCGGATCAAGTACATCAGGCCGCTGACGAATAGCCCAAACATGGTGAGGACGATGTAAATCGAAACATCCATCTTGATCATCAGGTAATACAAGCCGGTCATGATCAGGATCGAGAGATTTTCGTTGAAGTTCTGCACGGCAATCGAGTGGCCGGCGCCCATCAGGATGTGGCCGCGATGCTGAAGCAGGGCGTTCATCGGCACGACAAAGAAGCCGGAAAGTCCGCCGATCAGGATCAGCAGCGGGACGGCCAGCCAGACTTCATGGACAAAGTTCATTACCAGAACGATGATTCCCATCGCAATGCCGAGCGGGATAACCTGAACCGATTTGCGCAGGGTGATGAATTTGGCGGCAGCGACCGCACCAACGGCCACACCAACCGCAACGACGCCTTGCAGCATCGACGATTTGGAGAGGTCGAGATTGAGCGCAACCTCTGACCATTTGATGACGATAAATTGCAGCGTCGCGCCGGCGCCCCAGAACAGGGTCGTCACCGCCAGCGAAATTTGACCCAGCTTGTCGCGCCAGAGCAGCGCCAGGCAGTGATTGAATTCGTGAATCAGGAAGAAGGGGTTGGATTTGAGTTGCTTGTGGTCAACGCCGGTATCCGGCACATAAAGATTGAACAGCGAGGCCAGAAGGTAAAACACGGCAATGACGGAGAGCGCCATTTCACCGACCGTGTCGACGCCGGTGTCGATGATCGGGAAATCAAAGGCGAGCAGGCTGCCGGCGACCTCCGGGCGGATCAGGGTGCCGCCGATGACGACGCCGAGAATGATCGCACCGACCGTCAAACCCTCGATCCAGCCATTGGCGACGACCAGCATACGGGCCGGCAGGTATTCGGTAAGGATGCCGTACTTGGCTGGCGAGTAAGCGGCAGCACCGAGACCGACAACGGCGTAGGCGACCAGCGGATGGGCGCCGTAGAACATCAGGCTGCAGCCGAGTATCTTGATTGCATTGCTGATGAACATCACGCGCCACTTGGGCATCGAGTCGGCAAAAGCGCCAACAAACGCCGCCAGCAAAACATAGGAAAGCGTGAAAAAAGTTTTAAGCAGCGGCTCGTACTCCGACGGCGCCTGCATCTCGCGGAGGGCGTAGATCGCTGCAATCAGGAGAGCGTTGTCGGCCAGCGCTGAAAAAAACTGCGCTGCCATAATGATGTAGAAACCGAAAGGCACGTTGGCGCTTGTCTCGCTATAACTTTGGGCGAGTTTATACCATGGATTTGTGACACTGCCGCGTCGGCTGATTTCCTGAAACGCCGCAGCCTGTGATTGAATAGCGCTCATTGACTCAGGGAGAAACTAATGGCTGACCGGCGTTTGCAGATATTTCTGGCAGTAGCCAAGCAGCTTAGTTTCACGCGCGCCGCCGAAACAATGTTCATGTCGCAACCGGCTGTTACTGTTCAAATCAAGCAACTGGAGACGCTTTACCGCACCCGGTTGTTTGAACGCCGGCACGGCAACATTACGCTGACACCGGGCGGCAGACTGGTGCTTTCCTATGCCGAAAAAATCATGGCGCTTTCCGACGAAATGGAAGGGCGGCTTGCCGAGATGACCGGCGAAATGCGCGGGCCCTTGCTGATTGGTGCCAGTAGCACTATTGCCGAATTCATGCTGCCGGTGGTGCTCAGCGAATTCAATGCGCTCTACCCGCAAGTCAGGGCGCGCCTGATTGTCGCCAATAGTGAAACTATCGAAAATCGCGTCGCAGCCCACACCCTTGACCTGGGTTTGATCGAGGCAGCGCTCAAAGCGCCCACCTTGGTCGGGGAGGTTTTTGGCAGTGACGAACTGATTGCGATTTGCGCGCCCGATTACCCGTTGGCCGGAAAAAAGACGATCACTCCAAAGGCACTGGCTGACTATGAATATGTCGCGCGCGAACCGGGGTCCGGAACCCGCGAAGCGACCAATGCTTATTTTGAAAGCCATAAAATTGATCCGCAATCGCTCAAAATGCAAATGGAAATGGGTAGCCCGGAGGCAATAAAAGGCGTTGTTGCCCAGGGTATCGGCTTCGCCGTTGTTTCGCGCTGGGTAGTGGAGAAAGAGCTTGGGACGGGAAGCTTGGTTGGGGTCGCACTCAAGCCGCCGCTCAAGCGCAATCTACTGATGATCTATCCGGAAGACAGGTTCCGCACCCGTATGGCCGAGACGTTTATGGGTTTTGCCAAAAACAAACTTCAGGAAATTGCTTTATGAAGACCTCGCGCCCGATTCGCGCCCGCATCGCACCTGACGCACTGCTGCATAACTATCGCCTGGCCAAACAGCACGCACCGGCCGCCAGTGCGTGGGCGGTGATTAAGGCTGATGCCTACGGCCACGGCCAGTGGCGCGCGCTGCAAACCTTGCGCGATGAGGCAGATGGTTTTGCCTTGCTGGAAACTGAAAGCGCGCTTGCCCTGCGCGAAGCGGGCATCACCCAGCCCATCTTGTTGCTTGAAGGCGTCTTCAGTGCGCGAGATGCCCGCGCCGTGGTGGAATCTGACCTGACCAGCGTGGTGCATTGCATTGATCAGCTGGAAATTCTGATTGCCGCGGTCAACCGCGAAAAACCCCTGAAAATTTACCTCAAGTTGAATACCGGCATGAACCGCCTCGGCTTTACCGCCAAACAGTTGCCGACGGTGCTCGAAACCCTGCGCCAGTTTCCGCAGACTGAAGTCACGCTAATGACCCATTTCGCCGAGGCTGATGGCGAGCGGGGCATCGCCTGGCAAATGGATCGTTTCAAGGCGATGACCGGTAAATGGCAGGGGCCGGTAAGCCTGGCCAATTCAGCGGCGATTTTGCGGCATCCGGGCGCGCAGGCGGATTGGGTGCGCCCCGGCATCATGCTTTACGGTGCCAGCCCATTTGCCGATCAGTCAGCTGAGGCGCTGGGTTTGCAAGCGGTGATGACGCTGCATAGCCAGATTATTGGTATCCAGACCCTGGCCGCCGGTGATCGAGTCGGCTATGGCGGCACCTTTACCGCGACGCGGCCGATGCGCATCGGGATTGTCGCCTGCGGCTATGCCGATGGCTACCCGCGTCACGCGCCAAGCGGCACGCCGATTGTTGTGATGGGTAGACGGACAACGACCCTGGGCCGGGTTTCGATGGACATGCTGGCCTGCGACATCACTGATATTCGTGAAGCCGGCATCGGCGCGCCGGTCACGCTCTGGGGCGATGCTCTGCCGGCTGATGAGGTGGCAACGGCCGCCGGCACCATTGCCTATGAATTGTTCTGCGCCCTGGCGGCGCGCGTGCCGGTCGAAGTCGTCGGCAGCTGATTGTTGTATCCTCGGCAACATGGCAAAAAGCAAGTCGATCTATAGCTGCACCGAATGTGGTGCGATCAGCCCCAAATGGCAAGGGCAATGTCCGGGCTGCGATGCCTGGAACACGCTCGTTGAGACCATCGCCGAGAAATCTAGCGGCCATCGTTTTGAGGCGCTGGCGCCGACCGTCAAATTGCAGAATCTGTCCGAGATCGAGGCGCGCGAAACCGAGCGGCTGGCGACCGGCATCGGCGAATTTGACCGGGCGCTCGGCGGCGGACTGGTGCCCGGCGGCGTCGTCCTGATCGGCGGCGATCCAGGTATCGGCAAGAGCACCTTGCTGTTGCAGGCGCTGTCGCTGCTGTCGATTGGGCAAAAAGTGCTTTACATCAGCGGTGAAGAATCCGGCGAACAGGTTGCCTTGCGCGCCCGCCGCCTGAGTTTGGATACGCGACGCCTGCAATTGATGGCCGAAATCAATCTCGAACGCATCCTGTCGACCTTGCAGGCCGAAATGCCGATGGTGGCGGTAATCGACTCGATCCAGACCTTGTGGTCGGATCAGTTGTCGAGCGCGCCGGGCTCGGTCGCGCAGGTACGCGAATGCGCGGCGCAATTAACCCGGCTGGCCAAACAGGCCGGCATCACGGTAATTCTTGTCGGCCATGTGACCAAGGAAGGCGCCCTGGCCGGGCCGCGCGTGCTGGAACATATTGTCGATACGGTGCTCTATTTCGAGGGCGATACCCATTCGACTTTCCGGCTGATCCGGGCAGTCAAGAACCGCTTTGGCGCGGTCAATGAAATCGGCGTGTTTGCGATGACCGAAACCGGCCTCAAGGGGGTTAGCAACCCCTCGGCGCTGTTTTTGTCGCAGCACGGGCAGGATGTCGCGGGTTCCTGTGTGATGGTGACGCAGGAGGGGACGCGCCCGCTGCTGGTCGAGATTCAGGCGCTGGTTGATACAGCGCACGGCGTACCGCGCCGGCTGACGGTCGGGCTCGATGCACAACGGCTGGCGATGTTGCTGGCGGTGTTGCATCGACACGCCGGGATCGTTTGCTTCGATCAGGATGTCTTTGTGAACGCTGTTGGCGGCGTCAAGATTACTGAGCCGGCAGCTGACTTGGCGGTGCTTTTATCCATCACATCATCGTTAAAAAACAAAGCATTGCCTGCTAAACTTATAGTGTTTGGTGAGGTTGGTTTGGCGGGTGAAATCCGCCCGGCACCACGCGGTCAGGAGCGCCTCAAGGAGGCTGCCAAACTGGGATTTACCCGCGCGTTGATTCCTGAAGCCAATCGCCCGAAACATGCGATTCCCGGTATGGAAGTGATTGCCGTCAAGCGGGTTGAAGAAGCGGTTTCGCGTTTGCGCGAGCTAACTTAAGGCAAGCATGTTCAATCTTTCCCGCTACTTTTCGACCCTCAGTTTCATCCTGATTGTGCTGGCAGCCGGTTTGCTTGGGCCGCTTTACCGTTATATCTCGATCCAGCAGATGACTGCATTGGCTGAAGATCGTAATGTGGCAATGGCTGAGGTTTTTAAAAACTCGTTGGGACCGGATCTTCTGACCTTGCTCGGTAATTCAGCTGCGCGGGATGCCAACTCGCTGCGCCTGGCGGCTGAAGAGGTTGCATTACGCGCTAAGGTCATGGCGCTGATGAATAATACGGCGGTGATCAAGATCAAGGTTTACAACCGTCTTGGGATCACGGTGTTTTCGACCGATATCAGTCAAATTGGCGAAAGTAAACTCGACAATCCCGGTTTCAGAGCCGCAATCGGGGGCGCTGTGGCCAGCGATCTAGCGCATCGGGACACTTTCGATACCTTTGAAGGCAGTCGCGCAAATGTTGATCTGCTCTCCAGTTATATCCCGATGCGTGGCGATAACAAGGCAGTCGAAGGAGTTTTTGAACTCTATCAGGACGTTTCCCCGTTCATGCGTTCGCTGTATTTCGCCTTGTGGTGGGTTACTGCCGGCCTGGTTGCAGTCCTCTCCGCGCTGTATCTCATGCAGTTTTTGCTGATTCGCCGTGCTCAGGGCATCCTGTGTGAGCAGGAAGGAAAAATCAAAACCGCCCGCGATACTCTGGAAATTCAGGTTGCGGCACGCACCGACGAACTCAAGAAGGCAAACCGGCAACTCGAGGGCGAAATCGCCGACCGCCGGCAGGCCGAAAGCAAGCTCAATTTTCTTGCCTACCATGATCCGCTGACCGGCCTCTCCAACCGCCGGCGCTTTATCGAGCGGATGCAGGAGAGCATTGCCGAAGCGGGCCAACGTGGGCAACGGCTAGCTATTTTGTTCATTGACCTTGACCAGTTCAAGCAGGTTAACGACTCGCTCGGTCATACGGTAGGTGATGATTTGCTGATTGCGGTCTCCGCCCGCCTGTCTGAGCATGTCCGTCTGATCGACGTACTGGCAAGGCTTGGTGGCGATGAGTTTATTTGCCTGATGGAGGCGGTGCGCAATAATGATGAGGTGGCAATGATCGCCGAGGAAATAATCGCTGCCTTCGATGAACCATTCCGTCTCGGCAAGCATGAGCTGTTCTTGTCTGCCTCAATCGGGGTCAGTCTTTACCCCGCCGATGGTGACACGGTGGTTGACCTGATGCGCAATGCCGATTCGGCAATGTATCGCGCCAAAGATAGCGGTCGCGGCCGCTATCATTTCTACACGCCGGAAATGACGCAGGCGGCGCAGAAACGTATTCGCATGGAGAATCTGCTGCGCCGGGCCATGGAGAACGACGAGTTGTCCGTCCATCTGCAGCCTCAAGTTGATGCCGCGACGGGTTCGCTGGTTGGTGCCGAGGCACTGGTGCGCTGGTTCAGCCCGGAGCTGGGGAACGTGCCACCCGGCAGTTTTATCAAAATGGCAGAAGAGTCCGGGATCATCATCAAGCTGGGCAGCTGGGTTTTGCGTGAGGCCTGTCGTCAGGTCATGCAGTGGCGTTCAAGCGGCTTCGAATTGCCGCAGTTATCAGTCAATTTATCGGTCAAGCAACTCGAGCGACCTGAGTTTATCGACACGCTGGACGACATTCTCTGTGAAACCGGGATGGACCCGGCGCATCTCAAGCTGGAAATTACCGAGTCTGTGGTCATGGCGGTGGGCAATGCCTTCGATATTCTGGATCGCCTGCGCAGCCTCGGCATTACCTTGTCGCTCGATGACTTTGGTACCGGTTACTCCTCGCTCAGTTACCTCAAGCTTCTGCCCGTACAACAGCTCAAGATTGACCAGTCTTTCGTCTTTGGTATTGGTATTAACGAAGGCGACGAAGCGATTATCCGCAGTGTCATGGCGCTGGCCAAGAGTCTTGGCTTCGAGGTGGTTGCCGAGGGCGTTGAAACGATAGAGCAGGCAGCCTTTCTCAAGGCTTTGGGCTGCCACAAACTGCAAGGTTTTTTGCACGGACGCGCAGTGGCTCCGGTTGATTTCCGCGCCCGCTGGTCGCTGGGCTGATGTTCCGCCTGGCCTGGCGCTTATTGGTTAGGGAACTGCGCTCAGGCGAATTGCGCCTGTTGTTTGCAGCGCTGGCTGTCGCCGTCGCCGCGGTTACCGCCGTCAGCTTCTTTGCTGACCGGGTACGCCTTGCACTGGAGCGCGAGGCGCAGCAAATGATGGGTGGCGATCTGGTACTGACCGCCGACCACCCGTGGGATCCTGCCTTTGTGCGAGAGGCGCGGGTGCGTCGCTTGCAGATCGCCGAGACCTTGAGTTTTCCGAGTATGGTCATGGCTGGCGCGCAGATGCAATTGGCCGACGTCAAGGCGGTCAGCAGCAGCTATCCACTGCGCGGCAAGCTATCGGCTGGTGCAGTTGCCGGCGAACCTGGAGTGCCGGTGAATAGCGGCCCGCCATTGGGCAGCGTGTGGCTCGACGAGCGTTTGTCGGGCACCTTGCAAATCGCGCCGGGCGGTCAGGTTAGTGTTGGTCAGAAATCCCTGGTGGTTTCGGCGATCCTGACGCTGGAGCCGGATCGCGGGGTCAATTTCTTCGCCCTTGCGCCGCGCTTGATGATGCACCTTGATGACGTTGCCGGTAGCGGCCTGGTGCAGACCGGTTCGCGGGTGACTTACCGGCTTTTGCTGGCTGGTGAGCCGGATGCGGTGAAAGGCTACGCTGCCTGGTTGGAAGGGCGCTTGCAAAAAGGCGAGCGACTTGAAGATGGCACCAGCGCCCGCCCCGAGATACGCGGGGCGCTGGATCGCGCGCAACGATTTTTAGGCCTCGCAACGCTGTTGACCGTAATACTCTCTGCCGTAGCCGTTGCGCTGGCCACCCGTCGCTATCTGCAGCGCCATCTCGATGCCTGCGCCGTGCTGCGCTGTCTGGGCGTTACACAGGGTGGCCTTGTCCGCCTGCATTTCATGCTTTTTCTGTGGCTCGCTTTATTCGCGGCAATTGCCGGATCTCTGGCCGGATTTGCCGCGCATTATGTGCTGATTAACTGGCTGGCCAATCTGCTGTCACTGCAATTGCCCTGGCCGGGCTGGCTGCCCTTGGTGCAGGGTGCGGTGGTTGCGCTGGTCTTGCTGTTCGGCTTTGCCTTCCCGCCCTTGTTGCAACTGGCTCGCGTGCCAACTTTGCGCGTCTTGCGCCGCGAGCTGGGCGCCCCGCGTGCCAGCCTGCTGGGTGGCTATCTGCTCGGCCTGCTGATGCTGGCCGCCCTGATTCTCTGGGTGGCAGGTGATCTACGCCTGGGCGCGATGGCAGCCGGAGGGTTTGCGCTGGCGGCACTGCTTTTTTGGGGGCTGGCACGGCTTGCCGTATTGCTCGCTTCAGGTGTCAGAAGCTATGGCGGTTTCGGCTGGCGTCAGGGCTTGGCCAACTTGGGACGTCACCGTGGCTCGAGCACCCTGCAAATTGCCGCTCTGGCGATTGGCCTGATGGCGATGTTGCTGCTTACAGTAACGCGGGCTGAACTGCTTGCTGCCTGGCAAAAGGCAGCGCCGCCGGACGCGCCCAATCGCTTTGTGATCAACATTCAGCCCGATCAGCGTGATTGGATTGCCAGCAGGCTATCGGCAGCGGGCGTTTCTGCTGAATTGTCACCGATGGTGCGCGGGCGTTTGGCTCAGATTGGCCGGCGCAGTGTTGGTGCGGCTGATTTTCCCGACGACGAGCGCGCCCAGCGCCTGATCGAGCGCGAATTCAATCTTTCGTGGCGGGCTGACTTGCCGGCGGGCAACCGCATCAGTAGCGGCGAGTGGTTCACGTCGGCAGAAGCCGGCGAGGCTTTGGTTTCGGTCGAGGAAGGGCTGGCTAATACGTTGGGCATCAGGCTCGGTGAAACGCTGGTCTTCAACATTGCCGGACGCCAGACTGAAGTCAAGGTCAGTAATCTGCGTCAGCTTGATTGGAGTTCGATGCGTGTCAATTTTTTTGTTTTGATGCCACCCGGGGTAATCGACAAGTCTCCGGCCAGCTACATCACCAGTTTTTACCTGCCGCCTGACAAGTCAGGGATGAGCCGCGAGTTGTTGGCGCGCTTTCCGAACTTGACGGTAATTGATGTCGAGGCAGTGCTCAAGCAGGTGCAGGCAGTGATGGAGCAAGTCTCCAGCGCGGTTCAGTTTGTTTTCCTGTTTACCCTGATGGCCGGTGCGGTGGTACTTTATTCGGCCTTGATGACGGCTTTTGACGAACGGCGCTACGAACTATCGGTGATGCGCGCGCTGGGTGCCCGTCGCCGGCAATTACGTCAGGCTTTGCTTGCCGAACTGCTGGTCGTCGGTGCCATTGCCGGCCTGATCGCCGCCCTGGGCGCCAGTCTCCTTGGCCAGGTGCTGGCACGCCAGGTCTTCCAGATGGAATTGCCGCTCAATCTCTGGTTGCCCTTTGTCGCAGTCCTGGCCGGTGCACTGCTGGCAATTTGCATCGGCTGGCTGGCAATTCGCCAGTTGCTCCAAATGCCGCCGATGGCTGCCTTGCGAGCCGGCGCTTAAAAATCAATTTCAAGCAGGTTGCTATTGTCCCGGCGCTGGTAGCGAACCGCGCTGGCGATGCCAAGTATCAGGTTGATCCCCAATCCTCCAACCTGATCATCAGCCGGATTGCTGACTGAACGTTCGCTTAAATCAAAAGCTGCTGCCTGGTCACGATAAATCAGGGTAATCACCCCGTCGCCGGCGCGCAGGCCGATACCAATTTCTGCATCAGATTCGCCCCCAAAGCCGTGATTAATGCTGTTACTGAAGAGCTCCTCAAGGACCAGTTGCAGGCGCGGGATTTCATGCACCGGTATGCCCAGGCTTTTTGCCAAACCGGCCAGTCCGAGCATCAGGTCGGGCAGGGAGGCGTAGCGCAAAGGGGACAGAAGTTCCGTAGAATGCGAGGGCATTGATAGACGTCAGGAAAAATCCAATGAATAAAGTATATCGGACAGGGCTCATCGCGCTTGTTTCGCTTGGCTTGGTCAGTCCGGTTTTGGCCATCGAAGCGGCCGGAACGATCAAGAGTAGCAAGGGCCAGGTCAATATTGAGCGGGGCGGAGAAAAGTTGCCTGCGGCAGCGGGCAGCCCGGTTTTCGTCAGCGACAAGGTGCGCTCGGGCGGCGATGGATCATTCGGTATCACGCTGAAAGACAATACCTTATTGTCCGGCGGGCCAAATTCCCTGTTGGTGATCAACAAGTTTGCCTATGACACGACAACCAACGCCGGCAGCATGTCGATAGGCGTACGTAAAGGCACTCTGGCAGTGGCGACTGGCAAGATTGCCAAAGCGACGCCGGAGTCGATTGATTTCCAGACACCGACATCGGTGCTGGGGGTACGCGGTACCGAGTTTGTCGTTGAAGTGGGTGCCGGCAGTGATGAGTAAGCTTTTGCTAACTTTGCTTGTTGGCGCCTTGTTGGCTGCTGGCTGCGCCAGTGAGCGGGTGATTCTTCTGCCATCGGCCGATGGCCGGCCGGGTGTTGTGATCGTCCGCGACCAGAGCGGCGAGGTTTTACTTAACCAGCCATATGCTGGCACGGTGCGGCGAGCTGGTTCAGTGAGCGGCTATCAGTCGAGTGCTGAAGAGATTAATGAGCGCTTTGCTGATACTTTGGCTGCCCTGCCAGCGCGCGCGGTCAGCTACACGGTTTATTTTGAGTCCGGTAGCAGCGATACGCTGACGTCTGAATCACTGCTTGAGTTCGACAAGGTCAAGGCGGATCTAGCCAAACGTCCGGCCGGTGAGATCCGGGTGATCGGCCACACCGACCGGGTTGGCAGCATTCAGAGCAACGACGCCTTCTCACTCAAGCGAGCGGCTGCTGTGCGCGAGTTGTTGATCGGTGCCGGAGTCAAGCTGGAAGTTATTGAAACTGCCGGACGCGGCGAGCGCGAGCCGCTGGTGGCGACCGAGGATGAAGTCGCCGAGGCGAAAAATCGGCGGGTCGAGATCAGCGTTCGTTAACCGATTTTCAGGAGTTCGCCTGTCCCATGTAGTGCTTGGCGTAGCGGCTTGAAACCTTGGCCATCGGCAAAAGGATAGGCAGATCTGCGGTGTTGAAATCAGGATCCCATGCCGGTTCACCGCAAATCCAGGCGCCGGCGCGCAGATAGCCTTTGATCAGCGGTGGTATTGACGCCGGCTGGTCATCCTTGAGGGCTTCCATTTGCAGGGGGCAGCGTGGAAATACCCGGTATTCAGCCGGCCCCAGATGCTCCGCGAGCTGCTTGTAGAGGCTGGCTGCATTATGGCCGCCATCAGCCATGCTGACTGAGGCGCAGCCCATCAGATAATCATGGCCACGATCCGTCATGAACTGCGCAAGACCAGCCCACAGAAGAGAAATCGTCGCCCCTGAACGGTAATCCGGATGCACACATGAGCGACCGATCTCAACCAGGCGCGGGCGCAGATGCTGCAATCGTGTCAGATCAAACTCGTTTTCCGAGTAGTAGCCGATCTGCCTGGCGTTTTCCGGGGAAAGAATGCGATAGGTGCCAACCACCTCCATGCTTGCGGTGTCGCGCACGACAAGGTGTTCGCAATACGGATCGTAAATGTCATGGTCGACACCGGGTGTCCGGCTTGGCAGGTTCGCTCCCAATTCGCCACTAAAGATGCGATAGCGCAGCCGTTGTGCATCAAGAATTTCGCTGCGTGTGCGGGCAAAACTGACGGCGAGGCTCGGGCGTTTGGCGCGGCGCTTTTCGATGAAGCTTTGAATCTCTTCCATGTAAGTTCTCCGTTATGTATTCCGGGAACAGTCTGGAAGCTGCGCGTTACGTGTTCATTGCAGATATCTTGCAGAGAGGTTTCGATCAACAGGGGCTGCTAGCCTTGAGAGGCAGACCAACGGCGGGATGATTTCTTTTGCCAGATGTCATGCTCGATTTCATGGCTGTCACAATTTCGTAAGAATTGTGGAGGGCAAGTATGCTAAAAAAGACTCCCGATTTTTAAGGACTTTTCATCCATGGTTTTTTTCGAACTGTTTGCCCACAACCCCGACATCCTCAAAGTCTCAGCAGGCCAGCCTTTGTTCTCAGCGGGTGAGGAGGGGCACATGATGTTTGTGTTGAGCGCTGGTACGGCCGACGTTATTGTCAATAACCGGACTGTTGAAGTTCTGCAACCGGGCAACATTGTTGGTGAGATGGGCATCGTTTCGCCCGGCCCGCGTTCAGCTTCGGTTGTTGCAAGCAGCGATTGCGAATTTATCGCGATTGACGAAAAACGCTTTCTCTTTCTCGTTCAGCAAGCGCCATTCTTTGCCACGCAAGTCATGCGCGTCATGGCCGAACGCTTGCGTGCAGCCAATCAGTTATTGACACCGCTCGAAGATATTTAATCCTGCTCGGTCGCCGGGACGAATTCACCGCACCAGGAATGACCGCTGACCCCGGGAAAGCGCCAATGATGGGCTTCGCGCGGTGAGCTCTCGCCGGCGAAAGCCGGCGGGTAGCGGTGGCACTGGCCGTTCAAGGCATCGCCAGAGACAAAATAGCGGCAACGGCAGCAATGGTTCCGATCAAACTCTTCCATGGACGTCCAGATCAAAGGTGTGGGCAATTCGGTAACTCAACTCTTTGGGTGACTCGGAGATGAAGTTGTCAGGAATATTGAAGCCATCGACCAGCCGGTCGTAGCCCTCGAAGCCGTAGGCGACGACAAAGGGATGCATGCCTGCTTCAATCGCCGCCAGATAATCACGATATTCGTCGCCACAGGCAAACGAGCGCGATGGATTGACGCCAAGCTCTGAACGCAGGCGCCGGAAAGTTGCCGTCTTTTCTTCGCCGAGCGGGATGCAGTGCAGGAAGTCGAGCTGGCGGTAGTCGATGCCGTGCCGTCCGAGTACGAGGCGTACCGTTTCATCCGGCTCTATCGTGACGTTGCGCGACACAAGGCCAACGCGAATGTCCGGGGTGTCGATCAAGGTTTGCAATAAATTCGCCATGCCGTCGAAGAGGCTGGCTTCATTGCGGTAAATGTCGGTCAGGGTGAGTTTAAGTTTCTTGCGGTTCTCTTTGTTGAATTGACGATGGAGATTCTTGGGAAATTCGCGCAGGCCGCCGAGATACTTCAAAAGTTTACGGCGTTTCTGGAAGCGCTCAAGATCGCCTATATCCATGCCGAGCGAGGTGAATGTTCGTTCCACCGCAGGAAACGAGTCGACGATGGTGCCATCTACGTCAAAAATGATTAGTCGATCTTTGCTGCTGTACATGGCGGGATGACTCATTAAATTGAAGCGGGGCAGTCGATGGTGATACAAGCACCGCCATCAGCATTGTTGCTGGCTGAAATACTGCCCTGATGCAGGCGCAAGATTTCACGGGAAATGGATAAACCCAGCCCGGTTCCGCCGGCGCCGGTGCGGGTTGCGGTCGACTGGGTAAAGCGCTCGAAAATACTCTCGAGTTCAGCCTCGGGAATACCGGGGCCACGATCGATTACTTGCAGTCGGTAGCCACGAACAGGTTCTTGATGTGCGTTTTCAGTGCTTGAATAACTGCGTAGCAAAACGACGACCATCGTGTTGTGGGCGGTGAATTTGATAGCGTTAACCAGTACGTTGCTCAACATTTGATGCATTTTTCCGGTATCGCAACGAATGAATGCGGGTTCATCCGCCCGGTCAAAGCGCAGATCGATATTGCGCGGGGTGGCATGGATGCGCATTTCGCCCAGAACATCGGCAACCAATCCGCCCAGATCGGCAGTCTCCAGCGTCAGTTCCATTTTTCCGGACTCAAGCTTGCTCAGATCCAGCAAATTATCAACCAGCGATGACAAGCGCTCGGTGCTTTCATTGATGCGTAAAAAATACTGTTCCAGTTTGCTCTTTTGACCATCGGCAGATTTTTTGATCCCCAGCCCGGAGTAGGCAAGGATGGCGTGCAAGGGCGTCCTGAATTCATGAGACATATTGGATAAAAATTCGCTCTTTGCCCAGTTGGCTTGTTCGGCCGCCTGTTTGGCGAGCAGCAGTTCCTGCGTGCGCTCCTCAACCATGTTTGAAAGATGGTCACGGTGCTGGCGCAGTTCCTCTGAGGCTTCCCGCTCGAATTCGAGCAATGCGGCGAGTACATCACTGGAGTAGCCGGTGCCGAGATAAGTCCCGTCACGGGCAACAATGAAGTTCTCGAGCAACATTCTGGTTTTGCCTGAAACGAGCAGCAAGTTGGCGACTTCGCGAATCTCCGTCTCGGCTTCGACAACAACAATTTCCTCGTCCATCAGCTTGGTACAGCGCTTCTTGCCGTAGACCTCCCAGTGAAAATGGCCAGCCATGTGACCCATGAAGCGCTCACGATTAATCAGGCCGACAATTTTCTCGTCTTCAACGACAGGTAAGCACTGCAAGGATTTTTTCGCGTTGAAAATTTCGAATACTTCGGCATTTCGCGTAGCCGCGTCCACGCATGGCGCTTGATGACAGAGATCAGCAGCAATCCGCTTGTCGCCACTTGATTCGCCGGGTTTCTTGTGATGCTCAGGATGTTTCACTTTACTGCTCACGTTCTACCTTGCTGATCACCGATTAGCTATTTTATTAAAATGATGTGACGTTTTTCTTACAGGAAGCGGCTTTTACTTGTAGCAATTTCGGACTGCAATAAAACTGAAATCTTTTAACGCGACAATGAATCGCTTCGTTCAAATCACCCTTAGGAGAAATTCATGCGTTCCATTCTGCTCACGATTGCTGCATCCTTGGTACTTACCGCCTGCGCCAGCCAGACCCCCGCCCCGGCCCCAGCTGCCGCAACTCCGGCGCCTGCCGCTGCCGCTGCAGCCCCGAAAGCACCGCAGTGCTACAACGGCGATGCCGGGATGTTTGTTGATGTTGGCACCAAGGCAAGCATTTCCGGTGTTGCAGTGACCTGCGAAAAGACCGCCGATGGCAAGGCTGCTCAATGGATGGGCAAGAAGCACTAAGTTTCAGCTCGCTGTACGTAAAAAGCCGCCTTGAAGGCGGTTTTTTTTGGGTAAGAGAATAATCTGCCGATTTTCACCGTCGACCGCAACAATCGCTGAAGGGCGCTCAGGCACTCAGTTTCTTGAAGGTTTCAAGAACCGCTGCGCCCTTGAACGGCTTGACGATCCAGCCCTTGATCCCGGCCGCCTTGCCGCGTTCCTTCATGCTCGGGCTGCTCTCGGTGGTCAGCATGATGACATTGACTGTTGAATTGCCCAGTTCGCCACGGATTTTTTCAACCATGGTCAGGCCATCCATATTCGGCATATTGACATCGCTGACGATCAGCTTGATGCCAGGGTCGCCCTTCATTTTTGCCAGGCCATCCTTGCCGTCAATGGCGGTTGCCACGTCGAGGCCATTGCCTTTGAGAAAGTTGGCGACTTCGTCGCGCACCGTACTTGAGTCATCGACTACCAGAATTTTTGCCATGGTTAAAAGCCTTAAAAAAGCAAATTAAAACAGTTCGAGTTCGCCTGAATCGACCAGCTCGCTGGCATCGTGGGCGATTTCCTTGAATTCTTCGGGTGTCCAGCAGAGGTTGAAAACAAAGCGCTGGTAGAGCTTGATGGTCTTGCCCGTGTTTTCGTCGGTCAGCGTGTAATAAAAGCAGAGTTGCGGGTTTTCGCTGCCGAAGGAGATGTACTTGTGCTTGTGATTGACGATCAGCGGTACCTGAACCCGGCTCGCCAAGGCCGCACCGGCATCACCGATGTAGCGATTCTTGAAAGCACCCCAGATCAGGTTGGTGACTTCGCCGAGCAGGCTGTTTACATCGCGGAAATTAGCTGATTCTTGCTTGTTGCCGTAGGCGTCGAGAATGTCAAGAATCGGCTGCTCTTCGGTTTGCAGCATCATGTAGCCGCGACACCAGGCACTTTCAAGCGGGATCAAACTGAATACTTCACCGAAAATCACCTTGTCGTGAACGATATAGGGCGTCGCCCAGGTGGTCGTCATGTGCTTGAACTGGCTGGCGAGGACGTCCTCGGTGATTTCTGAAATGCCACGCACCAGCTCATTGGGATAAACCTGGCTGAAAATGTACTCTTCAATGATCCGGCTCAGGGCCGACATGTCATCCGTTGTGTAGGCGCCACAAAAGACCTGGCGGCGGATCTCGGAAAGATCATCAAGGGTTGCGGCATCGTCGCGGCGCAGAATGATCGGCAGTTCCGGGCGCAGGGTGTGAATCCGCGTCGCAATTTCGGTATTCTCTTCCGGCGAGGCGCCGTAGCTGGCTGAAAAAAGGATGGCGCCGAGGTCAATGTTCGAGCGCAGGACGGACATCAGACGATTCTTTTGCACCTTGAGTCCGACCAGATTGTTCTCGTCGCAGAACTTTTTAATGGTGATGACGTGTTCGGGGCTGCTGTCGAGCACCAATACCTTGCTGATAAGTTGGTCTGTCATGGGGTTTCCGTTAGGGATTCAGTGGGCAGAAAGGGATTTAGAACAACTCTAATTCGCCGAATTCTTCTTCAACCTGATGCGGATCAATACGAAAGTCCAGCGGCCTGTAGGCGCACAGGCAGAGGGTGGCGTGCAGTGAGATGTCAGCATTGATGCCGATCCGGTGATGCGATACATACCCCGGTTTCAATTCGCTGATGAAAGGGGCGCTTTTGCTTTCCAGCTTATAGGGTGTCGACATCCCCAGATGCAAAAAATGGTGGCCAAGATCACGGTTCATGGCGCCCACGCAGAGATTTCCGTGTTCGTTAAAAACCTCATGAAACTGCCGCTCGGAATCGGGTTTGACGAAATAGGCGGCGGTTGCCTTGTCAGGGTCGACATGAAAAATGGTCAGCAGGCGAAACAGGTAGGATGAAATGGTCAGCACGACAATATCCTTGCCGGGCAATTCACCGGGCCGCATATCGCTGAGTTGAGAGACTTCGATTCGATCTTCCGGGTTGACCGTGAGATGGGTTTTGGCCGCCCTGGTAAAAATGCTATTGACGGCATGCTTGGCTTGTTCGCTGATCATGGCCTATTCCTGCGCGAGTTGGGATTTCAGTTGATTGATCATTGCCTCGATGCTGCAAATGGCCGCTGTGATCATCTTGCCGCTGGCCTGAATTTCCTGAAAGGTCGCGGTGGTGGTCAGGTCATTCTTGTGCAGGCTCTTGCTATAACTGTTCGATAGCACCTGTGAGCGGTGTGCCAGTACGCGCACCTCGTCAGCGACGACGGCGAAGCCGCGCCCCGAGTCGCCGGCGCGCGCTGCTTCAATCGCCGCGTTCAGTGACAGCAGGTCAACGTGCTTGACGATGGAGGAGAACTCCTTGTTCTTCTCGTGCATGTCCTGATTTTGTAGCATCAGCGAGTTCATTTCTTCATGCCAATGCTCGAAGGTCACCGAGATACTTCTTAGCTGCGTGGCCTCCACGCTGAGGCGCTCGATGCGCTCGGTAATGTCGCTGCGAAACTGGATATCCGACTGTTGGCGATCAACGGCGATCTGGCGCTCAGTGCTGGTTGTCATCTCGGCAGCGGCCTGCTGCGCTTCCAGCGCTTGCTGGAATGACAGATTTTCGGCCTCAAGCTGGCCGAGGCGGGCTTCAAGCCCTGATTTATGGATTGTTGCGGTCGTCAGCTCGAATGCCAGAAAATTATTTTTTTCCAGCAACCCGTTTTGCGCCTCGTGATGGTTTGCCGTCACAGCGGCTAGCCGCTGTTTGTGCTTGGCACCAGCTCGGGTACTGGAAAAGAGCCAGGAGGCAATCCCGACAACGGGCAGGGCGATCAGGGTGTATTCAGGTAACACTTCAGGCCTTGGCGAGTTGGCTGAGTGGAAGTGCCGGCAGTAGTTTCCCGCTCTTGTCCGGCGCAACTTCAGAGTAGGCACCGCTGGCTACCGATTTCCCCGGGCTCTCCGGTTGGCTGAGTACTGCAAACTTGGCCGGCAGGCAAATGATCGTTTCGAACTGACGGAAATCGGCGCCGACGTTGCTGTCCGTCAGTTCCAAACGGATTCCACCGCCCTCACGCTTGACGAAACTTTGCACCGCATCCATACCGACGCCGCGTCCGGAGACTTCAGTCACCGCACTGGCCGTTGAAAAGCCGGCGGCAAAGATCAAACCGGCGACAGCTTCATCACCCATCGACTCTCTCTCACCAAGCAAGCCACGGGCAATCGCTTTCTGGCGAATATGACCGAGGGCGAGACCTTTGCCGTCGTCCTTCAGGCGGAACTCCAACCAGTTTTTATTAAGCGCCAACTCGAGCTGAATCGTTCCAGCGGCTGACTTGCCTTGAGCGATACGCACCGCCGCTGCTTCAATGCCATGATCCATCGCATTGCGATAGAGGTGCATGAAGACATTACGCAAGAGGTCAGTTATCTGGTTGCGGATTTGAATTCCGTGGTCGATCACCGGTAAGTTCGGTGCTTCCTTGCCAAGTTCTTTGGCGAGTGCCGGCAGGGAGTCATAGACGCCGTCAAGAATTTCCTGTGCCGGCTCGGTGCCAATCAGGCTCAGTTGGGTTTCAAGTATTTCCAGCGTTGAGATGAGCACTTCAGGGTGACAGGCCTTGAAATCAAAGTGAGCAAGGTTGGCCTGCATGCGCTCAAGGTGGGTGCGTTCAATCATCACGTATTTCTCGGCGCTGCCACGTCGTCCCGGGCCTTTGCGACCGAGTTTGTGCTCATTGATCGCGGCGTATTCTTCAATGCTGTGGGCAACGCCTTCAAGTTGGGCGAGCAGGGCAGCTTGATCAAAAACCGCCGCACTGTGCTTGCGCAACTCGTCGTAGGCCTGTTCGGCTTCATGGACGATATTAGTCAGGTGCAGCAAGCCGTAGGTGCGCGCGTTGCCCTTGATCGTGTGCATGTTGCGGAAAAGCTGGGTAATCAGTTCCGCGTCCTTGTCACTGGCCGCTTTGAGCAGGGCTTCGTTGTCGGCGACAAACTGGCGCGAGCTGGAGACAAAATCGGCAAATTTTTCCTGGTTG
Organism: Dechloromonas sp.; assembly: GCA_011391255.1. GTDB lineage: Bacteria > Pseudomonadota > Gammaproteobacteria > Burkholderiales > Rhodocyclaceae > Azonexus. The sequence goes on from JAABQV010000003.1 coordinate 114,487, forward strand.
ACCTTGAGAATCTGCCCGATCAGTTCGAGTTCGCGCTTCTGGTGAGCCGCTTCGATTTCAAGTTGGCGCAGTTCGGTGATGTCGCGCACACAAACCATTATTTTTTCGACGTCACCAGAAGCATCACAGATCGGCGCCCAAGTCAGGTCGAGACATTTGACCCGGCCATCAGCCATCGGCTTGGTAAATTCACCAATCAGCAGATGGGAGTTCATCTCGTAATTCATTACGTCTTCGCCGATACAGGCGGCGAGGGTTGCTTCGATCTGCGACAGGGCGTCGGTTCCGATGCTACTGTTGTTGAAAATCAAGGCCAGTGCCGGCTTGCCGGAGAGTTCTTCCTGCTCGAAGATTTTTTCGAGAAATGACGAATACTCGGGGTGGATCGTCCCGCTGCCATCCACCGTCAGGATGCCTTGTGGCAGGTTTTGCAACATCGCATGGATATCGTTGGTTTTTTCGTACAACTGCGTCGTACGCTCGGCAAGGTTCTCGACCATCAGGTTGAATTGCTTGCCGACTTCGCCGATTTCGTCGCGCGAGGAAACATCAACACGCGCACTGAGGTCACCCGATGCCATGATTGCGACCGCATCGGACAGGCCGTTCAAGCCCCGCATGATCGAAATGTAGGCGGCGACAAAGCTGGCCAGCAAGACGATCAACAAGCCAAAAATCGCGGCAAAAATTGCGTTACGCTGGTTCTGTAAGGCGACCAGGCGCTCGCTAAGCAAGGTGTCGGTATCGTTGAAGACAACAGCCGTCACAGCCAAGGTTTCTTTGAATGCGGTATCGGTGATTTCAAGAAACTCTAGCGGCGTCAAGCTATAGTCCGCTGTCTCAAGCATCTTGGTGGTCACCATTTCCTGAATTTTCAGGTAGGCGGTGTTCAGACGGCTACCCGAGTCATCCAGCGTGCCTTTGAAACGGGGATTGTCGCGAATCACCTTGTCGAGAACGCTCATGCTCCACTGCACCAGGACATTGAAATTGCCACGGAGCAGGGTCAGTTCGAGTCGGGCTCTGTTTTTGATCCGCTGACTAACGAGAACCGAGCTGCCGATGCTGGCCGTTTTGCCGGTGGTGTCGATCAGTTCTGGAATTTGGGCGGTCAGAATGTCGATCAGGCGACTGCTGGCAGTATCGCCGTCGACCAGCAAACCCGCATCTTCATTGAGATTGTCTAGTTCGTTCCTAATATCACTGGTGATTTTTCCCTGTAACTCACCAAGTTCATCGCCTTGGGATAACTCACCGATCTGTTTGATATCTGCTTTCAAACTATCGAGCCAAGCCGGGTTGGCGGTCAGCTTGCCGCCCAAGTGGCTATGCTGTGCCACCTCCGCCTGCAATTTACCCAGCGCCGCCTGAGTGTCGGCATCGCTGCTCTTAACCAGGGCTTGGAGGCTCTCGTCGCCATCACGAAAGGCCCGGCTGGCGGCCAGATATTGATGCAGGCTGGACATCAGGGTGAGGGTGGGAATCTGTACTGAAAGCGCTTCGCGCTCCTTCTGCAGTTTGGCAACCTGCTGATTGATCCCATTCAGAATCAAACCAAGAGCGATAAGCAAGGGCAGGCCAAAAACTATGGCGGTAACTCGTAGCTTGTTGCGAAACGATAGCTTGCCAACAAGTTCAATGGCAGGTTCAAGAATCTTCATGGTGATTGAATCCGGTATTTCAAAGAACAATCAAGATAGTTCTCAACTGTTTCACTCCAATGAAGCTATCGTTTCAGTTTAGATATGCGTTCAAGCTTGAAAAGCGGGCGACAGCGGCTGGCTGCCTGTGCTTCTCACTAAATTGAGGGCAAAAAAAACCGGGTTTCCCCGGCTTTAAGCTGACTTACTGCTTGATTTATTAGCGTGACACCAAGGGTAGGGGGCGCAGATCAGAGGCACACAATCCAGCCAATTCACCGACGACCCGGTTAATTTTTTCACCGAGCAGCCACCAGCCGCCGGCATAAGGTTTAACACTGATGCCATGCTCTGCACACAGTTCCAAAGCTTCTTGTCTCAGTTGTTCCATTGTTTATTTACTCCTCAATCAAGTTGCGCTTTCTGCGCCATCATCAACCCGCCACGTGGCGAACTGACCTTGCAGTTGGAGCGTCCAAACCCTCCATCTGCCTGTCGGCAGCGCACCAAATGAGCTAACCGACCGCTGCATTATTCCCGCTGCTTATTGCAGGATTATTTCAGATCGGCATCTTCATCAATGCTTCACCCATGGCAATTTGTGTACCTTCAAAAATATCGGGGCTCAAACGAAAACCCTTGGGGGCAAAGACAATAATCGTCGAGCCGTGCTGGAACCAGCCCATTTCTTCGCCCTTTTTGAAGCTGGCAGAGCAGGGAAGGCGATTCGGGCCGCGATAGCGGATGTGCAGCAGCACATCGATGAAATGCAGGCGAATACTGGCGACCAATATCGCCGCCACCGGCACCAGCAGGATACGCTGACCGCCACTGAGTGTGGTTTCGATCAGCGCGCGCTCGTTTTTACAGAATAATTTTTCGACTCGCTTGAGGGCAATCGGGTTGACGTTCCAAGTATCTCCGGAAATGTAATTGACTTCACTGACCGAGCAGTCGGCCGGGGCGTGGAAACGGTGGTACATGCTGGAGGTCAGGCGCAAGGTGACGTAAGTACCATCACGGTAGTGCTCAACCAGCGCCGGGTCGCCAAAAAGATCAAGCAGAGTGTAGGGAAAGCCTTTGGCCTGAAATACCTCGATACCGGCGATTGCCCCGCAGGCACCAACGATGCCGTCAGAAGGGCTGCTCAGCACATTGGGGTCGGCGTTGATCGGTCGGGCGCCTTCCTTAAGTTGGCGGGTAAAGCAATCGTGCAGGCTGCGGAATTCAGTTTTGCGCGCATCCGAGAGATCGAGATCGGCAAAGAGTTTCCAGGTGGCAATCGACAGGTCACGAATCAGCGGCTGTTCGATCTGGCTGAACCAGCCCATGAAACGGGTCAGCAACTGGCGCGGCACGCGGTTGGTGAGGAGAAAATTGAGGTCTTCCTGAAGGACTATGCGGGAGATTAGTTTTTTTATCGTCATGGTTTTGTAATAAGGCTTGGGTAGAAGGGAGGCTAAGGAGAACTCAATGAACGAAACTTTGCCTTTTTATATTGCCGGCTTCGGCGCCCTGGTGGCAGCTTTGCCGCGTATCAAACGTCGTCTTGAACTGTCGCGTGCCAAGCACCCGTCGCTCGCCGGGCATTCCCGGGTGGCCAAGCGGGTGGCGCGGCTGATTCCGTTTTACGAATACGATGAAGAGCGCTTTTACAGTGCCGACGGGGCGCCGGCGGAAATTGCCGAGCGCCGCAAAGCCGGCTTTATGGCTCTGTCGGCGCTCTTTCAGGAGCGTTTTGCCCGCTCGGCGGCGCTGACCAGTGAAGCGGCCGAGAGTATTTCCGATTTGCAATTCACCGGCAGCTACCGCGTGCCTTTCCAGTTCAGCTGCCATGTTCGTCAGCACTTGAAGGGTGGCAGCTTTTTGCAGGCCAGCAATGGCGTCAAGGTGACCGATCTTGATGGCAACGAACTGTACGACCTGACCGGTTCCTACGGCGTCAATGTCTTTGGCTATGATTTCTACAAGGAATGCATGGCCGAAGGAGCGCAACGGGTTCAGGCGCTGGGGCCGGTGTTGGGTGCCTATCACCCGTTGGTTGCCGATAACGCCAAGCGTTTGCGGGTGATTTCCGGGCTCGACGAAGTTTCCTTCCACATGTCCGGCACTGAGGCAGTCATGCAGGCCGTGCGCCTGGCTCGCTATCACACCGGAAAACGCAACCTGGTGCGCTTCAACGGGGCGTATCACGGCTGGTGGGAGGATGTTCAGCCCGGTATCGGTAATCCCTTGCCGCCGCGTGAAACCTATACCCTCAGCGATATGAGCAGCAAAAGTCTGCAAGTGCTGGCGACGCGCAAGGATATTGCCTGTGTGCTGATCAATCCCTTGCAGGCCTTGCACCCGAATGTCGGTGCGCCAGGTGATTCCTCGCTGGTAGATAGCAGCCGAAGCGCGCATTTTGACCGTGCGGCCTACACCGAATGGCTGCAGCAACTGCGCGAAGTGTGCACCCGGCGCGGCATTGTCCTGATTTTTGACGAAGTGTTCGTCGGCTTCCGCCTCGCCGCCGGTGGTGCTCAGGAATACTTTGGCGTGCAGGCCGACATGGTGACCTACGGCAAAACCCTGGGTGGCGGCTTGCCGGTGGGTGTAGTTTGCGGTCGACGCGATTTGATGAAGCGTTTTCGTGACGACAAACCGGCCGACATCTGTTTTGCGCGCGGCACCTTCAATGCGCACCCTTATGTCATGGGCGCCATGCAGGTTTTTCTTGAAAAGCTGGCTACGCCCGACGTCCAGGCCATTTATCAGGGGCTTGACGAAACCTGGAACCGGCGTGCCGAATTGCTCAATACCCGCCTGGAAGCAGTCGGTTTGCCGGTTCGTGTGGCCAATATGTCGAGCATCTGGACGGTCTATTACCAGAAGCCCAGCCGCTATAACTGGATGTTGCAGTATTACCTGAGGGCGCAAGGGTTGGCACTTTCTTGGGTAGGAACGGGGCGTTTCATCTTCAGCCTGAATTACACTGCGGCAGATTTTGAAGAAGTTGCCAAACGTTTTATTGCTGCTGCTTTGGCCATGCAGGCGGATGGCTGGTGGTGGGAGGTTCCGGGTCAGAGCAACAAGTCGATACGGCGTGGAATACTGCGCGAACTGATTGCAAAAAAACTGGGTTGATCCCGGCTGGCAGGCCCGCAGTCGTTGCTGCGGGGCTTGCGGTCAACGCCGGAAACAGGTCAAAAATCTCCGGCCCGAATCAGGCGCCTTGTTCGGTCTGGTGCATGGTGTGAACCATCGGGTCAATTAATTCACCGCGCAAAAGGTGCAGGGGCGCCGAGCGGTAAATCATGAAATCATGGAAAGGATCGGTCAGGATTTTGGTCATCCAGACCAGGCCGGTCTGCACGTCGCGAATGAAGAACAAATGGACGGTGCGGAAGAGCAATCCGGCAACACCAAGAGACAACCAGATCAAGCCTACCTGATCAACCAGCGCTGACTTGCTGGTCGCCGGCTCGAAGGCGCCAAGCAGAGTCGGGTCGATCAAGAGGCTGAACGGCGCCAGTGCCCAGACGGCAATCAGGATCACTTTGCGCTGCAGGTTATAGCCGACCTTGATTGCTTCCTTGTGGTCTTGGCTTGCCTGATTGACATGGTCGTAGCCGAGCGGCTCAAAGAAGAAATGCCCGGATTGGCGCGTCACCATCGCAATTAGCCAGCCAATCAACGCCGCATAAGCCGGGTTGATGAATAACATGACGTAAGCGACAAGAAAACTGATCGCACTGATGAAGTGGAGGGTTTGATTAATACGGCTATGGTGGTAGTAGCGATGGTCATCCCAGCGTTGCACTTTCAGTGCGTGCAGAAATTCTTTCATGGTGTCTCCTGTAGGGTGGTTGGGCAAGCAGGCCTGCAGTTACCAAGTTATAGAGGCATTGCTACGAATTTGTTAAAACCTGAAGAAAAATCGATGACTATCTCCCCTTGACGCAAAACTGTCATCTGGCTGTCGCAGGGTTGTTACAAAGAGTCGCGATCATCAGGCAACTTAATTACTAGTGCACGTTATGGAGTCCATCCTTGTTGAACAGTTAGTACCCGGCCGCCGCTGTCTGCGTTTGGCTGTCGTTACCGAAACCTATCCGCCCGAAGTCAATGGTGTTTCGCTCAGTCTGGCGCGTTTTGTTGAGGGATTACGCGAGCGTAATCACGAGATCCAGCTGATTCGCCCGCGTCAGGCGGCGCTTGACCAACCGGCGCGGCGCGAGCGCTTTGACGAATTGTTGACTATTGGCATTCCGATTCCCCGTTACCCGGATTTGAAAATGGGACTGCCGGCCAAGCGGGCGCTGATCAAGCAATGGACATTAAAACGCCCGGATCTGGTTCATATCGTCACCGAAGGGCCGCTCGGCTGGTCAGCATTACAGGCAGCGATCAAACTTAAAATTCCTGTTTGCTCGGATTTTCGTACCAATTTCCACGCCTATAGCCTGCACTACGGTATCGGCTGGTTGAAAAAACCAATCGTTGCCTATTTGCGCAAATTCCATAATCGCACTCAGTTGACCATGGTGCCTACCGAGCAATTGCGTGCCGAATTGGCCGCCAGCGGCTTCCGCAACCTGCGGGTGGTGGCACGCGGTGTTGATACCCACCTGTTTAATCCGGCGCGGCGTTGTGACAACTTGCGCAGCGAGTGGGGCGTCAAGGCTGACACACCGGTGGTTATTCATGTCGGGCGCCTGGCTGCTGAAAAAAATCTCAGTGCATTGACTTCGGCCTTTCTGACCATTCGTCAGCAACAGCCTCAGGCCCGCTTGGTACTTGTTGGGGACGGCCCGGAGAGAGCCGCCATGCAAAGCAGGGTGCCTGATGCAATTTTTGCGGGTACCCGGCGCGGTGAGGATCTTGCCACCCATTACGCCTCAGGCGATATGTTTCTCTTCCCCAGCGTTACTGAAACTTTTGGCAACGTCACCCTGGAGGCAATGGCCAGCGGATTACCAATGGTCGCCTACGATTACGCAGCGGCCGCACAACATCTACGCCATGAGAAAAGTGGGCTGCTGGCCGCCTACGGACAGACAGAAAAATTCACCGGACTGGCTGGTGATCTTGCCGCTATTCATGCCAACGACCCGCAGCGCTTTGGTGAAATCGGCAAACAGGCTCGCCTGAAAGCCGAATCGCTGGACTGGAAATGCGTTGTTCAGGAGATGGAAGGCCTGTTGCTGTCGATCGCCTGATTACTTGATGCGGGTGACCAGCAACTGATCAATTTTGTGGTTGTCCACGTCGAGCACCTCGAACTTGAAGCCGGCGTGTTCGACGCTTTCGGTCGGTCGCGGCACCTTGCGCAGCACGTACATCAGGAAGCCGGCAATGGTTTCAAACTGATCGTCGTCCGGAAAGGGCGCAATATCCAGCGCCAATTCCAGGTCACCAACCGGCGTCATGCCGTCAACCAGCCACGAGTTCTCGTCACGCTGAATGATCTGTTCCTCGGTCATTGCCACCATCGAGTTGCCCATCAGCGTACTGGTTACGTCGTTTAGCGTAATCAGGCCGACAATTAGCGCGTATTCGTTGATGATCAACGCAAAATCTTCACGCATGGCCTTGAATTGCTCAATGATTTCAGCCAGCGTCAGGGTTTCCGGCAAAATCAGCAGCGTGCGCAAGAGACCCTCGCTGTGCAGGGAAAGCGGGTCTCCATTAAGTAGCCGGCTGAGAATATCCTTGGAGTCAACGTAGCCAATGGACTGATCAATACCGCCGCTACAGACCGGAAACTTGGCGTGCGGGTTGGCAATGATCTTGGCCCGGATGCTTTCCTCGCTTTCGTGGCGCTCCAGCCAGACGATGCTCTCGCGGGCGGTCATCGTTGATGGTGCAGTACGAATTTCCAGCTCGAAGACGTTTTCGATCATCTGCCTTTCCTGACGGGCAACAACGCCTGCTTCAGCGCCGGCATTGGCCATTGCGACGATATCCTCGGGCGTAATATCTTCCGGACGCGCGTTCGGCAGTCCGAGTAGCACCAGAACCCGGTTAGCGATGCCATTGAGTGTCCAGATCAGCGGGCTCAGCAATTTAAGGCACACGGTCATCGGGCCGGCGATACGCAATGCAATGGCTTCCGGGGCAACGATGGCAATACGTTTGGGCAACAGATCGGCAACCAGGATAAAGGCGCTGGTGACGATCAGGAAGGAAGTCAGCGAACCCAGGGTGTCTGCTGAATCGCTCCCGAAAAAACTTGAAAACCATTGAGAAAACAGCGGTGCGTAAGCCCCCTCACCAAGCACACCGGCGAGAATTGCGACGGTGTTCAGGCCAATTTGCACGGCCGTGAAGAAGTGCCCCGGGTTGCTTTGCAGCGCCAGCACGCTGGCGGCTCGAGTTTCTCCCTCTTCGAGCCATTGCTCAAGCTTTAGCTTACGGGCCGCGGCCAGTGATATTTCCGAAATGGAAAAGAATGCGCTGGCTGCGATGAGCAGCAAAATCACCAGGGTACTTTCAAACGGATTCATGACTTGCTTTGATAATTAGTTGCGGGGCCGAAGTCCAGCCTGACGCCAAGCGGTTAGGGTAGCCGATTTGAGCAGCCGATAACAGCCATCGCTCGCCAGATCGAAGCTTGACTCGTCATCGCCAGGAAATGCCGGGTGGCAATCAGCCCCGCTGAATACTCACGCGGTTTCGAGGTGAATGACCAAATTCGCTTCATAGCCATGCCAAAGGAAGGGAATGGCGTAGGGGAGTGAATGAGCCAATGGCTGGAAAGTGGTAATCGAGTAGTCCAGCAATTGAGGCGTGCTGATTCCCAGGCCTTCGCCAAAATGACGACGGGCACGGCCGGCAAGGGTGTTGGCGATTTCGCCAACGATGTCGCCATGGCGTTCATCGGTAAACACCGACTCACCCGATTTCAGCAAAACATGTGAGAGTAGGGCTCGTGGTGCGGAGAAGCAAATACTACCGAGATAATCGCCGCTAACCTCAATCAAGCCGTTGAACTCGTTCCAGAGGATAGGCCCACCCTGTTCAAGGAGATAGGCTGAGCGAATGACTGCTGCCTCGCCGGTACTCGCCAAAAAATAATGGCAGATGGTTTCGGTAAAAACTTCGATGTCTTGCGGGCGCAGTTGCGGATGCATGGTTCAGTCAATCAGTTCGCACAAGGAGTCGATCAACTCCTTGTCGGTAAATGGTTTGTGGAGAAATCCATGGGCGCCCTTCATGATTGCCCGCAGCGCCGTGGCTTTGTCTGCCAGTGCCGAGACAACAAGGATTTTCGCGTTTGGCAGAAATTGAGCAATGGCTTCAATGCAGGCTTCGCCATCCATATTCGGCATGGTCAGATCCATGGTAATCAGATCCGGCCTTTTCTCGCGCGCCATGAGCAGCGCAATTTCTCCGTTGCCAGCCAACCCGGAGATCTGAATGGGCGGCAGTTGCGGGTTGGATATCAGGCGGGATATCCGGTTACGAATGACGGTCGAGTCATCGACAATCATTATGTTCAGGGGACGGGTAGAAGTAGTCATGCAGGTTTGAATTGCATAATGAAGCGGGTGTGGGAGTTGGTTCGCGAGGTGATCCGCAAGCGACCATCAAATTCTCGCAGTGCTTCTTTGACAACCGAGAGTCCGTCGCCACGGCCGGCGTGCAGGTTGGCCTTATCAAGCGAGCTGAAGCCGGGTTCAAAGAGCATCGCAATGACCTGATCATCGCTCATTTCACCAACATCTTCGGGAGTTTTGAAACCTCTGGCCACAAGCACCGTACGCAGATGACTGGCGGAAATTCCGCGCCCATCGTCATGGATAGTCATGGTTAGCGTGCCATCAGCCTCATTGGCGATTTCGATACGGATCAAGCCAGTGCCAGATTTACCGATAGTTAAGCGTTCATCAGAGGGCTCTATGCCGTGTGCAATAGCGTTACGAATTAACTGAGGGACCGCTTCGCGCAGAATGCCGGCGATGGAGGAGGGGATTTGGCTCAGTCGTGGAGCAATCGCTTCAAAACGAACCGATTTGTTAAGGTCTTCGGCAACTTTAAGGGCGTATTTTTCGATGCTATGCAGCGTTTCCCAAAGCGGGTCGGGCGAATTCTGGTCGCCGCTACGTCCGGATACATGCTGCTGAATACGACTGACGATCACTTCAATTTTGGCGACTTCAGACAATAATTTACTCAGCGCAACCGCGGCCGGAATCAGGTCATCGCCCTGAATTTTGTTGCGACCACGCAAAGGAGTTAGTAATTCTTCAAAGTCGTGAATTTCCTGGCAGATGGATTGACAGCTAAGCGTGCCCGCTTCGCCTTTCAGACCGTGCAAAGTCCGCGCAATCCGATTGACCAGTTGCGGGTAATTTTGGCCTACCGGCTGAACATCCTGAAGTTCCTGATTGATCAGTTGCAGGTTGCGGCGGGCAGTAAGCAAAAACTCGGCGACCGTATCTGGATTATGGTCAAGCACACCAAGCAGCAAATCAATTTCACCTTTGGCTCGCGATTCCGCATTCATCAGCTCGCGCTCCAGGCGCACCTCATCGGAAATGTCAAAGACACTGACCAGCAGGGCGACGACTTCGTCGTTTTCGCGAATCTGGTCGAACTCGAAACTGACAAAGGTGCTCCCCTTGCGCTGTTTGGTGCCGCTGAGTAATTCGATTTCCTTGAGCGGATTCAGCTGCTCAAGCAGTACCTGCTTGATTTTCCGGTTGAAAAGTATGTCTATGTAGTTTTCAGCGGCTTCTGCGCTTTCCAGCGAGCAAATCCGGGATAGCGCTTGATGAAAGTTTTCACCGGTCTTGAGTTGCTCACCAAAGAGTTTGTCCAGTGACGCCGAGCGCTGGCTACCGACGGTTCTATCCCGGGTTAACAAAAACAGTCCCTCGCGCACCCCTTTCATGATTCGTTCATTTTCTTCGCGAGCCACAGCTGCTGCTTGATCACTGGCGGTAAGACGAGCAATGAATTTGAAAACGATGAACAGGAAGTTCAAAAAAGCGAGAATGATGGCGAATGTCTGGATTGTTCGCATCGTTGATGTTTTGTATTGCGCCAACGCTTCAAGCATCAGGCCAAGATCGTCGGCCTGTTGGGTCAGCCGGTTGTTGCGGGTGACCGCCTTGCTGACCGCACTCGAAACCATTTCCAGGTTCAGTGTCTCGCTATTTAGCAAAGGCGACACTTCACGGTCAATCGGATCCCAGGTATTGGCGATCTGGCTCAGTTGTTCACTGACCTTCTGGCCGAGCGCTTCAGGTTCAAGCAAGCCGCGCTTGAGAAGCCCCTCCGGCTTTTTCTGAAGTTTCTCTTGGGCATCTAGAAATCCCAGGCGAGCCCCGGAAATTTCGGCCTGACTGGTCTGCGTTATAGCGCCGCTGCGCATTTCCATATCGAGCGTCAACAGCGCTTTGGTCAGCTGCTGGGCGGATGCCCGCATTTCGCCAGCGGCATTGATGCGGCTGGTGTCATCTTCAATCTGGTGCGAGGTGTAAATATTGATGACCGAAACGCCGGCATCAATAAAAATGAAAATGGCAATCAGCAGGACAAGGTCCCGATACTTTCCAAAGGATAGGCGAGGCAGAGAAGTCATGGTGGCGTTGGAATGGAAAGGAGCCTCATGGTGCACCTGTCGGGTTACAAACAGATGAAGCAGGGCATTGTTGCGGTCAACTACCGAATTGGCTGGATTTTTATTCGGAGAAAAGACCGGAAATCTATTCCAGGAGAGGTGTGTGATCGGTCTAATCCCTGCGAGAATTCGGGCGACCCTCCCTCGGCACACGCCAGCCAGTGATTGGGCATAATGCGCTTCCCGATTGAGCTCCCTATTTCAAATGACAACCATCCTTTCATCGCTGTTTTTGCTGGTTCTACTGTTCTCTTCGATTGTCCTGCCTGTTCAAGCGCAAACCATGCGCTATCTTGGCCGGCAGGACGTACCACACGCGCATGATCACGCTGGTACCATCGTCGGTGGCCTGTCCGGCCTTGATTTTGACCCGGCCAGCAATCATTTCGTGGCGATCTCGGATGATCGCTCGGAGCAGCAACCGGCACGCATCTATCTGCTGCAGCTGGACATTGCCAAGTTTAATGTTAGCGAGCAGCCGGGTTTTGACGGTGTTCGTTTCGTGGGCGTCTCGACACTAAAAACCGCCGACGGAGCAGCGCATGCCGAAGGTACTGTCGATCCGGAGGCAATTCGCTTCAGCGGCGATGGCGGCTATTGGTGGGCCAGTGAGGGTAACGTCAAGCGCGGTATTTCTCCAGTCGTCGAGAAAATCGGCGCTGACGGGGTGACACTGAGTCGCCTCGAACTGCCCGAGTATGTTCTGCCGTCCCCAGGTAAGGGCGTGCGCGACAATCTGGCGCTAGAGAGTTTGGCGTTGGAAATGGCAAACTGTACGTCAGCACCGAAAATGCACTATTTCAGGATGGCCCGCAAGCGGATGTCGACCAACCGAGTCCGGTGCGCATCATGGTGTTCGATGCAGCGAGTGGTATGAGTTGGGGGCCGCGCCTGCCTTCAGGCGAGCGAACGCTGATTCTTGTTTCTGACGATAACTTTAGTGCGAAGCAGGTAACGCAATTTCTTGCTTTTGCGCTTGAAAATTAGCCTGGGCCGTAGAGAAGAAGCCATAGCCTGGCCCATGCAGACACATGCGTGTAATTATTTAGAGATATGCTCTAAATAATGTCTAACGATTTGTTCCATCCCTCCAAGCTGTTTAAAAACAGATGGTTTTTACTGCGCTCCGCAATTTTATTGAGTGCTGCGTTACTCCTTTTGGGTATTTGGGCTTTTGCGCTGTCACGTCTTGAGATGGAACGGCAATTGGTCGTCGAACATGCCAGTATCAGTCAGCGTAATTTGGCAGAAATTATTTCGCAGAACCTCCGGAGATTGCTTGATAGCAGCGCTCAGTATGCGCAGATACTGGAAAGTCCAAGTTATGCGGGCAACTCTCGTTCGGTCGAAAATCTTTCATCCCTCATCAGTGGCGATAGAGCCTTCAATCGGGCTGCATTTTTTGACGCCAGAGGCAAACGCTTTGACTCAAAATCAACGGCTGGCCTGCCGCCCGGTTTGCTTCGAGAGGTCAAGCAACTCACAAAAAAGAACGATGAAGAAGGCTTCTCCAATTTAGTTGTTGGTTTGCCTTCAGGTGCGCCTGAAGATATGTGGCAAGTGCCGCTGTTGCTGACGGTGAGAAGCGTTGGCGATCGCCATTTCGGCATTTTGGTTTTGCACCTGGATTTGGGTTACTTGTTGCAGCAGTATCGGGATATCGAGATTGGCCGAAGTGGCCTGATCCGGATATTGAAGCAGGATGGCATTGAACTGGCTCGAGCCAGAGCCGGCGGTCTTGAAATCAATCACACAGGCAAAAATAAAAATGACTTTGATCAGGCGCTGATGGCGGGAACACGAATATCGGCGCAAGCCCAAGACGGTCCTGTTTACCTTAGCAATGTCAACTTCGTCAAAACCTACCCGCTAGCAGTTGATGTTGGTCAGGAAATGGACGAGATCCTGTCGAATTTCCATTCTCGTCAGCAGAAGTATGTCATTACATTGCTTATTTTTTCTGTGGTCGTTGTGCTGCTGACATTCGTGATAATTGGTGCGCTTCGGCGACAAAAAAGTTATATCGATGCCATTATCTCCTCCGAAAAAGAAAAGTATCTCCTGATTGAGCAATTGGAGCTGGAGAAACTGCATGCATTGGAGCTGGCATCAAACGACCATCTCACAGGCTTGCACAATCGCCGCATGTTTATGTCACTCGCCGAGAGCCACTTGGCTCGAGCCGTGCGCAGTCGAAAACATTACGCCTTGGCATTTCTCGATTTGGATCGCTTCAAGGCGATCAATGACAGTCTCGGCCATCATGTCGGTGATCTCCTATTGCAGGGCGTCGCCGGACGACTCCAGAAGCATCTCCGGCAGTCAGACGTAATCGCCCGGCTGGGTGGCGACGAATTTGTCGTTCTGATTACTGGCTTGGAGAAGGAAGACGATGTCGTTGAGGTCGCCCAGAAGTTGGTCGAGATTGTCGGTGAGCCGTTTGCCGATCTTGATGGACATGAGGTTCATGTCAGCCCCAGCATAGGTGTGGCCGTTTTCCCGCGCGATGCGGATGACCTTGATACCCTGATTCGTCATGCCGACCTCGCCATGTACCAAAGTAAACGAGCTGGTCGCGGATGCTGCACGTTTTTTGATGCAGCAATGAACACTCACGAACCAAGTGGCGCTTACGATACTGAACAAAAACTGGCGCATGCCATTGAGGCTGACCAATTCCGCCTCTACTTCCAACCCAAACTGGATCTGCATACTCATCGCGTGAGCGGTTTTGAGGCACTGATCCGCTGGGAGCACCCCACGCAAGGTCTGGTTTTCCCGAAGGATTTCATTCCATTGGCCGAGAAAACCGGGCAAATATTCCAAATTGGCAACTGGGTCATTGCCGCAGCCTGCCGGCAACTTCACGAATGGCAAGGCGAAGGATTGACTACCTTGCCTATCGCTATCAATCTTTCCGGGCGTCAATTCCTGGACAAGTCGTTGCCGGAACGTTTAGTCAGACATCTGAATGAATTTGGTCTGGATTCAGGATTGTTGCAGGTTGAGGTGACGGAAAGCAGTTTGATCGAACGAATTGAAGAAGCAGGATCAATGCTCTCCGAAATCAGGGCGGCAGGGATCAAAATTTCTCTTGATGACTTTGGAAACGGTTATTCCAGCTTGAATTACATCAAGACCTTGCCGATTGATGTAATCAAGATTGATCGTGGTTTTGTCCACGACATTGTAAACAGCTACGACGACAGCGTGATCGTTCTGTCAGCAATCACGCTTGCCCACAACCTCGGCATGCGGGTCATTGCCGAAGGTGTCGAAACACGCGCGCAGCTTGTCCATCTGAAAACGGGCGGCTGCGATGAAATTCAAGGCTATTACTTTGCCCGTCCATTGCCCGCTGACGAGGCGCGTGAGTGGCTTATGAACCCAACCAGAGAGGATTTATGAAGCTCATTATCCGCACGATAATCACGATTTTATTTCTCGCGCAGGGCAGTTTGCTGGCAGCCGCCCCAGGCAAGTGCGAGGATCCTGACCCGCTTAGGTTCTCTTTGATTACTCGCAAAGATCCGATTAAACAACTGGAGGATCATCGTCCTTTGCTTCGGCAACTGGAAAAACAACTTGGCCGAAGGATTAGTGTTGTCCAGGTTTCTTCTTATGGGGCTGTTATCGAGGGGTTGGTCGCGAACTCGATTGACCTGGCTTCGATGGGCCCTGGTTCCTATGCGATCGCGCGTAGCCGTGATGAATCAATTACCCCATTTGTGACGTGGTCCATGCAAGGCGGTACTTTCGTCAAAGCAAATTCCCTTTCCTATAATTCTTTGCTGATTGTGCTGGCGAGCAGCACTTTCAAGCGGATTGAAGATTTGCGCTCGCACAATATCAGTTTGACCGATCCAGCCAGCACCTCGGGCGGGGTGATCCCGCGTGCTGAATTCAGTAAAGCGGTGGGTCAGCCACTGGACGATTTTGTCGGGCGGGTCACCTACTCGGGCGGGCATGATCGCTCGGTAATCGCCTTGGGTAAACGCCAGGTTGACGCAGCTTTCGTTGCCAGTGAGCACCTTGATCAGGCTATTCGTGACGGGCTGGTCAAGGCGACGGAGATTCGCGTGCTTTGGGAATCGAGCCCCATTCCTCACGATCCCTTTGTCTACCGTGGGAAGTTGTGTCCTGAACTAAAAGCCAAAATTCGCGGTGCTTTTTTCTCGGATACCCCAGAAATGCGTGAGATGTTACGCAATCTAAAGGGTGATCGTTTCGTGCCGGTCACTGATGATGCCTACCGCCAAATCAGGGAAGTGATGCTGCGCGAACAAAAATAATCGGGTGTTGCAGTCAATTCAAAACCACTTAAATGATTCGATTCAAAATTTTGGATAGCCGGGATAGATACGCCAGAGAAACATTGGAAGGGAAGGGCGCTCGATGCTGCTACCCCTTGTTTGTTGCGGTCAACTCCCGAAACTGACCGATTTCCTACGCAAAAAAGCACGGTAGTCCGGGCTGGGGTGAGATAGATCGACGAACTTTACCCTGATCGTGGGTGGCTCACCAGCAAAGCTAATCTTGCGTTTTCCCAATGTCGTTGAGATGCTTTTGCAGCGCCACCTTGTCTATCGTGTTCCACGGCAGGTTGGTCAGCAGCTCAATCCGGTTACGCAGCTGACGAAAGGCATCAACGAAGGCACGTTTTTTGTCGACATCTCTACCTTCAACTGCCGCCGGGTCGGAAATTCTCCAGTCAGTCATCATCGGCTGGCCCGGCCATGCCGGAGAGGTTTCGCCGACAACGTCCTCGCCGACCGTAATCACAAAATCGAGTTCGGGTGCGCTGGCGTTGATGAATTCATTCCAGGATTTGCTGCTCAGTCCGTTGGTCGGCAGATTCCGGTTTCTTAATTCGGCAAGAGCCATTGCGTGGATAGTGCCACTCGAATTGCTACCGGCGCTGTAGGCTTTGAAGAGGCCTTTGTTGATGCTGATATCGTTCATGATGGCTTCGGCCATGATTGAGCGGGCAGCGTTGCTGGTGCACAAGAAAAGTACGTTTTTGACTTCGGCCATCGGTAACTCCCCTGATTCGATTCAAAAAAGGTCAATTTCAGATTGAAGGTGAGTCGCCATCTGGATCAATGTGCGGCACCTTAAATTTCTGATCCGAGTTTACTTGGCTGCTATGAAGGGCGTTATTTCAAATCTATTTCAGACTGAATTATGTCATTCGAGATTTGAGTTGCATTGAGGTTTCGTCAGTTTTGCGTTGAAATATCAATGCAGCAAATTTGTAACACTAAGCATCTCCGGATAACGATAAAGTATTGGCAGTGTGTTTTACTTTGGAGCCTTGATGAAAACCGCAGCCCCCGAATTTATTGAGCTTACCGCCACTTTGAGTGAAGAGGCCAAGCGTCGCATTCTGAGCAGAACGCGCGGTAAGGTTTTCGACCGGTTCAGCAAGTACGAAATGACCGACGATGAAGCGATTGCGATTCAGCTCACTATCGAAGAAGAGGATCGGAAGGAATGGCTGGAAAAAGTACGCGAACTGCGCGCCAAAGATGCAAAGAAAGCCAAAAAGAAAACTGACTGAAAACTTGGGGCTCAGGCCTCAAGTGGCTCGTCGATAAACACTTGGGTAAGAAATAGCGCTATTGCCTCTTCGACAGAAGCATGGCGAAGTAGTCCGCGATGCTTGCCTTGGGTCACGATGTGTTCCGTTAAATCCCCATCCCACTTACTAAAGAGCGCATCGGTGAGAACAGTCGGGATGGTTGTGTCGCATGCTCCGGTAATCGAAAGCACCTTGCAGTGAACCTTGGCGATGTAGTTAGTCGACTTGAACTTATCCTGAAGCAAAAAACTCGGGAAAAATCCAACACGACATCGAATTACATTGACCAATGAGTCAAACGGCGAGATCAGTATCAGTCCCGCTGTTTGGCGGGCAGCACAGACCTGGACGGCGATGCCGGAGCCCAGGCTGCGCCCGATAATGACGATGGAAGATAGTGGTATTTGTGCCTCGGCGCTCAGCCAATCCAGAACATAAAGCCCGTCGCTGACCAGTGTGACCTCTGATGGCTGGCCGCTCGAGGGGCCAAGCCCACGGTAATTGAATACTGCCACCGCGATATTTTTCATGCTGCCAAGAAAGCGAAAAATCGTTGTCGGACTTTCTCTACGGCCATTGAAATACAGAACCGCTCCCGTGATGTGACCATGGGGAACCGCCAGCCAACCCTGCAGCGTAATGCCGTCAATCGAGACGGAGAATTGCCTGATCCGATGTTCGGCTGCCTGAGGAAGGATGGGCGGCTTCGGATTGCTGAACAACAGTTTTCGCCGAAGACTCAAATACCCTCAGTCAGGATGTGAGGTAACGGGTATTTACGGGAAAAGTGGGCGTAGGCTTGCCTTAATTCCAGTCCGCTTTTTGTTTGACGGTCGATCTCGGCTGAGGCAATCAGGTCGCGATACATGTGATGGAGCACAGCCAGGCCGCTTTCGCTGGCCAACAACTGTTGGGCAAGGGCAATTGAATCGTCCGTTGGAAGTCCCATCGCCTGACGCACTGTTGAAACTGTTTCTTGGTCAAGATCGATGAAATCTTTGACGTCAATGATTGAAAGCACGTCAATCTCCCTGACTTTTGCAAAAAAACGTTCGTTAAATTATCAAGAAAATCGGGTGAATTTCAGCGTTGACCGCAACAGATTGAAATTCTCCCGATATTTTAAGCATGGCTGCCGTCTTACTGATGAGCACCTTGAATGTCGTGATCAATCGGGTCAAGCTTTTGTCCGCGCATCAGAGCGATGGGTGACTTGGCGTAAATTTCGACATTGTGGAAAGGGTCAGACAGAATTTTGTAACACCAGGCAAGGCCCCAGGCCGGGCTACGCAGGTAGAAAAGATGCAGGGTGCGAACAATCAGGCCGGAGGTGCCGAGCGCAAGCCAGCCCATCCCGACATCGTGGATGTAACCGTCAAAATTGGTACTTGGCTCGATCAGGCCAAGGAAGCTCGGGCTGAAGTAAAGAATGACCGGGAACGAGAGCCAGACCGAGATAAGTACCGCTTTGCGATTCATGTTGTAACCCGCCTTGATCGATTCCTTGTGCTCATAGGTGGTGTTATTAACATGGTCGTAGCCACGCGGTTCGAAAAAGATGTGACCGGACTGACGCGTTACCATACCAACGGCCCAGCCGATGATGCCAGCCATTGCGGGGTCAACGAAAAGCATCGCATAGGCGACCAGAAAGCTGATGGCGCTGATCAGGTGCAGCGTCTGGTTGATACGGCTTTGGTGGTAATAGCGATGGTCGTCCCAACGTAGCGTTTTGACCTTTTCGAAGAAATCGTTCATGGAAATTTTCCTGGCAGTGGTTGAAATAGTTGTGTGTCGCTAATGTGACAAATTTTGATGACAGCCACGTAACAGATAGATTGTGTTTTGGTTTCAAGATGTAAATTTTTTGCCGGCAATCCCGATTCGCATGCAGGGGAGAGGGCTTGACATCGCTAATCCAGATGCAAGCGCTTCAGGCTTCTCGGCGCTGCCAATAAACCGGTAATACGGGGCACGTAGTAGGGGAATGTAGGGGATGGCAGCTTGGCAATCGGTTAGTTCGAGTTCGATAAACGTTTTGCGCAAAAGAGGAAGGTGCCGGCTGGAGAGATGAACGCCATCGTGGGCAAACCATTGCCGCCAGAAAGCATTGCTGACGGGGCTCGCGGTTTCCGGCAGGTAAAAATCAACAATGCCGAAATGGCCTCCGGGCTTCAGCATGGCTTTTGCATTGGAGATGACCGTCGGCCATTGCGGCATCATGGTCAAAGAATACGACATAAAAACGGCGTCGACCGCAAGCGACGGCTGCCAGCTCGTTGCGTCAGCCTCAGTTACATGGACGTTTGGCAACTGACTGGCGCGCTGTTTGGCAACGGCGAGAAGTGCCGGGCACAGGTCGACCATGTCAAAACGTCCCAGTTGCCGGGCTGCTTTGCCCATAATCTCAAGACTACTGCCAGTGCCGCAGCCGAGTTCAACGACGTGACTGCCCATTTGCAGCTTAAGGTCAGCAATTAGTTCTTTGCGGCCGTGCAAAAGACGGGCGCGAAAGGCGTCGTAGCGGTCAGCCTGCGGTGCGTAAAAGATTTGGAGATTCTCCGCATGCGAACCGCTATTGGGTTGGCCGCGTAGAAGTCGCCAAAGGGTACGGGCATCGGCCGTCAGTTCAAGCATCGGCGCGCGATTTCAAGTGGGCGATGATGAAACCGGCGTAGGTGTGAACCCGGTCTTCCTTTTGCAAGTGGGCAGCAAGCTCATCGTCAAAATACAGAACATCCTCAAGGCGATCCTGATTCGGGCCAACCCGCAGCCAGTCAAGAAAAGGCGGGTGGGCATGGGCGCTGCGCAGCAGAATTCGGGCTAATGGCGCCGCTCTCCGAAGAATCGCATTCCATTCCTCGATCAAGGCAGCCGGGTAATAACAGCTCATCCAGTCCATGTGATCGAGCAGCACGAAGCGCGAGATGGGGTCGTGACCCGCCTCAAGAAACTCGGTGACCGTGCAGGTGTGGGGCTCGATGCAATCGACCAGCCCGGCCTTGAGGGCTTCGAATCCGGCCCTTTTCAGGTAGGACGGACAGCATTCGCGGGTGTAGCTGCCGGTCAGATAGACGCGCCAGAAGTAGTTGTCGTGTACTGGCAGGTGGCGGAAAACATACTCGATTGCCGCCCGGATGAAGCCCGACACTCCGCCCGGGTGCTGCTTCTGAATCAAGCGGCGCTGCGGATGCGGTACGCCAAGTAAGCTCATGGTCAATTGACGGTTGAGTACCCAGTTGATGACTGGTGTCCACAACTCACCGGCAACACGCGTGTCGTAGATTTCACGCTGAGATGCCAGATTTTCCGAGGTAAGCAGGGCTTTGATCGGTCGAGCGAGCTGCGGGCGGAGGCGGAAATAGGAGCGAAAGCCGCGCGCGACAAAGCCGGCCAGACCATGAAAATAGAAACTGCCATGGTTACTGCAAAACCAGTTGATTCGCCTGTCCCAGTATTCCTGAGCAAAGGCCGAGAGTTCCGGGCGCAATTTCGCGAAATAAATACTGCGACTATCCGGATGAAAGCCGTTGCCAAAAAGGGCAAAGAAATCATCAAAACCTAGTTGTTTGATCGCGGCGATTTTTAGTTCAAGTAGCGCTGTCTGCCGCGGGTTGGCGTCGACAGCATAAATTTTTCGTGGCCCTTGCAAAGCATAGTCGAGGGCATTGCAGCCAGCGCTGGTAATCACCAGCAATGAGTCATCCGGCCCAAGATCCAGTGCCTGGCGATCAACCGCCGGATCTTCCCAGCAAGTGTTGTAGACCAGCGAGCGAGCGTAGAGAGCATCGAAGACTTTCTGATCGATGCGATCTTTTAGCGTCAGGTCAATTGCCGGGTAGTCTGTTTCAAGCGGGAGTCTGGCGTTCATCGCTGTTTATTTTGAAATGGAATGCGCGAACCTTAATGACCCTTTGTGACAGGTCTGTGAAAGCGAAAGCCTGGGAGGGTGACAGTGCTCAGGCGTCTTCAGGAGGAATGAGTCAAGAGGTGAGCGCTAGCATTTCACTGACTTGATCGCCTTGAATGTCGAAATGCATTGTGCAGCAATGGTTTTAAAATTTTTTTGTAATCAAATTAACGGTATATACCGTATATAGTATTAGCTTAATTTTATTGCGTTGCCGGTTGGGTCGCCTGAGTTTTTTGGAAACAACTAAATGAGCTTATTGAAGGATAGGGGACTTCAAGCCGGGGCATGGGCAGTGATCTGGTGCAAGGCTTCAGGGAGTCTGTTGATGGCAAAACGCTCCTCCAAGGTCAACGGTGGCGGTGTCTGGAATTTTTTCGGGGGGCGCATCGATAGCAAGGAAAACCCTCGCGCTGCACTCATTCGCGAACTCAGCGAGGAAGCCGGGCTTTCGATCAAGCCAAAGAAGCTGATTAAAACGTTTGGAAGTCACAAAAAATTCATCCAGAAAAAATGCCAAGCCGCGTAACTTGCATTTTTACCTGTTAGCCGTCGAAAAAGAGGTGGCTCCTCGTCTGAATCACGAGCATTCCTCCTTTTTCTGGTTCAAGCTGGCAAAATAAACTTCCCCATCGCTTTAATCGCCCGACTTCGATTGCTATCGAAAGCGGGGTTTTGGAAAAAGCAGGGGCGCGACATTAAGTTGAGCAAACTGGCCGGTTTCTGGCTGAAATTGATAAAAAGCGTATATGGCAAAAGAGATAGAACGAAAGTTTCTCGTCAAGCAACCTTATGTTTTTTCTGGCCTGGAAGGCGAAAGGATTCTTCAGGGCTACGTTGCGAAAGAGATTTATGGCATGACAACCAGGGTTCGTATTCGCGCAAATCGGGCGTTTTTGACACTTAAAGGGCCAGTTACTGTTGCAGAGATTGAGTTGAGCGAAGAGGGGCAGTCGGTATGTTTGCCTGAATGGATAGGTGAGGAAGTTACCGGCGATCCTCGATTTGGAAATTTTTCTTTGGCGATGCTGGATGGTTCGCCTGAGTCAAAGTGGTGGATTGGCGAATTTGGTGATCAGAGCACAGTAGAAAATTGTTGCTGCGGGTTTTCTGCTTCGATTTCTTGTTGCCATATGAAAAAAAAGCAAACGTCAGGCGATAGGTAGCTCTGAAAAATGCGCATCGAAATAATCAAACCTGGAGTCCGTGATCGTGTCTGGTGAACTGTATTACTGGTGGCTATTTCTTTGCCTTGTGACAGCCGTCAATATTGCGGCCTGGTGTTTTTCTGCCGTCATGCTTGCTAAACGCCGCTCAAGCTGGCCAGAGGATATTTATAAAACTCGCCAGACACTGCTTTGGCTATCGGCTGCGTATGTACTCGGATGCGGATTCAGGTCGGTTTTTCCGATGATTGAAGTGCCGCGCATGTGCCTGCACGATATCTGGGTTACGCGGGTTGCCGTCACCCGAACCATCGCGACGATAGCCGAGGTTTGTTTTGCCGCGCAGTGGGCACTCCTTTTGCGCGAAGCTGGCATGGCAACGGGAAGCAGGCTGACAAATCTGGTCTCCCGTTTGATCGTTCCAATCGTTGTCCTTGCCGAACTGTTTTGCTGGTATGCCGTTTTGTCAGGAAACTACCTCCCGCATGCCATTGAGAACTCGCATTGGACACTTGCTGCATTGCTGGCTGTTTCCGCCTTCATCGCGCTCTGGCCTCTGGTTGGTGTCGCCGAACGGCGCTTTCTAGGCGTCGTTATTGCCGGTGGTTTGGGCTATGTTGCCTTTATGGTCGGATTCGATGTGCCGATGTATCTGGCACGCTGGCAGGCAGACTTGGCAGCAGGAACGGAAGCCAGGTCGCTGCTAGATGGACTGGATGCATCGCTGCAACGTTGTATTGTTCAGAATAACTGGGATGCCTGGCGCCAGGATGCTGTTTGGCTGACGCTCTATTTCACTTTCGCTGTGTGGACAAGCATTTGGTTGGTGCACGCGCCAACAATGAAGCGCGCTGAAAAATAAAAAAGCCCGGGAATCCCGGGCCAGTAATGCAAATGAACGAGCGGCGCTTACCCGGCTAAAGCAGCAGGGCTTTTTGCTGATGTTGCTTTTTTACGTGGTTTCGGCTTTTCGGCAAGAATTTCGGCGACTTTATGCATTTCCTGCTCGGTAAGGCTGAGCGTCTGGATACTTGCGGTGCTCATGTTGTGCAGGGTCTGTTCGGCGCTCTGCAGCGTATCGCGCATGGCTTTGAAGCCGATCTCGGCTTCCCATGGGCTGTAATGGGTTGCCTGATCGATACTGGCAAAAACGATTTCATCGAACATTTGAATTTGTGCTTCGGCAGCTTCGATCATGGCCTTGTGTGTATCAGCGATGATTTCAAAAAACTCATCGATAAATTTGGGCGACAGCGTGTTCTCGCGCCAAAAATTTATGCCGGCCTCGCTTGGCAAGTTGGCTTCAGGCAAGCTGAAAGCTTCAAGATTTTTTAGGCTGCTGCGACCGGATTCTGCCAGCAAATCGCTGAAGCGCTGGCTGCTGTCCAGGCAAGCGGACGAGAAACTGTGCAGGTTATTCAAGGTCTGTTCGCGGCTGCGAGAAGTTTGGCGGGGGGTTGGGAACATTGTCGGCTCCAGATGAATCGAGGGAGCCGACAGCGTAGCGCCTTACTGTGACAGACAAATGACCAAATAGGGGTTAAGGCGCGTTGACCCAGTCGATGATGGGCTGCCACTGTTCGAGATCGCGCTCGGTACGTGATGGTGGCAAGTCAAAAATACTCAGGCCGGCTGCTGCTGCCTGAACGTAGATCTGCGTGTCGCGCAGATAGGTCAGCACCGGAAGTCCGAGCGAGGCAAAAAAGCTCTCCAGCTCCTGGGCGGCTCGCGTGCGCTGATCGACGCGCATGCCAATCAGTGCAATATCGGCGTTGCCTTTGCGTACGGCTTTTTCGGCTAAGAGCACCTTGATGAAATG
Organism: Dechloromonas sp.; assembly: GCA_011391255.1. Lineage (GTDB taxonomy): Bacteria > Pseudomonadota > Gammaproteobacteria > Burkholderiales > Rhodocyclaceae > Azonexus. The sequence goes on from JAABQV010000003.1 coordinate 138,213, forward strand.
GCGGGTCGCCCACATGTCGAAAATGGATGGCTGAACCGGAATAATGACGCGCGCCGAGATCTTGATTACCCGCTCCAGCATTTTGCCGGTGAGGCCGGCCGGCGTGTCAATCACTACGTGGCTACTGCCCTTGGGCGGGCGGGCGATTTTATCCGGACCGATCTCCCAGGTGTCGATATGGCGGGCGGCAAAGGGGCGCAGCGCGAGCCACTCGCGGGATGATTGCTGGCGATCAATATCACCGAGCATGATGTCATCGCCACGGTTGGCAAAATAGCCGGCCAGATTGGTCGACAGCGTGGATTTGCCGGAGCCCCCTTTGGGGTTGGTAACGAGAAAGGCTTTCATAAAATCGTTTACGCCGATTGAATTGTCGTGATGCCAAAGCCACCCGCCAGTCAGGTGACTGGCGGGTGATCAGCGGCCAATTTCAGGCCTATTTCGAGGGCCGGCCAGTTTTCAGCTTGTCAATGCCGCCGAGTGCCTTCAACAGGTCGGCATCAGAGAGGCTGGCAAGGCAAGCCAGGCCGGCGCGCAGAACTTCGCCCTTTTTGATTTCACAACCGGCGGTCAGTGCGCGTTGCTTGAGTGAGGCGATCAACGCGTAATCAGTTTCCGGGAAGGTAAAGCTGTCGCGGACAAGTTTCGGCTTTTTCACTGCAACTTTTTTCTCTTTGGTTTCCTTGGCTGGCTTTTCGGCTTTAGCCTTTACCGGAGCTTTGGCCTTAACCGGTGTTTTTGCCGTAACCGTCGCCTTTACCGGGGATGCTGCTTTAACTACAGCAGGTGTTTTCGCCACGACGGGTGCCTTGGCAGGAGCAGCCTTGGCAACAGTTTTGTTGGCAGGGGCTTTAGGCTTAGTTGCAGAGATGGCGGCAGCGGTTGCCTTTACTTCGGTGGCCTTGGGAGCCGTTGCTGCCGGGGTGGTGGTTTCAGTTGTAACACTCGGTGCTACAACAGGTGCCGCCTTAACAGACGCTGATTTTTTCATCGCATTCTCCAAGTTTGTATTGTTTATACGATATAAACAATATAAACCATTATTTGGTAATTTTGGGCGCTAGTCAACAGTGGCGTAATAAATTGGCAATGCAAATGATGGACTATGAAGGTTGAGAGAATCCGTCAAAAATCTGGCTATCACCTGTCTTTTACTCGCCGTCTTTGGAGAAAACCATGCCCAAATCAAAAGTTTCCCTGCTCACTGTGCTGTTTGCCACGCTCCCGATGCTGACGGCTTGCGTGCCGGCTGTAATCGTGACGGGCGCAGCGGTTGGGGTGATGAGTGCGCATGATCGACGGTCGTCCGGCGTCCAGGCCGACGATGAGGTTGCTGAATGGAAGGGAAGCAACCGCCTGCCAGCTCAATTCGCTGCAACTTCTCACGTTAATTTCATCGCCTACAACCGGATCCTTTTGCTAAGCGGCGAAACTGCCGACGACACTGCCCGGCAAGCAATCGGCGAGATGGCAAAAAATATCGACGGCATCAGGAAGGTGCACAACGAGTTGTTGATAGCGCCGGTTACATCGTTCTCGTCGCGCAGCAACGATGGCTTCATTTCATCGAAATACAAGGCTCGCCTGCTCGATTCAAATCAGGTGTCGGCCAACCACATCAAGCCGGTTACTGAAAATGCCACCTTGTTCCTGATGGGCATTGTCAACGAGCGTGAGGCCAAAGCGGCCGTGGCGATTGCGCGGACGACGGATGGCGTGCGCAAGGTAGTCAATTTGCTGGAGATAGTTACGGAAGCGGAAACCCGACGTATGGACAACACAACGTTCAGCAGCGCTCCGCCAGCAGCACCCGCCCAAGTTGCGCCCGTCGAAGCGCGCTAAGGAGACACTGATCAAATCGAAACCGCTCGGGCAGAGCCTGTCGAAGCCCTTGAGAACACGGGGGCAGCCCTTCGACAAGCTCTCAAGAACGGAATAAATCAGTGTTTCCCTAAAGCCCCGAAAGGAGCCCCGGCAGCCAGGTGGCGAGGAAGGGCAGGGCAGAGATGATCAGCGACCCGACAAACATCGCCGCCACAGCCGGCAGAACAGATACGGCAACATAGCGTATGGTTTTGCCAAACATCGCCGAGGAGAAATAGATATTCATCCCCGCCGGCGGGCAAAGAAAGCCCATTTCAATATTGGCCAGAAAGATCACCCCGAAGTGCACCGGGTCGATGCCGTAACTCATCGCCACCGGTAGCAAGAGCGGCACCAGCACGATAATCGCCGCATAGACTTCCATCAGTGCGCCGGCCGCTAAAAGAAAAAGGTTCAGCGCCAGCAGGAAGGCGAATTTGTTGGGCAAGACTGACTGTACCCATTCTATTGCCGCATCAGGAATACCGGCGTCGACCAGGAAGTTGGTCAGGCCGAGCGCCATGCCGAGGATGACCATGATGCCGCCAATAATTTCGACACATTCGGCAAATGCGCGACGCAGCATTTTCCAGTCGAGTTCGCGGTGCGCCAGGCTTTGTGTCAGCAGGGCATAGAGCGCCGTCAGCGCGGCGCTTTCGGTGGGGGTTGCGATACCGCCAACCAGCGAGCCGATGGCGACAAAAGGGGCAAGAATTTCCCATTTTGCCTGCCAGGCTGCGGCACGCACGGCTGAAAAATCCGGGCCTTTTTGGATGTTGACCGCAGGCGACTTGATATTAAGGTAACCACCAACCAGCAGCAGGCAGGCAATCATCACCATAGCGGGCAGAATGCCGGCGAGAAACATTGTGTTGATTGGCACGCGAGCGATGATCGCGTACATGATCAACGGTACCGAAGGCGCGATTAGCACCCCCAGCGCACTGGCGCTGGTGACCAGGCCGATCCCGCGCTTTTCAGGAAAGCCGGCCTTGTTCAGCAGCGGCAACAGGAGTCCGCCGAGCGCAAGAATAGTGACGCCGCTACCGCCGGTGAAGGCCGTAAAGAAAGAGCAGAGAACGGCAGCGGCAATTGCGGTGCCAGCGATGCCGCCACCAAACAGTGCGGTAAACAGCGTGCCGAGCCGCGCGGCAGCACCGGTACGCGCAAACAGCAGGCCGGCAAGCGTGAATAGCGGCAGCGCCGGCAGAGATGGATTGACGGTGATCTGGTAGTGACTGAGCGGTACCGAGGCTAGCGGTTGCCCTTCCTGCCAGAAAAGGGCCAGCGCGAGGCCACCGAGTACGGCAAAAATCGGCGCACCACAAAACAAAACGGCAACCAGCCAGATTGCAAATGGCCAGATGGGCAGCGTGCTGCCATCAAAATGAGCGGCAAACAACCAGCCGGCGATCGGCAATGCGATGGCTAAAACCACTTTTTGCAACAAATTCTGGCTGATACGGGAAGCGATTTTGAGGCCAAGCAAGACGAAGCCAACCGGCATCGCGGCCTGGATCAGCCAACCCGGCAGGCCGTAGGCGAGGTCGCGCGGGGCGGCCATTTCACTGGCAACAAACGTCCAACTGGCCTGCGCCAGCATGCCGCAAAGAATTGCTGAACTGGCCCGTGAAAAGCTTTGGGCAACTTGTCGTACCACGGGGTTTTTGGCTGCTGCGAAGCCGCTGCCCAATGAACTTAAATGCTGGCCGCGCTCAGCCAGCAGGGCACCGAACATCGCCAAAATCAACCCAAGGTGTTGAACCAGCAGGGGTGCGTTTTCGATGCCTTGGCCAAATAGCGGACGCAGGATAATTTCCAGCAGCGGGATCGCCAGCATCAGCGCCAGGGCAGCGGATGCCAACCATTCGTCAAAGTTGCCGAAGCGGCGAATGAATCCCATGGTCTACTTTGCCCTGGCCGCGCGATATGCCTTCAGGTGCAAGACGACCTCATCAAAAGTCTCGGCTGGCACCAGCTTGCCGCGCACTTTCGGATAAAGGCGCTCGGCCAGATCATTCCATTCCTTCATTTGTTCGGCGTTGGGTTTGTTTACGACCAGCCCACGCTTTTTCATCGCATCCACCGCGTCGTCAACTTCCTGCCGGGCTTTTGCGCGTAACTGCGGGCCGGCCTTGGTGCCGGCCTCGCGCACCGTCGCCTGAACTTCCGGTGACATGTCATCCCAGGCTTTTTTGGTGACGACCAAAGCGCCAACAATCGGCGCCCAGTTGAGATCCAGCATATTCGGGGCGCTGTTGTAAACTTGTGTCGCCAGCGCGAAATAGGGTGTTGATGGCACTGCATTGATCATGCCGGTCTGGATGGCCGGCAGAATATCCCCGGTCTCCAGCGGCACTGGCGTATAGCCGAGATTTTTCATGATCTCCTGCTGCTCCAGCTCATTGCCCCAGGCAAAAAATTTCATTTTTTTGTAGTCATCGGGGCGGAAGGCTGGCTCTTTCGAGAAAAAGCGCACCCAGCCGGCATCGCCCCAGGCGAGTACGACAAAGCCTTTTTCGAGAAACTTCTTTTCAATCCCCGGGCGCATTTTTTCGCGGACGTAATCGACTTCTTCCCAGTTCTTGAACATCAGCGGCATGGCTTGCAGTGCCGCAATCGATGGCTCGATCTCGCGCAAGCCCACCACTGACAACAAGCCGCCCTGCAATTGGCCGATCCGCATGCGACGCACCATATCGGCCTCGCCGCCCTGGCTGCCATCGGGATAAACCAGATACTTGGCGCCGGCACCCTGTGCCGCGCGCCAGGTTTCGCCAATTTCCATCAACTGCCGGTGATAGAGCGAGTTTTTCGGCGCCAGGGTACCAATCCGCAGCTGTTTGTCGGCAGCGAAGGTATTGCAAGCCAGCAGGCCAGCCAGGAACAGGGAAACGATTTTGCTCTTCATGGAAATATCCTGTGATTAAAACAGATCATCGGCTTTTTCGAGGAGCCAGCCGGCGCGCCGGCGCATCACTTCGTTTTGCAGTGTAAATGGGCTACCGACCTCATCCTTGACCGCCAGCGCCTGACGCAACAGCTGCTCGAACATGACGCGGTTACCTGCCGCCTGAGCGTAGCCTTCGGCTTTGCCGAGATAGGCACCGGCACTGCGCCCATTGGCCTGAGCGATACTTTGATCAAAATAGGCCAGTGCCCGCTGTTGACTACCACCGGCACGCCCGGCCTCAAAGCTGCCGAGCAGGCCGGTCAAGGCACCTTCACCCCAATCGGGATCAACCGCCCAGGCCAGTTCGGCGAGGCGGATGGCAAGCGGCAGATCGGCGACGATCTCAGGGTCGTCCTTGCTCAGCGAAATCCAGCCGCCCCAGGCAGCTGCAGCCCAGTAGGCGAGACCAGCCTGGTCACGGCTTAATTTTGGCCAGTCCCTGGCTTGCGGTCTGGCCAGTGCCTTGGCGAAACCGGGCTTCTGCTGTTCCAGAGCTTTGAGAGCATGCTGGTGCGCCCGCCGGTAGAGTTGTGCTGCCCGTTGCCTGAGTTGTTCTGCCGCCTTGGCATCCTTCACCTCAATCCGCTCGGCATCAAAGGCAACGAAGGCGTAGGCGTACTGGGTAAAACCGGCGCTGACTGACTCTGCCAGACGTTGATGCCCGGGATCCTGGCGCAGTATGGATTCTGAAAGTTTGAGATAAAAAGCAGCAGCCTCGCGGGCTAGTTGCAAATCACTTTCAGTGCCTTGCGATTGCGTTGCCAATTCGTCGGCGATGCCGCCAATTACCATTTGTCGTGGCGAGCAAGCGGTGAGAAGCAGGCAGGTGCTTAACAGGCTGGCGAGCAGTAAGTTACTAAAGTGGATTTTTTTCATGCGTTCATTCATAGCGGCAACAATCGCCGCCGGGCTCGCCCAAGGGCACTTGAATTGAGCGGGGATTCCGGCTTTTTTATTTGCTGAAAGCCAGGACGTAAATGACCAGACAAGTTGAGCTGAGCGCTATGCCACCCAGGATCAGCCAGGTACGTTTTAACGCGGCGTCAATTTCCTCATTAATGCCGTCTAAATCTTTAAGCTGCGGAGGAGGTCCGGAAAAACTGATTTTTTGCATGTTGATTCCTATTTTTTAGCCGTGATTTCTTTGCCATCCGGCCGGCTGATAACGACAGTACCTGAGCGCGGGCGGCCACCGACGGCGCTGCTGAACTGGTTGGCCGGCCAGCCGGACAGTGCCAAAGGCCTGGTCGGGTCGCTACGTTCGCTGGGGCTTTCCCCTGGATGCTGAATATTGACGAAAAGGGTGCGCCCGTCAGGCGTCGAGGTGATGCCGGTGACCTCGCAACCATTCGGGCCGGTGAGAAAACGACGGGTCTCGCCGGACTGCGGATCAGCGACCAACATCTGGTTGTTGCCGAGGCGTGCGTAGTCACCCTTGTTAATAACGCTGGTTGATACATCAGTCTGTATCCAGAGATGTCCGCTGTTGTCGAACCAGAGGCCATCCGGACTGCCGTAGACATCGCCCTTGATAGTGCCGCGCTTGGCTTCATCGGGGTGTTGCGGGTCACCGGCGAGGGCAAAAATATCCCACTCGAAGGAGGTCTCGGCTGCATCATGGCGATTCTCGCGCCAGCGAATAATGTGCCCGAAAATATTCCCGGGGCGCGGATTAGCCGCGTTCAAACCTGGCACTTCGCTGGTGCCACGCTTGCTGTTGTTGGTCAGCGTGACGTAAACCTCGCCGGTTTTTGGATGTACCGCGATCCATTCCGGCCGGTCCATCTTGGTCGCACCGGCTGTGTCGGCTGCCTGACGGCAGCGAATCGCGATATCGCCCTGGTTGTGGAAGCCATTTTCGCTGCTCAATGCCCCGTTGGGATACTTGGCACCATGACGCAACGGCAGCCAGCGACCTTTGCCATCCTCGCCAAAGCGTGCAACGTAAAGCGTGCCCTCGTCGAGCAGGTGGTCGGTGTCGCCCTGGCCTGCAACATAGCGTTGGCGCGAGACAAATTTGTAGATGTACTCAAAGCGCTCGTCGTCACCCATATAAACCACCACTCGCCCGTCGCGTGCCAGCGTCACAGTGGCGCCTTCATGTTTGAAGCGTCCGAGAGCGGTGCGCTTGACGGGAGGCTTTTCCGGGTGCCGCGGGTCGATTTCAACGACCCAGCCAAAGCGGTTGGCTTCATTTGGATGACGCGAAACATCAAAGCGTTCATCGTGCTCGTGCCAGCGGAAACCAAAGCCGTTTTCGGTAAAACCATAACGCTTCTGATCGGGATCAGGCGTCTTCAGCCCATTGAAGTAGCCGTTAAAGTTCTCTTCGCAAGTCAGATAAGTGCCCCACGGGGTGAAGCCCATCGCGCAGTTGTTCAAGGTGCCGAGCACGAACTCACCCAGGCGGTCGGTGGTGGTCATCATTGCCGGGTGAGCGCGCGCCGGGCCGGCCAGGCGACAGGGCGTATCGGCGGTGATCCGGCGGGCGTATGGCGAGGGACGAACGACCTGCCACCCGTTCTGCTGCTTTTTAACTTCAATCACTGAAACGCCGGTTGCCGCCTTGGATTTGGCGACTTTTTCAGCGCTCCAGTCGTTCATCCCGCCGGGGTGCAAGAGGCCATCGTCGGTGTACTCGTGATTGATGCAAAGCAGTCCGTGTGTCGAGGAGGGTTTGCCGGCCTCGATGAACGGAAAGTAATGCATGCCGTCGTGGTGCATGCCGGACTGTTGTAGCTGGTCGGTAGCGCTATCTGAGGCATCGGCTTTGCCGCGCGGGCCTTTGGAGACCGGATCACCCCAGGCGAAAAGCAGGTCGCTGGCGTAGCCCGCGGGCAAACTGACTTTGTCTTCAAGTGAAACCGGCACGCCGGCAAAAGGCAGTAGCGAGCCGGCGGCGCGCCCGGTACTGGCAGCCAGCGAGGGTAACGGGATGCCAGCAGCGACCAGGGCGCCGCCGCTAGCCGCTAATACCGCAGCAGAGATCAGGCGCCGGCGGAAGGGGTCGGCAAGTGTCTCAATGATCTCATCGTGGATGGATTTCTGATCGTTGGGGTCGAAGCAGCTGTTGGACATTGGACAATTCCTGTAAGTCTGATTCCCGACACTATCGCTACCGGATGTTTCAGGGAAATGACGGGATGGCGTCAGGCGGTTTAAAGACCTTTGCGGTCAACGGCGAAAATGCCTCGATTTTTTCTATCCAAAGCGCCGCATCATCAGGTGGCGACCTTCGACGATGCCTTTGCGAATCCCAACAAACCCGAGATCTTTGAAGCGCTTTGGCTTCGCGCTGGACACAAGAATTCGCCCGGCCTTGAAATTGCTTTCCAGCCACTTAATACGTGCCTCAAGCAAGGCCCGGCCGATGCCTTGCCCGCGATGCTCGGCGGCAACCGCAGAGAGATAGAAGATATGAGTGTTTGATGCCCAGTCAGCTGCTTTGACGCCACTGACACCGACGATTTCCCCGTTTGCCACGGCTACAAAAAATTGCCGGTAGAACAGCGAGCTATCTCCCTGCAACTCATCATTCAAACGTTTTGCGCTGTAGCGTTCGGGTTTGGCAAAGGCGTTGACGAGCAGGGTAACGCAGGCCTTGAGTAAAACCGGGCTGCTCGCATCCAGGTGCTCGATACGAAATTTGGGCATCAGGCATCAGCGCTGCAGGCGCCGCTCGTGGATGGGGATAAAAGCCGGCTTGCTCACCTCGCTGGCGATATCACGGTTGATTTCGCTCTGTTGCTTGCCGAAGGCATCTCGCTCGCTGGTGGCGCATTTCGCCGCTTCGATACTGCGCCGGCAACGCCAGCGAAAGCCATGACGGGTACGGAAACGGTGCATTTGCTCGCTGGGGTGATGAACCCGGCAGCAGTAACAGAAGATTGTTTCTGACATGGTGGCCTCTGGGGAAGTAATTGGCTGAGAGCCATCAGCATGGTTGGCTATGGTTACAGAAAGATGACCGTTAGTCGTGTCACAGTTCTGAAACCTTGTCGACCTAGACTGAATGCCCGATATTGCAGGTGGAAGTTGATGATCATTCTTCTCGAAGACGAAACCGAGGAAATCTCCCGGATCATTCACGACGGTATGTTGCAGCCCGTTTTTCAGCCTATTTTTGATTTTCGGGCGCGAGCTTATCTGGGTTTCGAGGCGCTTATTCGTGGTCCGCAGGACACTGCCTTGCATCGGCCGGATCAATTGTTTGCTGCCGCACGCGACGCCGGCCTCGCCGTTGAACTTGAACATGCCTGTCGCGAAGCCAGTTTGCGCGCTTTTGCCCGACTTCGCCTCCCTGGCCGTCTTTTTCTCAACGTCACGCCAAGTTGTTTGCTGGACGAAAGGCTGATGAATGGCGAGACGCGTCAGTTACTCAAAGAGCTTGGCATTGCTGCCAACCGGGTCGTTATCGAGCTTACTGAAAATGAACAGATAACCGATGTGGCGGGGATTCAGAATGGCCTGCTGCATTATCGCGCGCAGGGTTTTCAGATCGCGATTGATGACCTTGGTGAAGGCTTTGCCAATCTTCGCATGTGGTCTGAGGTGAGGCCGGAATTCGTCAAGATCGACAAACATTTTATCCATGGCATTGCCGATGACCGGATCAAATATCACTTTGTTCGCGCCATGCAAGACCTCGCCGAAATCTGCAATGCCTCGCTGGTTGCCGAGGGAATCGAACGCGTTGAGGATTTTGCCTGTGTTCGCGACATGGGTCTGGCCTGCGCTCAGGGCTACTTTGTTGCGATGCCGGATGCCGCGCCGGAGCGCAATGTCCGCCCGGAAGTGATCCAGGCGCTTGGTCAGCAGCGCGTTTCGTTGTCCCCGAACAACAAGCAAGGTGCCACGGCGCGAGATCTGCTGAAACCGATTGTGCCGATTACTCCCAACGCCACCAATGAATTCGTGGTAGCCCGCTTCGAGGCTGATAGCGATCTTGATGTCCTGCCGGTCGTCGAGGGTGATTTGCCGGTCGGCATGATCAACCGCCACAGCATGATCGACCGCTTTGCGCGACCTTTCCGCAAAGAACTCTTTGGACGCAGGAGCTGCGAGCAATTCATGGATCACGCGCCGCTCGTTGTCGATGAAAACGCAACCTTGCAGGAACTGGCGATGATGCTGGCGCTGGCACCCAAGCATTACCTGTACGACGGTTTCATCATTACCGCCGATGGGAAATATCAGGGCATCGGCAGCAGCCATGACCTGATGGCCAAGATTACCGAAATGCAGATCAGCGCTGCGCGCTATGCCAATCCGCTGACCCAGTTACCGGGCAATGTGCCGATCAATGATCATCTTGATCAGATGCTGGTGGCCGGCAATAGATTTGTCGCCGCCTATCTCGATATCGATAGTTTTAAGCCCTACAACGATACCTATGGCTACCGGCGCGGCGACGATGTTATTCAGCTTCTCGGGCGCCTGATCTGCGAGGCAGTCGATCAGCGCATTGACTTCGTCGGGCACATTGGCGGTGACGATTTCTTTGTTGTCTTTCAGTCGTCAGACTGGGAACAGCGCTGCTGGCAGATTGTCCAGAGCTTCAGTGCCGCCATCGGAGCACTGGTCACTGAAGAAGATCATACCAGGGGTGGTTATCTGGCCGAGAATCGCAAGGGCGAAATCGTCTTCCAAGCCTTGCCAACGCTCTCGGTTGGTGCGGTAAACGTTGATCCGGGTGAGTGCGAATCGCATCGCGAGGTTGCGGCTGCCACTTCGGTGGCCAAAAAACAAGCCAAGGCGGCATACAAAGCGGCCGCCGGCCAACGTGCCAGCGGCGGCGTTTTCATCGACCGGCGCAGCCCGTCCTTGGGTAACGCAGGCTTGGGTTCCGGGCGTATTCTTAACTAAGTTACGGTCAACCGGAAAAAACAGGCAAAAAAATGCCCGGCACTGCCGGGCGAAAGGAGAGAGAGACTTGCTTTGCCAAGCTTAAGAAGTCTCTGTTACCGATTGATGAATCGGCCCTTCTCGCTGGCCGCTATCTCGTTCATGCTGACGCACCCAAATCAGCAGCGTCTGCGACGTGCAGCCGATCTTGGCAGCAATTGATTCAACAGACGACCACAGCGACGGATGATCGGCACGGCATTCGGTCACCATGCGCACGGCACGCTCACGAAATTCGGGGGAGAACTTAACTGATTTTTTCATGGCTCTATCTTCTCAAGAGTTAGAGCCTCCATCAAACCTGGGGCGATTCACATTGATCTAATCATGGGGTCTTGGGGCGAGGGTGCGAAGCCAGAAAACCGAGTTCTCGTTTCACTGCTGTTCCGTCCGTCAGCGAAAGGTGGCTCGTTCATGGTGATTGATGCAACGGCCCGCGCGGTGAATTATTGCGATTTGCTTGGCCGGATCCTGCTACGAGCCGAGGTTGTGGGCAGTCCAATGGCTTCGGATATATTCAGACTGGTCGATGCCATTTGGCTATCCGACCCTCGCATATTCGAAGTTCAGGCACTAAATCATTCCGCGCAGTCTTTACGGCGATCCAATCTGCGCCGAAGGCCGTGTAGCCCAAGACCAACGTGGGCCTGGCGTGGCATTTTTTCCGAATGCGGTGGCTACCCATTGCCCTTTTTGGAAACCGAATTACATTTCAATCTGTCATTTTGCTGTAATAATTGGCAACTAAGCTGCTAGATGTTGTCCCAACAATCTCATCCAGGAGTCCCCATGTTCAAGAAATCCAATATCGTTTCACTGATGGCAGCGGCCGGCGTTTCGCTGTTCAGCGCCCAGGCGGCCTATGCTCAGGTTATCAAGGTTGACGGTTCATCAACGGTCTATCCGATTACCGAAGCCGTTGCTGAAGAGTTTCAGAAAGCCAAAAAGAACGCCATCAAGGTGACGGTTGGTATTTCCGGTACCGGTGGTGGCTTCAAGAAGTTCTGCCGCGATGAGACCGATATTTCTAACGCTTCACGCCCGATTACCGAAAAAGAAATGGCTGACTGTAAAGCCGCTGGCGTCAATTACGTCGAAATGCCGGTCGCCTATGATGCGCTGACCATCGTTGCCAACCCGAAAAATGCCTTCCTCAAGGAAGTTACCGTAGCCGAAATGAAGGCTCTCTGGGAGCCGGCTGCTCAAGGCAAGGTGATGAAGTGGAACCAGGTCAACCCGGCCTGGCCTGATGCGCCGGTCAAGCTGTTTGGCGCCGGTGCTGACTCCGGTACCTTTGAATACTTTACCGAGGCCATGGTTGGCAAGGCCAAGTCCTCACGTGGTGACTACACCGCCTCTGAAGATGACAATGTGCTGGTGCAGGGTGTTTCACGTGACGTCAATGCCATCGGTTACTTTGGCTACGCTTATTACGCGGAAAACATGGCCAAGCTGAAAGGCGTTCTAGTGGTCAATCCGAAGACCGGCAAAGCGGTTGAGCCGTCTGCCGCCAACGTTGAAAACGGAACCTATGCGCCGCTTTCACGCCCGATCTTCATCTACGTCAAGGTTAAGTCGCTGGATAAACCTGAAGTCAAGGAGTTCCTTGAGTTTTACATGAAGCACGGCGCCAAGCTGACCAAAGAAGTGAAATATGTTCCGCTGCCGGCTGCTGCCTATACGGGTAACATCGATCACGTCAACAAGAAAAAATATGGCACTGTCTTTGGTGGCAAGAACGAAATCGGTATCACCATCGAAGATCTGATGAAGCGCGAAGCAAAGATGTAATGTTCGCTCTGGTGAGTTAATCACCTCATGAAAGCCTGGCCCCGGTGGGGCTGGGCTTTGTTTTAATGGAATGCTTCTGGTGAATACACACATCATGTCTCCAAATAACGCTTCCGACCTGCATCAGGTCAGCGACCGACTGGCGTATAACGCCATGCGCAACTGGAAAGAGCGGCTTATCGAAGCGGTTCTTCTGGCGGCGGCAACGGTTTCAGTTCTTACTACCTTGGGCATTGTTTATGTCCTGGTCTCCGAATCCATTTCGTTTTTTGCCTCGGTCAGCATCGTCGACTTTCTGACCGATACGCAATGGACGCCGCTTTTCGATGATGCCCACTTCGGCATCATGGTGCTCATTTCCGGTACCCTGACTTCGTCCTTTGTCGCCCTTGCCGTGGCGATTCCGATGGGGACGATCATTGCCATTTACCTCTCCGAATTTGCCGACTCACGTGTCCGTGAAATCGCCAAGCCGATCCTGGAGCTGCTCGGCGGCATCCCGACCATCGTCTTCGGTTACTTCGCGCTCCTGGTTGTGACACCCATCCTGCAATTCTTCATCCCGAGCCTGCCTGGTTTTTCACTGCTTTCGGCGGGACTGGTGATGGGTATCATGATTGTCCCTTACATTGCTTCGCTTTCCGAAGATGCCATGCGTGCAGTGCCGATGAGCATGCGCGAAGGCTCCTACGCGATGGGCGCGACCAAACTCTACACGGCGATTCATGTTGTGGTGCCAGCGGCCATTTCCGGTCTGGCGGCGTCTTATATTCTTGGAATTTCGCGCGCCGTTGGCGAAACGATGATTCTCGCTGTTGCCGCCGGTATGCAGCCGAATCTGACCTTCAACCCGATGGAGCCGGCCGCCACCATCACCTCCTTTATCGTTCAAGTCGCATTGGGTGATCTGCCGCATGGCTCGATCGGTTACCAGACCATTTTTGCTGCCGGCCTGACCCTGTTGATGATCACTCTGGTCTTCAACATTCTTGGCCTATGGCTGCGTGCCAAATTCCGGGAGAACTATTAATGAAACCGCTAACTACCGAAGAGATTCGTGCCGTTATCGCCAAGGGCAAGTTTTACGACAATCTATTCAAGGCTGTCGGTGTCTTCTGTCTGGCATTTGCCTTGTTGGTCATCGTTGCCCTGATTGCCGACATGGTGATCAAGGGGTCCGAGCGCTTCACGCTCGACTTCTTCTTCAACTTCGCCTCGCGGCGTGCTACCGAGGCCGGCATTCTCTCGGCCTGGGTCGGATCGCTGCTGGTCATGCTGGTTACGGCAATGGCCGCCGTACCACTCGGTGTGGCCGCAGGTTTGTACCTGGAGGAATACGCCAAGCGCAACTTGCTGACCAATATCATTGAAGTGAACATCACCAATCTGGCAGCGGTACCGTCGATTGTGTATGGCTTGCTGGCGCTCGGCATCTTTGTTTACCAGTTTGGTTTCGGGCAGAGCATTCTGTCGGCCGGCCTGACCCTGGCGCTGCTGATCCTGCCGATCATCATTGTCTCGACCCGCGAAGCGATCCGCGCCATTCCGGCGATGATCCGCGAAGGTTCGATGGCGGTCGGTGCGACGCGCTGGCAGACCTGCCGCTTCCATATCATCCCTTATGCCATGCCCGGCATCCTGACCGGCGTCATCATCGGTCTGGCTCGCGCGATTGGTGAAACCGCTCCGATTATCACGATTGGCGCGCTGACCTTCATCGCCTTCCTGCCGCCGGTGCCTTTCAGCGCGGCTGATGCTGGAACGACAGCCGGACTCTTTGACTGGTTGCTGTCACCCTTTACCGTGATGCCGATTCAGATATTCAACTGGACCTCGCGCCCCGATCCGGCATTCGAAGTCAATGCCGCTGCCGCCGGCTTTGTACTGATGGTCATGGTGCTCTCGATGAACGCTGTCGCGATTTACCTGCGCTACCAGATGCGCAAGAAAATCAAGTGGTAATGCGTCCGCAACGGGCTTAGACCCAAAAGATACGGTCAACCCCGAAATTTCACAGAAAAAGGAATACCCAAATGGAGTCTCCCATGCAGATTCAAGAAACACCGACACTCAAGGCTGAAGCCCGCAATCTCAACTTTTTCTACGGTGAGAACAAGGCGCTGAGAAATATCAATATGCCGATTTACGACAAGAAGGTCACCGCGCTGATCGGCCCTTCCGGTTGTGGCAAATCGACCTACCTGCGCAGTTTCAACCGCATGCATGATCTTTACCCCGGCAACCGTTACGAAGGCGAAATCCGTTTCTTCCCGGATAACACCAATCTGCTCGGTGCTGATGTCGATCCGATCGAAGTGCGCATGCGGATTGGTATGGTTTTCCAGAAGCCGAATCCGTTCCCCAAAACCATTTTCGAGAACGTTGCGTATGGTCTGCGGGTTCGTGGCGAAACCAACAAGCGCGTGCTGGAAGACAAAGTGGAACACGCACTTAAAGGTGCCGCGATTTGGGAAGAAGTTAAAGATCGTCTGCCGGAACAAGCGCCCAATTTGTCCGGTGGTCAGCAGCAGCGTCTGTGCATTGCCCGCGCCCTGGCAACTGACCCTGAACTGCTGTTATTTGATGAGCCGACTTCAGCATTGGACCCGATTGCCACCGGCGCTATTGAAGAGCTGATTCATGAGTTGAAAAAGCGTGTGACGATTCTCATCGTTACCCACAACATGCAGCAGGCGGCACGTGTCTCTGATTACACGGCTTATATGTACCTCGGCGAAATGATCGAATTCGGCAAAACCGACGAGATTTTCATCAAGCCGCAGGACAAGCGTACCGAAGACTACATTACTGGCCGCATGGGCTGAGAAGGACAACAAAATGAGTGAAAACAACCACCTTTCCAGTCAGTTTGATGATGATCTATCTCGTCTGCGCAGCCATGTATTGCAAATGGGCGGCCTGGTCGAGACCCAGATTTCGGCAGCCATCGAGGCTTACAGCAGGGGCGAAGTAGCCAGCGTCAAACACATCGTCGAAACTGATCGCAAGGTCAACGATCTTGAAGTCGCCATCGACGATGATTGTGCCCACATTATTGCCAAACGCCAGCCGGCAGCCTCAGATTTGCGTATGGTTTTCGGTATCAGCAAGATTGTTACCGACCTCGAGCGCGCCGGCGATGAAGCAAAGAAGATCGCCAAAGGCGTACGGCGTATTTATGAAGCGGGTCAAATGCCCTCGCAGTACGGGATAGGCGTTCGCCATATCGCCGAGGCAGCCCTCGCTATGTTACGGCAGTCGCTTGATGCTTTTGCCAGACTCGATTCCCCGCTGGCGATCAAGGTCATTCAGGCCGACGTCGATGTTGATGTTGAATTCAAGTCGATCATGCGTCAGTTGATCACCCACATGATGGAAGACCCGCGCACCATCACCACATCGATTGACATTATCTGGATTGCCCGCGCCGTCGAACGCATTGGCGACCACGCTAAAAACATTTCCGAGCATGTTGTATTCATCGTCGATGGGCGTGACATCCGTCATCAGCCCAAGGAGAATAAAGCGTGACACCGACGATACTGGTTGTTGAAGACGAGCCGGCCATTCAGGAACTCGTCGTCATCAACCTCAAGCACGCCGGTTTTCTGGTGGTGCGGGCGGGCAGTGCGGAAGAGGCTGAATCGACTATCCGTTCCGCCTTGCCCGACTTGCTGGTGCTCGACTGGATGCTGCCAGGACAATCGGGCGTCGCACTGGCCAAGAAACTGCGCGCCGATGAACGCACGCGTGAGTTGCCGATCATCATGCTCACCGCCCGCGTCCATGAAGAAGACAAGGTGCAGGGGCTGGAGGCCGGGGCGGATGATTACATCACCAAGCCGTTTTCACCCAAGGAGCTGGTTGCCCGAGTGCGCGCAGTGTTGCGTCGGCGGGCGCCGCACCTCGCCGGCGAGGCGCTGGAAATTGGTAATCTGGCACTCAATCCGGCGACCCATCGGGTGATGGCCGGTGGCCAGCCGATTGAGCTGGGGCCCACCGAGTTCCGTCTGCTTTTCTTCTTTATGACGCATCCCGAGCGGGTGTACACCCGTGCCCAGTTGCTCGACGAAGTTTGGGGCGATCACGTGTTTATTGAAGAACGTACGGTCGATGTGCATATCCGTCGCTTGCGTGCGGCGCTGGAAAAATCAGGGCACCATGAGCGGGTTGAGACAGTTCGCGGCACCGGATATCGCTTCAAGGGAGCCTGACCGCGTTGTCATCATCCCTGATTCGAGCCCTGTTGCTGGGGCTTCTGGCAGCGATAGTTTCCTGGCCAATCGGCCATTTTGTGACAACCTGGCTTGGCTGGCTGGTTTTCTCCATCAGTCTCGCCTGGCAAATGCTGTACCACTATCGCCACTTCGTGAAGCTCGATCGCTGGTCAAGAGTACCGGCGCTCGACGGTACTCTTGAGGCTGACGAAGGGGCTTGGGATGGTATTTTCGGGCGTCTCTATCGTCACGAAAAAGGCCTGCAAGAGCAGATAGCGCAGCGTGACCAGGAAATCGCCATGCTGATCGCTGCCGGGCAAGCGTTGACTGATGGCGTGATCCTGCTCAATCAGCACAACCACATTCTGTTTTGTAACGTGACGGCAGAAAACCAACTTGGCCTCGTTGTCGCCAGTGATCGCGGGCAAGCGGTGGTCAATCTGGTACGCCAGCCGGAGTTTGTTGCTTATCTCGAAGGCGAAGACTTTTCGCGGCCATTAACCTTGCGTTCGGATCGTAACCAAAACAGCGTATTGTCGATACATGTCATCCCCTATTCGGGGAATCGACGTCTCATGCAGATTAAAGACATTACTCAAAGCGACCGCCTGGATCAGATGCGCCGTGACTTTGTCGCTAATGTGTCGCACGAGTTGCGGACGCCACTAACGGTGCTCTCAGGCTTTCTTGAGACTTTGCAGGAAATCGATGTTGAGCCGGATGAGCAGCACCGCTTTCTCGAGTTAATGGCCGAACAATCGAAACGTATGCAGTCGATTGTTCAGGATTTGCTTACTTTGTCGTCGATTGAGTCGGCACCGCCACCTGAAAATGAGACAGTTGATATGGTCAACCTGCTCGACAAACTGCGCCGTGATGCTGAGGCACTCTCGGCCGGTCGCCATACGATCATCGTTGAAAGTGACGGGCAGGGCGACTTGCGTGGCTCAGAGCCAGACCTCGTCAGCGCTTTTGGCAACCTGGTGTCAAATGCTGTGCGCTACACCCCGGCCGGTGGCACTGTCTGCCTTGCCTGGCATGCAACGCCGCAGGGTGCCGAGTTTGCCGTGCAGGATAGCGGCATCGGCATCGAGGCTAAACATATTCCGCGTTTGACTGAGCGCTTCTATCGCGTTGATCGCGGTCGCTCGCGTGATGCGGGCGGCACCGGCCTCGGGCTGGCGATTGTCAAACATTCGTTGAATCGCCATCAGGCGCAGCTTGAAATAACCAGCAAGCCGGGTGCCGGCAGCCGCTTCGCCGCAAAATTTCCGGCCAGCCGTGTTGCCGGGGTTTGATTTCGCTCAGGGCAATATGCAAAGTGGGGTTTGAGGCGCAACAGAACGGAAGACCGGTTTAGGCTTTCGTTATCAAACGGGGTGCTCGTCTTGCTATTGCCATTGAACAATAGTGCGACTCGAGAGTTTCCGGAATGTGCCCAGTGCCGCCCAATCTTTGAACAGTCAAACGGCTGGTCTCCGGGGTCAAGCCGCTGATCCGTTACCGCGCTTCTCCAGCCACGCCAGCAATGTTTCATACAATTTGTCCGGGTCGACTGGCTTGGCGATATGATCGTTCATGCCAGCATCGAGGCAGACCTGACGATCCTCGTGGAGTGCATTGGCAGTCATGGCCAGGATCGGCGTTTGCGCGTAGGCGGGGAGTGCCCGAATCGCCATCGTGGCATCGACACCGTTCATGTGTGGCATCTGCATGTCCATCAGGATCATGGCGTAGGTGTTGTGTTTTGCCAGCTCAAGCGCCTGCTGGCCATCCTCGGCCAAATCGACCACCAGGCCAACATCTTCGAGCAGAAGGCGCGAGACTTCCTGGTTGATCGGCTCATCTTCGGCGAGCAGGATGCAAGTGCCGGCGTATTCGGCTAGCAGACGTTCGTCGGCAGTCTTGCCGCTTAAAGTCGGCGTTGTCTCGACTGCTTCGTCGCTCTTGCCCAGTCGGACGGTGAACCAGAAGGTACTGCCCGCGCCGGGAGTGCTCTCCAAGCCGATCTCGCCACCCATCAGTCGTATCAGGCGCTTGCTGATGACAAGGCCGAGGCCTGTACCGCCGTATTTTCGGGTCATTGAACCATCGGCCTGTTCGAAAGCGGTGAATAGGCGTTTCTGGTCTTCCGGGGCGATGCCGATGCCAGTGTCAGCGACTTCGATGCGCAGCAGAACGCCTTCCGGACTGTCGTCCAATAGCCGGGCGCGTAGCGTGATCGATCCGTGATCGGTGAACTTGAGGGCGTTGCCGGTTAGGTTGATCAGGATCTGGCCGAGGCGAAGGGGGTCGCCAAGGAAGGGCATGCGGGGAACTTCGGGATCCAGATCGACCAGGAGCTTGATCTGCTTTTCCTGGGCCTTGTGGCCGAGCAGGCTGAGGAGGTTTTCCAGCACAGCACCGAACTTGAAGCTGACGGCTTCAATCGTTAGGCGGCCGGCTTCGATCTTGGAGATGTCGAGGATGTCGTTGATGACGGCGAGCAGCAGCTGGGCAGAGTGTTTGCTCTTGTTCAGCCAGTCGATCTGTTGCGGGTCGGTGGCGCGGCGCAGTGCCATCTCGACCATGCCCATGACGCCGTTCATCGGGGTCCGGAGTTCATGGCTCATGTTGGACAGGAAGGTGCTCTTGGCATGGTTGGCCGCTTCAGCGGCGTCCTTGGCTGCGGCGAGTTCGGTGGTGCGGGTGGCGACCAGTTGTTCAAGGTGGTGTCGATAGGTGTCGAGTTCGGCCTCGGTGGCTTTGCGTTCGGTGATGTCGTAGAGCGTCACGACATGGAGATCATTGAAAGACGATAGCAGTGGCGTAGCCGTTGCCAGCACTGTCCGTTCGCCGCCATCCTTGCAACAAATTCTCACCTCCATCGGCTCGAATGGTTTGGCGTCGCGCTGTGCCACATCAAGGCGCAACAACCACTCTTTTGCAATCTCCTGGCGATACATTTCGTCCGGATAGGCTTTAGGCCACCATGATTCCACTGTCGGGATATCTTCTTGAGAATAACCGAAGGTTCGGATGAAGGCGCTGTTGAGGTAAGTAATGTTCAACGCTGAGTCGTTCAGCGCGAACGGGATAGGTGATGCTTCGATGATGGCCTGAAAACGGGCTTCAGCAAGACGGATGTTCTCCTCTGCCTGCTTGCGAATGGTGATGTCGTTGATCGAAAGGAAGGCTAGCCTCTCGCCGTCGGTGCTGTGGATGATCCAGCCGGAATACGCAATGATCTTCTCCCAGCCCTGATCGGGCCGGCGTAACCTGATCTCCCAATCGTGCAGCTTTTCACCGCGTAGCACGCGGCTCATAGGCCAGTCCTCGAGCGGCAGCAGGCGATCCTCGTTGAGTGGCCGGAATTCAAACACTTCGGCAAACTCGGAGAGCGTGCGCCGGTAGTCGTTCATGCTGGTAAAGCCATTAATTGCCAGGGCCATCGGGTTCCAGTAAAAGACCAGCCCCTGATCATCGGCCATGACAAGGCCCTCAGAGAGGTTCTCCATCAGCGCAGACATTCGATGGTTGCTTTCTCTTACCGTCGCCTCCGCCCGCTTGCGCTCGGTAATGTCCTGCGCCGCGCCCCAGAGGCCAACTGTCTTGCCTGCCGAATCAACTTCGGCCTCGCCATGCACCCACATCCATCCGTTGTTTCCGTCTTTTCTGACGATTTCCAGTTCGAGCGTGTAGGGAACTCCGGTTTCCCTGGTATGAGCCAAAGCAGAGGACAGCCTCTCCCAGCTTTCAGGGGTGAACAGTTTCATGTGCTCGGTATAGGGCGGATGCGGAAGTGATGGATCGAATCCATACATCTTGTAGAGCTCTTCCGTCCAAACGACCTGATTGGTTGCCACATCCAGATGCCAACTGCCGATATGGGCAATGCGCTGTGTTTCTCCCAGATCCTTGACGATCCTCCGCAGCGCATTCAGCAGGCTGTTAAAGCTGCTGATCAATTGCCCGATTTCATCCTGCGTAGTAATGGGTAGCGCTTCGGGCACCAAGCCATGCCCGGGGCGGGCACCGAGGGCTGCAACAGTGGCGCTGATCGGCGCCAGTTGGCAGCGTAGCATCCACCACGTCAATCCGCCGGCGATCAGGGTGAGCAGGATCGTGGCCAGCAGCATGCGCTGCTGCATGTCGTGAATCGGGGCAAAGGCCTCTGCGGTCGGTAGCGTTGCGGCCACATACCAGTCCGCCACCGGGATGTTCCTGGCCGAGGCCAGCACCTCTATACCCTTGGGATTGCGAAATATGGCCGAGCCCTCGCGCCCGGCCAGGAAGTTGTCGATTTTCGGACTTACCCCGGTGGGTGCCAGGGCTTCCAGGACGCGGCTCTTGTCGGTGGCGGTCACGATCAAGCGATGTTGCCGGTCGACGAGCACAAAACCGCCCGTTTGTCCGTAGGCATTCGAGGTGATCCTGTCCAGGAAATTGTCCGAGCTCAGGTCTGTCACGCCCACCAGGCTGCCAACCACATTCCCCTGCGCGTCGCGTATCGGCACCGCAAGACTGAAAACCGGAACTCGCAAAACCACGCCGATTGCCAAGGCGCCGATTGCCGACTTGCCTTCACCCAGCGCCGCAGCAACGTTGTCGAAGCGACTGTAGTTGATGCCGATGCGCCCGGCCTCGACCGGTATGGAGGCTATGGTCATGCCTGCGGCATCCGTGATGAAGTGGCCACCGTTGAACAGCAAGGGCAGGATCGCCCGGCGTTCGAGGTTGCCCTGCAACGCAGCCGGCGACTTCAATTCATTCTCATCGAAGCTGCCCGCGATTTTCTCCAGAGCATTCAGGCGGTCCTTCAGCTCCTGATCGATGTTTGCGGCTACCAAGGCAACTGTCGAGCGTTGCTGGTCGCCCAGCAGTTGCTCCATGTCCGTGCGCAGCATCTTCGACGCATAGTAGGCAAGCGCCCACAGGCTGAGCGCGAAAATTACCAGAGAGAACAGGGTGACTCGGGTCTTGAGCGAGCGCTGCAGCAGTTCGATCATGATTGTTTCCTCG
Organism: Dechloromonas sp.; assembly: GCA_011391255.1. GTDB lineage: Bacteria > Pseudomonadota > Gammaproteobacteria > Burkholderiales > Rhodocyclaceae > Azonexus. The sequence continues at coordinate 159,942 of JAABQV010000003.1, forward strand.
CCGGATGCAGCACCATCAGATCGCCGGCCACACCACGACGACAGTCGCACAAAACGCTTGCCGCTAACTTCACCATGCCAACTGCCAAAGCCTTCATGGCAAAGGGATTACGTTGCTTGGCCAAGCGATTAAATATTTTCTTGGGAAAACGGTCAATAACGATTTTCCCCGCCGCTACCAAGGCAATCACGAAGGCAGTGATGCTGATCAGGTTAGTGAACATATGTAGCGACTAGTCGGTAAGAACCTACTAATATATTACCCCAATTGGTGGTTGTTTTAGGCAAGGGCGCAGGGGGCAAAGGTGGCGCACTCGAAAGTGAGCGGAATTCCCGTTCATGGTGAGCCTGTCGAGCCAGAGATTCCTGCGCTGAATAGCCCTTTGGCAGTAGTCAATCAGCAGCCAAAATTGCCATTGGCGGCATAATTCCAACCTGAAATCGCACATGGCCAAATTTTTCTCGTCAGCTTTGTTGCTGCGTTAAATTTCGGCCTGAATTCGTGGTTGACCGTACCAGCGTGCCAAGAGCAGAGTCAGATCATCGGCAGGCGGGAAGCCGGCCTCGAACTGGCGAACCGAGTCGCGCAGGCGCTCAACCTGTGCCTTTAGCGTCGGCTCATTGATCGATCCGGCAAACACTTCGGCCAAGCGCTCAGCACCAAACATTGAACTGCCATTGCTGGCTTCGGTTACGCCATCGGTGAACAGGCAGAGCAGGTCACCTGCTTCCAGTTGGCAGTGGCCGGAAACGAAAGGATAGTCGCCGGTCGCACAGAGCGGTGGACCTGAAATCGCCTCGGTATCAATTTTTGAGGTGACGCCGGCGCGTCTTAGTAGGGGCGCATCGTGGCCGGCACAGACAAATTCCATCAGCCCGCTATTGACGTCGATGACGCCGACAAACGCGGTGACAAATAGAAACTCGGGGTTGGCGCGGTCCAGTTCGCGTTCGACGGCACGAAAAGCCTCGCCAAGATCGCTGCTGGAACGTGTCAAGGTACCAGTCAGGGTTTTGGAGATGGCCATGAACAGGCTAGCCGGAATGCCTTTGCCGGAAACGTCACCGATCGCCAGGCAGAGCCGGTTTCCGTCGAGCATGAAGCAATCGTAATAATCACCTCCGACGGCGCGTGCCGGTTCGAGCAGCGCAGCGACCGCGAAGCGTTGCTCGCCGGCAAAAAGACTGGCCGGGTCGGGAAGTAGTCCCATCTGAATACGGCGTGCGGCGTCGAGTTCGCCGGAAACGCGGGCAGCCGCTTCACGGCTCTCATGCAACTGGCTTTCAGCGAGTCGCCGCCGGGCATCGGCAGTGATCAGAATATGGCTGAGCAATGCGACGAAAATCGGAGAAAGTAGAACGGCGATCGAGGCGCCGTCAAACAGCCAGTTATTTTGATAAAAAATCAGGTAACCGGCCCCGATTAATCCGCCGGCCAGTCCGGAAAAACCGAGAATGGCGGTGCTTGGGCGCAGTGATGCCATCGTGCCTATCATCATCAATCCGGCCAGCAGCAAAATGCCCAGCTCCAGCCAGGGCAGCCAGTACGGGCGATGGGCGGCCGAGCCGCTGAGCAGGCTTTCGATGATCTGGGCGTGGACATCGACGCCGGGTAGGTTGTCGCCGAGCGGGGTGATCACGCGGTCTTGCAAAGCGGTGCTGTTGAGGCCGATGAGAACAAAGCGATCTTTGAACAGAGCAGGTGAATCGACGCCGGAAAGCACGTCGGCTGCCGATAAATAGTAGTGGGCGTTGGGTTTGCCAAAATGCACCAGTAACTCGCCATTGCTTTGCGTCGGCAGGCTGTAATCGCCGATGTGGATGCGGCTCATGCCGTGGCGATTGGTTTCGGGGAGTACCCGGGTGCCTTCGCCAAGTGCCTGGCGAACCATTTCAAGCGGCAGTGAGAGAAAGGGTTGTTGATCGACAAAAGCAATGGTCGGTACGCGGCGCAGCACACCCCGATCAGTGCTGTTATTTAGTTTATCGGGACTGGCGTTGATCAGGCCTTCAGTGGCAGCGGCTTCCAGTTGCGGTCGACTCGCTAAAGCGGCCGGAAAACGGATGACTGGTTGCTCGAGCAGATTTTCACCTGTCAGCAGCGTTAGCGGCTTATGGGGTTGGCGGGCACCGGGCAGCGATTTTGCGACCCCGACTACGGCAAGCACGCTGGGGCCGGCGCTCAGCGCTTCGGCAAACAGGGTGTCCGGATCACTTAAGCCGGATAGTGCGGCTTTCGGCAAACCCGGCAAATTTTCGGCCAGCACCTGTGGGCTGTAGCGGTCAGGCTCGGAAAAAACCATGTCAATTCCGACTGCGAGCGGCTGCCCGGCATGAATTTGTTGTACCAGCTTCGCCATCAGTTCGCGCGACCAGGGCCACTGACCGTAACGCTCAAGACTTTGACTGTCGATGCTGACGACAATCGCCGGCTCGCTCGCGCGCAGGCGTGGCATAACTTGCTGGTAATGATCGAATTGCGCATGGCGCAGCTTGGAGAGCGGTGTTGCTTCATAAAAAAGCAAAGCAAGCGTTGCAAGGATCAATAAAACAAACGGCAGGGCACGCCCTTGGCGGGCGTCGAGCAGGCTCGATGAGATTCCTGCCGGTGTGCTCACAGGGTGACGATCAGCCCGTCATAAGCCGAGAAAACATCAAGTGGGCCGTGCCCGGCGCGGGTGATTTCTTCGAGACGACGGGTTTCGCCGAGCAAGCGGGAGAGCTGCTTGTCGTCGTGCATCGGCTCATGGTGGAACAGTGCCAGCCGCTTGGCTCTGGCTTCCTGACACAACTCAACGCCGACCATATTGCTTGAGTGTCCCCAGTCCGCCTTGACCGAAACCGCTTCGGCGAGTGAATACATGGCGTCAAAAATGACCAGATCGGCCTTGGCGAAAAATTTGATGAAACCTTCGCGTTCGCTCAGCGAGTCTAATTTGTGCTCGGAATCGGTGGAATAAACCACGCTGTGCTCGATGCTGTCGAAGCGATAGCCGTAGGAGTCGCCACCATGCAGTTGCAACTTGGGGGTGACATTGAGCCCGGCGATGTATTTGGTTTCGCCTGGCGTCATGATGTCGAATTCGATCCTGGCGCCGGCTTGCGAATAATCAACCGGGAAGCAGGGCGCGCTCATTTGCAGGCGGAAGGCATCTTCGATGTGGGCGTGGCAACCGTGAATGATGATGCGGTTGCCGGGGATGTACATGGGCGTGAAAAACGGAAAGCCCATCAGGTGATCCCAGTGCAAATGGGAAATGAAGATATGGTAAGTCTGCGGATTAGGCGCCCCGTAGGTGGCAATCTTCGACTGGCCGAGCGGGCGGGCGCCGCTACCCATGTCGCAGATAATGTGTTCGGGGCTGTTGGTGACAATCTCAACGCAGGAAGAGTTGCCACCAAACGTACCGCGTGTGGCAAAAGGCAGCTGGTCGACAAATTCGTTCAGGGCGGCAGCATTGCGGAAAGTTTTACCATTGGCGACAGTCAGCGCCGCGACAATCTTTTGGCGGACATCGTCAGCCGTCTGGGCAACTGGCAGCGAGCCACGGGTGCCCCAGAATAAAATTTGTTTCACGAGCCAAGCACCTTGCAGGCCGCATCAACATTCATGTAGCAGGGCATGATCAGACTGAAGCGGCTGATCGTGAAGACCTCCTGCACCATGGGCTGCATACCGGCGATGGCGAAGACGCCTTTTTGCCCTTTGGCCTGCCGGGAAGCCATCATCAGGGCGCGCAAGCCGACACTGCTGATATATTCCACGCCCGAGAAATCCAGCACCAGCGGCTTGCCGGCACCAACACAGTCTTTCAGCAAAGGTTCAAGAGCGGTGTTGAACGCATCAGCACTGGCGTGGTCTATACGCCCGCTGGCTGCAGCGATAACGACACCAGCCTGTTCGCGAAGAGGGAGTTTCATGGCTTGCTCTTTAAAATCCAAATTTGATCTAATTATGCCATGCACGGCCATGGTGCGGGCTCGGGTAAAATAGCGCATGAGTCAGATTTCAACCGCAATACATCCATTGTTTGGTCACCGCAAGTTCTGGGCGCACCGTTTCGGCCCGGCACCTTTTTTGCCCATGTCGCGCCAGGAAATGGAAAGCCTGGGCTGGGATTCCTGCGACATCGTGCTGGTCACTGGCGACGCCTATATTGACCACCCAAGTTTCGGCATGGCGCTGGTCGGGCGCTTGCTTGAGGCACAAGGCTTTCGCGTCGGTATCATTTGCCAGCCGGATTGGAATAGTGCGGTCGACTTCAAAAAGCTCGGCGAACCCAATTTGTTTTATGGCGTGACGGCCGGCAACATGGATTCGATGGTCAATCGCTACACGGCCGATCACAAAATCCGCTCCGATGACGCCTACACGCCTAATGCCGAGCCCAACAAACGCCCGGATCGGGCGGTGACGGTTTATTCGCAGCGTTGCCGCGAGGCCTTTCCCGGTTGCAATGTGGTGATCGGGTCAATCGAAGCCAGCCTGCGCCGTATTGCCCATTACGATTACTGGTCGGACAAGGTGCGCCGTTCGGTGCTGCCCGACTCAAAGGCCGATATCCTCGTCTTTGGCAATGCCGAGCGTGCCATCGTTGAACTGGCGCATCGTCTGGCCAAAGGCGAAAAAATCGCCAGCATTCGCGATTTGCGCGGCACTGCCTTCATGGTGCCTTCCGGCTGGGTGCCTTCCGAAGATTGGGATGTCACCGACTCGACGCAAATTGATACGCCCGGCCCGCTGATTCGCCACGTCGATCCTTATGCCATGGAACCGCAAAGCAGCAGCCCGCCGGTTGCCACCGCCGATGGAGCGCTGCCGATCCGCATTGTGTCGCGCAGCGAACGCCTTGCCGCGCTGCGCGAAAAGCGCGCGCACAGCGTCGTTCGCCTGCCATCCTACGAGCGCGTCAGGGATGATCCGGTGTTGTACGCGCACGCCTCGCGCACCTTCCACCTTGAATCCAACCCCGGCAATGCCCGCGCCCTGGTTCAGGCGCATGGCGAACGCGATGTCTGGCTGAATCCGCCGCCGATTCCACTGACGACTGAAGAGCTTGATCAGGTTTATGAGCTGCCTTACGCCCGCCGCCCGCATCCGGCCTATGGCGAGGCCAAGATTCCGGCCTGGGAGATGATCCGTTTCTCGGTCAATATCATGCGCGGCTGCTTCGGCGGCTGTACCTTCTGCTCAATCACCGAACACGAGGGGCGGATTATCCAGAGTCGCTCGGAAGATTCGGTGATCCGCGAAATCGAGGAAATGCGTGACAAGACGCCCGGCTTCACCGGCATCGTCTCCGACCTCGGCGGGCCGACGGCCAACATGTACCACCTCAAATGCAAGGACGAAAAGATTGAAACGGCCTGCCGCCGCCTGTCCTGCGTTTATCCTGATATTTGCGAAAACCTTGGCACCGACCATGCGCCGCTGATCTCGCTTTACCGTCGCGCCCGCACGCTCAAAGGCGTTAAAAAAGTCTTGATCGGTTCCGGCCTGCGTTACGACCTCGCGGTTCGCTCGCCTGAATACATCAAGGAACTGGTCACCCATCACGTCGGCGGTTATCTAAAAATCGCGCCCGAGCACACCGAAATGGGCCCGCTGTCGAAAATGATGAAGCCCGGCATGGGCGCCTACGACCGCTTCAAGCAGTTGTTCGACCGTTTTTCGCGCGAAGCCGGCAAGGAGCAATACCTGATTCCGTATTTCATCGCCGCCCATCCCGGCACCACCGATGAAGACATGATGAATCTGGCACTGTGGCTCAAGAAAAACAATTTCCGTCTCGATCAGGTGCAAACCTTTTTGCCGACACCGATGGCGCTTGCGACGACGATGTATCACACCGAGCGCAACCCGCTGAAGAAGCTGTCACGCGACAGTGAAGTGGTTGGCACCGTGCGCAACGGTCGCCAGCGAAAATTACAAAAAGCCTTCCTGCGCTATCACGATCCGGCCAACTGGCCTGTGCTGCGCGAAGCCCTCAAGGCGATGGGGCGCGCCGACCTGATCGGTAATGGCAAAAAACAACTGATTCCCGCCTGGCAACCGGCGACTGCTCACGGTCAACCGGAAAAAACGGGCAAAAATTCAACTTCCCCATCGCCGTCGCGTGTTGCGCAGCGCCCAAGCCGCACGCCGGCCAAGCCGTTCGCCACACGTAGCCGCACGCCAACCCGCAAACCTTGATCAACGCTTACCTGTAGCCACTATGGAAACGACCACAACAACCTACGAACAAATCGGTGGCGATGCCACTGTCGCCAAACTTGCCGCCCGTTTTTACGAATTGATGGATAGCGTGCCGCAGTTTCAGGGATTACGCGCCATGCATCCGGCAAGCCTGGAAGGATCGCGTGAAAAACTCTATATGTTCATTTCCGGCTGGACTGGCGGCCCTGATCTGTTCGTTGAAAAATATGGCCACCCGCGCCTGCGCCAGCGCCACATGCCATTCGCCATCGGCGAATCAGAGCGCGATCAGTGGGTGGCGTGCATGGTGTTGGCGATGGAGGATGTCGGGATCGAAAAAACCATCCGTGCCAAGCTGTTTGAGAACTTCTTCAAGACGGCAGACTTCATGCGCAACAAGCAGGGCTAATATTTTCTGGCTGGCCCCAGTTGTTCCGGCCGCAGATTGGCCGTGAAAAACACATCGGCATCGTCAAGATCGACATCGGCACCATTTTTGTCGATCAATGCCTGCTCATAGTCTTTCCAGCCGCGAACGCCCGTTTGCAGTGAAAAGGCATTTCGGTAGCCGAGCAACTGCATCGCGTGAACCGCAAGAATGCTGCGGTAGCCCGAGCGGCAAACCACGGCAATTTCCCGCTCGCGGGCTTCGACGAGTTCAGGAATGGTCTCTTCATAACCCCAGTCACAGGCCGACTCAAGGATGCCACGCGGTACGTTGATTGAGCCGGGAATGTGCATGGCATTAAACTCTGCTGGTTCGCGAACATCGACGATGAGCAAATCGGGGTTTTCCGCACAACGGGTGACCATGTCCCAAGGCATTAACTCGCGAATTTCAGTGAGGCTGCTTTTGACTAGCTCGAGAAATTTTTTCATATTTTTACAAGGTCAAAAGGACGGGCCATAAAGAAACTCATTTTTTCTTTGTTTCGACCGGTAATCCGGCTTCTTTCCACTCCGGTAGGCCACCCCTGAACCAAAGAATATTTTTCCATCCGGCCTTGACTGCCATCTGTGTTGATTTGTAGCTTTTCCAGCAGATGGTTCCGTCGCAATACATGATGAGTGTTTCATTTTTATCGGCAGGCAATTGATTGAGTGGAAACTTGTCTTCAGCCGGATCAAAATCGACTTCCTTGGCGCTGCTTTCCGAGTAGGGAAGCAGGACTGAATTTGGAATATGGCCGTGTTCGTATTCCTCAATCAGGCGCACATCATAAATCCGGATGCCTTTGGCAATCATCGCCTTAGCTTCAGCCGCGTTAATGATTTTGGCACCCGGCAAGTTGTTCGGCGTCGTGTTGAGCATGCTCGCTATGCCTTTAAAGTCGCTAGCACTGGCCGAACTCATGGCCAGTTTCAAGCCGTTGTCTTTTTTCAGGCTGGCTGCCAGTTTTTGCTGTAGCGCCGGGGAAACTGTTGCGCTATTGACCGACATAGCCCGCAACGGCACTGGTGTTCCAGTGAGCACGATACGGCCGCCGTTTGCGGCTGCCCAGGTTTTAGCCTCATTGCTGGCAGCAACCGCGAGGTCGTAGGAGCCGATTTTGAGACCGTACAGCGGCACCTCGGGGATTTTGTGAAACCTGACCAGGGAAAAATCGGATTTTGACAATCCGCGGCTATTGATTTCACTGCGCGCCATGCCGCCGATCAGCGACTCATAGTCAGGCACGCCCAAACGGGCATTTGATTTGGCAGTCAGCGAGCCTTTGTAATTCGGAGCGGCAACAAATGACGCTGAAATCACTTCATCAGACTTGAGAATCGGCTCAAACTTGAATTTGACGACATTGGCGATAACGTGGGCAGGGCCAAAAACGATGTCCAGAGACCCTTCCTTCGCCTGCTTGATCGCCGAAAAAGCTTGAGTGAAATATTGAATACGAACGGGCTCGCCGATTGTTTTTTCAACCTCTGCGGCAAAGTTTCGATAGCGCGGATCTGAATTCAGACTAGAGATGGGCTCGCTTTGGTCAAGCACAACGCCAAGAATTAGTGGCGCCGCACTGAGATTTGTCGAGATCAGAAACAAAAGAAAAGCTGTCAATCGGATCATGAGAGATTTCCTGCGAGTAATGGAATTGGCTAAAGGTGGAGTTGCAAGCTGTTTAAACGAGGCATTTTTGTATGATCTTACAGGCAAAAAATCACTCTTGACATCATGTTTAGGATGCTGCGGCGCACCATCAGTGCTACAATCGCGCCTTTGATTTTTCAGGCCTTCCCATGTCCGCTCGCCCGATTCGCAATATCGCCATCATCGCTCACGTTGACCACGGCAAAACCACCTTGGTTGACCAGCTCCTTCGCCAGTCCGGCACTTTTGCCGCTCACCAGCAACTGGTCGAGTGTGTGATGGACTCCAACGATCTGGAAAAAGAGCGTGGCATCACGATTCTTTCCAAAAACACTGCAGTCGAGTACGAAGGCGTTCATATCAACATCGTCGACACGCCGGGTCACGCGGACTTCGGTGGTGAAGTCGAGCGCGTGCTGGGCATGGTTGATGGCGTCGTGCTGCTGGTCGATGCCGCCGAAGGCCCGATGCCGCAAACCCGTTTCGTGACCAAGAAGGCGCTCGCCCTTGGTTTGCGCCCGATTGTTCTGGTTAACAAGGTTGACCGCGACGGGGCCGATCCTGATCAGGCCGTCAATCTGACCTTTGACCTGTTCGACAAGCTCGGCGCCACCGATGAGCAGCTCGATTTCCCCATCGTCTACGCTTCCGGCCTCAATGGCTGGTCAGCAATGGAACTCGATCAGCCGCGCGAAAACATGAAGCCGCTGTTCGACACCATCCTGCGCCATGTCCCGGCCCCGGATACCGATGTCAACGCACCGCTGCAACTGCAAATCACGGCACTTGATTACTCCTCATACGTTGGCCGCATCGGCGTTGGCAAGATCAATCGCGGTCGCGTCAAGACCGGCCAGAACGTGCTGGTCATGTTCGGCACTGAAGAAGAAGCGCTCGAGCACGAGCGCACCCCGGTCAAGGCAAAAATTGGTCAGGTGCTGGGTTACCGCGGTCTCAACAAAATTGAGCTGGAAGAGGGTTTGGCCGGCGATATCGTGCAGATTACCGGTATCGAAGATCTCGTCCTCGGTTGTACGGTGACTGATCCGGAATTTCCGGAAACCCTGCCGCTCTTGAAGATCGACGAGCCGACATTGTCGATGCAGTTCATGGTCAACACCAGCCCGCTGGCTGGTACCGAAGGCAAGTTCGTCACCAGCCGCCAGATTCGTGACCGCCTGCACAAGGAACTGCTGACCAATATGGCGCTGCGTGTGCACGACACCGGCAATGGCGATGTCTTCGACGTTTCCGGCCGTGGCGAACTGCACCTCGGCATCCTGCTCGAAAACATGCGTCGTGAAGGTTTTGAACTGGCCGTCGGGCGTCCGCGCGTCGTCAAGAAAACCATCAACGGTGTCGAGTGCGAGCCGTACGAAATGCTGACGGTTGACGTCGAAGAAGATACTCAGGGCGGCGTTATGGAAAGCCTCGGCCAACGCCGTGGCGATCTGCAGGACATGGTGCCGGACGGTCGTGGTCGTGTCCGTATCGAATACCGTATTCCGGCGCGTGGCCTGATCGGTTTCCAGGGTGAGTTCATGAACTTGACCCGTGGTAACGGCCTGATGAGCCACGTTTTTGACGAATACGCACCGGTCAAGGATGGCGGCGTCGCCGAACGTCGTAACGGCGTGCTGATCTCCCAGGATAACGGCGAAGCCGTTGCCTACGCGCTGTGGAAGTTGCAGGATCGCGGCCGCATGTTCGTTGTGCCGGGCGACAAGCTGTACGAAGGCATGATCATCGGTATCCACAGCCGTGAAAACGATCTCGTGGTTAACCCGATCAAGGGCAAGCAACTGACCAACGTGCGTGCCTCCGGTACTGATGAAGCCGTGCGTCTGGTGCCGGCAATCAACTTGAGCCTCGAAGCAGCGGTCGAGTTCATCGCTGAAGATGAGCTGGTTGAACTGACACCGAAGTCGATCCGTATCCGCAAGCGTTACCTGACCGAAATCGAGCGCAAGCGCGCCGTTCGCGGTTTGTAATCAGGGAAATATGAGCTTCTGCCAGCCCTGCAAGGATCTGGTACAGCGCAACAAAAAGGCGGCCCGTTGGGTCGCCTTTTTGCTGGCCCTATCGCTGTTTTTTACGGTGCTTGGAATGGTGGCTGACCCGGTTCGCACGGAACCGGGGGAATGCAAAATCTATCCCTGAGTTTCGCCATATTTGTTTATTGAGTAACCGGTTATTGCGGTCAACCCGCTAAAACCGGTAATAAATCAGCCGCCGGTCATCGACATGAAACGGACGACCTGCGGTGCATCCATCTGCTGCGTGAAGTCATGGCCGAAGGGCTTGATGCCCATGCTGTCCATGATCGCCTGACGCAGCGGGGCATCATCGTCGGGAAACTCGCGCAGCGTGGGCAGCAGATGCAGCGCGTCATTCTGACCGAGACAAGGGTAAAGCTCGCCTTTGGCAGTGATCCGCACGCGGTTGCAGGTGTCGCAGAAATTATGGCTGTGCGGCGAGATGAAGCCAATGCGCGATTCGCTGCCGGGAATCCGCCAGTAACGTGCCGGGCCACCGGAATCTTCGCTGGAAGGAATCAGTTCGAAGCGATGGGCGAGCAGTTCGCGGTTTTCTTCCGAGGAAATATATGTACCGTTGCGCCCGTGGATGTCGCCGAGCGGCATTTCTTCAATGAAGGAAATATCCAACTCGCGATCAACCGCAAATTGCACGAGATCGACAAATTCATCATCGTTAATGCCGCGCATCATCACGGCATTGAGTTTGGTGCGCTTGAAGCCGGCTGCCTGAGCTGCCTCAATGCCCTTGATCACCTTGCTGAGATCGCCAATGCGGGTGATGCTTTTGAAGCGATCAGCCTTGAGCGTGTCGAGGCTGATATTGATGCGTTTGACGCCGGCCGCCTTGAGCGGTGCGGCGTAACGGGTCAATTGTGAACCATTGGTCGTCATCACCAGATTGTCGAGGCCGGGCAGGGCGCCGAGGCGTTCGATCAGCCACATCGCTTCCTTGCGCACTAGCGGCTCGCCACCGGTGATACGTAATTTGCTGACGCCCAGGCCGACAAAAACCGAGGCAACCCGCAGACATTCTTCCAGGCTCATCACCTCATGGCGAGGCAGAAAGGTCATTTCCTCGGACATGCAGTAGGTGCAACGAAAATCGCAGCGATCAGTGATCGAGAGCCGGACATAGGTGATCCTGCGGCCGTATTTGTCGACCAGCGTGCCGGGCGCGTGATGCATTTTTCCAGGATCAACAACCGGGCTAAAGTTGCTCAATGCACTCGGGGTTGCTTCCGGCCTCAGGGTCTCGTTTTGCATGGCTTGCTTGGTATGGGTTTCCGGCTCAGAATGCCGCTGCCTTGAAGAGGCGGTGGATTATCAAACGTTAGAAGCAACATAACAAGTGGAGAGATCAAAATTGAAAAAGTTCATTCTCTTGGGCGCACTTATCAGCCCGCTCATTCTTGGCGCTTGTATGGCTGGCATTGTTTCATCAGGGCCACAACAGGCTGAAGTTTTACTGGACTCAACCGCCGGAAATTCTGTTTCCGGCAAGGTCTCGTTTGTGAACACGGGCAACCGTTTGCGGGTGGTTGCCGAAGTCAGCGGCCTGACGCCAGGGGCGCACGCGATACGCATCCACGAAAAGGGTGATTGCAGCGCGCCTGATGCCAGTAGTGCCGGCGGCTACTTCAAAGTAGCAGGAGCACCGCAAAAAGAGGGCGATCTGCCGCAGCTGATCGCCAATGCCAAGGGTTTGGCCAAACTGGTGGTTTACATTGATCAAGCCGCACTTGAAGCCGGTGAGATGAGCATTCTGGGGCGTAGTGTGGTTGTCCATGCAACTGCCAATACGTCAGGTGGGCGCCTGGCTTGTGGCGTGATTATTAAAAAATAGCCTGTTTTTACGGTTGACCGCAGCAAGCCCGGGATATCACTCAGGCGTCATCAGGGCAGTGATAAAATCTGCCACGCTTCATTTTCAGGAAATCCCCATGCAGTGGTTTTCGCGTGCAAGTCAGATACAAAAAGTCAGCCACCGGCTGGCTGGCGCCGGGCTGTTTTGTAACCTGACTGAGCGCGAGCTCAAGATTGTCGATGGTTTTGTTCACGATCGACAATACCTTGCCGGCGAAGTGATTTTTGATGCCGGTGAAGAGGGGCAGGCCTTGTACGTGATCGTCAGCGGCAAAGTGGCGGTTTGTTTGCCGGGCAAGCATGAAACGCCGGTTGCAGAACTCACAACCGGTGATTTTTTTGGCGAACTTGGTCTTCTCGATAGCTGGCCACGATCAGCGCAGGTCAGGGCGCTGGAAACTAGTGAAATAGCGGTTCTCTTTCGCGGTGATTTCGAACGTTTGATGGAATCCCATGCGCAGATTGCCTCCAAAATCGCCATGCAACTGGCGCGTCACCTGGGCCAGCGTTTGCGTCTGATGCTCGCGCAAACGGCGGAAGGCAACGCCCAAGCATGATGCCGGCGCGCAACGCCTATCGCGCCGGGCCAGTGGTTTGGGCAGCGATTATTGCCGGCACTTGCCTGATCCTCTTCATCTTTCAGAAAATTCTCTGGCTGGTACTGCCTTTTGTGCTGGCGCTGATCATTTATTACGTCCTGCTGCCGGTCAAGCTGCGTCTGGTGCTCGGCGGCATGAGCCACGACAGCGCAGCCGGCTGGGTCAGTAGCGGCGCCTTTGCGCTGATCGTCCTGATTGGTGTCCTCGGCTTTCCCAAGTTGCTGACTGAAACGGTGACCTGGCAGGACTCGGCCGGGCGTTATCTCAACGGTGGCCTGCAATTCCTGACCGCCAGTGTTGTGCAGATGGAAACGCGCTTCGAGATGCTGGCCCAGGCCAAGGCCAGTGCTGAAATGGCGCGCCAGATTGCCGATTTTTCCGGCCATTTTGCTGAAAAATATGTACCAACCATTGCGATGACGATTGCCGCCTGGTCGCCGTCCCTGATCCTGGCGCCGTTCCTGGCTTTTTTCATGTTGCGTGACGGCTGGCGCTTTCGCAAATTCCTGACGCGCGCCGTACCCAACGCCTATTTCGAGCGCAGCCTTTTCCTGATGGATCAGGTCGATCGCACCGCTCGCCTTTACTTCATCGGCCTGATCGAACTAACGCTTCTCGATACCTTCTGCCTCGCCGGCGGCTTGTGGCTGATCGGCGTTTCCGGCCCGCTTCAACTCGGTTTATTGACGGCGGTGTTGGCCTGGGTGCCCTACATCGGCTCAATCCTCGGTTGCCTGCTGGTGGTGCTGGTTGCTGCCACGGACTTCCCCGGTGACCCGAATGTGGCCTACGCGGCCATCGCCTTGTTTGTTTTTGTTCGCCTGCTCGATGATTTCGTCTTTATGCCAATGACCATCGGCAAGAGCCTCAACATGCATCCGCTGCTGACCGTGCTGATGATTTTTGTTGGTGGGGCGGTGGCTGGTGTGCCCGGTCTGATGATGGTTTTGCCGGTGTTGGGTGTGGTCATGGTGCTCGGTGAAACCATCGGCATGCTGGTCAATGACCCCCGCTTGCGCGCCCGCCATGCGCATGAACGGGCGCTACGCCAGCAACTGGTGACGCGTGATCTGACCTTGCCATAAAAACGGGGCATTTTTTGCCAATGCGGGGTGACCAGAGAATTCGGAAATTATCGTACGCTAAACCGCTGTCATTTTACGCGACGGTCTCTTGTGTGCCCTTATGTGGAGTTCCACGTGCCTAAACCGGCCAGATACGCAATCAACCTCTCAACGGCAGGTATCAGAATCGAGCCGTCGTACAACGCGAGTAGCCAAAGAGAGGACGTCGGCCAATGCCGCCATTCAGTCGTCAGTAAGCATCAGTCAGCAATTAGCCAGATAGCTGCCGTATCAATCACGCACGGAAACATGAAATTTTGTAACTACATGGGTGCATTCACGCATTCAAGCTAAAAGTCACCGTTTCACGCGTTGCCACGACAGTTCAACTTTTAACAAGCTAAAAATCGTAACGTAATCCCAGCGCCACAAACTCGTTGCCGTATCTTGAATTTTTTGAACGCCTCGCATCAACCGCCACGCGAGCCGATAATTTTGGTGTTAGCTGTGCGCGGTAGAGCAGCGTAGTGACTTTGACGTCGCTATTGGCCAGGATTTTTTCGTCAATGTTGATATTGGCATGGCCGAGAAGAAGGCTTTGTCCCGTCAGGCCATAAACCCCGAGATCGAAGAGGATAGTTACTCGGGAGAGGTTACTGCCAACGATAGCTGACGAACCTTTGTTTTCAGCGTGCATGTAGGGCATGAGAATGAATTCTGGATATCCACCCCAGTTGCCGTACGCTGTGACGGTATTCTGATTGCCAGAAAAGTGGTTAAGCGCGAGGGCGATGCTGACTCCACTCGGTTGATGAGCCAATGTACCCTTGATGCCATACAGGCCATAGCTCGCATTCAGTCCCATCTGCGAGAGGTAATCCTTGAAGCCTCCGACTGCCGTCACCTGATAGGTTTGTCCTTCAATAGTGCTGGTGAAATCCTGACTCAGCCTGGCTTTTAGGCGACCATCCAAATACAAAGTATTGAGCGAATCGACACCATAATAATTCCAGAGTCGGAATTGATTATCTTTGCCATGGACAATGCCGGTCGCCCAAACGCCGTGATTGCCGACCTGCTTTGAAATGTCCAGCGTATCGCCGTTTTTGGCATCAAGCGAACCATCAGCCGCAACCTTCAGTGAAGTGTAAGTCTGCTGGGACATACTGCGAAATTCGGAAAAAGTCACCAAACCATCAAGGCCCGACATTTTGCTGACGTAGGATAGGGTGACCGTGGTCTCCGGAATGTCCCGATTGGTCAGCGTGTAGGCTTCAAACAGATTCGGAATGATCCGGTAATCGTAGGTGTTGATAATCGGGGAGAAAAACTCCTGACGCCCTAGGGTCAGCGAAGTATTACCCTGCCTGGCGTTGAGTTGCATTTCACCGAGCAGGGAATACGGTTTTTTGTCCAGATCGAACATGTAGGCATCAGTTTTTCTGGGATCTTCCTGGCGAAGGCCGAGATCTGTCGTAGCGTACCAGGCAGCCTTAAGTTTGAAACCGGCATATTCCCCTGTCTCGGCGCCAATTTTTCCACCAAAGCCCAGCGTACTCTGGTTAGGACGCCCGCCTTTTTTGTCATCGCCAATAAACATTGCCTTGGCAAAGCCGATGAACTTGCTATCCTCAATCGCAGAAACAAGACCATCACCCGCCTGTGCTTGCGACATTAAGTAAAAGAAAAAGAAGACAGCGCCAGCCAGAAGCTGGGGGTTTTTAAAAAACAAATGCACGATAAGCCGTTTTTTCTGTGAGTGGCTGATTACTCGTTCAGTCAGCGCCAGCATTCAGGGAGAACATATAACCCAACCCACGTTTGCTGAAAACAGGCAGATTTGCCCCAGTTTCGCGCCTGACTTTTTCGCGTAAACGACTAAGAATCACCTCAATACGATGCTTGTTGAATTCCTCGGGCATCATGCCCAAAGCGCGTGAAAGCTCGTTGTGAACAGAGGTTTCCTCTGGTTTCTTCATCAGATTGCCAAGTAATTGCAATTCGCTGAGTGATAACCTGATCTCTCGCCCGGCGGGAGTGGTCAAAAAGCCGGTAGTAGCATCCAGGCACCAAGCTCCAACCTTTGCGTTTCCGGTCTTTGGTGCGGTAGCCACTACCAAGGGGGGCAACGCACGTTGTTCCAGCCGCCTTAAAATCAAAACCAGCTCATCCATATCAACAGGCTTGATCAGATAAGCGTCTGCCCCATTGTCCAGACCAAGTAGGCGGTCTTCGCGCAAACCTCTGGCGGTCGCGAAGACAATGCCGATGTGTGCATTGTGTTCGCGCAGGTATTGGCAGATCGACAAACCATCTTCACCATCGAGCCCGATATCCAGGATAACCGAGTCAAAATTGACCACCGCAAGCCGGCGATACAACTGCGCTGCATTTTCAAATGTCTCAACCTCGAAACCCATATGTTGCAGTTGAAAAGCCATTTCTTCACGCAGGATTAATTCATCCTCGACAATGGCAACAATGCGGGAAGGTGCTGCAGAGAGTTCAGAGCGTTGCAAAATTTTTATCCATGAAGGCCGGCTGGCGAATAAAAAGGGGGAAAGACGAAGGGCCGCATAATGATCAGTGTGCCGACTTTATAGTCGGCGATTAACCTTGGCAAATCTTCTTTTAACCTGAAAGTGTTTTTATTGAAGTCTCTCAAAATGAGAGCAAATGAGAGCATCTTTGATGGCACTTCGGTGTTTAATAAAGTATGTCGCTTTATTTCCGATTTGTAGTTCCAGTTCTGTTTGCCCTTGCTGGCAGCTTCTCCCATGCTGGTGCGCCTCAAAAACAAAACATTGAACTGACGCCGCAAGAGCGTTCGTACATCGCGCAAAATCCGCGTATCAGCATGTGCGTCGATCCCGATTGGGTGCCTTTTGAGCGCATCAACCCACAAGGTGAGCATGAAGGTATCGCTGCTGATCTTGTCCAGCTGATTGCGCAGCGTGTTGGCCTAAAGATTGATCTCTACCCCGTCAAAACCTGGGAAGAGTCTCTGGCCGCCTCTAAAGGCAAACGTTGCCAGATCGTTAGCTTTCTCAATCAAACCCCTGCCCGTGACCAGTGGCTGATTTTTACCCGACCGATTTTTTTCGACCAAAACATCATCATCACCCGTGAAGAGCACGCCTACATTGGTGACCCAAAAAGCTTGACCGATCAATCCATCGCCCTGCCACGTGGCACGATGATTGAGGAGCGTATTCGGCAGAAATACCCAAATTTACAAGTCATCATCACAGAAACTGAGCAAGAAGCCATCGCGCTAGTTTCCGAGCGCAAGGCCGACATGACGATACGCTCGCTCACTGTTGCTGCATACACCATCAAAAAAGAGGGCTTGTTCAACCTCAAAATTTCTGGGCAGATTCCAGAATTAGCCAACGCCTTGCGTATCGGTGTATTGAAAGACGAAACAGTGTTGCGCGACATTCTCGACAAAGGAGCAAAAACGCTGACCGAGCGTGAGCGTGAGGCCGTCTCGAACAATCATGTCGCGGTCAACATCCAGCATGGCGTTGATTACGGGCTGGTCATGAAAGTGCTGCTTGGCGCGGTCCTCGTCTTGCTTGCCGTAATCTTCTGGTTCCGAAAATTGCGCGAAGTGGATCGCGCTCAATCGATCCTGGCTGAACAGAGGGGCGATCAGGAGTTGCTCGCCCGACGTGAGCAGAGTCGTCTGGTTGCCATGCTTTCCCACGAAATGCGTACGCCGGTGGCCATGATTGATGCGGCGGCACGGTCACTGAGTTTGCTCATTGCCAGCCAGGACGATGCCAGCAAACTACGTATTGAGCGGATACATCAGGGTGTCGACAGAATGGTCAGACTCACCGACCAGTTTCTTGCCAAAGACCGATTAGATGACGAGGCACTCACCCTCAAGGCGGTGCTGATTGATGGTCGAGAACTATGCCGGCAACTGGTCGATCAACTCGGAAATTCGCCCCGCATTGATTGCCAAGTATTGGGTGATACCAGCCTGCATGCCGACCCAGATCTCCTGCAAGTGGCCTTACACAATCTACTCGTCAATGCGCTCCGCTATGCCCCGCCAGACACACTCGTCACCCTGGCCTGTAACGGGGAAGCGGGCAGGGTCGTTTTTGTTGTTAGCGATGAGGGGCCTGGAATCGACCCTGAAGAGCAGGTGCATATTTTTGCCAGCTATGTCCGTGGCTCAAAAGGGAAAGACACCACTGGTGCCGGCCTCGGGCTATATCTCGTCAAACGTGTCGTTGATCTGCATGGCGGCACAATCACTCTGCGCTCCCAACCGGGGCAAGGCGCTAATTTCTGTATTGATTTGCCACGCGTTCAAATCCCATCGCTACCCGTCAAGTAACGACTGATAAAGAGTATGACAATGCCGCCAGAGTCAGAAAACTACGCCCTGCGTCAGCAACTTGAAGCCTTGTTGCACGAGGCCCGTTGCAACGAAGATAAGATGCGCCGTTTTGATCTACTGGAGCGCCGTTTGATTAGTGCCGCTTCACTCGGTGAGCTGGTTTGCTTGCTGCTCTCCGAATACAAGCAAGCCTTTGGCGTCGAAGCAGTGACGCTGACCTTGCTGGATCGTGAAAATGAAGCATCCCGGCTCCTGGCAGGCGAACTGGACGCTAATGTCGGGGCGAATCTGATCCTGATCCAGTCGCCGGCTTTGCTGAACGAGACTTATGGTCAGAACATCAGACCATGGCTTGGTCGCTACCAGCCGGCTCACCACCACCCACTTTTCGGTGCATCTACAGAAATGATCGCCTCTGTAGCTTTGCTGCCATTAACCCGAAAGAACGAGCTAATCGGCGGTATTCACTTTGGCAGCAGTAATCCTGAGCGCTACACCGCAGAGTGTGGCACCGCTTTTCTGGAGCGACTCTCAGCCATTATTGGCGTCTGCCTTGATAGCGCATTCAATCAGGAGCGGCTTAAACTCGTTGGGCTGACTGACGGTTTGACCGGCGTTCAGAATCGCCGCTATTTTGAACACAGATGTCAGATCGAGATTAGCCAGGCTCGCCGATATCAGCATCCACTCGCTTGCATGTTCCTTGATATCGACAAATTTAAACGGATCAACGATACCCATGGCCATCAGTCAGGTGACGAGGTGTTGCGGGCGGTAGCTCAAGCGATACAGACTCAGTTGCGCGCTGGCGATACCATTGCCCGTTATGGCGGCGAAGAGTTTGTTGTACTGTTGCCTCAAACTGCCGGCAATTATGCTCAAGAGATCGCCGAACGTATCCGTACTGCAATCGCCAGTCGAAATTTTCAGGCGCATTCAGGCCAGCAAATCAAGGTGACAATTTCGATTGGTTTGGCGATGCTGCCCGCTCATTGCGCGGCTGAAACTATTCAGGGCCTGGCAAGCCAACTGGTTGCCACTGCTGACAAAGCCTTGTATCAAGCAAAACACACCGGAAGAAATCGCGTGGTCTGCGATGTGTCTGTCGGCGACAAAGGCAATACAGACAGTGCAAGGGTTAATGCATGGCGTTCGTGGAATATGATGCCCACGCCCTTCTTTGGTAAGGCCATTGCGTTCCTGCAGGGCTATTCAAAGCGGCTCATCACAGAGGGTGGCTGCGTGATTCGTACTGAGCGTGATCGGTTCAAAAGGTAGCCACCCCTTTGAAGAATCAAGCCGCTCGCTATCGTCGCTTCAGTTGCTTAGAGTTTGGCTTTCGCAGCACTGACATTTCGTAGCGCTCGCTGCAACAACAATCACTCCTGTATTGCCTGTTGGCTCTTGTATTCCTGTTGGACACAACAACCTGCGGGTACGCCACGCCCGCAAGGGTAGGGCTCTGCGCAGTTTTCTACAGGGAGCCCATTAATGAAAAAACACAATAAACGTGTTTTAGTAAAGCATGATAAACTTGTGATGGAGTGGCGCTATAAACGTGTAATGGCGCAACGCATTAAACTTTAAAGGACTCGTAATGAGTGCTCCGCATGAAAAGCTAGCAGATTCGTTGCGGGTCTTGCAGCAGGCGCAAGCTGACGGCAGAACTGTTTTTCAAAGCACGGCTTTTTCACGGACGCATCGTGAGCGGCTCGTGTCGAATGGTTTCCTGCGAGAAGTGGTTAAAGGTTGGTACATGCTGTCAAATCCTTCTGAGAAAAACTGGGATACGACAGGATGGTACGCATCCTTTTTTACATTTTTAGCAGCCTACTGTAACGAGCGGTTTGGCTCTGATTGGCATTTGTCTCCGGAAGCATCCCTTGCTTTCTATGCCGGGAGCACAGCTATTCCGAGCCAGGTATTGGTTTATGCCAAAGCGGGAAAAAATAACAATCTGCCTTTGCAGCACGGCACTTCAATCTTCGACTACAAAACGCCAGTAATGCCAGCTCCTTCTGACATTGCCGTCGTGAACGGATTACGGCTTTTAACCTTGCCGTTGGCCCTGGTGAAAGCGACGCCAACTTTGTTTGTCGAAAAAGCGCTGGACATGCAGGTTGCACTCTCTCAGATTACAGATGTATCTGATGTGCTGAGCAAACTGTTGGACGGTGGGCAGAGCGTTGTTGCAGGTCGGATTGCAGGAGCCTTTCGTGCAGTAGGTCGGGCAGGGGATGCTGACAGAATAGTTAATACGCTGAAGCTTTCGGGTTATGCGGTCACTGAACAAAACCCGTTCGCTAAGCCAATTTTGTCAGACATTCCAACTGCCGAAGGCCCTTGCTCTGCACGTATTAGACTCATGTGGGCGGAAATGCGAGAAGCCATTATTTCTGCGTTCCCTTCAGCGCCAGGTTTGCCCTCGAACGTAGAGGCATATTTGGCGGACGTAGATGACAGGCATATCGAAGACGCCTACCACTCGTTGTCGATTGAAGGCTATCAGGTAAGCGAAGCGCTTATCGCCAAAATAGCATCGGGTAGTTGGAATCCAGCCGACAATGAGCAAGACAAGCAAGACCGAAATACCCTGGCCGCAAAAGGGTACCACATGGCTTTTGAGCAGGTTCGAGCCAGCGTGTCAAAAATCCTGGAAGGTGCCGAGCCTGGCGCGGTGATTCAAAAGGCGCACCATGATTGGTACATGCATCTGTTCAGTCCCTCTGTGGGTGCCGGTCTTCTGGAAGCCAAGCATCTTGCAGGCTATCGTTCCTGGCCCGTTTTCATCCGAAATGCTAGACATGTGCCCCCGGCCAAGGAATCTGTTCGGGAAGCCATGCCTACGCTATTCAAATTGATTTCATCAGAACCCGAAGCTTCAGTTAGAGCGGTGTTGGGTCACTTCATCTTTGTTTACATTCACCCTTATGGGGATGGAAACGGACGAATTGGCCGATTTCTGATGAACGCTATGTTGGCTTCGGGAGGCTATCCATGGACAGTTGTCCGGGTAAACACTCGGGACGAATACATGAGTGCGCTAGAGGCAGCGAGCGTAAAGGGGAATATCCAACCGTTTGCCGAATTTATTGGCAATTGTGTCAGGAAACAATTGGTACCGTCACTCTAAGACGCTGTTTGTGCGCGACATGCCGAGCCATGGACGGTCGGTAGCAAGCCATTAAGATACTTGCCGCATCAAACAGCAACGCTGTCGCAATAGATGCCACAAACCTTGTCCGTAAATCAGGGATTCTTGTCGCCACAAATGCCAAGCAAGGGCATTCCGTTTGCTTAACTCTCAGCGTGAGAGTTATTGAGAGCCTTCCGGCTTGACGAAACCGTAAATTCGCCTTCATTACTAACCGCGCGCTGGGTGCTGTAAGCCGAACTTTCGGCCCACCGCGCCGCTGGAGTCAGTCATGAAGAGCAATGGATCAATGAACCGTATTTTCCGGGTCGTCTGGAACGCCACCAAGTGCGTGTGGCAGGCCGTCGTTGAATTCGGTAAAGGCAAGAGCAAAGGCGGCGGCCGTCGTACGCGCCTCACTTTGGCTGCCGGCTCTTTTGTCCTGCTCAGTGCCAGTGCGCTGGGAGCGGATCTACCCACGGGCGGCAATGTGGTAGCCGGTGCCGGCACCATCAGCCAGTCTGGCAACGCGATGACCATCAACCAAAGCACCGGCAAGATGGCGGTCGACTGGCAAAGCTTCAACATCGGCCAAGGCAACAGCGTTCAGTTCAACCAGCCCTCGGCCAGCAGTGTCGCGCTCAATCGCGTGCTGGGCAGTGACGTTTCAGTCATTCAAGGCGCGCTCAAAGCCAATGGTCAGGTTTTCCTGATCAACCCCAACGGTGTGCTATTCACGCCCACCGCACAAGTCAATGTCGGGGGAATTGTTGCTTCCACGCTCAACATGAAGACCGAAGACTTCATGGCCGGCAACTACAAATTTGAAGGCAACTCCAGCAACGCCATCATCAACCAAGGCAATATCACCGCAGCCAATGGCGGCACCATTGCCCTCATCGCCGCGAAAATTAGCAATTTTGGCACGTTCACCGTAGCAAACGGCAATGTCCTGCTCGGCGCCGGCAGCAAAGTCAAACTAGACCTCGGCGGGCCGGTCAAACTCGTCGTCGAGCAAGCTGCGATTGATGCGCTGATCGAATCCGGCGGCGTTATTCGTGCACAAGGTGGCACCGTGTTGCTCACCGCCAAAGCGGCAGGCGATCTGGCGGCTACGGTCATCAACCATACCGGCCTCATTGAGGCGCAAACGCTCAGCACCGGCGAAAAAGGCCAGATTACCCTGCTTGCCGATGGCGGCATGCTCAAAATTAGCGGCAAGATAGACGCTTCTGCACCCATCGGTGGTGCTGTCATCCCGGTCGAAACCACCAGCGCGCTTGATACCACCCTGCAAACCTCCAGCAGTCTCACGCGCAATGGCGAACCACTCCCTTCGCAGCCAGCGCCGACCGCACCCGGTGAACTGCTACCCGTAATCCGTCCACAAACCCCAACCGTAGCGCGGGCAGAAACGCTGGTCGGTGGGCGCATTGTGGCCACCGGCACGCGGGTGATGCTCGAAGACACCGCCGTTCTTACCGCCAGCGGCCAGCACGGCGGGGGCGAGGTGCTGGTCGGCGGTAGCTGGCAAAACAGCGACCCCAGCGTTTACCAAGCCACCGGCACCATCGTCAAAGCCGGGGCCAAGTTGGCGGCCAACGCGATTGACAGCGGCAAAGGCGGCACCGTGGTGGCGTGGTCAGACATTCACAACCCGCAATCCGTTACCCGCGCCTATGGCACGTTTGAAGCCAAAGGCGGGGCCAATGGGGGCGACGGCGGGCGCATTGAAACCTCGGGCGGCTTTTTGGATGTCGAAGGCATTCGCGCAGACGCCACCGCGCCCAAGGGCAAGAGCGGCGACTGGCTGCTTGACCCCTACAACATCACCATTGCTGGCAGCACCGCAGGCACCGCGTTTTCGTCCTCGGGCGCTAACTACAGCTACACCCCCTCGGCCACCAGCACCATTTTGGCCAGCAGCATCGTGACGGCCTTGCAAGGAGGCACCAACGTCGCCATCAATACCGGTGCCGTCGGCTCGGCGGGCGGCGATGTGGGCAACATCACCATCAACTCGGCCATCAGCACCAGCGCCGCTGGCACGGGCTCGCTCACCTTCAATGCCGCCAACCAAATATTGTTGAATGCCGATGTTTCCACCTACGGCGCGCAAACCTATAACGGGTTTGTGCGGGTGGGGGCAGCCAATGTGACCGTCGATTCGCACGGCGGTGACATCACCTTTGGCGGCAATATCAAGTCAAACTTAACCGGCACTGAGACGCAGGTATGGACTAGCGGGGTGACTTACACCGCAGTGGCGTCAACCACCAGTGCCACGCTGCTGGTGGTGGGTGGCGGTGGGGCCGGCGGTTTTGCACGCGAATTTACAGGTACGTTGTACCGCAGCGGCGGCGGCGGTGGCGCCGGTGGTGTTTATTACAGTGAGACCATTTCGCTCGTTGGCGGCGCGTCGTACGCCGTTAGCGTAGGTGCCGGTGGCTCTAATCAGTCCACTAACGCGGAGACCAGCAGTTTCGCCGGATACCAAGCAACCGGCGGTGCCCCGCCACCATGGAATACACCTACTGCGGTTAGCGGGACTGGTGCAAGAGGTTCGCCCGCGGGGCAGTCGTCCCGCTATAGCGGCGGATATGTCGGGGCTGGTCAAAATGCTGCCGTGGGAGGTTACGCCGGCGGCTACGGCGCGACGCCCAATACCAGTTATTACGCTGCTGGGGGGGGTGCAGGCGCCGGTGGAAATGGGTTAGATGGCTATGGCTATACCGGCGGCAATGGCGGCGCTGGGGTATCCCGTGCCGTAGGCGGCAAGATATTCATCGTATCCGCTGGTGGTGGGGGGGGTGGAAATACAGGCGGGACAGGTGGTGGCACCAATGCGGGTTCTGGTGGAAATGATGGAAATTCGGGTTACTCGGCAACCCCAAGCAACAATGGCAGCACCTACACGGGGTATGGTTCAGGTGGCGGCGGTGCAAGTGCGGCCAGCCTAGGCGACGCTAATATTTATAACGGCGGTTATGGCGCACAAGGCATCGTCGCGCTGTCTTACACCTATTCAGACAAAGCCGGTGCCAACCTGACCATCAATTCCGGCGCCGGCAAGGTCAACGTGGTGGGCAATATGTCCAACATGGGCACGGTCAGCATCAATTCGACCAACACCCAAAACGTCATCAGCGGCACCATTACCAGCACCACGGGTGGCACCAACAGCATCAGCTTCAATGGCACACAAGCCGGTGTGCTGGCGCTCAACGCCAACAACAGCGCTTACACCGGCACCACCCAAATCGTTAACGGCACCGTCAAACTGGGCCACGCCGGGGCGCTGGGCACGGGCACCACCAATGTGGGCAGCGGCACCGCCAGCCTGGCATCGCTCGACCTCAACGGGCTGACCCTCAACAAAGCCATCAATATCTATGGCTACGGTGCGGGCGGCAGCAGCGGCAGCATTGGCGCACTGACCAACAGCAGCGCCACGGCAGTGACCTATAGCCAGAGCCTGGGTCTTAACGGCGGCGCACAAATTGGTGGCAGCGGCAACATCACCCTGAGCGGTGCCATTTCCAGCGGCGGTGCAAAACTGACCAAAGTAGGCAGTGGCACGCTCACGCTGACCAGCGCCTCAAACTCCTACAGCGGCGGCACCTTGGTGCGCGAAGGCGTGCTCAAGGCGGGTCACGCCAACGCCTTTGTGGCTGGCTATACCGTCACCGTGGGTGCGGATGCCAGCAGCACCGGCACGTTGGATCTCAATGGGACGTGGATCAACAACCCGCTGGTACTCAACGGCATGGGTTATGGCGGCTTGGCGGCACTGACCAATTCAAGCGCAACTGGCGTGACCTTACCGGGCTACGCCATCACACTGAACTCCGCCACATCAATCGGTGGCAGCGGTGGCTACATTTCCAACCCCGGCGTGGTCAGCGGCAGCGGCAGCTTGACCAAGACGGGCAGCAATGAGCTGTCGTTGGCCAGTGTCAGCAACAGTTACACCGGCGCAAGCTCTGTGGCGGGTGGCACATTCTCTGTGGCAGGCAGTGGCAGGCTGGGCAACGGCAGCTATGCTGGCAACATCGACATTGCCAGTGGCGCAGTATTTGATTTCAGCAGTGGTAACGCGCAAACACTCTCTGGTGTGATTTCTGGCGCGGGTGCGCTTAAAAAGGGAGGCACCGCCACACTGACCCTCTCCGGCGTCAACACCTACAGCGGTGCAACCACGGTCAACAGCGGCACCCTCACGGCGGGCAACGCCAGCGCTTTTAGCAGCAGCACCATCACGGTGGGTAGCAATAGCAGCAGCACCGCATCGCTTGACCTCAACGGCAAAAGCATCACCAATGCCCTGGTGCTGAACGGCTATGGCACGGGGGGCAATGGTGGCACGGTGGGTGCGCTGGCCAACAGCAGCGCCACAGCGGGGTTAAGCAGCGGCACGGTGAGCCTGGCAAGCGACAGCAACATGGGCGGCAACAACGGTGCCATCACGCTTTCAGGCGTGGTTAGCGGTAGCGGCCGGCTGACCAAGGTGGGCAGCGATACGGTTACGCTGTCGGGGGGCAACACCTACAGCACCGGTTTGACCATGGTCAGCGCTGGCACGCTCAAGGCAGGCAGCAGCGCCGCCTTTGGTACCGACCGTGTCTTTGTGTTAAGCGGGGGTGTGCTTGACCTGGATGGTCAAAGCATCACCAACAACCTGACACTCAACGGCACCGGCATCAGCAGCGCGGGCGCGTTGATCAACAACAGCGCGACTTCGGCAAGCGGCAGCGGCACGGTGACGCTGGCTACGGCTGCGTCTATCGGCGGCAGCGGTTATCTCACACTCTCGGGCGTGATAAGCGGTGCGAACAACCTGACCTACGCCGGCACGCAAGCAGGCGTATTGACGCTGAATGCGGCCAATACCTACACGGGCACAACCACCATTTCTAGCGGCACGCTAAAAGTCGGCGCTGGCGGCACGGCGGGTAGCGGGGCAATCACGGTCGGCAGCGGCTCTACCAGCACGGCGTCGCTGGATTTGAACGGCCGCACCATCAGCAACGCGCTCACGCTCAACGGCTATGGCACAGGCGGCAGCGCCGGTGCCATTGGCGCGCTAACCAACAGCAACGTCAGCACCAGCAGCACGGCGGCGGGCAGCATCACGCTGAATGCCGCCAGCTTTGTGGGTGGCGCGGGGAACCTGTTCCTGTCCGGCATCATTAGCGGCGGCTATGCGCTGACCAAGGTGGGCACCGATAGCCTGACGCTCTCCGGCAACAACAGCTTTAGCGGCGGCACCACGGTAACGACCGGCACGCTTGCCGTTACCAGCACAGGCACGCTGGGTGCGGCCAGCAATGCGCTCACGCTCAACAACGCCAGCGTGCTTGACCTGCAAAACAAGGCGCTCACGCTGGGCTCGCTGGCCATGAACAACACCAGCAGCATCAGCAACAGCAGCGGCACCGGCAGCCTGAGCATTAGCGGTAGCAGCAGCCTGAACAGCACGCTGGCCAACAGCATCACCACCGTGGGCCAGCAAACCTACACCGGCGCGGTGACCCTGGGGGCCACTGCGGCGCTGACCACCACCAACAGCGATGTCACCTTTGGCAGCACCGTCAATGGTGCGTTTGCGCTGACGCTCAACAAGGGCAGTGGCAAGGCCACCTTCAACGGCATTGTGGGGGGTAGCACGGCGCTGGCCAGCCTCAATGTGGCGGGTAGCGGAGCCACCTACTTGGGCAGCAGTGCCTCTGGCATTACCACCAGCGGCGGGCAAAGCTACGCGGGCAACCTGTATCTGGGCGCGGCCAGTACCAGCCTGACCTCCAACAGCAATGGCGCGATCACGGTGGCCGGGGATGTGGTGTCGAACGTATCGATCACCACTGACGTGCCGTTCACCACGGTGGGCTCCACCAGCTGGGTTGCACCGACCGGTATCAGCGGCACGGCAAAGGTGCTGGTGGTCGGCGGCGGTGGTGCGGGCGGTTACATTTCCAACAGCAACACGTCAGCTAGCGCCAATGCCGGTGGCGGTGGTGCGGGTGGCGTTTATGTCAACACCGGCGTGGCGCTGATGGCGGGGCAGAGCTACACGGTGAAAGTGGGCGACGGAGGAGGCCCCGGTCAATCTAGTTTGGCGGGCACCTATTCACAGTTCGGCGGCTACACCGCAGGGGGAGGGGGCAGCGGCATTGGCATTTATAACAATACTCCCGCGTACACGAGCGGTCAGCAAACTAGTTGCGGTTCGGGCGTCACCTGCAATGCCGCCGGGTATGTGGGTGGTGGGGCTAGCCTCTATAACACTTCCACTGCTACTTGGGGTGCTTCAAACCTTGGCGTGGTGTACACGCCGCAGTATGGCGGAAACACTTTTGTCGCCGGCACCGCCGGTGTCGCCACCGGCGGCGGCGGCGGCGCTGGTGCCGCTGGCAGCGGCACCAACTCCACTGGCACCGGCGTAGCTGGTCACGGCGGGGCGGGGGTTGCCATTGCACTCAATAACGTCACCTACTATGTGGCGGGGGGCGGCGGCGGCGGCAACGGCTGGGGAACCGCTGGAAACGGTGGCTACTACGGCGGGTTGCAACTTGGCGGTTCAGGTTCGAGTGGATGGAATTCGAGTCCGCCCGCTACACCGGGGGCTACGAGCACTTATGGCTACGGCTCGGGCGGCGGCGGGGCATCGCAGAGCGGTGGTACGTCGACTTATTACGGTGGCTATGGCACCCGGGGTCTGGTGGTGGTGAGTTATTCATCGTTGGGCAACCCCGGTGCCAACCTCACCATCAACAGTGGCAGCGGCGCGGTGAGCCTGGGCAAGGCAAGCAATATGGGCAACGTCAGCATCACCTCGACTGCCACCACCAGCGCGGTGAGCGGCGCGGTGAGCGGCACGGGCAACCTGACCTTCGCCGGCACGCAAGCAGGGGTATTGGCGCTGAATGCGGCCAATACCTACACGGGCACGACGACGATTTCTGGCGGCACGCTAAAAGTCGGCGTTGGCGGGACGGCGGGTAGCGGGGCGATTACGGTGGGCAGCAGCGCTACCAGCACGGCTTCGCTGGATTTGAACGGGCAGACCGTGAGCAACGCGCTCACGCTCAACGGCTACGGCGCAGGCGGCAGTGCCGGCGCGATTGGCGCGCTGACCAACAGCAACACGACCAGCGGCACGGCTTCGGGTGCTATTGCGCTGAATTCCGCCAGCTTTGTCGGCGGCGCGGGGGATATGACCACGTCTGGTGTGGTGAGCGGTGCCAACGCACTGACCAAAGTCGGCGCTGGCAAGACGGCGCTCAACGGGCTGAACACTTACAGCGGGACCACCACGATCAACGGTGGCACCTTGGAAATTGGCGGCAGCGGCAGATTGACCGCAGGCAGCTATAACCAGACGATCGCCATCGCCAGCGGGGCAACGCTCAAGTATTCGTCGAGTGCAGCGCAAACGTTGTCGGGGGTTATTTCGGGCGCGGGCAGCTTGGTCAAAGATACCGGTGCGTCTGTTTTGACCCTGACTGGCGTCAACACCTACACCGGCGCTAGCAGCGTGGATGCGGGCACGATGACCCTTGGCAGCGCGGGTAGCCTGGGCAGCGGCAGCTATGCGGGTGCCATCAGTATGGCTAGTGGGGCCACGTTCAAATATTCGTCAAGCGCGGTGCAAACCCTCTCCGGCATCATCTCGGGTCTGGGGGCACTGACCAAGGACTTTGGCGGCAACGCGCTGACGCTTAGCGGCACCAATACCTACAGCGGGGCCACCACGGTGAGCTCTGGCACGGTGAAACTTGGCAATGCGGCGGCGCTGGGCAGTAGCTCTGCCACGGTGGTCAGCGGTGCGGCACTTGACCTGAACGGCAATGCCATTGCCAACAACTTGACGCTCAATGGCACCGGCATCAGCAGCACCGGTGCGCTGACCAACAGCAGCGGCACTGCCGCGTCAGACAGCGGGACGGTGAGTCTGGCAAGCGACAGCTCCATTGGCGGCAGCAGCGGCGCGATCACGCTTTCAGGTGTGGTCAGCGGTACCGGTCGGCTGACCAAGGTGGGCTCAAATAGCCTCACGCTTTCGGGGTTCAACACCTACAACACCGGTATGACCCTTGTGAATGGTGGCACGCTCAAGGCAGGCAGCAGCGCCGCCTTTGGTACTGCCCAGGTCATTGTGGCAAGCGGGGCTGCGCTTGACCTGAATGGTCAAGCTATCACCAACAATCTGGCACTCAACGGCGCTGGCATCAGCAACACGGGTGCGTTAATCAACACCAGCACCAATGCTGCGGCAGTATCGGGCGCTGTGTCGCTGGTTTCCTCGTCGCTGCTGGGCGGCACGGGTGCGCTGAACATTACCGGTAAGGTCACGGCCAGCGGTGTCAATTATCTGGCGCTGGTCGGCGCGGGTAGCAAGACACTGTCTAACGCCACCAACGACATCGGCACCATGGGTTCAGGCGCTAGCGTGGGCGCAATCACGGCGGTCAATGCTTCAGCATTGACGGTGGGCGCTCCGGTGATTAACTCGGTAACTTACACCGGCATCAGCACCAACAACGCGGCGGTGAGCTTGACCAGCAGCGCCGGCTTGACGCTGACCAATGCGGTGAGCACCGGCACCGGCAACTTGACGCTAACGGCCAATACGCTGAGTGCGGCTACCAATGCCACGGGCACGGGTGCACTTGTGCTGCAGCCCTACACGGCAGGCACAACGATTGGCATCAACGGCGGCGCGGGAACGTTGGCCTTGACCAGCGCGACACTGGGTAAGTTCACCGGCGCTTCGTGGTCAAGCATCACGCTGGGCAATGCCAGTGCCGGCAATATTGCGGTGAGCGGTGCCAATGCCTTTAACGGCGCACCGCTGAATCTGGTGACGGCGGGCAATATCACGCTCAATGCAGGGGCCAGCCTGACCAGCAACAAGGCGAATGGCTATATTGCGCTAGTGGCCGGCGGCAATTTTGTCAACAGCGGCAGCATCACCCAAAATGGTACCGGCGGCACCTGGCTGGTGTACAGCGGCAACCCAGGCAGCAATACCTTCGGCAGCCAAAACAGCCAAAACAAAGCCATCTGGGGCCAAAGTATCAGCACCCTGACGCCGACCGCGCTGATTAGCGCCTACGGCCATGGCGCAGGTAGCAAGGGTTATTACGTGTTCCGCGACAACGGCACGGTGATTGCCAACACTGGCAACCTGATCAAGACCTACGGCACCGACAACAGCGCCAGCCTGGCTGGCACGCTGAACTACACCGGCACGGCCATGACGGCGCTGACCAGCGTTTACCTGGCCAACACCGCCGCCGATGTGCTGACTACAGCGCCCACGGTGGCCTCCAGTGGCACCGCCACGCGCGCAGCCAAGGGCAGTTACGACATCACCGCCAGCGGCGGCACGGCCAAGAGCGGCTATACGCTGTCGCTTGGCACAACCGGCAGCATGACGGTGAACCCAAAAACGCTGAATGTGGTGGGTGCCAGCAGCGTGAACAAAACCTACGACGGTACGACGTCGGTCACTTCGAACGGCAGCTACGCCGTCACCAGCGCCGACATTGTGAGCGGCGACACGGTGGATGTAACCGGCGCAACGGTATACGACATTGCTAATGCCAGCGCGGCTGGGGGGCGCATGGTGCAGGTGGGCAGCCTGGCACTGGGCGGCACCGATGGCGGCAACTACACGCTGGCTTTTGCCAACGGCAGTGGCACCATCAACAAGGCCAACCTGACGGTGAAGGCGAATAACGATGCCAAGTTTGCTGGCCAGGCTGACCCCGACTTTGTGACCACAGCGGGCGTGGCTTACACCGGTTTCGTGAATGGCGAAACCAGCAGCGTGCTGGGCGGCGCGCTGGCCATTGCGCGCACGGGCACTGATTTTGATGCTGGCACTTACTCGGGCGTGCTGACGGCGGCGGGCTCTAGTCTGACTTCTGGCAACTACAACATCAGCTACAGCTCGGGCGACTTCACCATCGTGCGCGCAGAGCAATTGCTGGTTAAAGCCGGCAACGGCACCGCCACCTATGGCAGCGCCGGAAGCTTTACGCCAACGGTGCAATACAAGAGCGGCAGCACGGTGTACAGCCTGACCCGCAATGCTGGCGAAACGGGCAGCACCTATACCTACAGCGATGGCGGCTCTGGCGTGGTGAGCTTTACGCTGGGCGCTACGGGCACCACCAGCACCAGCGGTAATCTGGTGGTGGGCAACTACAACGTCAGCGGCAGCAGCTACAGCTACAGCGGCAGTAATTTCAGCGGTACACCGGTGTATAGCGGCAACCTGTCCGTCACGCCCTTGACCGCAACACTGGCCACCACAACAGTGACCAAGGTTTATGACGGCACGACTTCAGCCAACGGCGCGGCCAGTGTGAGCAACAAGCTGGGTACGGACGTGATTACGGTGAGCGGCGTCGGTGGCTTTGGCAACAAAAACGTCGGCACCGGCCTGACTTACACGCTGAGCGGCCTGACGCTTGGCGGTGCGGATGCAGGCAACTATGTGCTGGCGGCGACCAGTGCGAGCGGCACGGGCAGCATTACCGCCAAAAGTATCACCGCCAGTTATACCGGCACCAACAAGATCTATGACCGGGATATTGTAGCGACGGTGATAGGCAGTTCTAGCGGCGTGATTGCCGGCGACACGGTGAGCTTTGGCCAGACCTCGGCCACGTTTGCCGATAAAAATGTCGGCACGGGCAAGACGGTGAGCATCAGTGGCATCAGCCTGGGCGGGGGCGACGCGGGCAACTACGTCTTGAGTGGCACCACCGCCAGTGCCACAGCCGACATTTCGGCCAAGGTGCTGACGGCCAGCTACAGCGGCAGCAACAAGATTTACAACGGGCTGACCACGGCAGGGGTAACGGGCTCGTCGGCCGATATTTTCAGCGGCGACACCGTGGGCTTTAGCCAGACGGCCAACTTTGCCAACAAGAATGTCGGTACCGGCAAGAGCATCAGCGTGACCGACATCAGCTTGACGGGACTGGATGCCGGCAACTACAGCCTGCAAAACACCACCGCCAGCACCAGCGCCAACATTACGGTTAAGAACCTGACGGCGAGCTTTAGCGGTGGCAACAAGGTGTATGACGGCACGGCGAACGCGACGGTAACCGGCAGCTCAGCCGACATGGTGAGCGGCGACAACCTGAGCTTTGGTAACAGCGCGGCGTTTGCTGATGTGGCCAGCGTGTTCGGTACGGCTAAAAATGTAGGCACGGGCAAAACGATTGACGTGACCGCCATCACCCTGAGCGGGGCGGATGTGGGCAATTACAGCCTGCAAAATACGAATGCTACGGTGTACGCCGAAATTAGTGCAAAAACCTTGAATGCCAGCTACACCGGTAGCAACAAAGTGTACGACGGCGCAACCACTGCCACGGTGACGGGTAGTTCCAGCGACATTATCGGTAGCGATGTGGTGAGCTTTAGTCAGAGCGCGGCATTTGCCAATAAAAATGTGGGCAATGGCAAAGCCATCAACGTGACCAGTATTACGTTGGGTGGCGCCGATGGCGGCAATTACAGCCTGGCATCCACCACGTCCAGTGCCACCGGCAACATCACACCTAAAGCCTTGACGGCCAGCTACTCGGCAGACAACAAGGTGTATGACGGCACCACAGCTGCCAGCGTCACGGGCAGTTCCGCCGACATGGTGGCGGGCGATACGCTGACCTACAGCCAGAACGCGGTATTTGAAGACAAGAACAAAGCGAACGGCAAAAACGTTAACGTCAGCAGCATTGCGCTGGGTGGCGCGGATGCGGGTAACTATAGCTTGAGCAGCAACCTGGCCACGACCACGGCAAACATCACGGCCAAATCGCTGACGGTGAGCTACGTCGGTAACAGCAAGGTGTATGACCGCAGCACGGATGCCAGCGTGACGGCTTCGTCCGCCGATATTGTGGGTGGCGACAATGTGAGCTTTACGCAGACGGCAGCGTTTGCAGATTGGAACGTGGGCACTGCTAAAAACATCAGCGTGAGCAGTATCGCGCTGGGTGGGCTTGATCTGGGTAACTACAGCCTGCAAAACACCTCCGCCACAACCACGGCCAACATCACGTCTAAAGCGCTGACAGTGGCTTATACCGGCACCGACAAGGTGTACAACGCCACTACGGCGGCGACAGTGGCCGGGACTTCAACCGACATCATCAGCGGCGACACGGTGAGCTTTACCCAGAGCGCAGCCTTTGCCGATAAAAATGTTGGCGCGGGCAAGACGGTGCTGGTGACCGGTGTCGCGTTGGGCACGGGCGGAGCCGAGGGTAACTATAGCCTGCAAAACAACACGGCCAGCACGACGGCGAGCATTACTAAAGCCGACTTGAGCGTGACTGGTGCAACGGTGGCCAACAAGGTCTATGACGGCACGACCGCTGCAGCCGTGAGCAATGGCAGCGTGACGGCATTGCTGTCCGATACGGTGACGCTTTCCGCTGACGCCAACGGTGTGTTTGCCGACAAGGATGCGGCGAACGGCAAGGCAGTGACCACCAGCTATACGATCTCTGGCGCGGATGCCGGCAACTACACGCTGGCACAACCGACCGGGTTGACCGGCAACATTACCAAGAAGACGCTGGCGGTGAAGGCCAATGATGATGCGAAGTTCTTTGGCGAGACTGATCCAGCGTTTGCAAGCACCGCCGGGGTGAATTACAGCGGGTTTGTGGCGGGCGAAACCAGTAGCGAACTGGGGGGCACGCTGGCGATTGCGCGCACGGGCACTCAGGAAACCGCTGGAACCTACACCGGTGTATTGAATGCTTCTGGCTTGACTGCCACCAACTACGATTTCAGCTATCAAGCCGGTAATTTCACTATTGTGGCGGCCGAGCAGTTGCTGGTGAAAGCAGGTAATGGCAGCGCGACTTACGGTAGCACTGGCAGCTACACGCCGGTGGTGCAATACAAGAGCGGCAGCACAATTTACAGTCTGACCCAAACTGCCAACACGGGCAGCACCTTTACCTTTGATGACAGTCGCGGCGGCACGGCGAGCTTTACGCTGGGTGCCACGGGCACTACCAGCACCAGCGGTAATTTGGTGGTGGGCAATTACAACGTGGTGGGTTCCGGCCTTAGCATCACCGGCACCAACTTTACCGGCACCACTGCCACCTACTCAGGCAACCTCGCCGTGACCGCGCTGCAAGCCAACATCGGCACGTCCACGGTCAATAAAACCTACG
>JAABQV010000040.1 GCA_011391255.1 Dechloromonas sp.
AATGGCTAAGGAAAAATTTGCGCGCACGAAGCCGCACGTAAACGTTGGCACGATTGGGCACGTTGACCATGGCAAGACCACGCTGACAGCGGCAATCACCACGGTGCTGGCAGCCAAGTTTGGCGGCTCGGCCAAGGCGTACGACCAGATTGACGCAGCGCCGGAAGAAAAGGCCCGCGGTATCACCATTAACACAGCGCACGTCGAATACGAAACCGCCAACCGTCACTACGCCCACGTTGACTGCCCGGGTCACGCTGACTACGTCAAAAACATGATCACCGGTGCCGCCCAGATGGACGGTGCAATCCTCGTCTGTTCCGCTGCTGACGGCCCGATGCCGCAGACCCGCGAGCACATTCTGCTGGCCCGTCAGGTCGGTGTCCCTTACGTCCTCGTCTACATGAACAAATGTGACATGGTCGACGACGCCGAACTGCTCGAACTCGTCGAAATGGAACTTCGTGAGCTCCTCGACAAATACGACTTCCCGGGCGACGACACCCCGATCATTCACGGTTCCGCACTCAAAGCCCTCGAAGGCGACCAGTCCGAAATCGGCGAACCCTCCATCTTCCGTCTGGCCGATGCCCTCGACACCTACATCCCCAATCCGGAACGCGCTATTGATCAGCCCTTCCTGATGCCAGTTGAAGACGTCTTCTCCATTTCCGGTCGCGGCACTGTCGTTACCGGCCGTATCGAGCGCGGCATCGTCAAAGTCGGCGAAGAAATCGAAATCGTCGGTATCCGCCCCACCGTCAAAACCATCTGTACCGGTGTCGAAATGTTCCGTAAGCTGCTCGACCAAGGTCAGGCTGGCGACAACGTTGGCGCGCTGTTGCGCGGCACCAAGCGTGAAGATGTCGAGCGTGGTCAAGTTCTCTGCAAGCCGGGTTCAGTCAAGCCGCACACCCACTTCACCTCTGAAGTGTACATCCTGTCCAAGGATGAAGGCGGCCGTCACACCCCGTTCTTCAATGGCTACCGTCCGCAGTTCTACTTCCGCACGACCGACGTGACCGGCTCCATCGACCTGCCGGAAGGTGTTGAGATGGTGATGCCTGGCGACAACATCGCCATGACCATCAAGCTGATCAACCCGATCGCCATGGAAGAAGGTCTGCGCTTCGCCATCCGTGAAGGCGGTCGTACCGTCGGCGCCGGTGTGGTTGCCAAGATCATCGAGTAATTCTCGAGTTTCAAGAGTTTTGGGGCGCCCTGGGAGACCAGGGCGCCTTGATGTTTCCGCCGCAGGGGTGTAGCTCAATTGGTAGAGCGCCGGTTTCCAAAACCGAAGGTCGGGGGTTCGATTCCCTCCGCCCCTGCCACATATTTTAAAGATCGCTATTTTCATGGCTGACAAGATCAAGTTCGCGCTGGCGCTGGTTATCCTGGCTGCTGGTGTGGCTGGCTTTTACCTCCTCTCCGAGCAGGCGCTCATTCTGCGCGTGCTGGCGGTGCTTGCCGGCTTTGCGCTCGCCGCTGCCATTGCTTGGAAAACTGAGCCGGGACAACGGTTTTTTGTGTTTGCCAACGAGGCGGTGATAGAGGCCAAGAAGGTTGTTTGGCCTTCGCGCAAGGAAACCATGCAAACCACCGGCGCAGTGTTCGCGTTTGTTGTGGTCATGGCGCTGTTTTTGTACCTGACGGACAAGAGTCTCGAATGGGTTCTCTACGACCTGGTCCTGGGCTGGAAAAAATCATGAGCAAGCGCTGGTACGTTGTACATGCCTACTCGGGCTTCGAGAAGAGCGTCATGCGCGCGATTTTGGAGCGCATCGAGCGTCTTGGCATGCAGGAAAAGTTTGGTCGTATTCTGGTGCCGGTCGAGGAGGTCGTTGAGATGAAGAACGGTCAGAAGTCAATCACCGAACGCAAGTTCTTCCCGGGCTATGTGTTGTGCGAAATGGAAATGGATGATGATTCCTGGCACCTGATCAAGAACACGCCCAAGGTCACTGGTTTTGTCGGCGGCACCGCTAACAAGCCGACGCCGATTTCCGAAAAGGAAGTCGAGAAAATCATGCAGCAGATGCAGGAGGGCGTTGAAAAGCCGCGTCCGAAAGTGCTGTTTGAAGTTGGTGAAGTGGTTCGGGTTAAAGAAGGGCCGTTCACTGACTTTCATGGTTCGGTTGAGGATGTTAATTACGAGAAGAGCCGGATGCGTGTCGCGGTGACCATTTTTGGTCGCGCTACGCCGGTTGAGCTCGAGTTTGCCCAAGTCGAAAAAGCCTGATTCAGATTTTGTATCAAAGGGCATTCCGGAAGCCTTGATTCCGGCAAGAGGAGCGTAATTAGGCAGAGGCCAAAAGCGCGTTACCACTCATCAATTTGGAGTAGTTATGGCCAAGAAGATTGTAGGCTACATTAAGTTGCAGGTGCCGGCAGGTAAAGCAAATCCGTCCCCCCCGATCGGCCCGGCCCTCGGCCAGCGCGGTTTGAACATCATGGAATTCTGTAAGGCGTTCAACGCCCAGACCCAAGGCCTTGAGCCAGGCCTGCCGATTCCGGTTGTGATCACCGCCTTTGCCGACAAGTCATTCACCTTCGTGATGAAGACGCCGCCGGCAACGATCCTGATCAAGAAGGCTGCCGGTATCAAATCCGGTTCGGCCAAGCCGCATACCGACAAGGTTGGCAAAATCACCCGTGCTCAGGCTGAAGAGATCGCCAAAGCTAAAATGCCTGACCTGACCGCCGCCGATCTGGATGGCGCGGTTCGTACGATCGCTGGTTCCGCCCGTTCGATGGGCATTACGGTTGAGGGTCTCTAATCATGGCTAAACTCACCAAAAAACAAAAAGCAGTTCAGGGCAAGATTGATGTCCAGAAACTTTATCCGCTGGTCGAGGCGCTGACGCTGGCCAAGGCAACGGCAACCGCCAAGTTTGATGAGTCGATCGATGTTGCGGTCAACCTCGGCGTTGATGCCCGTAAATCGGACCAGGTTGTTCGTGGCTCGGTTGTTCTGCCGGCCGGTACCGGCAAGAGCGTTCGCGTCGCCGTTTTCGCCCAGGGCGAAAAGGCTGAAGCAGCCAAGGCTGCTGGTGCTGAAGTGGTCGGTTTTGAAGATCTGGCAGCACAGGTTAAAGCAGGCAATCTTAACTTTGACGTGGTTATCGCCACGCCGGATGCGATGAAGATTGTGGGTCAACTCGGCCAGATCCTAGGCCCGCGTGGCTTGATGCCGAATCCGAAGGTTGGCACAGTGACCATGGATGTTGTCACAGCCGTCAAGAACGCCAAGGCCGGTCAGGTTCAATATCGTACCGACAAGGGTGGCATCATCCACGCTACCATCGGTCGTGCCTCGTTCCCGGTTGAGAGTCTTCAGCAGAACCTCAAGGCTCTGATTGAAGCGCTGACCAAGGCGAAGCCAGCTTCCTCCAAGGGTCAGTATCTTCGCAAAATTGCAGTTGCTGCCACGATGGGTCCTGGCGTTCGCGTCGATCAGACCACTCTGGCTGGCTAAAAGTACTTTGGGCTGCCGGTGATCGCCTTGGCGATTGTCGGCAGATCGTCAAAGACCGCAGGCGCCTTGGAAACAAGGCTTAATCGTGAAAGTAGCCTGCGCAGACGGTGTCCCAGAACAAGATTTATTGCTATTCCTTTTGGGGTGGCATTGCTTCTGGTTCAGGTCGCCGTAAGTGCGACGGGAATTTCCCCGTCGTGTAATGACTTGAAAGGAGGAAAGACCTGTGGGTCTCAATCTAAACGACAAAAAAGCGGTTGTTGCTGAAGTGTCGGCACAAGTAGCGAATGCACAGACCATCGTGGTTGCTGAGTATCATGGTGTTGCCGTCGGGCAATTAACCGTGCTGCGTAAAAAAGCACGTGAATCTGGCGTTTACCTGCGTGTGTTGAAAAACACTCTGGTACGTCGCGCGGTCGCAGACACCCCGTTTGCTGGCCTGGCTGACCATATGGTCGGTCCGCTAATTTACAGTGTCTCTACCGATCCGGTTGCTGCTGCCAAGGTGTTGGCTGATTTTGCTAAAACCAATGACAAGCTGCAGCTGAAAGCTGGCTCTTACGCCGGCAAAGTGCTCGACAAAGCTGGTGTGCAGGCGCTTGCCTCTATTCCAAGCCGTGATGAGTTGCTTGCCAAGTTGTTGGGCATTATGCAAGCCCCGGTTTCCGGTTTTGCCGGTTGCTTGGCCGCATTGGCCAAACAGCGCGAAGAAGTCGCTGCTT
Organism: Dechloromonas sp.; assembly: GCA_011391255.1. GTDB lineage: Bacteria > Pseudomonadota > Gammaproteobacteria > Burkholderiales > Rhodocyclaceae > Azonexus. Next base: position 4,198 of record JAABQV010000040.1, read on the forward strand.
AAACGTAACGTATTGTATTGATTAGGAGTATTTTGAAATGGCAATGAGCAAAGAAGATATCCTGGAAGCCGTTGGCGCCATGACTGTTATGGATTTGAATGACCTGGTTAAGGCATTCGAAGAGAAGTTTGGCGTTTCTGCTGCATCGATGGCTGTTGCTGGTCCGGCCGCTGCCGCTGCTGCGGTTGAAGAGCAGACTGAATTCACCGTCATGCTTCTTGCCTGCGGCGAGAAGAAGGTTGAAGTCATCAAGGTTGTGCGTGCAGTAACCGGTCTCGGCCTCAAAGAAGCCAAGGATCTGGTTGATGGCGCACCGAAGCCGGTTAAAGAAGGCGTCTCCAAGGCTGATGCTGAAGCCCTCAAGACCCAACTCGAAGCCGCTGGCGCCAAGGTTGAAGTCAAGTAAGTTGTTTTGCACCAAGGGCTGGCGGTTATCCGCTGGCCCTTTTGTGCTTTGTAAGCAGGTTTTATTGCCCACTTTTTTAGCTCAAACTTGAATACCGCCAATCGGCAAACGCAAACAATGCTGCTTTCCGGCCCTAAGGGGATGGAAGCTTGTTTGCGTTTGCCTGTTTCATCAGGTTTTACGTTTGACCTCATCTTTCCGGAGTCACCATGACTTACTCCTTCACCGAGAAGAAGCGCGTCCGCAAGAGCTTTGCCAAGCGTGCGAGCGTGCTCGATGTTCCCTACCTTCTGGCAACCCAGTTGCAATCGTTTGCCGATTTTCTGCAGGCAGAAGTTCCTGCTGAAAGACGCAAGTGCGAGGGGCTTCAAGCGGCGTTCATTTCGATCTTCCCGATAGTTTCGCATTCGGGTAATGCGCGTCTCGAGTTCGTCAGCTACATGCTGGGCGCACCGGCCTTTGATGTGACCGAGTGTCATCAGCGTGGCTTGACCTACGCTTCGTCCTTGCGTGCCAGGGTTCGTCTGGTCATCATGGATCGCGAAGCGCCGGATACCGTGAAGGAAGTGAAAGAGCAGGAAGTCTACATGGGCGAAATCCCACTGATGACGACCAATGGTTCTTTCGTAATCAACGGCACGGAGCGGGTTATTGTTTCCCAGTTGCATCGCTCGCCAGGTGTTTTCTTTGAGCATGACCGCGGCAAGACGCATAGCTCGGGTAAGTTGTTGTTCTCTGCCCGGATTATTCCTTATCGTGGCTCTTGGCTCGATTTTGAATTCGATCCAAAAGATACCCTCTTTTTCCGCGTTGACCGTAGAAGGAAGATGCCGGTCACCACGTTGCTAAAAGCAATCGGTATGTCTGCCGAGGAAATTCTTGCTAACTTCTTTGAATTCGATAACTTCGTTCTTGGCAAAGACAAAATTGATTTCATGCTTGTCCCTGAGCGTTTGCGTGGCGAAGTGGCGCGTTTCGATTTCTTGTCCAGCGACGGCAAAGTACTTGTCGCCAAGGACAAGCGCATTACTGCCAAGCATATTCGTGACATCAGCGCCGCTGGAATCAAGCAAATCACCGTGCCGGAGGACTTCATCCTCGGCCGAGTGCTAGCCAAAACTATAATTGATACCGACACCGGTGAGATCGTCGCGAATGCGAATGACGAGATCACCGAGACGGTGCTGGCCAATCTGCGTGAAGCGGAAATTACCGCGCTCGAAACGCTTTACACCAACGAACTTGATCGCGGCGCATTTATCTCCAATACCTTGCGTGCCGATGAAACCGCGACCCGTCAGGCCGCTCGCGTAGCGATCTACCGCATGATGCGTCCGGGTGAGCCGCCGACCGAAGAGGCTGTTGAGATACTCTTTAACGGATTATTTTACTCAGACGAACGCTATGACCTCTCCGGTGTAGGCCGGATGAAGTTCAATCGTCGCCTGGCTCGCACCGACATCACTGAATTTAAAGTGACCGTCAAGAATTTGGCTTCCAAGGCTGAAGCGGCGCTGAAGAACCTGGCCGAAGGCTCAGGTTTCTCTCTGCCGATTATTCAGGATATGGTCAGTCTGCTGCCGTTCGGCGCGCGCGCCATGTGTGAGAACATGACTAGGGCTGACGCTGACGCTTTGTGCGCCAAGATCAAGCCTTTGGGAGCCAATGCCGAGGTTCGTGAACAACTGACGCTATCACCACGTGACATCGTCTCAGTGATCAAAATTCTCGTCGAACTGCGCAATGGCCGTGGCGAAATTGATGACATCGATCACCTCGGCAATCGCCGAGTTCGCTCTGTCGGCGAATTGGCTGAAAACCAGTTCCGTGCTGGCTTGGTTCGTGTTGAACGCGCCGTCAAGGAGCGTTTGTCGCAAGCTGAATCCGACAATCTGATGCCACATGACCTGATCAATGCCAAGCCGATCAGCGCCGCGATCAAGGAGTTTTTCGGTTCCAGCCAATTGTCGCAGTTTATGGATCAAACCAATCCGCTGTCGGAAATCACCCACAAGCGTCGTGTTTCCGCCCTCGGCCCAGGTGGCTTGACCCGAGAGCGCGCCGGCTTCGAAGTCCGCGACGTGCATCCGACGCATTACGGTCGCGTTTGCCCGATCGAGACACCGGAAGGTCCGAACATCGGTCTGATCAACTCGCTCGCTTTGTTTGCCCGCGTCAATGATTACGGCTTCATCGAAACGGCTTACCGCAAGGTGGTCGATTCGCAAGTGACCACCGAAATCGAATATCTGTCAGCCATTGAAGAAGGCAACTACGTCGTTGCTCAGGCCAATGCCGGGCTCGACGAAAACAATCGCCTGTCCGATGACCTGGTGACCTGCCGCGAAAAGGGCGAAACGATTCTGGCTGAACCGGGCCGCGTCAATTACATGGACGTTGCGCCTAGTCAGATCGTCTCGGTAGCCGCTTCACTGATCCCATTCCTTGAGCACGATGACGCGAATCGTGCGCTGATGGGTGCCAACATGCAACGTCAGGCAGTCCCTTGCCTGCGTCCGGAAAAGCCGCTGGTCGGTACCGGTATTGAGCGCACGGTTGCGGTCGACTCGGGAACGGCTGTCGTTGCGTTGCGTGGTGGCTCTGTCGATTATGTCGATGCTGCCCGAATCGTCGTTCGTGTGAACGACAACGAAACGGTAGCCGGCGAAGTTGGCGTCGATATCTACAATCTGCTCAAGTACACCCGTTCAAATCAGAACACCAATATGAACCAGCGCCCGATCGTCAAAGTTGGCGATCAAATCGCCAAGGGTGATGTGGTGGCTGACGGTGCTTCAACCGACAAGGGCGAACTGGCACTTGGCCAGAACATGCTGGTCGCCTTCATGCCGTGGAACGGCTATAACTTCGAAGACTCAATTCTGATCTCTGAGCGCGTTGTTGCCGAAGACCGTTATACCTCGATTCACATTGAGGAACTGACTGTTGTTGCTCGTGATACCAAGCTTGGCCCCGAAGAAATTACCCGCGATATCGCTTCACTGGGTGAAACTCAGCTTTCACGCCTGGATGACTCCGGCATTGTATATATCGGTGCCGAGGTTGAAGCCGCTGACGTCCTGGTTGGCAAGGTGACGCCAAAAGGCGAAACCCAGCTGACGCCGGAAGAAAAACTGCTGCGCGCCATCTTCGGTGAAAAGGCTTCTGACGTTAAAGACACCTCGCTGCGTGTGCCGTCAGGCATTGCCGGTACCGTCATCGACGTCCAGGTCTTTACCCGTGAGGGTATTGAGCGTGACAAGCGCGCCCAGTCGATCATCGAGGAGCACCTGCGTCACTACAAACTCGATCTCGCTGACCAGATGCGTATCGTTGAGCGTGACGCATTCGCTCGCGTCGGTCGTCTGATTGTTGGTAAAAAAGCCAATGGCGGCCCGAAGAAACTGGCCAAGGGCTCGGTGATTGAGCAGTCTTACCTTGATGGAATGGATCCACACCACTGGTTCGATATTCGTCTCTCCGAGGATGACGTTGCTCAGCAGTTGGAACAGGTCAAGGAAGGTCTCGAGGTTGCCCGCAAGAATTTTGACGAGGCTTTTGAAGTCAAGCGCAAGAAGCTGACGCAAGGCGACGAATTGCCGCCGGGTGTCCAGAAGATGGTTAAGGTTTATGTTGCCGTCAAACGCCGCCTGCAGCCGGGTGACAAGATGGCCGGTCGACACGGTAACAAGGGTGTTGTTTCCAAGATTACGCCGGTTGAAGACATGCCGTACATGGCTGATGGCCGTCCGGTTGATATCGTCTTGAATCCGCTCGGCGTGCCGTCACGGATGAACGTTGGGCAGATTCTCGAAACTCACCTTGGTCTTGCGGCAAAAGGTTTGGGCATGCAAATTGGCGAAATGCTGCGTCGTCAGGCGAACGCCAAGGAAGTCCGCGAATATCTCGACAAGATATACAACCGCAGTGGCAAGATCGAAGATTTTACCCAATTCACCGATGGCGAAGTCATCGAAATGGCCGGAAACTTGGTCGACGGTGTGCCGTTTGCGACACCGGTTTTTGACGGCGCGACCGAAGAGGAAATCAAAGACATGCTGGCGCTTGCAGGTATGCCTTCCTCTGGCCAGATGACTTTGTTCGACGGCCGCACCGGAGAGCAATTTGAACGTCAGGTGACAGTTGGCTACAAGCATGTGCTCAAGCTGCACCACTTGGTTGATGACAAGATGCATGCCCGTTCAACCGGCCCGTACTCGCTGGTTACCCAGCAGCCGCTGGGTGGTAAGGCGCAGTTCGGTGGTCAGCGCTTCGGTGAAATGGAGGTATGGGCACTTGAAGCCTATGGCGCCGCTTATGTGCTGCAAGAGATGCTGACTGTGAAATCCGATGACGTGAATGGCCGCACCAAAGTTTACGAAAATATCGTCAAGGGCGAACACCGCATTGAGGCCGGCATGCCGGAATCCTTCAATGTGCTGGTCAAGGAAATTCGTTCGCTGGCGATCGATATCGATCTGGAACGTTACTGATTTAGGGCTGGGAGTTAAACGATGAAAGCATTGCTCGATCTATTCAAGCAGGTAACCGCCGAAGAGGAATTTGACGCGATTACCATTGGTCTCGCCTCGCCCGAGAAAATCCGTTCCTGGTCTTACGGTGAAGTCAAGAAGCCGGAAACCATCAACTACCGTACCTTCAAGCCGGAACGTGATGGCTTGTTCTGCGCCAAGATCTTTGGCCCGATCAAGGATTACGAGTGCCTGTGCGGCAAGTACAAGCGCCTCAAGCATCGTGGCGTTATTTGTGAGAAGTGCGGCGTTGAAGTGACGCTGGCAAAGGTGCGTCGTGACCGCATGGGTCACATCGAACTGGCCTCGCCGACTGCCCATATCTGGTTCCTCAAGTCGCTGCCGTCGCGTCTCGGCATGGTGCTGGACATGACGCTGCGTGATATTGAGCGCGTCCTGTACTTTGAAGCCTATGTTGTAACTGATCCCGGTATGGTCAGCAATCTTCAGCGTGCGCAGCTACTGACTGAAGAGCAGTATCTGGAAATGATGGAAGAGCACGGAGACGAATTCACTGCCTACATGGGCGCCGAGGGTATCCGTGAGTTGTTGCGTAACCTCGACCTCACCAGCGAAGTTGAGTCTTTGCACGCCGAACTCGAAGTCACCGGTTCGGAAGCCAAGAACAAGAAGCTGGCCAAGCGCCTGAAGATTCTCGAAGGTTTCCAGAAATCCGGCATCAAGCCGGACTGGATGGTTCTCGAAGTTCTGCCTGTTCTCCCGCCGGATCTGCGTCCGCTGGTTCCGCTCGACGGCGGCCGCTTTGCGACCTCCGATCTGAACGATCTCTATCGTCGCGTGATCAATCGCAACAACCGTCTGAAGCGTCTGCTCGAGTTGAAGGCTCCAGAAATCATCGTGCGCAACGAAAAGCGCATGCTGCAGGAATCAGTCGACTCCCTGCTCGACAACGGCCGTCGCGGCAAAGCGATGACTGGTGCCAATAAGCGTCCACTCAAGTCACTTGCAGACATGATCAAGGGCAAGGGCGGTCGTTTCCGTCAGAACTTGCTCGGTAAGCGCGTTGACTACTCCGGCCGTTCGGTCATCGTGGTTGGTCCGCAGCTTAAGCTTCACCAGTGCGGATTGCCCAAGCTGATGGCGCTCGAACTGTTCAAGCCTTTTATCTTCCACAAGCTGGAAGTGCTCGGCTACGCCACCACCATCAAGCAAGCCAAGAAGATGGTCGAAGGTCAGGAACCGGTCGTCTGGGACATCCTCGAAGATGTCATCCGCGAACATCCGGTCATGCTGAACCGCGCGCCGACCCTGCACCGTCTTGGTATCCAGGCGTTCGAGCCGACCCTGATCGAAGGCAAGGCCATCCAGCTGCACCCGCTCGTTTGCGCGGCATTCAATGCCGACTTCGACGGCGACCAGATGGCTGTCCACGTGCCGCTGTCGCTCGAAGCGCAGATGGAAGCCCGCACGCTGATGCTGGCCTCCAACAACGTGCTGTCACCAGCCAACGGGCAGCCGATCATCGTGCCGTCGCAGGATATCGTGCTCGGTCTCTACTATGCGACGCGCGAAAAAATCAATGGCAAAGGTGAAGGTCTGTATTTCGCCAATACCAATGAAATCGAGCGGGCGATGGCGGCCAAAGAACTCGATGTGCACTCGCGCATCACCGTTCGCCTGTCTGAATTCGAGGCGGGTGCGGTCGACGGCGAATGGGAAGAGAAAATCATCCGGGTGGAAACCACCGCCGGTCGCGCGCTGCTCTCCAAGATTCTGCCAAAAGGTATGCCGTTCAAAGCGATTGACCGGGCGTTGAAGAAGAAGGAAATCTCCAAGCTGATCGACGAGTCATTCCGTCGCTGCGGCCTGAAGGAAACTGTGGTCTTCGCCGACAAGCTGATGCAGAACGGTTACGCGTTGGCAACCCGCGCCGGTATCTCCTTCTGCTCTGACGACATGCGCGTCCCGGCCAAGAAGTACGAAATTATTGCCGCTGCCGAAGCTGAAGTTAAGGAAATCGAAACCCAATACACCAACGGTCTGGTAACCAACGGCGAACGCTACAACAAGGTCGTTGATATCTGGGGCCGTACCGGTGACCAGGTCGCCAAGGTGATGATGGACGAACTCGGTCACGAGGAAACCATCGACCGTCATGGCAAGAAGGTCAAGCAGGATTCCTTCAACTCGATCTTCATGATGGCTGACTCCGGCGCCCGTGGCTCGGCGGCACAGATTCGTCAGCTGGCCGGTATGCGTGGCCTGATGGCCAAGCCGGACGGCTCGATTATCGAAACGCCGATCACCACCAACTTCCGTGAAGGTCTCAACGTTCTTCAGTACTTCATCTCGACGCACGGTGCTCGTAAAGGTCTGGCCGATACGGCATTGAAAACTGCCAACTCCGGTTACCTGACTCGGCGTCTGGTTGATGTGACACAGGATTTGGTCATCACCGAAGATGATTGCGGCACGACCAACGGCTATACGGTCAAGGCGCTGGTTGAGGGTGGTGAAGTCATTGAGCCATTGCGCGAACGTATTCTTGGACGTGTTACGGTCGACGATCTGGTCGATCCGGAAACCCAGGAAACGATCATCTTTGCCGGCACGATGTTGTCAGAGGATCTCGTTGATCTGATCGACAAGCTAGGCATCGACGAAGTCAAGGTTCGTACGCCGCTGACCTGCGATACCCGTTACGGTCTTTGCGCCCAGTGTTACGGTCGTGACCTTGGCCGTGGCACGATGGTCAATGCTGGTGAATCGGTTGGTGTTATTGCGGCGCAGTCGATCGGTGAGCCGGGCACCCAGCTTACCATGCGTACTTTCCACGTCGGTGGTGCGGCATCACGAAATGCTGTGGCGGACAAGATCGAGGCCAAATCGGCTGGTACGGTTCGCTTCACATCCGGCATGCGCTATGTAACCAGCGCCAAGGGCGACAAAGTAGCCATTTCTCGCTCTGGTGAGGTGCTGATTACCGATGATCATGGCCGCGAGCGTGAGCGTCATAAAGTACCTTATGGTGCGACGCTCCCGATTGACGACGGCAAACAGGTCAAAGCCGGGGTCAAGCTGGCGACCTGGGATCCGCATACCCGTCCGATCATCACCGAATACGCCGGTACCGTTCGTTTCGAGAATGTTGAAGAGGGCGTCACCGTTGCCAAGCAGGTGGACGATGTCACCGGCCTTTCAACACTTGTCGTTATCGATAACAAGCGCGGCGGCAAGGCTGCGACAAAGGGTATCCGCCCGGTCGTCAAGCTGCTTGATGAGACGGGTCTCGAGGTAAGAGTGGCTGGCACTGAGCATCCGGTTTCGATCGCCTTCCAGGTTGGCTCGATCATCTCTGTCGTTGATGGCCAGCAAGTCGGTATTGGCGATATTCTTGCCCGTATGCCACAGGAGTCTGCCAAGACCCGCGACATTACCGGCGGTTTGCCGCGCGTTGCCGAGTTGTTCGAAGCGCGTACGCCGAAGGATGCTTCCGTACTCGCCGAACAAACCGGCACGATCAGTTTCGGCAAGGACACCAAGGGCAAGCAGCGTCTGATCATCAGTGATCTTGAAGGTGAGCAGCACGAGTTCCTGATTTCCAAGGACAAGCATGTGCTGGTGCACGATGGTCAGGTGGTCAATAAGGGCGAGAAGATTGTCGAAGGTTCTCCTGATCCGCATGACATCCTGCGTTTGCAGGGTGTTGAAGCCTTGGCTCGCTACATTACCGACGAAGTGCAGGATGTTTACCGTCTGCAAGGTGTGAAGATTAACGACAAGCATATTGAAGTGATCGTTCGCCAGATGTTGCGTCGTGTGGCGATTGTTGAGCCGGGTGATACCAAGTTCATCAAGTCGGAGCAGGTTGAGCGCGCTGAGTTGTTTGCTGCAAATGATCTTGCGATTGCCGAAGGTAAATTGCCGGCCACGTTCGATCACATGCTGCTCGGTATCACCAAGGCGTCGCTGTCCACCGACTCTTTCATCTCTGCGGCTTCTTTCCAGGAAACCACACGTGTTCTCACCGAGGCTGCCATCATGGGCAAGCGCGACGAGTTGCGCGGACTGAAAGAGAATGTCATCGTTGGCCGTCTGATTCCTGCCGGTACAGGGCTTGCATATCACCGCACCCGCAAGGGGCAGGTTTCCGCTTATGAGCCAGCGACTAGCGGATCTTCGGATACATCATCAGAAACTGTTGTACAGAAAGCCGATCTGGCTTCCTGAAGCTAATGCACCCCTCGTGTTACGTTGACACGAGGGGTGGTCAACCATAAAATCTATGGTCTTTGTCGGCAGAGGCTAATCATTGTCTCTGCTTTGGATAACAAAATTGCCGTAAAACACTGACAACAGTGCCCGGCCGTTGAAGGAAGTTAGATATGCCGACCATCAACCAGCTCGTGCGCAAACCGCGCGTAGCCGAGGTGACCAAGAGCAAGGTTCCTGCTCTGGAGAAATGCCCCCAGAAGCGTGGTGTTTGCACCCGCGTCTATACAACGACCCCGAAAAAGCCGAACTCTGCGCTGCGTAAAGTTTGTAAAGTGCGTTTGACCAACGGTTTTGAGGTGATTTCCTACATCGGTGGTGAAGGTCACAACCTTCAGGAGCACTCAGTTGTGCTGATCCGTGGTGGTCGCGTCAAGGATTTGCCGGGTGTGCGTTACCACACCGTACGCGGCTCTCTGGATACTCAGGGCGTCAAAGATCGTAAGCAGTCCCGTTCCAAGTACGGGACCAAGCGTCCGAAGGCTGCTTAATTCGTTAAGTAGCTTAAGTAAGTGGCCGTCCCTTTGGGCGGCCGGGAGAGGCCGGGAGGGTAAAACCCTAGCCCGGCTTTTCAACTGAATCGTGTTTATTTGAGGTTAATATGCCCCGTCGTCGTGAAGTACCAAAACGTGACATTCTGCCGGATCCGAAGTTTGGCAATGTCGAAGTATCCAAGTTTGTGAACGCCATCATGCAAAGCGGCAAGAAGTCAGTCGCTGAACGCATTGTTTACGGTGCATTTGACATCATCACCACCAAGGGTGGCAAGAATCCGCTGGAAGTTTTCTCGGCGGCGATGAGCAACGTTCGCCCGATGGTCGAGGTCAAGTCCCGCCGCGTAGGTGGTGCCAACTACCAGGTGCCGGTTGAAGTTCGTCCGGCTCGTCGCGCTGCTTTGGCGATGCGCTGGTTGCGTGAGTCGGCCCGCAAGCGTTCAGAGAAGTCGATGGGTCAACGTCTGGCTGCCGAAATGATGGAAGCTGCCGAGAACCGTGGTGGCGCTGTCAAGAAGCGTGATGAAGTGCACCGCATGGCTGAAGCCAACAAGGCTTTTGCTCACTTCCGCTTCTAATTTTCAAAAGGTCCTAACGTGGCACGTAAAACCCCCATCGAGCGCTACCGCAATATCGGTATCAGCGCGCACATTGACGCCGGCAAGACAACTACCACCGAACGTATTCTGTTCTATACCGGTGTTAACCACAAAATTGGTGAAGTTCATGATGGCGCCGCCACCATGGACTGGATGGAGCAGGAGCAGGAGCGTGGTATCACGATTACCTCCGCTGCAACGACCTGCTTCTGGAGCGGCATGGACAAGCAGTTTCCGCCGCACCACATCAACATCATTGACACCCCGGGGCACGTCGACTTCACTATCGAAGTTGAGCGCTCGATGCGCGTGCTTGATGCTGCCTGCATGGTCTACTGTGCGGTCGGTGGTGTTCAGCCGCAATCAGAGACTGTCTGGCGTCAGGCTAACAAGTATGGCGTGCCGCGTTTGGCCTTCGTGAACAAGATGGACCGTTCAGGTGCCAACTTCTTTAAGGTGGTCGATCAGCTTAAATTGCGTCTCAAGGCCAATCCTGTTCCGATCGTCATCCCCATTGGGGCTGAGGAGAAGTTCGAGGGTGTTGTCGATTTGATCAGAATGAAGGCAATTTATTGGGACGAAGCATCTCAGGGCATGAAGTACGATGCTCGCGAGATTCCGGCCGAGTTGATTGATGAGGCAAACACCTGGCGCGAGCAGATGGTCGAAGCGGCCGCTGAGGCTTCTGAAGAGTTGATGAATCGCTATCTTGAAGAGGGTGAGCTTTCTGAAGCTGACATTATTCAGGGTTTGCGTACCCGTACTCTAGCTTGCGAGATTCAGCCAATGCTGTGCGGTACTGCATTCAAAAACAAGGGCGTTCAACGCATGCTGGATGCTGTGATTGAGCTTCTTCCGTCGCCGGTTGATATTCCCCCGGTCACGGGTATTCTTGAGAACGAAACGAAGGGCGAGCGTCGTGCGGCTGATGACGAAGCTTTCTCGGCGCTGGCATTCAAGATCATGACCGACCCGTTTGTCGGTCAACTTATCTTCTTCCGTGTGTACTCCGGTGTGATCAACTCCGGTGACACGGTGTACAACCCGGTCAAGGGTCGCAAAGAGCGTCTGGGTCGTATTCTCCAGATGCACGCCAATCAGCGCGAAGAAATCAAACAGGTCTGTGCTGGCGACATCGCCGCCGCCGTTGGCCTTAAAGAGGCAACCACTGGCGACACGCTGTGTGATCCGCAAAAAGTAATCACGCTCGAGCGAATGATTTTCCCGGAGCCGGTGATTCACGTTGCGGTTGAGCCAAAAACCAAGGTTGATCAAGAAAAGATGGGTCTGGCGCTTGGTCGTTTAGCTCAAGAAGATCCGTCTTTCCGTGTGCGTACCGACGAAGAATCTGGTCAAACCATTATTTCAGGTATGGGTGAATTGCACCTCGAAATTCTGGTTGACCGCATGCGTCGCGAATTCAACGTCGAAGCAACTGTTGGTGCACCTCAGGTTGCTTACCGTGAGTGCATCAAGAAATCAGTCGAGCAGGAAGGTAAATTCGTCAAGCAGTCTGGCGGTCGCGGTCAATTTGGCCACGTCTGGCTCAAAATCGAGCCAAACGAAGCTGGCAAGGGCTACGAATTTGTTGACGCGATCAAGGGCGGTGTGGTTCCTCGTGAATTCATTCCTGCTGTCGATAAGGGTTTGCGCGACGCGGTTACCAGTGGTGTTCTGGCTGGCTTCCCGGTTGTTGATGTTAAGTTTACACTGTTCGATGGCTCCTACCACGACGTTGACTCAAACGAAAATGCGTTCCGAATGGCTGCTTCAATGGCGTTCAAGGAAGGCATGAAGAAAGCAAGCCCGACACTTCTTGAGCCGATGATGGCTGTTGAAGTTGAGACTCCAGAGGAGTACATGGGCAACGTCATGGGTGACCTGTCTTCACGCCGCGGCATCGTGCACGGTATGGAAGATCAGATCGGTGGTATCAAGGTTATAAAGGCCGAGGTTCCCCTCTCTGAAATGTTTGGTTACTCGACCTCAGTGCGTTCTTTGTCGCAGGGTCGTGCCACCTATTCCATGGAATTCAAACACTATACCGAAGCGCCGAAAAACGTCGCTGAGGCTGTAATTAACAAGAAGTAATTCGGAGAATACATAATGGCTAAGGAAAAATTTGCGCGCACGAAGCCGCACGTAAACGTTGGCACGATTGGGCACGTTGACCATGGCAAGA
>JAABQV010000041.1 GCA_011391255.1 Dechloromonas sp.
TGCTCAAGCTGCCAGACAACGCGGGGCGGAATGTTGCGGGTGGTGAGGCGGGTCATGGCGTCAGGTTTTCTGCGAGATTTTTGGCGGTGCTTTGAAGGGGGCTGGTGCGCTTCCAGAATTTCCAGCGGTCGCTGGCGGTCAGCGTGTAGTGCAGTTCGCCATAAACGGTCGGGGCGATCAGGCTGATGCGGTCAACCCGGTTTCCGAGGGTATTTTTTAGCGGCAGAAACCAGTCGCTTTCGAGCGCGGCGAAATCCTTGCGCCAGCCTTCGCTATTTTCGTAAAGGACATCGGGCAGGAGTTGGTCGAGGATGACCAGCGGATTGTCGCTAGTCTGGGCGAGCAGGGCAGCGAGATTGGCTGGCCTGTCGTGGCGCGGGATGCCATCGGCGCTGGCAATGCCGATGGCCAGCGGATTGTCAGAGAAAACCGGGAAAACCGGGGACAGACCACGGTTTTGTGATTCGTTAAACCGTGGTCTGTCCCCGGTTTCTCCGGTTTCTCCGCCCCACAGCCACAAACTATTGACCACCGGTTTGCCGGCCGCTTCGCGTTGCTGATTGACCGGGTGGCCGTGCAGGAACATCTGGACTTCGTTGAGCCAGCGGGTCAGCGGTTGGGCATTGCCGCTTAATTCGCCATCAATGCGGCGGCCGGCGACCGCAGAAATCGGCTCACTTTGGTGGTTGACCGCAATATTCAGTCGCAGATACCAACGTCGCGCGCTGGCGACGTGGAAGTGGCCGATGTCGACAAACTCGCTGTTGAGCGAGGCGGCGAGGGCCTGGGCTTCTTCGTACTCAAGATCAAAAGCGCCAGCATCGGCAAGGATGATGCGTTCCTGATGAAAGCGCAGATGCACCGGGTCGGCACACAGCCAGTGGCCTTCATTGGCGCCGGCATGGCCTTCGCCGAGCAGGCGCAGGGCGCCGAAAGGCGCGTTATCCAGGCCGAACAGTTTGCTCAGGGAGGTTTCAAACGGCAGGCGCAGCCGGCGTTCAAATTGGGCACGGGCAAGCAGCCATTCGAGGCCGGGGGCAGCAAGTTTGCCCAGGGTGAATTGGTCGCTGGGCTCCGGCCAGATCAGTTCGGGTACAAGCAGGGTGAGATGCACGGGATGCTGGCGGACACGGCTAGGGAGAGCGCTTGAGTGTACCATAGCGGTTTTTGACGAATCCCACTCTGCATGGCTCTGCCTTACGAACTGCTGATCGGCCTGCGCTACACGCGCGCCAAACGCCGCAATCACTTTATCTCCTTCATTTCATTGATTTCCATGCTTGGCATCGGGCTGGGTGTCGCGGCGCTGATTGTCGTGCTCTCGGTGATGAACGGCTTTCAGAAGGAGTTGCGCACGCGGATTCTCGGCGTTGCTTCACATATCCAGATTTCCGGCATCAATGGCGAGTTGAGCGATTGGCCGACGATTGCCGCGCAGGCTCGGCAACATCCAGCGGTGCGCGAGGCGGCACCGTATGTGCAGTCGCAGGCGATGTTCACGGTCGATGGCACAGTCAAGGGCGCGCTGGTGCGCGGCATCGTGCCGGATCTTGAAGACCGCGTGGCGGATTTTCGCAAGACGATCAAGAGCGGCAGCCTCGACGATTTGCGCGCCGGTGAATTCGGCGTTGTGCTGGGTGCCGATCTGGCGCGCTCCTTAAGAGTTTTTACCGGTGACAAGGTGACGCTGATTGCCCCGCAAGGCACCGTCACACCAGCCGGCGTCGTGCCGCGCCTGAAATCGTTCAAGGTCGTCGGTATCTTTGAGGTCGGCATGTACGAATACGACAGCGGCCTCGCGCTGATCCAGATGGAAGACGCGCAAAAGCTTTATCAGATGGAAGACCGCGTGACCGGCGTCCGCCTCAAGGTCGATGATCTCTTCATGGCGCCGCGCGTGGCGCGCGAAATGGCCGGGATGATCAACGCCGATGCCTACATCAACGATTGGACCAAGAGCCACGCCAACTTTTTCCGTGCCGTGCAGATCGAAAAAACCATGATGTTCATCATCCTCTCGCTGATCGTCGCGGTGGCGGCCTTCAATCTGGTGTCGACGCTGGTCATGGCGGTGACTGACAAGCAGGCTGACATCGCCATCCTGCGCACGCTCGGCGCGCGACCGCTGTCGATCATGGGGATTTTTGTCATTCAGGGCGCGCTGGTCGGCTTCATCGGCCTCGGCATGGGCATCGTCGGCGGCGTGACGCTGGCGCTCAATGTTGATGTTGTGGTGCCCTTTATCCAGAATGTTTTTGGTGTCCAGTTCCTCTCGAAAGAGGTCTATTACATCTCCGACCTGCCTTCCGATCTGCAATGGGGCGATGTCTGGGGCGTCACCGGGATTTCTTTTGTGCTCGCCTTGCTGGCGACGATTTATCCGAGCTGGCGTGCCTCGCGCGTCAATCCGGCGGAGGCGCTGCGCTATGAGTAATGTGATTCTGCAGGCGAGCGGGCTGGGCAAGGCCTTTCGTGGCGGCGGACTCGACGTTAATGTGCTGACGGATATCAACCTGACAATTTCTGCCGGCGAAACGGTGGCGATTGTTGGCGCCTCCGGTTCCGGCAAAAGCACCTTGCTGCACCTGCTCGGTGGCCTCGATAAACCGAGCAGCGGTAATGTGACGCTGATGGGCCGCGATTTTTCGGCCTTAAACGAGGTTGACCGTGGCGATTGGCGTAACCGACATTTAGGTTTCGTTTATCAGTTTCATCACCTGCTGGCCGAGTTTTCGGCGCTCGAAAACGTCGCCATGCCGCTGCTGATTCGCCGCATGGCGCGCGAGGAAGCGCTGGCCAAGGCGGAACAGACGCTGCAAGCGGTCGGCCTCGGGCATCGCATCGAACACCGGCCGGGCGAGCTTTCCGGCGGTGAACGTCAGCGCGCCGCCATCGCCCGGGCGCTGGTCAGCGAACCATCCTGTCTGCTCGCCGATGAGCCGACCGGCAATCTGGACCGGCAAACCGCCAACGTCGTTTTTGACCTGCTGATCGCCCGCGTTCGCGAACAAAGCGCCAGTCTGGTGATGGTGACGCATGATCCGCAACTGGCCGAACGTGCTGATCGCATTCTGCATTTGAATGACGGCGTGCTGATGAATTGAGCGCCTGGTTGCTCGCTGCAGCGAATCATCGGGTAGATCGTTACCCGGCGTCGATTAATTCGCGCTGGAGTCGACCTTGGCGAGCAATCGGGAAACCGAGGCCTGGGAGTATTCAATGACCCGTTTTGCCGAGGCTTTCTGGATGGCACTAATCCGTTCGGCTGCCTGAGCCTCCAGAAACATGGGTTCCAAAGCAATCATCGCGGTCCGCTGGAATCCAAGGGCGATTTCGGAGAGCTGGAATTCGAAATTTTTCTGCGCTTCGGCAAGCTGTTCGCGGAGCTCCTTTTCGAATCTCTGGCGCTTGTCCTTGATCTCGCCATCCTTGCGCCCTTCAGGGTCCTGCAGCCATTTGATGGCGCCGGCGAGAACCATCGCGCCGCCAACAAACGGGGTGGCGGGAGCGATCACCGGAAAGACCACAGCGGCGCCCAGCATGTAAGTTGCGACGCCCGCCCCGGCGAGGGAAAACGCACTCGCCCCCAGGGTGACGGATGCCGTATCGTCGACCGCATTGGCGATCCGTGTTTTGACCCGCAAGTGCGGCATTGCTTTGGCAAAATGCGTGGCGTGATGTTTTTCAAGGATCGTCGTTTGGCTGACCCGCATGTCTTCCTGAAACAAACTCAGGTCGTCGCGCAGTAAACGGAGCAAATCTTCGCGCCGGCTGACGATGCGATCAACCCGGTACTTAAGTTCCTTGCCGAAGGTGCTGGAACCCAGGCTTTCCCAAACCTTGGCCAGCTTCCATTTGTCGGTTTTCAGACGGTCGATCAGATCCAGTTCGAAGGCGTTGCCTGCATCATGGACAGCGTCGTCGACATCCTCGCCAAAGGTGCGTCGCTCAAACTCAATCCGCGCATCAATCATTGAAAGTCTTTGCCTGACCTGTTTTTCAAGAGCGCCCACGGTATCGACGAAATCCTTGGGTGGGTGTTCGGCAGATTCCGCCAGACTCAGCTGTTGCTCAAATTCAGCCATTTGACTCTGTATCCGGCTACAAGCCCCCAAAATGCTTGAGCGGAGCACCTCCGGAGAGCACGGCAAAAAATCGATTGACGGCTGACTACCTTTTCTTGAGCTTGCGCCGTTGCCAGGCGCGTACCAGATAAATCCGCCAGGCGGTTTTGGTCAGCAGATAACCAATTGCCGAAAGGCTGGCGGCGAGAATGACAAGGCCGATACCGAGCGGTTTGGCGGCCGTGATCATCCAGCCCTGCATGGCCGTTGTCCACCCGACAAAACTGGTCGGATCAAAGGCCGGCGGGGCGACGAAGCCGCTGCTGTCAGCAATGATCAGACGACCGATCTGGTAGGCCAGCACGTAAAGCGGGACGATGGTCAACGGGTTGGTGTAGAGCGTGACGAGCAAGGCGAGCGGCAGGTTGATGCGAAAAAGCAGCGCGCAAGCCGCCGCTCCGATCATTTGCATGGGCCCCGGTATCAGGCCGCAAAACATGCCGACAGCCACGGCGCCTGCCGCTGAGCGCCGGTTAAGGTGCCACAGGCGCGGGTGCAGCAGTGTCGACGCAAACGGGCGCAGCCATCGGTTGGCATGTATGGTTTGCTGATCGGGCAGGTATTTTTTCAGTAGCTGGCGCATGGTTGGCTATTATTGCAGCATGCGCCTCAATATTCTCGCTTTCGCTGCCGGTGTCATCTTGCTACAAACGCAAGCAGCCTTGCCAAACTGCGGTGCCTGGGGGTTTCTCGGTGTTCTGGTATTGCTTCCCGCCTGGCGTTGGCCGGGGCGCAGCAGACGGATTTTGGCTGCTATGGCCTGCCTGCTGCTTGGCTTCAGCTTTGCCTGCTGGCGGGCTGAAATCCGTTTGGCTGATGAATTGCCGGGTGCCCTCGAAGGGCAGGATATCGAGCTGGTCGGCGTGGTGGCGAGTTTGCCGCAGGACTTCAGCCACGGCACCCGTTTCGAATTTGCTGTCGAAACGCCGTTGACCGCAACAAAAGGGTTTCCGCAACGGATCATGCTTTCCTGGTATCAGGCGCGGGTCGATGCGCCGTCAGAAAAGCGGGTAATCAAGCCTGGCGAGCGCTGGCAAATGACGGTCAGGCTCAAACGTCCGCATGGCAATGCCAATCCGCATGGGTTTGATTACGAGGCCTGGTTGTTCGAGCGCAATATTCGCGCGACGGGTTATGTCCGGCAGAATCCGGCCAAGCTACTTGATGAAATGGTGTGGACGCCGGGAAACATCGTTGAGCGAACTCGCTTCCGGATACGCGAGCGTTTGTTGGCCGTTTTGCCCGCTGATCAATATCCTCTCACCGGGATTCTCGTTGCACTGGCGATTGGCGACCAGAAATCGGTGAACGGTGACTTATGGACCACCTTCAACCGGACCTCAACAACGCATCTTTTCTCGGTTTCAGGTACCCATATCACCATGGTGGCAGCGCTGTTCGCCGGCTTGGTGGGCTGGGCCTGGCGGCGTCTCCCGGCCCTGGCCTTGAGGCTGCCGGCACAACGGGCAGCCTTGTTTGCCGGCTGTTTGACGGCACTCGGCTATGTTTTTCTTGCCGGTTTTGGCGTACCGGCACAACGCACGCTTTACATGTTGCTGGTCGCTGCGCTGGCGATGAGTGCCGGGCGAATTCTGACACCCAGCCGAACCTTGAGTTTGGCCTTGCTGGTGGTTTTGCTGATTGATCCATGGGCGGTTTTGGCAGCGGGGTTCTGGCTGTCTTTTGGCGTGGTGGGTGCACTGTTGTTCGTCGCCTCGGCCTTGACCGGAGAAATCCACGGTTGGCGCGAGCGTTTGCATGCCTGGGGTTGGCTGCAATGGTCGGCAACCCTGGCGTCATTGCCGGTGTTGCTGTTGATCTTTCAGCAATTTTCAATAGTCTCACCGCTCGCCAATGCCTTGGCGATCCCGGTCATCAGCCTGATCGTCACGCCCTTGTCCTTGCTGGCAGCGCTGATTCCGTGGTGGCCGGTGGTTTGGCTGGCGCACACCATCCTCGGTTGGTTGATGCTTTTCCTTGAGTGGTGCGCGCTGTTTCCAGTTTGGCAAACGCCAGCGGCGCCGTTGTGGAGCGCAATGCTGGCCGCGCTTGGGGTCGCCATTTTGCTGCTGCCACGAGGCATGGCGGGCAAAAGCCTGGGCTTGATGATGTTGCTCCCGATCGTCTTCTGGCCGGCGGAACGTCCGTCAGATGGAACGGCGCAGATTATGGTTCTCGATGTGGGGCAGGGCCTGGCCGCAGTGATCCAGACCCGAACGCATACCCTGGTTTATGACCCCGGCCCGCTCTACAGCGCCGAGTCGGATGCCGGCCAACGGGTCGTCGTGCCTTACCTGCGGGCGTTGGGCGTCAATCGGCTCGACATGTTGATGGTCACCCACCGCGACAGCGACCATGCTGGCGGTTTGGCCTCTGTAATGGCGGCGATGGCGGTTACTGAACTGCGCTCCTCGTTGACCGAGATTCCCGGCTCGCGCTGCGAGCGTGGCCAGCGCTGGGTTTGGGATGGTGTCAGTTTCGAGGTCTTGCATCCAGCCGCCGGTGCCTATCTCGCTGAGACCAAAACCAATCATCTCTCTTGCGTCTTGATGGTTGAAGCCGGGGGGCGCCGGATGTTGCTGACTTCTGATATCGAGGCCGAGGATGAAGCCGAACTACTGGCCATTTCGCCGCAGTATTTGGCTGCCGATATTTTGCTGGTGCCGCACCACGGGTCGCGGACTTCATCAACGGCGGATTTCATTCGTGCCGTCGCTGCCAGGGATGCCGTGATTCCGGTCGGTTACCGCAGTCGCTTCGGCCACCCCAAGGCCGAAGTGCTTGAGCGCTATGAGCAAGCCGGGTCGCGCATCTGGCGAACTGATCGCGATGGTGCCATTAGCGTTACTCTAGGGCAGGGCGATGGATTGCCGGTGGCCTGGCGCCAGCAGCGTGCGCGCTATTGGCAGGGCAGGTGATAGAGTAAGCAACGAGGAGAGACAAAAGCCATGAGAAAGAACGCTGTGCAATGCATCAGCCCGTCCGGACTGCACCGGATGGCTTATACCGAGTGGGGCGACCCCGATAATTCGCGCGTTTTAATTTGCGTGCACGGCCTGACCCGCAATGGTCGTGACTTTGACCGCCTGGCCAATGCGCTGGCGCTGCATTACCGGGTGGTTTGCCCGGATATTGTCGGGCGTGGCCAAAGTTCGCGACTGCTTGATCCGTCGGCCTATGGCTTGCCGCAATACGTCGCCGATATGGTCACACTGATCGCTCGCCTCAACGTCAGCAGCGTGCATTGGCTGGGTACTTCAATGGGCGGCCTGATCGGCATGGCGCTGGCGGCGATGGAGGGGTCACCGATCCGCAAAATACTGCTCAATGATGTCGGGCCGGTGATTACTGTCGAATCCCTGCAACGCATCGCCACTTACGTTGGCATCGACCCGTCATGGGCAAACTTTGATGAAGCGCTCGCCTACGTCAAACTGGTCAGTGCTCCCTTCGGACAGTTACCTGAGGCGGATTGGCTGCATTTGACCGAGCATAGCGTCAGCCAAAGGCCGGACGGGCGCTGGGGCTTTCTTTACGACCCGGCGATCGCGGCGCCGTTCAAGGCGACGTTTGTTGATCAGGATATCGACCTCTGGCCGCTTTACGAGCGGATTACTTGCCCGGCGATGGTGCTGCGCGGTGCGCAATCCGACTTGCTGACACAGGCGACGTGGCAAGAAATGGGCTTGCGCGGTCCACGGGCAAAACTGGCCGAAATTGAGGGCGTCGGGCATGCGCCGATGTTCCTCGACGAGACGCAGATTTCAATCGCCCGCGACTTTTTCCTGGCGGCGTGAAGTCAAACTTGCGGTAAACCGCTTGTTCTGTTCAGTGGATCCTGGCGGTAGTAGCGTTTGAGCAGGTTGTAGACCGCCGGGTATTCCAGGTTGACGACTTCCGGCAGCTCGAAAAAAGATTCTGACAATACAGCGAAAAATTCGGCGGGATCGTCGCTGGCGTAGGGGTCGATTCGGGTTTCTTCACCACCATCAACGCGCCGACAGAAATTTTCGAAGGCGTCAGAAAAAACGCTGATCCACTCCTCTTCGTGCAAGCCGGAATGCAGCGCAGGCATGCCATCCGCTTCACCGTTCAGCATGTCAAGTTTATGGGCGAATTCGTGGATGACGACGTTGTAGCCTTTGCCGGCCATCTGCACGTCGCGCCAGGAGATAATCAGCGGCCCGCCCTCCCAGGCCTCACCGGAGAGCACGTCGTCGTACTCATGAATAACGCCGTTTTCATCTTCAATCTGGCGCGCAACGACAAATTCATCGGGATAAACGATGATGCCCACCCACTCGCGATAGGCCTTGATGCCGAGATTAAGAATCGGCAGACAGCCCTGGGCGGCGATGGAAACGCAGATTTCGTCGCTCAGTTCCAGCCCGCCGGCAACCGTGAATTCTTTGCTGGCGAGAAACTCCTCGGCTAAATTTTTGAGGGCATTTTTATCGTCGACCGCAAGATCGGCCAAAAAGGGGAGCTGAGCAATGGTTCGAGCCCAGAGCGCGGGATCAATCGCGGTTTTGGGCGCCTTGTTGAACCAGTCGAACAGTCCCATCACTTTTTCATCGTCAGCCAGATCCCGGTAAAGATCAGGCTGATGCCGAGGTAGTGATACCAGAGGGGTACTTCACCGAGAAAGATGGCCGAGAGAATGGTGCCAAAGACCGGCATTAGATGGATGAATAAACTGGCTTTATTGGCGCCGACTTCGCCGACGCCCCGGTTGTAAAAAATGTAGCCAAGAAAACTCGGGAAAATGCCAACGTAGGCCAGTGAGGCCAGCGAGGCGAGATGGACATTGATCTGCCGTCCCTGTGCCAGCTCCCAAAGATAGGCGGGAAGCAGGGCGGCGAGACCAACGGCGGTCATCGCTGCGAGCATCAGCATTGGATGAACGCCGGCCGGGCGCCAGGCGAGACCGACGGTGTAGATCGCCCAGACCAGCACGGCCCCGAGCATCCAGAGATCGCCCAGATTCAGGTTGAGGTGCGCCAGCACAGCCAGATCGCCGCGCGCGACGATGGTGATCACACCGATCATCGAAATAACGACGCCAATGCCTTCAATTCTGCGCAGTTGTTTGCCGAGAAACGCCCAGGATATGGCGATGGTAAGCACCGGAATGAAGGAGTTGAGCAGCACGGCGTTGGTTGCCGAGGTGTATTGCAGGGCGATGTAAGCGAAGGTGTTGTAACAGCCGACGCCAAGCACGCCGAGCACCAGGATCGGCCACCAGGCAGCTTTGAGCAGCGGCCACTGCGATTTGAAATGGGGTAGGGCAAGCGGCAGCACCAGTGCAAAGGCAATCGCCCAGCGCCAGAAGGCCAGTGCCAGCGGCGGCACGTCAGTACGGATGCCGCGTCCGAGCACCATGTTGCCCGACCAGAACAGTACGGTGAGGGTCAGCAGCAAGTAGGGGTTGGTGAAGAAGGAATGGGGCTTTGAGGTCATGCTCAGGATTATGCCGCAGGGCGCGGGATTCCGCTCCGTCCCTCCGCCTGAGGTGGAAACGGTATAATCAGCTCATGGTATCCGTCGTTCATTCTGTCGCTGCACAAAGCGATCTCGATCAGTTTTTTACAACCCTCTCTGCCGGCTTGCTGCCGGCTGATGCCTTGCGTTTGCGCGAGGCCGTCGAATACGCCTGGACGGCCTACGGCGAAAAAACGCTGAGTAGTGGCGAGCGTATCTGGTCACACGCGCTGGGGATGGCGGTTATTCTCGCCGGTCTCAAGCTGGACGTGGATTCACGCATGGCAGCGGTGCTTTTTGCCATTCCGACCTACGTTGAGAACGGTACGGCGCGCATTGAAGAGCTTTTCGGCAAGCCGGCCGCGCATCTGGTGCATGGCATTTCGCGCCTTAATCGTCTGCGCCCGATTACCCGTGGTTTTGCCGCCGCCAATGTCGAGGCCGGTGAAGTCAGTACCACCGAGATGAAGACGCAGATCGAAGTGCTGCGCAAAATGCTGTTGGCGATGGTCGAAGATGTGCGTGTCGTGCTGATACGTCTCGCCAGTCGCACGCAAACCCTGCGCTTTTGCGCCGGCCAGCCGAGCGAGTTGCGTGTCCAGGTCGCCCGTGAAACGCTAGATCTCTACTCGCCACTGGCCAATCGCCTTGGCGTCTGGGAATTGAAATGGGAGCTGGAGGATTTATCCTTCCGCTTCCTGCATCCGGATATCTACAAAAAAATTGCCAAAATGCTCGACGAGAAGCGCACCGAGCGCGAGCAATTCATCGTCGATGCGGTCACCAGGGTGCGTGAGGAGTTGGCGGCCGTTGGCGTCACGCACGCCGAAATCTATGGTCGGCCGAAGCATATTTTCAGCATCTGGAACAAGATGCAAAAGAAGAGCGTCGAGTTTTCCGAGGTGTACGACGTTCGCGCTTTGCGCGTCATTGTCGATGATTTGAAGGATTGCTACACCGCGCTCGGCATTGTGCATAACCTGTGGTCGCCGATCTCCAAGGAGTTCGACGACTACATCTCGAACCCCAAGGGTAACAATTACCGCTCGCTACACACGGCGGTGCATTGCCCGGACGGGCGCAGTCTGGAAATCCAGATCCGCACCAAGGAAATGCACAAGCACGCCGAACTCGGTGTTGCCGCCCACTGGCGCTACAAGGAAGGCAGCAAGCGTAGCAGCGAGGATGATTACGACGAAAAAATCGCCTGGTTACGCCAACTGCTGACCTGGAAGGACGAGGTTGCCGACAGCTCGGACTGGGTTAGTCACTACAAGCAGGCGGCGCTCGACGAAACGCTTTACGTGATCACGCCGCAGGGCAAGGTCGTCGATTTGCCGCAGGGCGCGACACCGATTGATTTCGCCTACCGCGTGCACACCGATCTCGGCCATCGTTGCCGAGGCGCCAAGGTCAACGGGCAACTGGTAACGCTCAACACGCCGCTGGAAACCGGCCAACAGGTCGAAATCATCACCGCCAAACACGGCGGCCCCTCGCGTGACTGGCTGAATATCTCGCTCAACTTCATCCACACCAAGAGTGCGCGGGTCAAGGTGCGTGGCTGGTTCGCCAATCTGGCGCTGGAAGAAACGCTCTCTGAAGGGCGGGCGATTGTCGCCAAGGAATTGCAGCGCGTCGGCCAGACCAGCCTGAATATTGAAGATTTGTCCCACAAGCTCGGCTTCTCCAAAACTGACGATCTCTATATTGCCGCCGCCCGTGGCGAGATGAATCTGCGCCAGTTTCAGGCCGTCGCACGCGGCGCCGATCCGCTTGCTGATGCCGAGTTGCCGGATGAGGTGCAAACCAGACCGAGCAAGCCGGTCGAGGGCAATCAGGGCATTCTGATCGTTGGTGTCGACAAGTTGCTAACCCAGCTTGCGCGCTGCTGCAAACCGGCGCCGCCAGATCCGATTCAGGGTTTCATCACCCGTGGCAAGGGGATTTCGGTGCATCGTGTCGATTGCTCCAATTTCACCCACCTCGCCGCGCTGCACCCCGAGCGCGTCATCGAAACCGGCTGGGGGGGCGAGACCAGCGGCGTTTTTGCGACTGATATTGTCGTTGATGCGCATGACCGGCAAGGCTTGCTGCGCGATATCTCCGAGATTTTCACCCGCGAAAAACTCAATGTGGTTGGCGTCAATACCCAATCCAAGCAAGGTAAAGCACACATGAGCTTTACCGTTGAAATCACCAAACTGCCGCAATTGCAGCGCACCATCACCTTGATCCACGAGATCGAGGGTGTGGTTGGTGTGCGCCGCGCTTAAATTCAGGGAGAGTTCGAGATGAAAGGTAATTTTGCCGCGATTGCGCTGCTGATCATTGGCGCCCTGGCGCTGGCCGTCAATCTAGATTTGCTTGAACTTGATCTGGTACAAATTCTGCGCAAATGGTGGCCGCTGGCGTTGATTGCGATTGGTGTCGGCCTGTTTTTCACGCCGGGTGACAGCCCAGGCAAAAAGCCATGACTTTTGCCGCACTCAGCCTGATCGAGCCACTGCTTCGTACCCTTGAGCGGATGGCTTACGTCTCGCCGACGCCGGTTCAGACGCAAGCCATTCCGGCAGTGCTGGCCGGCCGAGATTTGATGGCCGCCGCGCAAACCGGCACCGGCAAGACGGCTGGTTTTGCATTGCCGCTCTTGCAGCGGCTGGCTGGCGAGATTGCTACGGTCAACGCCAATTCGGTGCGCATTTTAGTGCTGGTGCCAACGCGCGAACTGGCCGAGCAGGTGCACAGCAGCTTTCGTGAATACGGGGAGAATCTGACCGTGAGCACCTACGCGGCCTATGGCGGCGTCAGCATCAACCCGCAAATGATGAAGTTGCGCAAGGGCGTCGATGTGCTGGTCGCCACGCCCGGGCGCCTGCTCGACCTTTACCGGCAGAACGCGGTGAAATTTAGCCAAGTGCAAACACTGGTACTTGATGAAGCGGATCGCATGCTCGATCTCGGCTTCTCGAATGAACTCAATGCGGTTTTTGCCGCCTTGCCCAAGCGCCGCCAAACACTGCTGTTTTCAGCGACCTTCTCGGACGAAATCCGTGCGATGGCCGGCAAGTTGTTGAACAATCCGCTGAGTATCGACATCAGCCCGCGCAACACGACGGTGCAGCGGATCAAGCAGTGGGTGATTCCGGTCGACAAAAAGCGCAAGACTGAGCTGTTTTGTCATCTGCTGAAAGTCAACCGCTGGGGGCAAGTGCTGGTTTTCGTCAAAACCCGCAAAGGGGTCGAGCAACTGGTGCAAACCCTGCAGGCCAAGAAAGTCAGCGCTGACTCAATCCACGGCGACAAGCCGCAAGCCAGCCGCCTGCAGGCACTTGAGAGTTTCAAAGCGGGCGAAGTGAAAATTCTCGTCGCCACCGATGTCGCAGCGCGTGGCCTCGATATCGACGATCTGCCACTGGTCGTCAATTTTGATTTGCCTATTGTCGCCGAAGACTACATTCACCGCATCGGCCGCACCGGCCGGGCAGGCGCTGACGGTGAAGCGATTTCGCTGGTTTGCGCCGACGAGGTCAACATGCTGGCGGCCATTGAGACGCTGACCAAACAAACACTGGTGCGTGAAGAAGAACCCGGTTTCGAGCCGGAACATCGCGTGCCGATGACCAACGGCGCCGGCCAGATAATCAAAAAGCCGAAAAAGCTGAAAGTGCCAAAGTCATCGCGTGGGCCAAGTAAAGGCGTGCCCGGCAACTGGGTCGGTTTTGATGCGCCCATCGCCAAGCCACGGAAATCAGCAGGTGGAAGGTCAGCAGTGGTGCCTGCTCGAAAGGCGACGACGAAAGCGCGCTAGGGTAAAAGCTATCTGCTGAACATCCAGCCGCAGATGCCCCAACTACTTCCGCCGCAAACTACCTGGCGGGTACCCGAAACGCTTTTTAAAGGCGGCGCTGAAATGAAGTGAAGTGAAGTGAAGTGAAGTGAAGGAATCCCCGTTCGTGGTGAGCCTGTCGAACCACCGATTCCCGCGCTGACAAGCCCTTCGACAGGCTCAGGGCGAACGGACGGGGCGGCTTGACCCACACTTTCGATTGCACCTTGGCCGCGCATGTTGCTCGACCAACGCCAAGACTATTCACAGCATTGGTTGCGGGCGTACCGGTGACCCGCAGCGGTTAAGCTTAGCCGAACAGTTCGCTGTGTGAGCCAAGCCGGGCCAGTCTGAGCGTGTCAGCATCCGATTTGCGATAGATTAGCAAAAGGTCGGGCTTGACGTGGCATTCCCGGTAGCCAGCCCAATCCCCACTCAGGTCGTGGTCGCGGTGCCTGGCATCAAGCGGCTGATCATTGGCCAGTGCCAAAAGAACGGGAATCAGGTCGCCATCGAGCGTTGCTCTGTGCCGACCCTTGACTTCTCGCTTGTAATCGCGCTTGAAGGCAGAAGCCCGGTCAATCGTCCGCATGCAGGTCTGCAATCAAATCTTCAACACTGGCGAATCGCTTACCCTTCCCTGCTTCAAGTTCAGCAATAGCCTTACGCGTTTTGGCGTTGGGAACCTTCACATCAAAAGGCAGCCGCTGCTCATCGGCTATGCGCAGCATCAGCAAGCGGATAGCGTCAGAAATCGACAAGCCCATTGCTTCAAGCGCCTCGGAGGCGCGTTCTTTTGTGTTCGTGTCGATGCGGGCGCGGACATATGTATCGGCGACAATGCTCATGGCAGCTTCCTTTGAAGCGGTTAAAAATATATATTGTAGTCACAAAGGGACCACGTATCAAGAAATGCCCGGCTAACGGGTGTAATTGAAAGTGTGGTGGAATCCCCGTTCGTGGTGAGCCTGTCGAACCACCGGTTTCCTACGCGGGAATAACAGCGTTTTGATGGGCAGAGAGATGCCCCAACTACTTCCGCCGCAAACTACCTGGCGGGTACCCGAAACGCTTTTTAAAGGCGGCGCTGAAATGATTGACGTGTGAATAGCCAAGCCTTGCGGCCAGTGTTTTCATGGGAATCGGTTCGGACATCAGGATGGCATGAGCTTGGATGAGACGATGTTCCGTCACAAAACTGTAAATCGATTGCCCATATTTCGCGGTGAAGTCTGTATTCAGACGGCGCGCCGAGGTACTGAACTCCTTGGCAAGATCAATCAGGGTTGGCATCTGGCCTTCGAGATTCGAAAGATAATGATGCAACTCAGCTATTTTCCGTTCAGAGTCAGGTTTTGATGGAGCTTGGTCATCCGATAATACAAAGTTGAGCAAGCCGGCAAGGTAATCGAGTATCCGGGCCTGGGCGAAAAGTTTTCGTGCCGCACCTGTAAACTGATCCGACATGGCGTCCCGCAAAGGGGCGCTGACATTTAGTGGCATGGGAATAACCGTTGCCTGGCATTCATTGTTCAAGCCCAAACGGCTCATTAGATCTGCTGTGCCCTCTTCGCCTAGTAGCGTTTCCATAACGCCATACGGAACGACCACCGATTTCATTTCTGATGTCACGCCCCCTTCGACCAGCACTTTCGCCTGCCATAGCTTCTTGAGACGAAAAGTGTCGCGTCCCGGAAAAGCAACAATCTGGACTGGTGGAGCATGGCGGCCTTGCCAGTACTCATGGTGACAACCAAGGCCTGAAAGCCAGATTTGGGCATTAAACGTCGGCTCAGCCGAGGCGCCATCGACATCCAATATCGGAATCAGCTGGCCCCGTGGCGAAGGCTCCATAGCGTGCACGGCACGATAAAGAACAATACCGTCAGCGAAGGCCAGGCTATCAAGCCAAGCCTCGCCGATTTCTGGCGGCATGGCATAAGGCATGCGATGAAGGTCTGCGCCGTCTCTCTCCAGAACAAACTCATGACTATCAGGAACGAGCAACCAGGAGAGCCTGAGCTCAGTAGGGATTAACGATTTCATCCGACAAGACTACGCGAAATATCCACCCTGAAATCACTGCCTGCATGAATTCGTATAACAAAATCACGATTACGTGTAATACCATCCGCCTAAGGAGAGGGTTCTTTTCTACCATGATAGGTGAACCCAATTTGTTAGAAAACAATGAACGCCTCTTATCGATTGACCTCTTTGACGGCAGTACTTCTAGCCACCGTCACACTCTCCGCTCACGCCCAGCAACTCCCCGACGCCGGTTCTCTCCTCCGTGAAAACCAGCGCCAGCAGCCGCAACTCCCCAAGCCCGCCCCGCAAGCCGTCCCGCAAGCGCCAATAGCCAAGCCACAAAACGAACTGCGCGTCACCGTCAAAGCCTTCCAAATCACTGGCAACGCCCTGATCGCCGAACCCGAGTTACAAACCGTCCTCGCCCCGTGGGTTGGCAAAGAAGTCGGCTACACCGAACTCCAGCAAGCCGCCGACGCCATCGCCAACGAATACCGCCGGCGTGGCTGGTTTGCCCGGCCGCAACTCCCGGCCCAGGACATCAGCGACGGCATCATTCAAATCAACATCCTCGAAGGCAAACTCGGCGAAGTAAAAATCGACGATCAAGGCAAAGACCTGCGCATCAGCAAGGGCTTCGTCAGCGACCGCATGACCGCCCGGCAAAAGCCCGGTGACCCGCTCAATCTCGACGCGCTGGATCGCAGCACCAACCTGCTCAACGACACCCCCGGTGTGGCCGTTGCCACCGTCCTC
>JAABQV010000042.1 GCA_011391255.1 Dechloromonas sp.
CGGGCGGCCACCAGATAACCGCCAAACGCTTCCGGTGCAACCGCCGCCACCCGCTTTCCTGCTAGATCGGCGAGTGTGTGCAGGTTCGTCCGGTCAGCTCTGGCCAGAACCACCGAGCCGAGGGCTCGCGCCGGATGATCGTCCTTGGTATCGAGGGTCGCAATCCGGCTGATGCCGAATGCTGCTTCCATGGATACGTAATAGCCCGGATTGGTAATCACCAGATCAAGCTGATGCCCTGCGATGGCTTGGCGCAAGCCTGCTGCATCATATTGGTCAAGGCGAAAATGGTGTTCGGGTAACGCCTGATTCAGATAGCGGATAACCGGTGACCAGTCGGCAGCGGCCCGCTCACCCTGATAGGCGAAAACGCCAATCGCCACTTCGCCACCGGACACCTCCGAGATCACAAATAGGCATAGCCCAAGAATGCCAAACAATCGTTTTGACATTGTGAGAGAAAGGGCAAGTTGGGCGAGCATCAACGGAGTATACGAGCTAACTCGGAATGGTTTGCGTGATTACTGAGCTACAAATCGAAGCAAGGAGGCCTGCGAATAAAGAAAATTTAGAAATCGATAGCCTCAGGGCTTAGTCGCCGTAGGCCAGCAAAGAGATTCGCTGTCTGCCCTTTGGGACAAAGAGTTCGCGATGATCTCAATGGCGGGATTTGGCCATGCCCCAAGCGTCATCTGGAAAATATCCTACTCATTGGAACGACTGTTGGACTCAGAAACCCGCCGCTCAGAGCCTCGCCAATTCTTGCCAGCCAAGGGCGGGTTCCCCTGCATAGCGGGCATAGATATTAAAACTGCGACTGTCTCTTGAGGGCACCCTCCTGCCGAATGGCTTCGAAACCTGAATGGCAGCAAACCTGTCAGCAGTTGCCTATCGGCTGTTGTCACAACATTTCCTGATGCCAGCAACGGCATCAGACTGCGAAGAGACTCTCAGATTTCGGCGCTATCCGGCAAGTCGGTGCGTGGCGGTCAGGGGCTTGTCAGGCTCGGCGACCGAACAAGCCCTTGACTGCTTCCTGTAGATCAGCCGGCAAAACGATGACCTTGGCGTTGTCTTTCTCACCCATGCGTTCCAGCGCGCTGATATATTTTTCACCCAGCATGTAGGACATTGGCCCGGTTTTGTCGCCAATCGCTGCCGTAATGCGGCGAATTGCTTCAGCCGAGGCTTCGGCCAGCATGACTTGCGAGTTGGCATCGCGCTTGGCCGATTCGAGACGCGCTTCCGCTTCGAGAATCGCGGCCTGCTTTGCTCCTTCAGCCCGGATTACCACGGCCTTGCGCTCGCGCTCGGCAGCGGCCTGCATTTCCATGGCTTTTTGCATCGATTGCGAGGGCTTGATGTCCTGAATCTCGACCGATTTAACGGTCAAACCCCAGTCGACCGCTTCATCGGCAATACTTTCGCGTAGCCGGGTCTTGATCTTGTCGCGCGAGGAGAGTGCTTCATCCAGTTCCATTTCGCCGACGATGGAACGCAGCGTCGTCATAATCAGATTGCGAATGGCTTCGGAAAAATCAGTGATGCCATAAACTGCCTTGACCGGGTCGGTGACCTTGATGAAGGCGATGGCATTGGTCAGAATCACCGCATTGTCGCGGGTAATAACCTCTTGCTCCTGCACATCGAGAATGATGTCCTTGGTCACCAACCGGTAAGCCAGCTTGTCGATATAAGGAATCACAATATTCAAGCCGGGCTTCAGCGTGCCGTGATATTTGCCCAGCCGCTCGACAATCCACTCCTCGCCCTGCGGCACGATGCGAACGCCCTTGGCGATGGTGACAACGGCGAACACCAGTAAGGCGACGACGACAACGAATCCTGCATTCATATCCATTATTAACCCCTTTTAAGTCTTGCTGACTTTCAAATAGCTACCTTCAATCGCCACGACCTTAACCCGTTCACCCGCGGCAATCGCTGCATCAGCCAGACAGACCCACTCCTCGGATCCTAGAACGGGGCGCTGAAAACGCACCTTGCCACGCTCGAAAGGGGCGACCGCGCCGACCAGCAAACCGATTTCGCCGAGCACCTCGCCCCCGGCGGTGCCGACCAGCGTTTTGTGCCGGCTTTGCTTGAACACACGAAACCAGAGCACGACCATGGTCAGCGATGCCAGCGTCCAGACGGCCACTTGCACGGTCAATGAAATATCGGGCATTAAAAGCATGAGCAGGCCAACCAGCAAGGCGCCCAAACCAAACCAGATAATGTAAAAGGAAGTAATCGCCAGTTCGGACAGCATCAACAGAATGCCGCCAACAATCCAGGCCCACCATTCAGGCTGCATGTCATTCTCCTTGTTGCACCGAGTATTTCGGGTTTGCCGGCAAAGGTCAAGCCAGACTACGGCTGCCCACAATTGGGATGGCACCCAAGCACTTCTAAAATGCGTGAATGCAAATAGCCGTTTATTTATCCGGCAGCGGCACATGGTTGCGCTGCAGCCATTCGCGATCCAGCTCCCAGCTAACCTCCTTGATGCCGGGCTGCGCCAGCACAATATTTTTCGCTTCGTCCTGAACCCTGGCCAGCTCTTTTTCGACCGCGATAAAGGCCGGGTTGTTGGCATCCTTGACGTTGATTTCGGGATAAATCACACCCAGAAAATGAAATGCCGGCGACTCGGCGCTGCGCGGCGTCCCCATCACCGCCGTCGTGCCCTGAACACGCAGGACATGGAAGGGGTACGGGTATTTTTTCAACTCAGCGCTACCTTGCGTTTGTATGACCCCGGTCAATTCCCGCGAACGCGAGTCCGGCCGGCGAATCGCCCAATCGAGAGCGACCAGAATGGCGAGGATGATCAGAATCCACTGCCACGATTTTAAATTTGGAAAAGTCATGCTCGCTCCACTTGCCTGTCGTTAATTCTTGGCAATGTTACGGTCAACGCCGAAAATAGGGCAAAAATCGCTCAACTCAGGAAAACCCATGCCCCTATTCAGCCTGCAGGACAAACAACCGCAACTCGCTCAGGATGTCTGGATCGCCCCCAACGCGATGCTGATTGGCGATGTACGCCTTGGCACCAATGCTTCGATCTGGTGGAACGCCACACTGCGCGGCGACAATGATCCGATCCATATTGGCGAAAACACCAATATTCAGGATGGCTCGGTGCTGCATACCGATGAAGGGGTGCCGATGCATATCGGCAACAACGTCACCGTCGGCCATCTCGTCATGCTGCACGGCTGCACGGTCGGCGATGGCAGCCTGATCGGCATCGGCTCGGTCATCCTTAACCGGGCGGTGATCGGTAAGGGCTGCATCGTCGGCGCCAATACGCTGATTCCCGAAGGCAAGGTTTTCCCGGATCGGGTGCTGATCGTCGGCTCACCGGGCAAGGTCGTTCGTGAATTGAATGACGACGATGTCGCCCGTCTCAAGGCCTCGGCAGATCATTACGTGGCCAATGCCCAACGCTACCGCGATACGCTAGAGCCGGTGTAAGCGAAAAACGGAGCCGTAGCTCCGCTTTTCTGGAAAACAGATTATTAAACTGGACTCGATAAATTCGACAGCGTGATATTCGAATTTATCGTTTCCATAACCTTTTGCAGACCAACACGATCCTTGGTGTTGATAATCAAGGGAGCACGCAGGCTGGGGCTGATGGCCTTGCCTTCCATTTCCGACTTGAACAGGATCAGCATAACGCTGACGTCTTCCGGTGCCGGCGACTGAAGCAGGTCATTTTCGGCATCGGTCAGCGCTAATTCGTAGTGAAAGCCCAGTGTCGCCGGATCGACGATCTGCAAGGCCAGCATCGGATCATCCAGTGACTGCAACGTAAAGCTGGTCGGCCGCCCCTGATCAGATTCGTGCGCCAACATGAAGTGCTTCGCATCTGGAAAGGCAACCAGCCCACTCGGGAAATCAATTACCTTGTCCGGGCTAACATCAACACTGCCAAACAAATAGGTTTCGATTTTCATCGCTTTTTCCTCTTAGTTGAAATACTTGACGAATCATCCTACACCAGAAAATCACGGTTGTATTTTCTCGCTGAATTGCGCATAGTCCACCCCCTTTTTGTTGCAGTGCCGCATCCATGCTCCCACCCATCGAACACCGCATTGCCGCCGAACTCGGCGTCCGCCCGGCCCAGGTCAACGCCGCCATCGTCCTCCTTGATGAAGGCGCCACCGTGCCCTTCATCTCGCGTTACCGCAAGGAAGCAACCGACGGCCTCGACGATACGCAACTGCGCAACCTGGAAGAACGCCTGACCTATCTGCGCGACCTGGAGGATCGCCGCAGCGCCATCATTTCCAGCATCGACGAACAAGGCAAGCTGACGCCGGAACTGCGGGTTGATGTGATGAATGCCGAAACCAAGCAGCGTCTTGAAGACTTGTATCTGCCCTATAAGCAAAAACGCCGCACCAAGGCGCAGATCGCCCGCGAAGCCGGCATCGAGCCGTTGGCTTTGTCCTTGCTAGAAAATCCTTTACTCACCCCGGAAGAGGAAGCCACGAAATTCATCAATGCTGAAGCGGGTTTTGCCGACAGCAAGGCAGTACTCGATGGTGCGCGCCAGATTCTGATGGAAAAATTCGCCGAAGATGCCGAACTGCTCGGCCAGTTGCGCGAATATCTCAGCGAGCATGGTCTGGTACGGTCAACTGTCGTTGAAGGCAAAGAAAACGAAGGCGCCAAGTTCCGCGACTGGTTCGACTTTAACGAACCGATCACCAGCATGCCCTCGCACCGCGCCCTCGCCCTGCTCCGTGGCCGCAATGAAGGCATGTTGCAAGTCGCGCTGGTGCTCGACTCGGAACTTGATCCGGGAAGCATCAAGCCCGGCACGCAAAACCCCTGCGAACAACGTATTGCGGTGCGTTTCGGCATCAAGCCGCAGAACCGCCCGGCTGATAAATGGCTGGCCGACACCGTGCGCTGGACCTGGAAGGTCAAGGTTTACACCCACCTTGAGCTTGAACTCATGAACGAGTTGCGTGAGCGCGCGGAGGAAGAAGCGATTCGCATCTTCGGCAAGAACCTGAAAGACCTGCTGCTCGCCGCACCTGCCGGCCAGCACGTCACGATGGGCGTCGACCCCGGCATTCGTACCGGCTGCAAGCTGGCGATTGTCGATGCCACCGGCAAGATGCTCGACCACGCCACGATTTACCCGCACGAGCCGCGCTGCGACTGGGATGGTTCGATTGCCACCATCGGTCGTCTCGCCGCCAAGCATCAGGTCAGCCTGGTCGCCATCGGCAACGGCACCGCCAGTCGCGAAACCGACAAACTCGTGCAGGACGTGATGAAGCGCTATCCGGAAGCCCGGCTAACCAAGATTGTCGTTTCGGAAGCCGGCGCGTCGGTCTATTCGGCGTCCGAATTCGCCGCCAAGGAATTCCCTGATCTGGACGTTTCGATTCGCGGCGCCGTGTCGATTGCCCGCCGCTTGCAAGACCCGCTGGCTGAACTGGTCAAGATCGACCCGAAATCCATCGGCGTTGGCCAATACCAGCACGATGTGTCGCAAACCAAGCTGGCGCGCAACCTCGATGCGGTTGTTGAAGACTGCGTCAATGCCGTCGGCGTCGACGTCAATACCGCCTCTGTGCCACTCCTCGCCCGCATTTCCGGTCTGACTGCCGGGCTGGCCGCCAACATCGTCAGCTATCGCGACGCCAACGGCGCCTTCAAAAGCCGCGATGCCCTAAAGAAAGTCCCACGCCTCGGCGACAAGACCTTCGAGCAAGCCGCCGGCTTCCTGCGCGTGCCGAACGGCGACAACCCACTCGACAGCTCGTCGGTGCACCCGGAAGCCTATCCGGTCGTCGAAAAGATCATTGTCGACCTCAACAAGTCGATCAAGGAAATCCTCGGCGACAGCCGCGCCCTCAAGGGCCTCAACCCGTCGAAATACACCGACGAACGCTTCGGCCTGCCGACCGTCCAGGACATTTTCAAGGAACTGGAAAAACCCGGCCGCGACCCGCGCCCCGAGTTCAAGACCGCCACCTTCGCCGATGGCGTAGAAAAGGTCGGCGATCTGCGCCCCGGCATGGTCCTCGAAGGTGTCGTCACTAACGTTGCCGCCTTTGGAGCTTTTGTCGATATCGGTGTCCACCAGGATGGTCTGGTGCACGTTTCAGCGCTCTCCAATACCTTCGTCAAAGACCCGCACAGCATCGTCAAGGCCGGCCAGATCGTCAAAGTGAAGGTCATGGAGGTTGATCTGCAACGCCAGCGCATCGCGCTGACCATGCGCATGGGCGATGAGCCAAGCCAGACCAAACGCCAGGACAGCGCCCCGAGCGGACGCGGCAATGCCCCGATTCGGCCTCAGCAACGAAGCACTGGCCCGGCGCCGGCTGGCAATGCAATGGCCAGTGCCTTCGCCAAGCTCAAGGGCTAACCATCTCGTCATTCCCGCGCAAGTGGGAATGACGACACCCCATTCTGGCTGCGGGCTGTTTCACTCTTTTACATCTTGTATTACCTAGCGCACATATCTTAACGTCACGCCAGCGTAGACTTCAGTCATAGATGACTAACGAGGTTTAACCATGAAACGCGCGCTGCTGCTATTAGCCCTGATTCCGCTGGGACTTTGGGGGATTTTCGCGCTCCCCGACGTCCTCGCTGCCAACCCGGCCAATTTTTGGGAATGGCGGCGGCCGCTGATCATGCTATCCGGCCTGCTCGCCCTCTGGTGGATGAGCACCGGGATGCTACTGGCCGCCCGCCCGCGCTGGCTGGAACAGCATTTTGGCGGACTGGACAAGCTCTACCGCCTGCACAAGAATATCGGCATCGGTGCCGGTTTGCTGGTTTTCACCCACTGGATGATTGAATGGCTGCCCAAGAATCTCGCCAAAGCCGGCTGGATTACCGCGCCAGCCCGTCCGCGCGGGCCGCGTGGCGAACCAGAGATGTGGATTGACTTGGCCAAGGATGTCGGGGAATGGGCCGGTTATATCCTGCTCGGGCTGGTCGTCATCGCCCTGATCAAGCGCATCCCCTACCGTTATTTTCGCTGGGTGCACAAGGCATTTGGCGCCGTTTTCCTGGCTGGCGTCTTCCACGGCCTGATCCTGATGCCCGCCAACTTCTGGCAAAGCCCGCTCGGCTGGCTGACAGCTGCGCTCGCCGCTGCTGGGGTTGTACCAGCCCTGCTTTCCTTGAGCAACCGTATTGGCAACCAGCGCAAACACCTGGCAATAATCGAAAGCATCAGCAACAAAGAGGATCAGATACTGGAAATAGTTTGCCGCCCGCAATCAGGTTGGCCTGGCCATAAAGCCGGCCAGTTTCTCTTCGCCGACTTGGGCAAGGCTGGCGAAGGTGGCCATCCCTTTACCATCGCCTCCGCCTGGCATGCAGAACAAGGTACGCTGACGCTGGCGATCAAGTCACTCGGCGATTTCACTGCCAGCCTGCCGGAGAATTTGCAAATCGGCCAGTCGGTAACACTGGAAGGCCCTTACGGCGGCTTTGATTTTGGCACTAAAAACGCCGTCGACCGTGCGCCGCAAATCTGGATTGCCGGCGGCATCGGCATCACGCCCTTCCTCGCCAAACTTGATGAACGCGCCAACCAGACGGGCGCTGTCAGCGAAACCGACCTCTTTTACTGCACCCGCAGCGCCACCGCCTTCCCTGATCAACTGGCCGAACGCTGTGCCGCTGCCGGCGTCCGCCTGCACCATCGCCATACCGACGAGCAAGGCCCGCTCAACCCGGCCGATGTCAATGCCTACCTGAAACCCGGCAGCAGCGTCTGGTTTTGCGGCCCGGCAGCCTGGGGGAAAGCGTTAGCCGAAACGCTCAGCCACGGCGGCTTGCCGCGCGGGGCGTTTCACCGCGAGTATTTCGAGTTTCGCTAGTCCGAAAATCTGCTCAAGGCAGGCGCTGTTATTATTCGTCCTTTGCAACAAACAGCGACGGCAATGATCAAAGTCTTCGGCATCAAAAACTGCGACACCATGAAAAAAGCCATGAGCTGGCTGACCGAAAATGGTGTCACTTACGAATTCATCGACTACAAAAAAGCCGGCGTTGCTGAAGGCCATCTAGCCGACTGGAGCGCGCGCGCCGGTTGGGAAAAGTTGCTCAATACCCGCGGCCTGATGTGGAAAAAGCTGACTGACGACGAGCGTGCTGCGGTCGATGCCGAAAAGGCCCTGAAATTAATGGCGAAATACCCGAGCCTGATCAAACGCCCGGTACTCGATACCGGCAGCCAGCTGCTCGTCGGCTTCTCGCCTGAAAATTACGCGCAAGCACTCAAATGAGCGACAGCACCATCCGGCGCTTTCTCTTTGAGGGTCTCGACATTCGCGGGGCAGTTGTTCATCTCGGCGAAGCATGGCAACAAATGCAGGCTGGGCGCAATTACCAGCCAACCGTCGCCCAGCTCCTCGGTGAAACGGCCGCTGTCACCGCCCTGATCGCCGGCCAGCTCAAGCAACCCGGACGCCTGACGCTACAACTGCGCGGCGGCGGGCCGATTCAGTTGCTGGTCATGGATTGCAACGAGCTATTGCAAATGCGCGGCATGGCACGCAGCAATCCGGTCGTCCTGCCGGCGCCAGTGACTGAGTTGCTCAGTGCCGCTCAGGGCGGTCAGCTGATGATGAGTCTCGACATGCCGGATGCCCGGCAGCCCTATCAAAGCTTCGTACCGATGGTTGGCGACAGCATTGCGGCGATTTTTGAGCACTATCTGGAACAATCCGAGCAGCAGCCCTCGCGCCTGTTCTGTATGGCCGGCCCGCAAGCGGCGGCCTGCCTCTTTCTGCAAAAAATGCCTGAAGCAGACACCCGCGATGCGGACGGCTGGCATCGCATCACTCAGCTGGCCGCCACGGTCAAACCTGAAGAGTTGCTCACCCTGGATGCCGAAGCGCTGCTCGCGCGCCTCTTTCACGAAGAAGTTGAAAATCAGGGAATCCGTCTCTACGAGGCGCAATCCGTCAGCTATCATTGCCCGGAAAATTGGGACAAAATAAGTGACATGGTGCGCAGCCTCGGACTTGAAGACGCCAACACCATTCTCGCCGAGCATGGCGAAATATTGATTCGTGATGACATTTGCAACCGTGACTATCGTTTCACCGCGCAAGACGTTGCCAGGCTTTTTGCCGAAAGTACAGGAAAGGCGCTGCATTGAGCACCAGCAAGGACGCTTTCGTATTAAGCAAGCAGGTTGACCTCCTCTACCGGAATGTCCGTTTAGGGCAGATCGCTTCAGTCGTTAATGCCAGCTTTCTGGTCTGGGTTGCCAGCACGCTAGGGCATTCCAGCGGGCTTGCCTATTGGTGGCTGGTAGCCTTTTTGACGGCCGTCCTGAGAATCCGCATGGCCGGCCAGTATTTCGCCATTGACCCGCAAAGCCGCCGCCGGGAAGCCAACAAATGGCGCCAGCGTGCCCTGATAGGTGCCGGCGTCAGCGGCCTGATCTGGGGCTTTGGCGCGCTACTGCTGATGCTCGGCACGACCACCACACTTCAGCTGTTCTCGGCATTTGTCATGGCTGGCATGATCGCCGGTGCCGTTCCCGTTCTCGCCGCCGATCACCTGGCTTTTCGCCTCTATGCCGGGCCCATCGTGTTGGCGGTAGGCATCGGCTCACTTGGATTTGACCCGCTACACATTGCTTTTACGGCAATGACTGCGCTGTTTTTGCTGATTGCGATTCGCAGTGCCGACTACTTCCACGATACGCTGCAAGACACCTTCCGCCTTGAACTTGAGAAGGAGAAGCTGGTAGACGACCTGCAAACAGCCAAATCGCTGGCTGAAACCTCGGATCGCGCCAAAACCGAGTTTCTCGCCAATGTCAGCCACGAGTTACGTACCCCGATGAACGGCATCCTCGGCATGGCCGACTTGCTGGACATGGAGGAACTGACAGAAGATCAGCGATCATACCTGTCGACATTGCGCATTTCGGCTGTTGATTTGTTGCACCTGATCAATCAGATGATCGAACTTTCGGCACTTGAATCCGGACAGATCAAGCTCGCGCCCAGCCCCTTCGCGATGCCTGATCTTCTTGACAGCTTGCTTAACCGGGAGACCCGCGAAGCCAAAGCCAAGGGGCTTGAATTTAAATTAGAGAACGACCCTGGCTTGCCGGAGGTGCTGATTGGCGATCTTCAGCGCCTGCGTCAGGTGCTCCTCAACCTGGTTGGCAACGCCATCAAATTTACCGATCAGGGGCGCGTTCTGGTCACCGTCAAAGGGGTCGGGCAAACCGCCGGCAAAACACAACTGAGGTTCTCGGTAAGCGACAGCGGCCAGGGCATTGCCCCGGCAAAAGTCAATCAGCTGCTTACCGGCCTTTTTGTTCAGGGAGACGGTTCAGTTATCCGGCGCCACGGTGGCACTGGCATCGGTTTGCCGATTGCCCGCAAACTGATTGAGATGCAGGGTGGGAAGCTCGAAGTAGAGAGCCAACTCGGCGTCGGCAGCACCTTCAGCTTTACCCTGCCCTTCGAGCTCCCCGCCGATTAAAGAATTTTGCCCGGGTTCATCAAACCGAGCGGGTCAAATGCGCTTTTGATCGAGCGCATCATCGCCAGTTCCAGGGGACTTTTGTAGCGCAGCAACTCCTCGCGCTTGAGCTGGCCAATGCCATGTTCGGCAGAAATCGAGCCATTTAATGCGTCGACCGTGTCATGAACGATACGATTAACCTCGGGCTGGCTGGCGATAAATGCTCCGTTCTCCAGCGCGTCCGGCTTTGACAGGTTGTAGTGCAAATTGCCGTCGCCGACATGACCAAAGGCAACGATGCGAACACCAGGATAAGCTGCCTGCAAAGCTGCATCGGCCTCGCTTAAAAAGTCGGCAATGCGCGATACCGGTACCGAAATATCGTGCTTGATGCTGATCCCTTCGCGCTTCTGCGCTTCGGAAATATTCTCCCGCAAGGCCCAGAGCTTTTCACCCTGAGTCTCGCTCTGGGCCAGAACTGCATCGCAGAGTTGGCCAGCTTCAAGCACTTCAGCCAGCCAGTTTTCAACAGCGCTTGGCGTAGCCCCGGAAAACTCCGCCAGCACATACCACGGCGAATTCTGCGTCGGCCGCCGGGCATCAGGAATATGTTGGAGCACCAGTGCCAGCGAAGCCTCGGAGACAAGCTCAAAGGCCGTCAATTGTGCATCAAAACGACTTTTTGCAACATTTAGCAGGTCGACCGCAACAGTGGCCGAAGCGATGCTCAACCAGCAGGTGGTTTGTGTTTTCGGCAAGGGATAGAGCTTGAGCACGGCGGCAGTGATGATGCCGAGCGTGCCTTCAGCGCCAATGAACAACTGCTTGAGGTCGTAACCGGTGTTGTCCTTGCGTAAGCCGCGCATGCCATTCCAGATTTCGCCGCTGGGCAGAACCACCTCCAGGCCGAGCGTAAGGTCTCGCATATTGCCGTAGCGTAGTACCTGGACGCCGCCGGCGTTGGTCGACAGATTGCCGCCGATCAGGCAACTGCCTTCAGCCGCCAGCGATAGCGGAAACAGGCGATCCGCCGCACGCGCCGCCGCCTGAACCGCCGCCAGCGTGCAACCAGCCTCGACAGAAATCGTGTTGTTTTTGGCGTCGACCGCAACAATCCGCTTCAGGCGACTCAAACTGAGCAGCACCGCCGTTCCCGAGCCATCCGGCGTCGCTGCACCGCAATGGCCGGTATTGCCACCCTGCGGCACAATCGGCGTCTTGGCTGCGATGCAGGCTTTAACGACAGCCGCAACTTCAGCCGTATTAGCCGGACGCACGACGCAACGCGCGACACCACGATAGCGGCCACGCCAGTCATTGACGAAAGGTTCTATCGCCACCGGATCAGTCAGGACATGCGATGCCCCGACAATCTCGCGTAACTGCTCAGACAGGCTGGGCGTAGAGGTCATGGTGGTCGGCATCAATCACGCGAACCTGCAGGAAATCGCCAGGCTCGACATCAAAAACACCATCGAGATAGACCAGCCCGTCAATTTCCGGTGCATCTGCTTTCGAGCGGGCAATTGTGCCCTCCTCATCAACTGCATCAACCAGCACCTGAATCACGCTATCAATCTTGGCCTCCAGCTTGGCTGCAGAAATATCTTCCTGTACCTGCATCAGCCAGCGCTTGCGGTCTTCGCGCACGCTTTCCGGCAGGAGTATCCCCAGATCATTAGCCTTGGCGCCATCGACCGGCGAGTAGGCAAAGGCACCAACACGATCAAGTTTGGCATCTTCTAGGAACTGAATAAGTTGATCAAAATCTTCTTCTGTTTCGCCGGGGAAGCCGGTAATGAAGGTCGAGCGGATGACAATTTCCGGGCAGATCGAGCGCCATTTGGTGATCCGCTCCAGCGTATTTTCCGCCGAGGCCGGGCGCTTCATCGCCTTCAGGATGGTCGGACTGGCGTGCTGAAAGGGCACATCGAGGTAGGGCAGAATTTTCCCCTCGGCCATCAGCGGAATCACATCATCGACCGATGGATAGGGATAAACGTAATGCAGGCGCACCCAGATCCCGAAACTGGCCAGCGCCTCGCACAAATCTTTCAGACGCGACTTGACTGGCTTGCCGCCCCAGAAGGCTGTACGGTACTTGAGATCGACGCCGTAAGCGCTGGTGTCCTGCGAAATCACGAGGATTTCTTTAACGCCTGCACGGGCAAGATTTTCCGCCTCGGCCAGCACATCACCAACCGGCCGCGAGACCAGCGGGCCGCGCAGCGACGGGATGATGCAGAAGGTGCAACTGTGATTGCAGCCTTCAGAAATCTTCAGGTAAGCAAAATGATCCGGCGTCAGGCGCACGCCCTGTGGTGGCACCAGGTCAGAATAGGGGTCATGCGGTTTCGGCAGATGCTGATGGACAATCGCCATCACCTCGTCAGCGGCATGCGGACCGGTCACGGCGAGCACTGCCGGGTGCGTCGTTTGCACGATGTCACCCTTGGCGCCAAGGCAGCCGGTGACGATCACCTTGCCATTCTCGTTGAGCGCCTCGCCGATCGCATCGAGTGATTCTTCAACAGCGGCATCGATAAAGCCGCAGGTATTGACGATCACCAGATCGGAATTATTGTAACTAGGTGAAATCTCATAGCCTTCGGCACGCAGTTTGGTGAGAATGCGTTCAGCATCGGAACTGGCCTTCGGGCAGCCCAGGGAAACAAAACCTACGGTAGGAACTTTCGACATAAACTCAGCCAGCAATGTAATCGCCGAGAGTATACAGCGACACCCGACCGCAGCCTCGAATCGCGGGCTTCAGGCACTATACTGATGATCATTTTCCTCAATACACTTTAACTAGCGATGAGCACAATCGACCACCAACGCCTCGACCGCGTCGTACTAGAAGCCCGCAAGGCCAGCGAAGACCGTCAAAAAGGCTACCGCGAGCGGGCGCTGAAAATCTACCCGTGGATTTGCGGCCGCTGCACCCGCGAATTTACCCAGATCAATTTGCGTGAATTGACCGTTCATCACCGCGACCACAACCACGACAACAACCCGTCGGACGGCAGCAACTGGGAGTTACTCTGCATTTATTGCCACGATAACGAACACCAGAAACAGATTGAGGCAGATCGAGGCTATACCGACAGCAGCACGCAATTTGCCGGCAAGGCAACGCACTCGCCTTTTGCCAATCTCAAAGGCATGCTCAAACCGGGCAATAAAAACTGATTTATTCGGCCGGCAAGCTGGCCGTAAGCAACACCCCATAGACTCAAGCCGCCCTCTCCAAATTTAGAGAAAACCATGACCACTGAAGAAAACCTGAGCCCGGAAGAAATCGCCGCCCTCGAAATCAGCCTGCCCAGCGCACTCGAATTGTGCAAACTCGGCCTGGCAACGATGATCGACATCCGGCAAAGCTTCGAAATCGAGATGAAGGGCGCGATCCCCAACACCGAACACATCCCGATGTTTGAAATGAAGCTGATGCTCGGCGACACGCTGACCGAAGACGAGCAGGACATTCTCGACGCCGGCGATATCAAGGACATGGACGCCAAATC
Organism: Dechloromonas sp.; assembly: GCA_011391255.1. Taxonomy (GTDB): domain Bacteria; phylum Pseudomonadota; class Gammaproteobacteria; order Burkholderiales; family Rhodocyclaceae; genus Azonexus. Next base: position 14,019 of record JAABQV010000042.1, read on the forward strand.
CTTCTTCTCGACAATCAACAAACTGCATCGTAGCGGTGATCAGATTCTCCTCTGCATCTGCAACAGCGGCCGCCGCAGCCTGGGTTCTGCGGCACTTTTGCGCTCGCTTGGCTACCCCAAGGCACTCTCGGTCGCTGGTGGCTTTGTTGCCTGGAAGAAATTGCAAGGGCTTTAAGACCGCGAAGCGCAAGGCCGCTGCCGCTTGAAAGTCTTGCGCTACCTGATTTTGCTTTGCCTGCTGGGCAGCATCGTCTGGCTTTACCCGTTTCTGTTCGAACTATTCGTACTCGGCGCGATTGGTGGGGCTTACTGGATTTTTTTCAGGGATGAAAACCAACAGCTTACGGATAAGAATCTACCGTAACCATCTGATTTAATTGGTGCCCGGGACGGGAATCGAACCCGTACACTCAATGAGCGAGAGATTTTAAGTCAAGCCCCATAGCAAATAGTTACAACGCATAACAAACCATTGCTTTGATTCTGTTCGGTTTCTTCGTAATTCGTTGTTTTGTGTTGTGCCGGTTTGTAATGCGTTGCTGTGTTTGTTACGCGCATTTTACGCGCTGCGCACTATCCGGTAAAATGTATTACTTCGCTGCCTGGGTGGTGAAATTGGTAGACACAAGGGACTTAAAGATTGAGCACCGGGAAGCGAAAGCGCCCGCGTGAATCCCCTCAAATTCGGTGAAACCCCTGGCCCTATGGCCGAGGCAACGCCGAGCCAAGCCTAGCAATAGGAAGGTGTAGAGACTAGACGGGGGGCACCTACAGCGTACAGCGCCACGGTGAAGGCATAGTCCAGCGCACGAACGGCGGAAGCTGGCGGCGAAAGCCGTAGTGTGAAGAAAATCCCTCGGCGAAAGCTATACGGGTTCGATTCCCGTCCCAGGCACCAGCCATTCGAGTTCAGCGTCCCAGCGCGTTCGCCATGTCCGGCGCGCGATCTGGCATAAATTCGCCGGGTTCCCACCACCAGTCCTGGCCGAAGTCGCGCACGCTGCGCGCTCGCATGTTCGCCAGGTAGCCCGGCGATAGTGCCTCTTGGGCATTCTGGAAAATAATGTGGTCGGTGGCCGCCCTCGTGTACCAAAGGTTCTGACCGGGAATGTAGCCCTTTGCGAGGTTCAGCAGCTTGGCCCCCAGGTGCGTGTCCTTGCCCTCGCTCATTGCATTGCCGGCCTGTACCATGGCCGTTACCGCCGTGGCTGCGCTGCCGATGGTCGGGCCGGCCAGTGCTTCCAGCGGGCCGCTGCCGTAGCGCGTGGTCGCGCTTTGCGAATAGAGGAAGTCGCCATAGATGCCCAGGCTTCCGCCCTTGATGAACGAGGCAAGCCAGAATTTCCAGTCATCCATCGGCTTCCCATGGGCATTTTCATGGATGCCCCCTATATTGCCCGGCCGTGCGTACGCGTAATGCGTGTAATAGTTGTGCGGATCGCGGTCGCGTGCCAGTGGCGCGGTGGCTTATCTTTGGAACCCCTTGGAACCCTTTCCGGTTACTCCTATAGAAAAAAGGGCTGTTTAAGGCGATAAACCCCAAAGGGTTCCAAAGGGTTCCAAACCATTCGTTTTTTCTCATAGCAGGTCGGAAATTTCATTGTCAAAGTCGTTCGTTAATCTGGCCCCTCGGTATCGAACCCCGTTGGATTGGATGCGCTGGAATCGCTTCATGGAATCCGCCCACCTGGTTTGTGAAACCGGATTTTCTCCACGCTCCTTCTTCCAGATTGCATAGTCGCGGTAAAGCTCGCTGGATTTCGGGCACTGGTAGGCTGGGCGGTCATCGGGATCAACTAACACCACTCGTTCGAAAATCCACATATCGACCGTCGATTGGTCGGCGAAGTAGCTGTCGGACTCACGGCTCACGGCCGTACAGTCCGGCAACTTCCTGCCCAAAGCTATCCAATCGGCGTGGCCCTCGATCAACCAGTTCAGCACGTAGGGGGCTTCCTGTCGCAATTTCTCGGGAAGCATCGGGTCTTCGCG
>JAABQV010000043.1 GCA_011391255.1 Dechloromonas sp.
GCCCCGCTCCAGTAGAAGTGCGTTAACACGAAATATGCTGATGATCAGATCACTCAGTATGGCGACTTCAATTTTTCGATGAGAGGTCAAGTGATTTGCTCGAAGGACGTTTGACATGCGCTGAAGCTGATTTGTAGCTTCCTATGTTGACAACTAGTTGTCAACTATTTTCCGAGATGCGGAAAGCCAGAAGGAAATATCGACCACGAAAGGTATAAGTTGCACCGTTGATGAACTGTCTATCGCCACGAGAGCCCACCGCTAGCCCTTTGCGTGCGCGAAGGGTACTGGACTTCCAGAAGCCAGCCGTTCGCAGCCGACTCCTTCCGCTGCATTGCTGTCGTTGAGGCCGAAAACCGCTACTTCAGCTTTGGGCACTCAAGAGACCGTCGGGCACCATGACTTTGGATTAGCGTACGATAATCTCCGAATTCTGTGCCTGCATCAATGACAAACGCTTAAGTGCTTTTTCCGTTCCGCTGCACCCCAAACCCCAACGCCTGCTGGAGAATCCGAAGCTGGATTGCACGCTGCTCGATCAGCTAGGTGTCGCTCTGCAGCGTTCGCAGCGCCCCAGCGATGATTTCAGCGTGCGCCGTATGCGTGAGTTGAAAACCGGGCATTGCCAGTCAGTGCTGCCAGCCCGCTAGCGACCGCACCACTCGCGGCGATTGCGCGCAAAAGGCAGGGCGCCACTCTCCGGGCGGCTCATTGTCGTTCTCAGCGTGCCTTTGCTTTGGTCGAAAAGGACATTGAAACGCGCTGGTTCAGACCAGTCATCGCAATAACGCCATTCCCAGACAAGTTCGTCGCGCGCCTCAAAATAGATCGTCCAGGGGGCGTAAGGCGGGCCGATGATGCGCAGCACTTCGTCCTGTGTCATGCCTTCGCGCAAGCGGGCAAAATGCTTGGGCTGAAGGACGTTTTCCTTGCTCAGCAGGACGCCGCTCTTGTCGGTCTCCAGCATAAAGGTGTGAAAGCCGGCCGGGCCGCGCGGGTAGGCCAGACGTTCGCCACCATTGAGCAGGGGCCAGTGCATCGCCGGGGTGCCCATGATCTCCTGAATATCTTCACTACGACTGACGCCGGGTTGCAGGCCGCGGCCGTCGTAGCTTGCGCAGCCAGCGAAAAGCGTAACAAGAAGCAGCGTGAGGAATGCCTTCATCTCGGTCGCCCGGCTTTGCTACGCTCTTTCGGCGCTGAGCAGGCGTTCGCAATAGCGGGCGAGCAGGTCAATTTCGAGATTGACCCGGCTGCCGGCCTTGAGGTGGCATAGCGTGGTGTTTTCCAGCGTGTGGGGAATCAGGTTGATGGTGAAATCGCTGCCATTGACTTCATTGGTCGTCAGGCTGGTGCCATTAACGGTGATCGAGCCCTTGCGTGCGATGAACTTGGCGATTTCTTTCGGTGCCCTGATTTCCAGCAGCCGGTTATCGCCAACCGGGTCGAAACGCAGCACTTCGCCAACGCCATCAACGTGACCGGAAACCAGGTGGCCGCCGATGACATCCATCATTCTTAGTGCCTTTTCCAGGTTGACCGGGCCGGGAGCGTCGAGACCAACCGTGCAGGACAGGGTTTCCGGCGAAACGTCGACCATGAAGCTGTTACCTTCAGTGCCAACAACCGTCAGGCAGACGCCATTGTGGGCAATCGAGTCGCCGAGGGCGACGTTGGTCAGGTCGAGTCCGCCGCCATCGACATGCAAGCGATAACCCACTTCGCGCGGGGTCAGGTGGGTGATGCGGCCGACTGCCGCGATGATTCCGGAAAACATGGTGATGTCCTGTGAAGGAAAATCAGGACTTTATCACGCAGTAATTGACCAAAGCGGTTGCAGGAAAACATTGTTAGTAATAGGGTTTCCCCTTTTCGTAATTGATTTACTGGGGGAGACTAAATGAAGAAGACAATACTCGCTACGCTACTCTCGGCAATTGCTGTTAGCGCACTCGCCGATATTAACGTCGGGGTAACGCTATCGGCCACCGGTCCGGCTGCCTCGCTGGGGATACCGGAGAAAAATACAATCGACCTGTTGCCGAAAACGATTGCCGGGCAGAAGGTGAATTACATCGTTCTTGACGATGCTTCCGACACCACCACGGCGGTTAAGAACATCAAGAAGCTGATCAGCGAGAGCAAGGTTGACGTCGTGCTTGGCTCAACCACGACGCCGAATTCACTGGCTATGATCGATGTCGCGGCTGAAGGTGAAACACCAATGATTTCCATGGCGGCATCGGCACGTATCGTTGAGCCGATGGACGACAAGCGAAAGTGGGTTTTCAAGACGCCGCAAAACGATGCGCAGATGGCCACCGCCATTGTTGAGCACATGACCAACAACAACGTTAAAGCGGTTGCCTATATTGGTTTCTCGGATGCTTATGGCGAGGGTTGGTGGAACGAGTTTTCGAAAATCGCCGAAGTGCGCAAGATCAAGTTGGTCGGTAACGAGCGCTTCAATCGTGCTGATACCTCGGTGACCGGTCAGGTATTGAAAGTTCTTTCAGCCAAGCCGGATGCCATCTTGATCGGCGGCGCTGGTACGCCAGCCGCCTTGCCGCAGAAGTCGCTAAAGGAGAAGGGCTTCAAAGGCATGATTTATCAAACGCACGGCGTCGCCAACAATGACTTTCTGCGCGTTTGCGGCAAGGATTGCGAAGGTACTGTACTGCCTTCCGGGCCCGTGCTGGTGGCGGCGCAGTTGTCAAACGACAACCCGGTCAAAAAATCAGCGCTTGAGTACGTGTCTAAATATGAAGCAGCAAACGGCAAGGGCAGCGTCACCGCCTTCGGGGGATATGCCTGGGATGCGGGGCTTTTGTTGGCCAATGCAGTGCCCGCCGCGCTCAAGAAGGCGCAACCTGGAACGCGGGAGTTTCGCGCTGCCTTGCGCGATGCGCTGGAATCGACCAGAAATCTGGCCGGCTCGCACGGTGTATTCAACATAAGCGCACAGGATCATCTGGGCCTGGATCAGCGGGCGCGGGTGATGGTAACGATCAAGCAAGGTGCCTGGGAATACACCAAATAAGGACCTTGCTGCCTGGTTTCGGGCTGCTTCCTGCCGGTCAGGCTGGGAGCAGCGTGATAAAATCACGCGCTTTCGCGTTGTGCTTTCGGGGTAAAAACGATGGTAAAAAAGCTGACGCTAGCTGTTTTGGCTGCATTCGCTTCGCTGGCACTGGCCGACATCAATGTCGGCGTTTCGGTTTCTGCCACCGGCCCGGCGGCTTCGCTGGGCATCCCCGAGAAAAACACGATTGCACTGCTGCCCACCAGCATCGGAGGTCAAAAGGTGAATTACATCGTCCTCGACGATGCAACTGATCCGACTGCTGCAACAAAGAATATCAAGAAGCTGATCAGTGAAAACAAAGTCGACGTGATGATCGGCTCAACCACTACGCCCAATTCCTTGGCAATGATGGATGTTGCGGTCGACGGCGAAACACCGATGATTTCCATGGCCGGCTCAGCGATTGTCGTCGAGCCGATGGATGCCAAGCGGCAGTGGGTGTTCAAGACCGCTCAAAATGATGCGCACATGGCAACCGCGCTGGTTCAGCACATGACCGACAAAGGTATCCAGACGGTCGCCTTCGTCGGTTTTGCTGATGCTTACGGTGAAGGTTGGTATAAGGAATTTGCCAAGATTGCCGAAGCTCGCAAGCTAAAAATTGTCGCCAGCGAGCGTTTTCAGCGTAACGACACGTCAGTGACCGGCCAGATTCTCAAGATCATGGCAAGCAAACCGGACGCTGTTTTGATTGGTGGTGCCGGTACCCCTGCTGCCCTGCCGCAGAAGGCGCTCAAGGAAAAGGGTTACAAGGGACTGATTTACCAGACGCACGGCGTCGCCAATAACGATTTTTTGCGGGTCGGTGGCAAAGATGTTGAAGGTGCCTTCCTGCCGGTTGGCCCGATGGTCGTCGCGGCGCAGTTGCCGAACGATAGCCCGGTCAAGAAATCGGCAATGGAATATGTCACCAAGTATGAAGCCGTGCATGGCAAGGGTAGCGTCAGCTCTTTTGGCGGCCATGCCTGGGATGCTGGCGTGTTGCTGCAAAATGCAATCCCCATCGCACTGAAGAAGGCGCAGCCGGGTACCAGGGAGTTCCGCAAGGCTTTGCGCGATGCGCTTGAGTCGAGCAAAAACCTGGCCGGCGCGCATGGCATTTTCAACATGACGCCGAACGACCACCAGGGTTTTGACCAGCGCGCCCGCGTTATGGTTACCATCGAAAACAATACTTGGAAATTGCTCAAGTAAACGCCCTGTCTTCAGGTATGCCTGATGCCCGCTTCGGCGGGCGTGTCATTTGAAAATTCGCTCACATGGACCTCCAAATACTTCTTTTGCTTGGCCAGGATGGCATCACTAACGGTGCTATCTACGCTCTGCTCGCCCTTGCGCTGGTGCTGGTCTTCGCCGTCACTCGTGTCATCTTCATTCCGCAGGGTGAATTTGTCGCGTTTGGCGCGCTGACGCTCGCTTCCCTGCAAGCCGGGCAAGTTCCCGGCACGGTCTGGTTGCTGCTCGGGCTGGGGGCGACAGTAGCTGTGCTCGAAGGTGCACAATTGGTGCGCGACGGGCGTTACGCCAAATTGCCGCCGTTGTTGATCCTCAACGTTGGCATGCCGCTGTTGTTTGCCGGCGCGCTATTTGCCATGCCGCCGACGCAGCTGCCGCTGTGGGCGCAGGTTGTTGTTTCGATGATGCTCGTTATTCCGCTTGGGCCGATGATTTATCGGATTGCTTTCCAGCCCTTGGCGAGCGCGCCGGTGCTGGTTTTGCTGATTGTTTCGGTCGCCGTGCATCTGGCGCTGATCGGCCTCGGCTTGCTCTTTTTCGGTGCCGAAGGCTGGCGCACGCCGGCATTTACCGATCTCAGCTTTGAAATGGCTGGCGCTCCTTTGCAGGGTCAGACGATCCTCGTTGTTGTAGCTTCAGCCTTGCTGATCATCGGCCTCTACTTTTTCTTCGAGCGCACCATTTATGGCAAGGCGCTGCGCGCTACCGCGATGAACCGGACTGGCGCGCGGCTGATGGGGATTCCACCAATTCTTGCCGGCAAGCTCTGCTTCACGCTGGCAGCGGCGATCGGCGCCTTTTCCGGCATTTTGATCGCGCCGATCACGACCATTTATTACGACTCCGGCTTCCTGATCGGCCTCAAAGGCTTCGTCGGCGCGATCATCGGCGGTCTGGCCTCCTACCCGCTTGCCGCGCTGGGCGCCATCCTGGTTGGTCTGCTCGAATCCTATTCATCCTTCTACGCCAGTGCCTTCAAGGAAGTGATCGTCTTCACGCTGATCATCCCGGTGTTGCTCTGGCGTTCGCTAACCACGCGGCACGTTGAAGACGATGACGAGCACACCGATGAGATCAACCCTGACACCCTGCCCCGGCGGGCGAAGCGGCGTTGGCTGCGTCACCTGCCGTTTTTCGCCTTCATCGGTCTGTTGTTGGCCGCACCCTCCCTCCTGCCTGAGTTTTCGATCACGCTGCTCAACTACATCGGGCTCTACGCCATTGTTGCCGTTGGCCTTGTCCTGCTGACTGGCGTCGGTGGCCTGACCTCGTTCGGGCAGGCGGCGTTTGTCGGCCTCGGTGCCTACACGACGGCTTTCCTGACTACCAATTACGGTTTGTCGCCGTGGCTGACGCTGTTCATCGGCCTCGCGATCACTGCCGCCGTCGCTCTTTGTCTTGGCTTTATCACCTTGCGCATGGGTGGACATTATTTGCCGCTGGGCACCATCGCCTGGGGGATTAGTCTCTACTTTCTGTTCGGCAACGTCGAGTTTCTCGGCGGCCATACCGGCATCACCAGCATACCGACGGTGTCGCTATTTGGCCTGGAACTGAAGTCGGGCAACCAGTTTTATTATCTGATCTGGTTCGTTGTGCTGCTCGCCATCGTCGCCATCCGCAACCTGCTTGATTCGCGCGAAGGCAGAGCGATTCGCGCGCTGCGCGGCGGTGTCGTGATGGCCGAAGCAATGGGCGTCAACACCCAGCGCACCAAGATCGTCATCTTCCTGATCGCCGCCCTGCTCGCCAGCACCTCGGGCTGGTTATATGCCCACCTGCAACGCTTCGTCAATCCGACTCCCTTCTCGCTGACGCAGGGCATCGAGTATTTGTTCATGGTCGTCGTCGGCGGCATGGGTCATGTCTGGGGTGCCGTGCTCGGCGCCGGCCTGATCACTATTCTCAAGCAGTGGCTGCAGGACTGGCTACCGCAGATTCTCGGTCAGAGCGGCAATTTCGAGATCATTGTCTTTGGTATTGCGATGGTCATCGTGCTGCAAAAAGCCCGCGTTGGGTTGTGGCCGGTGATTGTCAAAATGCTCCCGCTGCGTGCCGAGCAGCGCTCGGTTCCGCTTGCAGAAAGCTTGCCAAAACGGACGTTGACCGCAACTGGCAAGGTTTTGCTGGAAGCCAGTGAAGTGACCAAGCGTTTTGGCGGTCTAGTCGCCAATAACAACATGGATCTCAGTGTGCGCGCCGGCGAAGTGATGGCGCTGATCGGCCCGAACGGTGCCGGCAAGAGCACGATGTTTAACTGCGTTTCCGGTGTAGACCGCGCCAGCGAGGGGAAAATCACCTTTCTCGGTGAGTCGACCATCGAACAAGGCTCGCGTGATATCGCCCGGCGCGGCATGAGCCGCACCTTTCAACATGTCCGCCTGCTTGGCCAGATGACGGTCATTGAAAACGTTGCTATCGGCGCCCATCAGCGCGGCAGCAAGGGTGTCATCGCCGCCGCCCTGCGCCTTGACCGCCACGAAGAGGCCGGTTTGCTCGCCGAAGCGGCGCGCCAGATTGAGCGTGTCGGCCTTGCCGCCCACATGTTTGACCCGGCCGGCAGTCTGGCACTCGGCCAGCAGCGCATCGTCGAAATTGCCCGTGCGCTGGCTGCCGATCCCTGTCTGCTGCTTCTCGACGAGCCGGCTGCCGGCCTGCGGTATCAGGAAAAGCAGGCGCTTGCTGAACTGCTACGCAAACTGCGCGCCGAAGGTATGGGCATCCTGCTCGTTGAGCACGATATGGATTTCGTCATGGGCTTGGCTGACCGTGTTGTGGTGATGGAATTCGGCGAGAAAATCTGTGAAGGTCTGCCGGAAGAGGTGCAACGTGATCCGCGTGTCCTTGAGGCCTATCTCGGCGGAGTGGACTGATGAAACAGCACAACGACCATTCGGTGATTCTCGACGTGCGCGACCTGACCGTTGCCTATGGCAAGGTCGAGGCACTGCACAAAGTCAGTCTGACGATACGCCGGGGTGAAATCGTCACCGTCATCGGCCCCAATGGCGCCGGTAAAACCACGCTGCTATCGGCCTTGATGGGCTTGCTGCCAGCAGGCGGTGAAGTGATTTACATGGGGCACTCGAAGAGCCGCGAACGCGAAGTCGAATATCTGGTGCGGCACGGCATGACGCTGGTGCCGGAGAAGCGCGAGCTGTTCGCCGAAATGAGTGTCGAGGACAATCTCCTGCTTGGCGCCTTCGATCGTTACCGCACGGGCCATCGCGACCAGATGGAAACCATGGACGAAGTCTTTGAGATATTCCCGCGCCTTGAAGAGCGCCGAAGCCAGTTGGCCGGCACCCTCTCCGGCGGCGAACGCCAGATGCTGGCGATGGGCCGGGCATTGATGGCCAAACCGAAACTGCTGATGCTGGATGAACCCAGCCTCGGTTTGGCGCCGCTGATCATCAAGGAAATTTTCCGCATTATCGGAGAGCTCAAGGAAACCGGGGTTGCCATCCTGCTCGTCGAACAAAACGCTCGTGCCGCCTTGCAGATTGCTGATTACGGTTATGTTCTGGAAACCGGTGAAGTTTCACTCGCCGGGCCGAGTAAGGAACTGGCTGCGGACCAGCGGGTGATTGATGCTTATCTGGGGCTAGGTCACAAGCACTAAGCGCGCCGCTTATTGCGCAACCCCGTGTTTTTTGGCGACGGTCATTAGCAACTCGCGGGCCGAAGTGACCTTGCGGTTCTTGGGATCCTTGCGCTGCGCGCGATCCAGATATTCGCTACCTTTGGCCGCCAGATCGTGATCCCAGCCACGCTGGTCGAGCAAGGTAAAAATGGCTTTGGCCGCATTGACCAAAAACTGCAGATTGGGGACTTTTTCTGCTGCCTGAATCAGCAATTGCACGGCACCCTCGAGGTCGCCGCTTCGCGCAGCCAGAACACCCCGGTTATTGAGTTCGACGATTTCCTTGCTGACCTGGTCGAGCAAGGCCTTTCCGGCATCGGCTTGGCCGGTCTTTTCAAATACTGTGTTGATGTGCTCCATCAGGTGCGGGTCTTCGTTGTTTTCCGCGGCTACCTGGCGCATCAAAATTGTCGCTTCCTCCTCCTTGCCGGTTGCATAGCAGGCGTGTGCCAAGTCCACCATCAGTCGTTGCGAGATGGCCTTGCCCTGCTCAAGCGACTTTGCCGCCACCTGATTTTGCAGATCAAGCGCTTGATTTACCAGTGCCTTGGCCTTTTCCGGCGAGCCTTCAGCATTAAGACAGAGGCTTTCGGTGATCAGGGCAGCCATTTCCGCCTGCTTGTCGCCACGCCACTCACGTTTCATCTCGCCGGTAATGCGTCGTGATGCGGCAAGATCGCCGCGCTCGACGAGGACACGGGAGAGATTGGCGAAGTCGTCGACATTGCGCAGGCTGCTGCCACGGTTACGCTCCATCACGCGGCCATAAGCCTTTTCTGCGGCGAGAAAATCCTTGTTACGCGCCGCAACATCACCCACCAGGCGTTGGCGAACCGTATTGTGCGGTGAGGCATCGGCCCCCCGTTGCAACGTCTGCTGGGCGTCGGCCAAACGCCCCTGAGCCTCGTGAACCGAGGCGAGAAAGTCGTAGGCGGAAAGATAGTTGGGTGCTTCGACGGTAACCTGCTCGGCCAGTAGTTCGGCTTCATCGAGGGCGCCGCGATCACGCAGGGCAGTAGCCAGCCCCATTTTCGCCCAGGGTACGACCCGTCCTTCGAGTACCAGCCGGAAAACCTCCTCGGCCTCACGGTTCTTGCCCTGCGTATGAAGTAATTCGCCCTTGAAGCGCAGGGCGTCATACGTGTAGTTGGGCTGTTGCTGGATGACGCGATCGCAGGCGACGATGGCTTCGTTCAGTGCGCCACGCTCAATGCCTTCATAAATCTTGCGCAATACATGTTTTTTGTAGATGACCTTGATTAGCCGGGCCTGCAGTTGGTCCGAAGTGAAGGGCTTGATCAGGTAATCATCGGGCGCCAGCTCGGCGAGCGAAACAACATTGGTGTAACCGCGCTCGCTGGTGATGATCACGTAAACCGTTGATAGCGGAATGAGTTGCGCGTGCCGCAGTTCTTCCAGCAGTTGCTGGCCGTCACGGCCGTCATCAAGCACAAAATCGGAAAGGATGATGTCGAAACGGTTGGCCTTGACCTGACGGATGACCTCGACCGAATTACCAGCACCATGCACGGCAGTGACGCCTAGCAGACCAAGTAGCTGACGCAGAGCGTCGCGCGCCGGTGCGTGGCGATCTACAATCAAAACCCGTTTTTTATTGAGCGACTGCTGCAAAATGAGCAGCATGTCTTCGTTGTCGATGGTGGCCATTCAGTTAATAACTTTAGCTTAAGCGGCTAGAAGTTACTTTACTTCGTCTGATGGAGCAAGGTGTCCGGGAAAAACTGTGAATTTTCAGCCCTCTGACGTAAAATTCGCCTCCCCTTAGTGCGCTGCAGCAAACCTGAATCCATGCTCTATCCCACCCGTTTCGATGTCATCGTCGTCGGCGGCGGTCATGCCGGCACCGAGGCTGCGCTTGCCGCAGCGCGGGCGGGTGCGAACACGCTGCTGCTGACGCACAATCTCGACACCCTCGGGGCGATGAGTTGCAATCCATCGATCGGCGGCATCGGAAAGGGCCATCTGGTCCGCGAAGTCGATGCGTTGGGCGGTGCCATGGCAGCGGCGACCGACGAGGCCGGCATCCAGTTCCGTATCCTGAACGCCTCGAAAGGCCCGGCCGTACGCGCCACACGCGCCCAGGCCGATCGCGTGCTGTACAAGCAGTCGATCCGCGGTCGACTGGAAAATCAGCCCAATTTGACCATCTTCGCCGAAGCCTGCGACGACCTGATTGTCGAAGGCGATCGTGTGGCCGGCGCAGTGACGCAACTTGGCATCCGCTTCATGGCCGGCGCCGTCGTACTGACGGCCGGCACCTTCCTCAACGGCAAGATCCACGTCGGGCTGGAGAATTACACCGGCGGACGCATGGGGGATCCACCCTCGAACTCGCTGGCCGCCCGGCTGAAAGAACTCAGTCTGCCGCAAGGCCGCCTGAAGACCGGCACGCCGCCGCGCCTCGACGGCAAGACCATCGATTTTTCGGTGATGGAAGAGCAGCATTCGGACGATCCGATGCCGGTCTTTTCCTTCCTCGGCAATGCCGCCCAGCATCCGCGCCAACTGCCGTGCTGGATCACCGAAACCAATGAAAAGACGCACGAGATCATCCGCAGCGGGCTCGACCGTTCGCCGATGTACACCGGCGTCATCGAAGGCGTCGGCCCGCGTTACTGCCCGTCGATCGAAGACAAGATCCACCGCTTTGCTGACAAGAACCAGCACAACGTCTTCCTTGAACCGGAGGGCCTGACGACGCACGAGATCTACCCGAACGGCGTGTCGACCAGCCTGCCTTTCGACATCCAGCTCGCCCTGGTCCGCTCGATTCGCGGCATGGAAAACGTTCATATCCTCCGCCCCGGCTACGCCATCGAATACGATTTCTACGATCCGCGCGGCCTCAAGGACACGCTGGAATCGAAGGCCATCAACGGCCTGTTCTTCGCCGGCCAGATCAACGGCACGACCGGCTACGAAGAAGCTGCGGCGCAAGGGCTGTTGGCCGGCATCAATGCCGTACGCTACGTGCGTAATGAAGCCGGCTGGTGCCCGAAACGCAACGAAGCCTACCTCGGCGTGCTGGTCGACGACCTGATTACGCGCGGCGTTTCCGATCCCTACCGGATGTTCACGAGCCGCGCCGAATACCGGCTGAGCCTGCGCGAAGACAATGCCGACTTGCGCTTGACCGAACAGGGCAGGGCGCTCGGCCTGGTGGACGACATCCGCTGGGCCGCCTTCTGCCAGAAACGCGATGCTATCGCCACCGAACAGGAACGCTTGAAATCGACCTGGGTCAATCCCAAGCTGACACCAGCCGAAGATTGCATCCGCGTGCTGGGCAAACCGATCGAACACGAATACAACCTGTTCGAACTCCTGCGCCGGCCCGAGGTGAGCTACGCAGCACTGCTCACGCTACCTATCCACGGTCAAGCGGAAATTTTGCCCAAAATTGAAATGGACCCGGCGGTCATCGAGCAACTCGAAATCTCCGCCAAGTATCAGGGCTACATCGACCGTCAGGCCGAGGAAGTCGCCAAGTCGGCCAACTATGAAAACGCCGCCCTGCCAGCCGATCTCGACTACGCCACGGTCGCCGGCTTGTCCAACGAGGTCAAGCAGAAGCTCAACCAGCACAAGCCGCAAACCATCGGCCAGGCCTCGCGCGTTCAGGGCATCACGCCAGCTGCGGTGTCGCTGTTGTTGATCCATCTGAAACGCCACAACCTGTCGCGCGCCGCATGAGTAAGAACGCTCTTGCCAGCGGCCTGGCCGCTCTTGACATCGCCCTGCCGGCCGAGGCGCAACACCAGCTGCTTGCCTTCCGCGACCTGCTGCTCAAGTGGAACAAGACCTATAACCTGACCGCCCTGCGCGACCCGGCCCAGGTCATCTCGCACCATTTGCTCGACTCGCTGGCCATCCTGCCGCATGTCGGTACCGGCAATCTGCTCGATGTCGGCAGCGGCGGCGGCCTGCCCGGCATTCCGCTGGCCATCGCCAGGCCGGAACTGGCGGTCAGCATGGTCGACACTGTGCAAAAGAAAACCACCTTCCTGCAGCAGGCTGTCATCGAACTGGCGCTCAGGAATGTTACGGTGCACCACGCCCGGGTCGAAGAAATGCCGGGACAATATGCCCAGATCAGCTCGCGTGCCTTTGCCGAAATCGGCCTTTTCATCAGCCTGACCCGCCACCTGCTGGCACCGAACGGTCGCTGGCTGGCCATGAAAGGTATGCGACCGGACGATGAACTCAAGGCACTGCCCGACGACATCACGGTTGAAGCGATCATTCCGCTCAGCGTGCCGGGGCTGGATGCCGAACGACATTTGATTATTTTGAAAGCCGGGTCATGAAAGTACTCGCCATAACCAACCAGAAAGGCGGCGTCGGCAAAACGACGACCGCCGTCAATCTGGCGGCGTCGCTGGCCGCCGAAGGCCAGCGCGTCCTGCTCATCGACATGGACCCGCAGGGCAACGCGACGACCGGCGCCGGTATCACCAAGAAAGAAGCGCTGCCCACCGTCTATCAGTTGCTGATTGGTGCTGCGACCTTGCTCGAAGTCTGCATCAAGACCGACTTCGAATTCGACATCCTGCCCGCCAACCGCGAACTGGCTGGCGCCGAAGTCGAAATGATCGAGCTCGACCAACGCGAATACCGCCTGAAAAAAGCCTTGGCGCAAAATCACGCCGAATACGATTTCGTGCTGATTGATTGCCCGCCGGCGCTCAACATGCTGACGGTCAATGCGCTGGTTGCCGCGGATTCCGTACTAATCCCGATGCAGTGCGAGTACTACGCGCTGGAAGGCCTGTCCGATCTAGTCGAAACGTTGCGCAAGGTGCGTCACCATTTGAACTCCCGCCTTGAAATCGAAGGGCTGCTGCGCACCATGTATAACGGCCAGAGCACCCTAACCCAACAGGTTTCAGCCGAGCTCGAAAGCCATTTCGGCGATAAGGTCTACAAGACCATCATCCCGCGCAACGTGCGACTGGCCGAAGCGCCGTCCTACGGTAAGCCGGTTCTCGCCTTTGACAAAAACTCAAGAGGCGCGCAAGCCTATAGCGCACTCGCCCAGGAAATTCTCGAAAGGGTCGCCAAATGATCAAGATGAAGGGACTCGGCCGCGGCCTTGACGCACTGCTTGCTGGCAGCGACCGGCCGCAGGGTGACGAACAACGCAACCTGCCGGTCGAACGCCTCAAGCCGGGCAAGTATCAGCCGCGCACGCACATGGAAGAAGGGGCGCTGATGGAGTTAGCCGCCTCGATCAAATCGCAGGGGGTGATGCAGCCGATCCTTGTTCGTGCGGTCGACAGTACGCCGGGTGCTGAGCGCTACGAGATTGTTGCCGGCGAACGGCGCTGGCGGGCGGCGCAATTGGCTGGTCTGACTGAAGTGCCGGTACTCGTCCGCAGTATTCCGGATGAACAGGCGCTAGCTATGGCGCTGATCGAAAATATTCAGCGTGAAAACCTTAATCCGCTCGAAGAGGCTCAGGGTTTGCAACGCCTGATCGACGAATTCGGCCTGACCCATCAGGAAGCCGCCGATGCGGTTGGTCGTTCGCGCCCGGCCGCCTCAAATTTGCTTCGCTTATTACAGTTGACCGCAGCTGTTCAGGAGTTGCTGATGACTGGCCAAATCGATATGGGCCACGCTCGCGCCCTACTGCCGATCGCCAGCGGACAGCAGTTGGGGCTGGCTCAGCGTATCGTGCAAAAAGGACTCTCCGTCCGGGAAACCGAACGCCTCGTTCAACAACTCCTGAGCCCGCCGGTCAAGTCACCGGAAAAAAAATTGGATCGGGATTTGTTGCGTTTGCAGGAAGAGTTATCCGATGGGCTGGGTGCAAATGTCGAGATTCGCACTAATAAAAAGGGCGCCGGCAAGCTGACGATCGAATTTGACGGCCTCGATCAACTTGATGGACTGATTTTCCGTCTTCGGGTGTAAGCGATGAACACTTTGACCGGTCGAAAAAGATTGGGGAAAACCCTCGCTTTGTGCGCTGCACCGTTTGACTCTCGTGCGGGAGTCCGATACACTAGTTCGGCTTTTCATCGAGGCATGTCTTGCACCCACAGGTAAGCTGGATACTCAGTAGGCAAGTGGCGTTGGCGGTCCTTCTGGCTTTGTTTGCCGGAGCGATTTTTGGCGTGAATGCAGCGGTCTCGTTAGCGATCGGGGGTTCGATCGGCGTCGTGGCAAATTTGGGGTATGTGCTCCGCGCCATGAAAGTGTCGATCGATAAGAACCCAGTCAAAGTTTATCAGGCGCAGGCTGCCGGCGAAGGCTTGAAGTTCTTGCTGACACTCGTCGGGTTTGCGCTAGTGTTTTTGGGGTACAAGGAAGTGGCGGTGTTGCCGCTTTTTCTTGGTTACGTATCAACCTTTGTCATCTATTGGGTGGCATTGCTGAAGTAATGCTAGGCTGATTGGAGAAAACATGAGCGCAGAAGGTACGCTGACCACAACAGGCTATATTGAGCATCACCTGACTAATCTGGTCGTTTGTGCGGATAGTTCCAGGGTTGATGGCGCCTGTAGTGGTTTCTGGAGTTTCCACTTGGACACGTTGCTGGTATCCGGCATTCTGGGTCTGGTTGTGTTTGGCCTGATGGCCAAGCTAGCGAGCAAAGCAACCTCTGGTGTCCCGTCTGGCGGTCAAAATTTTGTTGAGATGGTTGTTGGTCTTGTTGATCAGCAGGTTCGCGACACCTTCCATGGCAAGAGCGCGCTGGTGACGCCGCTGGCGATTACAATTTTCGTCTGGGTGTTTGTCATGAATGCGATGGACTTGATCCCGGTTGATTTCCTGCCGACTGCGCTGCAACTCGCTACGGGTAACAGCCATTTGCCGTTTAAGTTCGTGCCGACCACTGACCCCAACCTGACCTTCGCGATGTCGATTACTGTTTTCTTCATTGCTCTGTTCATGGGTCTCAAGGTCAAGGGATTCGGCCATTTCATGCACGAAGTATTTGCTGTTCCGTTTGGGCTCAAACTTGCTCCGGTCAATTTGCTGTTCCGTATCGTTGAAGAAATTGCCCGGCCGATCTCATTGTCTCTGCGACTCTTCGGTAATATGTATGCCGGCGAAATGGTGTTTATTCTGATCGCCCTGATTGGCTTGTATCAATTGCCGCTCGCTTTGCCTTGGGCGTTGTTCCACATTTTGATTATTACCCTGCAGGCGTTCGTGTTCATGATGCTCACCATCGTTTACATGTCGATGGCTGCTGAGTCTCACTAAGAAGTCTGCACTATCTGTTTTCTGTAGTTTTTGTAGTATTTACTTTTAACTTTGCAATAAACCAACCTTACTGAGGAGTAAACATGGAACTAGCAACCGTTCTCTCCAACACCGCTATCGCCGTAGCAATCCTGATCGGCTGTGGCGCTCTGGGTACCGCTATCGGCTTTGGTATTCTCGGCGGCCGCTTCCTTGAAGGTGCTGCGCGTCAGCCGGAAATGATCCCCACCCTGCAAGTCAAAATGTTCATTGTTGCCGGTCTGCTTGACGCGGTTACCATGATCGGTGTCGGTATCGCTCTGTTCCTGCTCTTCGCAAATCCGTTCCTG
>JAABQV010000044.1 GCA_011391255.1 Dechloromonas sp.
GCGTACCCAGCCCACCGGCTGCGCCGATACGGATCGGGCGGTCATAAGCGTGCTGAACGACCAGTTCATCGCGCAAGGCCATAATGGTCGGGAATAGCGCAACCAATAACTGATTGTCGGTATGGCCACCGCTATCGGCCTCAACCGTAATATCTTCAGCCACCGGGATTTTTGCGGCAAGTTCGGCTTCGGTTGCGGTCAACAGCTTATTTGCCACTAAATCTTTAAGGATGTCGGCGGGCGCTGGCGACATGAAGCGGATCGCCACTTCGCGCCGTGAAATTTTGGCAAACACGCGGTGTTTGCGGACGATCCGGCCATTCGCATCAAGGTGCAGGCCGGCCGCAGCGCAACGCACAATCGCCGGGGTCAGTCCCATGAAGGCCGACGCGGAAATGATCGGCACGCCTTTGCGAATCAGCAGATCGGCAACACGGTTTTCAAGCGCCACTTCATTTGGCGAGTGGATCAGATTGACGCCCCACGGCAAGCGGTCGCCCAGTTTGCCAAGCAGTTCATCGACCGCCGCTTCAACCCGTGGATAGCCCAAGCCGCCAGCACCAAAAAACCCGACCATGCCAGCCTCGGCCATGGCGATGCACATGCGCGTTGTTGTAATGCCGTTGGCCATTTCGCCGACAACGTACGGGAAGCGCACGCCATGCACCTCGCAAAACGAGCGGTCACCCAGCCATTCCGGGTAGCTGGCTGGCAACGTGGCGAGCAAAGGCAAATCACCCTGAGCCGCTGCTGTTGTTGCCGTACCGCCCGTCGCCAACCCGATGCGCGCCCGGGCCGGGTCGCGCACCACATGTACCGGCTCGCGTATCTGCGTCAGCAAACGATCCAGTTCAGCAGACTCAAAAACGGGCGCCTGGGCGCCTGGCCGCCAATGACCGACGGGGGTCAGCTCAGTGTGGTTCACGATTTACCTATTGGGAAAGATAAAAACAATTAAAAGCAGTCATTTGCCACTGCCCAAAACAGAGCCGGATGACGCCGGCCAAAGACAGGAACGCATATACTCCCGCAGGAGTCGGCGCGCAGTATATCAAATAAAATACAGTCGCCTATACAGTTGCGCATTAACTGCTTGTTGTTTGATAATCGCATTTTTCGAGAGGGCTTATGAGCAGCACCCCCCCCACCGTTGAGGCGAGTCCGCAAGGGCGCAAGCCGGTCATTTCGCGCGACGACATCATCGCCGCAGCACTCAAGTTGCTGGGGCCAAATCGCGGTATCTCAACGCTTAGCCTGCGTGAAGTCGCCCGCGAAGCGGGCATCGCGCCCAACAGCATCTATCGCCACTTTCGCGACCTCGACGAACTGGCTGTCGCGCTGATTGACCTCGCCGGCGATTCGCTGCGGCAGATCATTGTCGAGGCACGCCAGCGCGCCACCGCCGAGCATGGCGTCGTTCAGGGCTGCGCCGACGCTTTTATGGAGCGACTGCGTGCCGATGACCGCCTGCTGAACATTCTGCTGCGTGAGGGCAAGGTCGGCTCAACCGCCTTCAAAGACGCCGTGGAACGTCAGTTAAATTTTTTCGAAGAAGAATTGAAGCTGGATTTGATGTACCTGGCCACCGTCAAAAACACCGGCTTGTACGATCCGGGCTTGACCGCCAAGGCGATTACGCGCCTCGTTTTCACAATGGGCGGCACGGCACTGGACATCCCCAAAGACAAACACGACGAGTTGAGCAAACAAATTGTCCAGATGGTTCGCATGATCATCGCCGGTACGCAGGCACTGGCTGCGTTCAAGACGAAATCCGGTCTTTGATTTTAAAACTCGGGACTAGATCTGATAGATGCTGCCGGAGGGAGTGACTCAGTCCGGCCACTGACCTGCCGGTCACCTTCTCTCGACAACGGCCATTCGAACGGCGGCACCACTCCGAAACCTGCCGGATGGTCTATTTCAACACAATCGGCCAAAACGGCCTTTCGACTTTGTCCTGATGAGTTACCGGTGACGCAAAGGTTGCTGCCGTTAAGGTGGCGAACTAACTGAAGGGCAGCTTCCACCTCTATGATTTTTCCTAGCCCAAAGCCTTCATCGCTCAAAAATTGAAACTGACATTCGCGGTACGCAACTGGAGTGGAAAAGTTACCGTTAATTTCTATATCGACTTTCCATTGGGCTCGGCATCAATGCATCCGTCGGAGACAATAACGGCGAATCATTTCTAGGAATGAACAAAAACGTAGTTGTTTGCGATTCGTTATCAGTAATGACATCGCCAAAGAAACCACAGACCTCAAGGTTAAGCCGCCGCTCAACCCAAGGTATGCCTAGGGCAACTCGCGCTCATCGAACCATTTCAGCCGAAAGTCGTCTCAGAACGCTGTTGCTCTCTTTCCGAGAGCAGAAGCGACACTGGAGAATCTAATGTTCAGCCCAATCACTATCCCGTTCGGTAGCAAGATGTTGTTCAACGGCGTCAAGCTAAAACAAGGCATCACCGTGGATGACGTCGAAGTTGCACTTGGCGAAATGTGCAATGTTGTGAAGGAAAACTATGGCAACGAGAACGGCGGCTTTATTGCTGGCCAAGTCTTTTCGTTTTCTGGCTTTATTAGCAATGAGGGCTCTTTAAATTCAGTCAAGGAAGCCGATTACGACATTGCCATTGTCACTTATTGGAAATCGTTCGTTCAGCACGAAAAGTCACATGCAGACAAACTCTTCAAGGATAAATTCGATGCGCTTGCCGAGATGAGCACTAGGACTTTCGAATTGGGTTTTGACATGCTTTGGCAGGGCGTTCCTTGAGACTGACAATTCCCAATCTCGGCGCCTCTTTAGAGTTTCGACTTTAGTGTTCCTTGGTCTTTTGCTGACGGTCAAGGCGCGACAACTGGAATATTGGCATTAATTAACCCTGATCTGTCCTGCAGCTGAATTGGCCCTCTATCTTCAATAGCTGAGATTCATTCGGCTTCAAGTACCAGACGAAAACCGACAAAATCGAAGCGTGCGGACGGGCGGCAATGCATGTGCCGCTTGCTGCAGCGAGCGAAGCCTGCCGGATGCGACCAGCCCCCACCGCGCAACAAACGCGAAGGACCGCTGGCGTTGTATTGAGGATTGTTGCGCGGGTGCTGCAGATAGGCATCAGCCGCATAAACATCGGACACCCATTCCCACAAATTACCGCTCATGTCATGTAACCCTAAAGCGTTGGCTGAAAAACTTCCCACCGGCAAAGTGCTTTCGCCATGCTGATCGGCGTACTCAGCGGTGTTGCCGCCAGTTGGAGGCTGCTGGCCGCCATACATTGTCTGCAGGCCGGCCGCGCGACAGGCATATTCCCATTCCGCCTCGGTTGGCAGGCGAAACTTGCGGCCTGGATTGGCATTGCCCAGTTTTTCTATGAAATTGGTAATGTCTGTCTGATTGACGCTATCAACCGGGTGCTGCGCGCTGGCAGAAAAGGCTGAGGGGTTGAAGGCCACTGCCTTGTTCCATTCTCCCTGCGTTACCTCGTATTGCCCAACCCAGTAGGATCTAAGGCAGATCTCATGAACCGGCAATTCGTTGCTTTCGCCTTTGCCGAAGGTGTCACCCATCTGGTAGCAGCCGCCGGTCATTTTTATGAAGTTCATGCCGGTCAGCGGCTCTCGCCAGGCTTCGGGGGCAGCGCTGGCCAAGGTGGGCAGGCAGGCAAGGAGGGTAAGTAGTTTTCGCATTGGCACATTGTCCGGCACATCAGCACAGGCTGAATATGACTTCCATCAAGCGCTACTCGGCTTTTTATGACGCGGCTGCTGTTCGCTGACGACAAGCGCGAAAACTTGGACCGTGTGCAATTTCCGGTACGATTCAGACCGTTGCCGTCGGTGATGCGATAAATCACCAGATCAAACGCCGGATTCTCCGAGCGGCGCTGGTTGATAATTTACCGTAGTGCTCCATGTAGCGCGCGTCGACCACATGCGGCGTTTTTGCCTGACTCATGCCACGGCCAGCTCGGTTTGCAGTCGCACCAGCAACTCGGGTGTTTCGCCGCACAAATGCTGGTCGCACATCATATACAGCATGTTTTCTACTTTCATGTTGTGCTGCTGCATCATGATTACCAGGGTGTCGGCATAACCCAGATAATCATCAGGCTTATTCTGCATCAGCGCTTCCAGAGCCTCATCCAGCAAAGCCCTGATCTGCGTGTCTTCCATCCGCATGACTTGGGTTGGCCCCATGCTCATGCCGGTTTTGGCCTCCGTAATGGCTTTTTTGCCAACGGTTGATTCTGCATCGGCGAAGAGATCATCGCAATGGCGATGATCTTCGGTCATTAAGGCACGGATTGTGGTCATGGCGTGCTCACGAGATCATGTTGGGTATACTCGCCTGCATCAGCGGATGCAATACCTTGACCGGCATCAAATTAGGACTTATCGCTACTTGGCGTATTCTAGAACTGACCGTCTCGGGTATGCCAACGATCTTTTGATTTTCAAGGGCTCCACGGGCATACACCTTAGGACAGGCCGTTCCTTTATGGCTGGCACCTCAGGTTTTTGACGTCGATCATTTTTTTCAGAGGATACTTGCGGCTAGACTTATAACTTGGATCAATAGGGCACCAAGCGCTATCTGCGGTTTGTTCTGCCTGACTAATTCTGCTTTCGGCGAACAGTGAGTGCAAGCATGGAAAATTATGCCTCCCGCAGTACTGAAGTACTTCTTGCCGGCGTACCCATGTTCAGCAATTTGGCGGCATCAATCGTCCTGCAGGCCAGCAGGGTCACCGTCACCGCGCATTTAGGCATCACGCCGGAACATTTTTCGAGGATATTGCACGAACTGATCGACAGCGAACTCATTGTGGTTAATAGCAAAAACATTCGGATTTTGGATCTGCCGGAGATCAAGAGGCGAGTAGATTTAACTTCCGGCGAGTCGTTGTAATGCAGCAGGCCTGGCAACCAGCTTGATTAGCCGACAGAGCAATCCTGGAAGTCCCCTCTGGTCGGGCAGCGGCATCCTCCTGCTACTCATCGTTGTCTGGACTGTTCTGGTGCTCACCTCGCTCCTAGCCCAGCGAGAACAGTTGAACCGGACGGCTAGCGCGCTAGCACGCATCGACGCGGTGGCCAATCTCAAAAAAGACATGTCAATCCGCAAATGGGCATCCAGCGTTGGCGGCGTGTTCATTCGCGAAGAACACGTTCCACCCTTCAATTCGCTGGAAGAAGCCGAGCGGGTTACCGTTGCGCAGACTACAAACGAGTCCTTCCGCTTGGTTTCGGTGACCCCCATTCATCTCCTGCTGGCGATTCAGGAAACCAGCAACCAGGAGTTTGGTATCCGTGAGCGACTGACCTCAAAGCAGGTGCGCAACATCGAGAACACGCCCGATGCCTGGGAAATGCAGGCACTCGATGCTCTGAGCAAGGGCTCGGAAATGGTCACTGAATCTCTGCCTGCCAAGGGATCACACGGCCTGATGCGAGCAATGATTCCTATGCGCATGGAGAAAGAATGCCTCGAATGCCACCGCGACACTTTGGTCCCGGTCGGCGGCCTGCGAGGCGGCGCGACGATCTCGATTAACCTGAACGCCTACCGGACAGCACAGGAACCAACCTGGCGCACCATCCAGTATTGGCACCTGGGCATCTGGGTCATCGGGTTGTCCAGCTTGATTGCCTTTGGCTACTTCTCCCGCCGACGGAGCATTGAACAGGCGCGGATTAACGAAGAGCGCCACGAAAACGAGATGGCTTTCGGTGCGATGGCGGAAGGCGCCGTCATCACCGACGTGGATGGCTGTATTCTCTGGGTCAATGATGCCTTTTGCCGGATCAGCGGCTACGGCCGCGACGAAGTGATCGAGAAGAACCCGCGCCTTCTGAAATCCGGCACACACGATGCAGGCTTTTACCGGCAACTGTGGGAACAACTGCTCACCAAAGGGCATTGGCACGGCGAACTCTGGAATAAACGCAAGACAGGCGAGATATTCCCCGAGGAAATCTCGATCCAGGCATTGAAAGGCCCGGACGGCCGGATTCGCCGCTTCATTTCGATTTTTTCCGACATCACCGAGCGCAAGCGCATCGAAAAGGAATTGCAGGACTATCGCGAACATCTTGAAGAACTTGTTCGCCAGCGCACTGAAGAACTGGTCGTCGCACGCGATGCTGCCGAAGCAGCCAATCGCTCGAAGTCGATCTTCCTTGCCAACATGAGCCACGAATTACGTACGCCGCTCAATGCCGTCATCGGCTTCTCGCAACTGATGGAAAAAGATCCGGCATTAGCCCAGGAGCAAAAACGCCACGTGGAAATCATCAATCATTCGGGTAACCACCTGCTGACCCTGATCAACGACGTCCTCGAACTCTCCAAGATCGAGTCGGGCAGGATGGAAATGCGGGTTGTTGAAGTTGCACCGGCCAAGTTGCTTGAACAGGCTATCAGCATCGTACGTCTGCGGGCCGAAGAGGGCGGGCTGACGCTCACCTTGGTAGCTGAAAATCTGCCAGCCAGCGTCGTGCTTGATCCTCTGATGCTGAGGCAGGTACTACTTAACCTGCTGTCGAATGCGATCAAATTCACGCCGCATGGCAGCGTTTCGTTGCACGCTAATGCCCTTGATCTTGGCGAGCAAATGGTACGTCTCAACTTTGAGGTGATCGACACCGGCATCGGTATCCAAGCTGAAGATCGCCAGCGAATTTTCCAGCCGTTTGAACAAGCGGACAGTGTCCAGCAGGGAGGTACCGGCCTTGGGCTAAGTATCAGCCAACAATACGTCACAATGATGGGCGGGCAGCTGACAGTTGATTCCATCCCCGGCCAAGGCTCAAGATTCCACTTCGCCCTGGAGGTTCCTACCTATAGCGGCTACGTGGACACGGCACATGACAACCTGATGCTTGCCGCCGCCAGCAACGACAATGATCCGTCAGCCGCCGAGCTACTAAATCTTCCAACGGAAATCCGCGCCGAACTGGCACAGGCGGCACTCTCCCTGAATCCTGAACAAATTGACGCTGTGCTGCTCGCCCTGGCGCTGGATCACCCAATACTGGCGAAACGCCTGATGGATTACTCCGACACGCACCGCTATCAGCGTCTATGGCGGGTGCTCGGCATCCTGGACAGCGAGGAATGACCATGCAAGAAGGACTAGACCCACGCGCCGAAGTGATGGTGGTCGAAGACACGCCGGCCTCGCTCGAACTGCTCTGTAAACTTCTGACCGAGTCCGGCTACGCCGTCCGTCCGGCGCCGGAAGGCCGCATGGCACTGCGTTCGGCACAGTCTAGGCCACCGGAGCTGATCCTGCTCGATATTCGCATGCCCGACATCGACGGCTACGAAGTTTGCCGGCGCCTGAAGGGTGACGAGCGGACGCGGGAAATCCCGGTCATTTTCCTTTCCGCCATGCGTGAAGAAAGCGACACCGTACGCGGCTTTGAGCTTGGTGCAGTAGATTTCATTGCCAAGCCTTACCGACCGGAAGAAGTGCTCGCCCGCGTCCGCACCCATGTTGAACTACGCCGCCTGCAAGCCGACCAAGAAGAACGCGTCCGCGAGCGCACGGCCCAGCTTCTTGAAGCACAGGGCAAGCTGCTGGAGTCGCAGACTCGGCTTCAGGAACTGGCAGGCTTTCTGCAAAACGTCCGCGAGGAGGAGCGCACCCGCATCGCTCGCGAACTGCACGACGAACTTGGCCAGGCACTGACCTCGTTGCGAATTGATATCGGCTGGCTGCGGGGGAAATGCGAAAGTCTCGGTGAGCCGGTATTTAACCGGGCCTCCCAAGCGTATATGCTGACCGAGCGGACAATCGACGCCCTGCGCCGCATATCCGAAGGCTTGCGCCCCGGCATGCTCGATGTGCTCGGGCTGGCGGCGGCTATCGAGCATCACGTCACCCAGTTCGAGGAGCGCAGTGGCATCACTTGCACCCTCTACATGAACCGTGAAGAGTTTGAGATCGACGACCCACTGGCAACCGCGATTTTTCGCCTGGTTCAAGAAGCGCTGACCAACGTCCTTCGTCACGCCAATGCCAGGCAGCTAATCGTCAGTATCGGCGACCGCGAACGCAGCATTTTCGTCCGCATCGAAGACGATGGACAGGGCTTCAAACCTGTGGAAGGCAAGAAGACTTTCGGTCTGCTTGGTATGCAGGAGCGCGTCAAGATACTGGGTGGCAGCATTCAGATCAGGAGTCAGCAAGGAAAGGGGAGCTGCATTGATGCCAGCTTCCCGAAACGGGAGGTTGTAACACCATGATCCGCATACTGATCGCCGATGACCACGCTATCCTGCGCGCCGGTCTCAAACATATCCTTCAGGACAGCGGCGACATCGTCGTCGGTGGCGAAGCCAACGACGGCTTCGAGGCACTGGCTCAGGTTCGTGCCGAAAAATGGGACGCCATGGTGCTCGACCTGTCGATGCCCGGAAAAAGCGGCATCGAACTGATCAAGCAGATCAAGGGCGAGTTTCCCAGCTTGCCAATTCTCATCCTCAGCATGCACAAGGAAGATCTCTACGCGGTGCGCGCGCTCAAGGCCGGTGCCTCCGGCTACCTGTGCAAGGACAGCGCCGAAGCTCTGCTGGCCCAGGCGATTCGCAAAGTAGTCAGCGGTGGTATTTTCGTCAATCAGGCAGTGGCCGAAAAACTGGCCATGGACATGCTGCTGGGCACCGGTGCCGGCACGCCGCATAGCAGGCTAACCGATCGTGAATACCAGGTTTTTATTCTGGTCGCGCGCGGCTTGGGGGTCACCGAGATTGGGCACGAGTTGAACCTGAGCGTCAAGACGATCAGTACCCACAAGACGCGAATCCTGGAAAAAATGAATCTCGCCAACGGAGCAGATCTCATCCACTACGCTATCCGTAACCAGTTGATTGGTAGTGCGGATGGTCTCGACATGTAATCCGCAGTAGGAATCGTCCTACTCAAAACCGGCTGTTTTCCTAGCGGAGAATCAGGAGAAGTCCCCTGTCTGAGGCGGAGCGCCAACCCTAAACTGAATTCAATGCAAGGCCGCATGAAGGCGGGCTTGATTCAGGAGAATTCTGCCATGGCACCCCTCATTTCCCGCTGCGCCTGCCAGCCCGCCAATCGCAGCGCACTTGCTGCCCCCCCTGTCGCCATCGTGACCCTATTGGCTGGCATCCCGCTGTTCGCCAGCCTTTCCCGTCAGGAAATTGAACGGATGGCTGAACCAGCCAGGCGAATCTATGCTGAAAAAGGTGAAATCCTGTTTCACAAAGGAGATCCATGCCACGGCTTTTACCTGATTGTCTCCGGCAAGGTCAAACTGGTGATCAACTCCGCATTCGGCAACGAGAAAGTCATCGAAATACTGATGCCAGGCCAAACCTTCGGCGAGGCGGTGATGTTTGTTGACCAACCCTACCCGCTCAGCGCCGAAGCCCTGAGCGACGCACAGCTGATTTACGTCACCAAGACATCAATGCTGCAGGCCCTTGAATCCAACCTGCCGCTGGCGCGCAAGATGATCACCTCCCTGTCGACACACCTGCACCATCTTGTTCAAACTCAGGAATTCAACAGCCTGCGCTCGGGGCGACAACGTGTACTTGACTATCTGCTGCGTCAGATATGCCCGAAGCAGGTTTACAGCTCTCAGCCCATTATTCAACTGCCGGCGAGTAAGGGCACCATTGCCTCACACCTTGGGATTACCGCAGAACATTTTTCGCGGGTATTGCATGAGCTGGCCGAATGCGAACTGATCGTACTGCATGGTAAAAACATTCAATTGATCAACATGGCGAGGATCCAAAAAATTCTGGATGGCACTGTCGCCATAGCTGAGCCAAAGGCCAAGCCATGTCACTTGGTCACTTCCTTGCGACCAAGCACCACCAGCAAGAGTCCGCTCCCCCGAATGCCTTTTGTCAGTGTTCGGCTCGTCGGGGGATAGCAAGTTAGACCAAGGGTAGTAACAATACTGCGCGCAACCCTCCACCAGAACGATTCTCCAAAACCACATCTCCACCGTGGCTCCGTGCAACCTGCCTAACAATGAACAAGCCCAAGCCGACGCCACCCGTTTCACGACTACGTGACGACTCTAAGCTTGCTTGAAAGCTGTCATTGGTTCGCATTGGTTCGAATTATTGATAGCAATATCGCCAAGGCGCCTTTTGGTCTCAAATCCGCAAACGCCGGATTTAAGGTTTGCTTGATCTGACAAAATTCTGGTTGCGAAGGGAAACAACTAGAGCGAAGACGGATAAGCAGTTTTTGCCGCCGTCCGCACTGGGGCTATTCCCCATTCGGCAACTCCTTCAGGCAGGTGGATCGCCTCGAAACCCTGCTGTTTGAGCAGATTCACAGCATCGACCGCCATCAGGCAATACGGTCCGCGACAATAGGCAACGATGGTTTTGCCCTGCGGCAATTCGGCCAGGCGTGAGCGTAGCTCATCAATCGGCATCGACTGGGCATAGGGCAGATGTGCCGCTTCATATTCAGCCGATGGACGTACATCAAGGACAACCAGATCACCCTTCTTGGCGGCCTTGACCAGTGATTCACGATCCTGCGGCATGAGTGCGCCGGGATCGCTGGTCAGTTGCGCCAGTGCCATTTTGAGTTCGACCAGACGATCCTCGGCCAGCGAGCGAATCGACACCCAGAATTCGGCGACCGCCCGGTTAGCGATACGGTAAACCACATTTTTGCCCTGTTTTTCAGTGTCCACCAGACGCGCTGAACGCAGTTCACGCAGATGCGCGCTAGCCAGCTTCATGCTGATTGAAGCTTCGCGGGCAAGGGTATCGACCGATTTCTCGCCCTGGCACAGCAACTCAATCAACTCTAGGCGCTTCGGGCTACTTGCCGCCTTGCCAATGCGGGCAACCTGTTCGTAAAGCAGATCCTTGATACGTCGTGAATTTTCCATGGGTGAAATCTAGGCGGTGCCATCCTTACTGTCAATCAACAGATTGCGCGCAAAAAAGAAACATTGACACGCAAAGCCCCTCCCAGAATAATAGTCTAACAATCATTAGATTGTTTCCCAGAAAGGCAGGCACTTCATGACCACCACCCTTTTCATTCTTAACGATGCGCCCTATGGCAGTGAGCGTAGTTATAACGCTTTGCGTCTGGCGACAGCACTGGCTAAAACGGCAGGTGAGGCGGTCAAGGTATTCCTGATGGGTGATGCCGCTGCCTGTGCCCGTAATGGTCAAAAAGTCCCGCCAGGTTATTACAACGCTGGCGATATGGTGGTGATGGTGGCGCGCAAGGATGCGCAAGTTGGGGTCTGTGGCACCTGCATGGATGCACGCGGTCTGTCGGTCGGCGATCTGGTTGAAGGCGCAAAGCGCAGTACGCTGGCCGAACTGGCTGCATGGACAGCAAGCGCCGACAAGGTGCTGGTTTTTTAAATCACTTAAGAGGCAATTCCCATGTTCTTTCGCCAACTACAGGCCGCTGAAGCGACCCTTTCATATTTTTTCGGTTGCGGCAGTTGTCACGTAGGCGTCGTCGTCGATCCGGTTCTGGGCGATGAAGCCTGGTATCTCGAAGAAGCCAAAAAGCAGGATGTGGCGATCACTCATATCTTCGACACTCACGTTCATGCCGACCACTACTCAGGCGCTCGTGCTCTCGCCGAAAAGACCGGTGCGCTGTATTGCCTGCACGAAAGCAATGTTGGGCGGGTCAAGTTTCCCTTTGAAGCCTTACGCGACCGGCAACAGATCAGCGTCGGCAACGTGTTGATCGAAGTGATGCACACCCCCGGCCATACGCCGGACAGTATTTGCCTGGTGGTTTCCGACCGCCGTCGTAGCGAAGAACCTTGGTTCATCCTCAGCGGCGACTCGATGTTTGTCGGCGCCATTGGTCGGCCGGATCTGGCGGGACAGGAACGCGAAATGGCATCGGTGCTGTTTGACAGCCTGCACCAGCGCATCCTTGCCCTGCCTGAAAGCGTTGAACTCTATCCAGGCCATACTTCGGGCAGCGTTTGCGGTGCCGGTATTTCGGGCAAGCCGATGTCCACGCTGGGTTTTGAGAAGCGTTGGAATCCGCTGCTTTCGATGAAGCGCGAAGTTTTTATTGAGGCGCTAACACAGGACATTCCCCCCAAACCCGCTGAAATCGAACGCTGGGTAGCATTCAATCTGGGCACGGAATGAGTGCCTCTGAAACCATCAGGCACGGCATTCGGGTTAATTTAGGCCAGTTTCAGCATCAACTTTTGCAAGTGTTGCTGGTCGGAATGACCATCGGCATGACACGCACCGTCGTGCCGGCATTGGCTGAAAGTGAATTCGGCGTCCCGCGCGGTAGTTTCACTTTGTTGGTGGCTTTTGTCGTCGGCTTTGGCGTGGTCAAGGGCACGCTTAATTTTGTTGCCGGGCGACTGGCTGAATCCTGGGGCAGGCGGCGCGTCCTTTTGCTCGGCTGGGTGACGGCAATTCCGATTCCGATCCTGATTTATTTCGCGCCGTCATGGTCCTGGGTGGTTGCCGCGACCCTATTGCTGGGCGTTAATCAAGGATTCACCTGGTCGATGACGCAAACCGCCAAACTTGATCTGACGCGCCCGGATCAACGTGGCCTTGCCATCGGCTTCAACGAGTTTGCGGGCTATGTTGGCGTTGCGATTGCCGGCATTGTCACCGGCTACGTTGCTAGCGAACTGGGGGCACGCCTCGGCTTGCTGATCTTTGGCCTAACGGTGATCGGTCTTGCACTCCTGCTATCTGCACTTTTTGTCGAAGAAACCCTGCCTTGGGCACGGAAAGAAAAGCCGATGGCTGCCGCCAGCGGAGCAACGCTGCATCCACGCTATCCGGCTGGCGTTTCTGCTAAACCAAGTACCAAGGAAATCTTCACGCTGGTGACATGGCGTGACCGCCGTTTTTTTGCGATCTGTCAGGCCGGCCTCGTCGAAAAATTCGTAGATGCACTGATCTGGATCTTTTATCCGGTATTTCTCTATTCCAAAGGTGTCAGCCTACCTGGCATCGGCTGGATTGTAGGCGTCTACGGCTTGACCTGGGGCGGCATGCAACTCGTGACTGGGCGTCTCTCCGACCACTGGGGCCGGCATAAACTTAACGTTGCCGGGATGTGGATCTGCGGTGCCGGCGTGGCGCTGATGGTCAGCGGCGAAGGCTCGGGCTGGTGGGCGATGAGTGCCGCTGTTTCCGGTCTCGGCATGGCCATGCTTTACCCGAATCTCTCGGCAGCGATCGCTGACATTTCAGCGCCCCATTGGCGCGCTTCAGCCATCGGCACTTATCGCTTCTGGCGTGACCTCGGCTATGGGTTTGGTGCACTCGGGCTGGGCCTAGCTGCTGAATCGACACAATCGGTCGAAGGTGCCTTCTGGTTTGTGGCCGGCGCCATGGCTCTATCCGGACTAGGGCTGGCAATTCTCGGTGAGGAAACCCATCCGCGGCTGAATCCTGCCGATTACAAATAATGACTTTTTCAATCCTGGCTCAAGGAAATTCAATGCAACCCACTCGCAAAATTCTCGCTTTATTCGCCGCACTGAGCATTTTTAGCGCAGCCTGCAGCTCAGCCTCGGCCAACGATGAAGCGGTCAAAGCCATGGAGGAATACCTCGATTTCGTCGATTACGGTGGCGCCACCATTTTCCCTGAGCAGATTCCGAAGGAAGACTGGAGGAAATTCCACGTCATCGACGCACGGGACAAGGATCAATACACCAAGGAACACATCCCCGGCGCTGTCAATCTGGAATGGCGCCAAGTGATCGCGCAACGCCAGTCAATTCCGAAAGACAAACCGGTTTTGATCTACTGCAATACCGGCAGTCTGTCGGCTCAGGCAGGCTTCGCACTGCGGATTGCCGGCTACGACAATGTGCGGATTCTGCAAGGGGGCTTTGCCGAATGGAAAACCAAGGGTGGGTTGGATGCTGCCAGTAAGGTGACTGCTGCGGCAAAACATTGATTGACCTGCTTGTCTGCGAGATTGAATATCGCTTCGTTAGGCATCGCGAGCCGTGACGCTCATCTTCCCCAGCGCCAGATTTCCGTCTGGCGTTTCATTTCCGTTTCCTCTTGCTCAATGGTATCGGCGGTAGAGTCCGTGACGCACTTTTCCTGAGACCCGTCAGCGTCCGTCGCAGCATTTTTCTGGGTCTGACGCTGCGCAGGGGCTTGCGGCGATTTGCCATCCCAGGCAAACGGGTTCTTGTAGGCTGGCGGGTCCGGCAGGCAATCCAGAGTGTAGCTTGGCGGCCAACCTGTCTCATAAGGCTGAAACGAAATCGTCCGCTCAAAAATCAATGGCTTTCCAGTTGGTGTCGGTGGTAAGGGCGGCAGAGACTGGATTGCCTGCAATGCCAGCTTCGAGGCAGTCTCCGAGGTAGACCAGAGTTCTTTGACATTTGCCAGCGTTCCATCTGGCGCTATCTCGATCCGAAACCGCACCGTTCCCTGCTGGAGCCCTTCAACTGCCGTGCCCATCTTGCTGCGCACCAATTGCCCCCAATTGTGCCGATAGCGCTTGCTGTTCTTCAACTTGTAGGTTGATGCCAGTTGCCACTCTTCTGCGCTGGGCGGTGGTGGCGCATCCATAGATGCAGGTTTATTCGTTACCGGAAAAGGGGGCAAATCAGGGGCTGGAGTCTGAACATTCTTATTCAAGGATTTTGCTTTGGGCTTCGCACGCGCCGGCGGCGGTAACGATACCTCGTCCAAGGTTTCTTCCTTGGGTTGGGTAGCAATCTTTATACGCATCGGCTCAGGACTATTTGCGATATGGAACAACTCGAACTGCCCGCCTGCGACCAGGATGGCATGCATTGCCAGCGAAAACAGGAGTGCGACGCCCAGCTTCATGCTGAAAGGAAAGCTTCAGACCGTACTGAGCACTCTTGATGTTGCGAATGACTATCCATGGCGTATTGGCGTTAGCGATTAATCTAATATTTATTAGATTATATTCACGAAACCAACTGTTAGCAGATCTCACCTTTGCGAACACGTTGCACGTTTCGGACAAGTGATCTCTAGTCCAAAGCTTCTCGAATGCCCGCTTCCTGATTTCTGGTGCTTGCGGCGAATGACTGGTTCAGTTTTCATCGAACGATAGCAAAGGGCACCGTGCCGCCGTTCATACCCGCACATCAATCTCCGCACTGCAATCACAACCTTTACCCGCCGCAATCCAGCGCGAGATCGAAGCGCTGGCGAGCTTTTCTGCCATTTTTGGCAAGATGCTCAGGTATTTTCCGGGATCAAGCAGCAGCCCGCAGTGATAGCGCGTGGCCGGATCAGACCACTCCAGCGCCGGGCACGGCCCGGCCTTTTGCAGAAAAAGTAGGCGCGCCGGTGGACAGGTTTCAAGTGCGCAGCAAACGCCGCAGCCATTGCAGGGCTGACCCTCAATCGGCTTGGCCGGCGCGGCATGGTGAAGGCGGATGGTTTCCCGGATCACGGCAAATTCAGTTACGGACGGGCGAGCAGTAATTCAGGATCAACCGGGGTGTTAT
>JAABQV010000045.1 GCA_011391255.1 Dechloromonas sp.
GCGGGCTTGGGGAGTTGCGGCTGCTGGCGCTGGTTTTCACGGAGGAGAGAACCGGCGTCGGGGAGTTGCTGGGCGTGGACGCCAAACGAAAGAACCGTTAGCGCTACACCCCTGATTGCAAATAAAAATTTACGATTACACATGTTGGCCGATCAGAATTTGAGCCAATGACTCACATTTAGCAATTTTGGTGAGTTATTGGCTCTGCTTCCAGCTGAACGTTATATGACTAACGGTATAGTTTGTATGAGATTGGGCGAACGGGTTTCGCTGCTTGAATAACTCATAGAAAATGCAGGACATGACTGATCAACCCTACAAATCTGTTGTTTTCGAATGGCTCTCAGCGTCGGGCGAGACCATTGACGGTTCTGAAGATCGTAACTTTGGAGAATCGGGCTGGCTTGATTACCAGATGCCGCCTGAGCTTGGTAAGGGTGGCTATGAGGTGCTCGAGCTTGCGCTTGGGATGTCGCTGGTGCGATCCTCATTTCAATTCAGCCAGGCCGCTCTGGGCAAAATGATTCCGCTCATGAACGTCGAAGTGACATTCAACGAGCCTTCGTTTCAGGCAATGGTGTTGCGTGGTTTGCGCGGTAGTGTGAAGGAGGCTTACCCGCCGGCCCATCTGGCAAGTTCTCCTGGCATCGATCTTTTTCGGCACACGACGCAATACAGTTCAAGTTTTACGGTGGACGCCTCTTTTAGTGGCGAGCTTTGCCATGTTTCGCTTGGGCGAGGGGTTATGAACAAGCTTATTGGCGATCAGTTGGCCGAGGAGCTTTTGTTAAAACTTGAAATTCTTCGATTACCCAGCATTTCTGTGACGGCAATTCCTTTGCACATCTCGCTGCATCTTTTTACTGCGATGACAACGAAACTTACCGGCGCTGCGCGGAAGCTTTATTGTCAGGCAAAAGTCCTGGAATACCTGGCCGCGCTTGTGCAGCATCTTGGAGCTAACATTGATGAGCTTCCTGAGCAAAATCAGAAATCGCGACAACGCGCTCAGGCAATCCATGCGCAATTAATCGCAAGTGAAGGCAAACTGCCGACGCTCGAACAGTTGGCCGGTCAGTATGGACGTTCGGCCAAACTAATGAACGAAGAGTTTGCCGATGAGTTTGGCAAATCGATTTACACCTTCATGTCTGATCACCGCCTGTTACAAGCGCATGCAGCCTTGGAGCGTTCGGAGATAACGATTAAACAGTTGGCATCAAAACTGGGGTACTCGCACGTGAATAACTTCATGATCGCTTTTAAGCGCAAGTTTGGGTATCCACCGGGAAGTTTGCGGCGGAAGTAGTTACATCACTCGCTTGATATCAGATCAAACCAAGTCACTCCGGTATAAAAAACTCAACGGGGTCTATTCTGATAAAAGTCACGGATACCTCCAATTTATTTTTAGGCGGCTTTGAACACGATTTACCAATAGTCCGAGGTGCCAAGCGGTCGTCCGGAACGGCTGCTGTATTTTGTTATCTGTCTTTCAGCACGCGACGGGTCGAATGTCAGCATTGGTATAGGTTTATTCAACGCACTGCCGGCATCCTCGTCATCATTCTGTTTTTTTCCCGGCCCGATACGCCGCCAGCAGCGCGGCGCGAAGTTCGGGGCGCGCATCGAACTCGTGCATGTCTAAAGTTTGTGCGGCGAGTACGCGCACTGCCTCCAGATCGCCTTGGTTGCGTAAATGCTGGACGAAGCCGTACCAGTCAAACGCCCCTTCTGTGCAATAGGCCACAGCCAGGCCGCTGGGTTGATCGAATTCAATGTCATACGATTCGAACACCTCGAAGAGATAGGAGTAGGTGTCGATGTTGCCGACCCGCGCGAGCAGGTGATGAAAACTCGGCACCTCGCTGGACTGCGCCAGGCAATGATCGAGATCAACGGTGGTCTCAAGGGCGTAATCCTCACCCTTGAATGAGAACGCCAGATGAGCACGCAGGGTATTGTTAGTCATGTTAGTCCGTTCGGGTGTTCACGGGGTGTGCCGGTGCCTTGCTCCAGGAGGGATTCAAGTGCTGCCAGCAACTCATCGCGCAGGGTCTCGATCTCGAGAGCGCCGAAGTTGGCCCAATCGTCCTCGTCACGACCACGCTGCTTCATGTTCAATAGTTTGTTTGCGCGCCGATGAATGTCTTCGTGCAGTGCGAGAACTTTCGGTAGCTGCGGGTGCCTGGCATACAAGCGCGACCCTGAACGATCCAGCCAATGACCAAAACGGCATTGATGATGATCGATTGCTGGTGGGGCGACTTGCCGGTCGCGCAGATGCAGTGTGAACGCTTTAATCCAGGCACGATGCTCGGTCATGGCAAACAGCACCGGCAGTTCGGCGAGCGCAACTTGTGCTGGAGGGTGAATGGCCGGTGCGTGCCGGCCATTCACCCAGGTGGGAATATCAGCGGCAGGCATTGGTCTGGCGATGGCATAGCCCTGTCCCAGTTCACAGCCGAGGCGCAGCAGCATCTGCATGTGGGCATCGGTTTCGACTCCCTCGGCAATGGTGCTGCGCTGAAAGGATTCAGCCAGGCCGATGATGCCGTCAAGGATGGCGAGATCGTCCGGGTCTTCGAGCATGTCGCGGACAAAGCTCTGGTCGATTTTGAGTGTTTGGGCGGGCAAGCGCTTGAGGTAGGTCAGCGAAGAGTAGCCGGTGCCGAAGTCGTCTAGATGAAAGCTGACCCCCATATCCTGACAGGTGGCGATCAACCGGGAAATTCGGGAAACGTCATCCAGAGCGCTTGATTCGAGCACCTCCATTTCAAGCATGTGAGCCACGCCAGGATGCTGGAACAGTGAAACGCGGAGCTTGTCCAGAAACTCGGGCGACTGTAGTTGCCGGCCGGCCACGTTGACGCTGACCGGTAGCGATAAGCCTTGCAACTGCCAGGACTCCATCTGCCGCAAGGCGGTTTCAATGACCCAGTCGCCAATCGGTTTGATGAGCTCGTGATCCTCCACCAAAGGCAGAAAATAGAACGGTGGCAGGATGCCCTGCTCGGGGTGCTGCCAGCGAATCAGCGCCTCGGCGCCGACTACCTCACCGCTGCGCATGTTGATCTTGGGTTGGTAGTAGAGGACGAATTCCTGATTTTCCAGCGCCTCGCGAATGCGCTCGATACTTTCGTGCTGACCCCGAATGGCGCGGTCTTGATCGATGTCGAAGATGTGGTAGCGGTTTTTCCCACTTTGCTTGGCGGCATACATCGCCTGATCCGCCTGCCGCAACAGTTGGTCTGCATCCAGGTTTTCCTTCTGTGGAAAGAAGGTCACGCCGAGACTGGCTGAGACGCGTATATCCTCACCGTCGATCCGTACTGGCTGGGCGGCCATTTGTAACAGGCGGTCGAGAATCGGCGTGCTTTCGGCGTGGTCCTTGAAATCGAGCAGTACCGCAACAAACTCATCGCCGCCCAAGCGCGCCAGCGTATCGCCATCACGAAGCGCCTGCTTCATGCGCGCTGCCAATTCGATCAGCAGGATGTCGCCAGTGGAATGGCCGTGGAGATCGTTGATCTCCTTGAATCCATCAAGATCAAGATAGACCACAGCAATTTCGGTGCCTCGTCGCTCAGCCAGGAAGATTGCTTGTTGCAAGCGATCGGCCAGCAAAACCCGGTTAGGGAGCTGGGTAAGCGCATCGTAGTGCGCAAAATGCTCCAGCCGTGCTTGCTGCTCTTTGAGTGCAGTGATGTCGTGGAACATCCCGACATAAAGCGAGACCTTACCCTGCAAATCGGGCACGGCGGTGATCGTTAGCATTCCTGCATACCTCGAACCATCCTTGCGCCGGTTCCACAGTTCACCGCTCCAGCCCCCGTCATTGGTCAGCGCTTGTCTCATCACCGAGTAGAGCTCCGGCTCATGATCCCCCCGACTCAGCAATCGTGGATTCTGCCCCAGTACTTCGTGGCGTTCGTAGCCGGTGATTGTGGTGAACGCGGTGTTGACATCGAGAATGCTTCCCTCTGAGTCGGTGATGACAATGCCTTCGCTGGCATGTTCGAACACCGTGGCTGCCTGACGCAACTGCTCCTCTGCCTGTTTGCGCTGGCTGATGTCATGTCCGACGCCACGGTAACCCATGAAGCTTCCCGAGGCATCGAACAGCGGCTTGCCGCTAATGCTGAGAAACGGCATCGCTCCGTTGGGCAGAAGCATGCGGTACTCGAAGTCCTTGAATGGCAGTTGCTGCTCCAGTAGATCAAGATGCTCCGACCGCTTGAGACTGAGCTCGCCGGGTGCCATCAGTTCGTATCGGGTCTTGCCCAGCAGTAATGCAGGGTCGATCCCGATGTTGTCTGTAAGCCGCGCCGAAAAATAGGTGAAACGTAGATTGGCATCCATTTCCCAGAACCAGTCTGAGGCGGCATATGCAAAGTCGGAGAAGCGTCGCTCGCTCTCGCGCAGGGCGATGAAAATTTTCTGGCGCTGCTGCCGCCCGCGAAGTGCAGAAAAAACCATCCAGGCAACGGCTGCAAACATTAGCAGAGTCATCGCAATTACCAGGGGGCGATAGTCTTCCCAGATGGCCTGCAAAGGAACGCGTGCTTCAAATGGTGGTAAGCGCAAGGCCCGCATCACCCGCTCGACCGAGCGGTATTCACCGGGGATATTGAAGCCGCTGATGCGCGACTTTTTGGCGATATCACCATCGTGTGGCAGCGATAACACTGCCCCGGCCACCTGGCGGGCCGTGCTCTGATCGAGCCAGGGCATGGCAGCCAGCGCCCATTGTGGATAGAGCCGCGTGGACAAAAGCAGCGGGTAATCAGGCGTCTTGTCGGCCTTCAGAATTCTGAAGTCAGCCAGGTTAAGCTTGCCTTCCTTGACCATTTGCTCGATTAGACCCGAGCGAACAAAACCCGCATCTGCCTTGCCTTCTCTCAGGGCGGTAATGACCCCATCCTGATGCCTGGTTTCGACGATCTTTGCCGCATTCAGCGGAATGCCGAGTTCAAGCAGTTCGAACGCCTGTGCCTGAAACGCGCCAAACGATTCGCGGTGGCTGGTAGCGATGCGCCGGTCACGCAGATCACTCAAGCGGTGGATGGCGGGGTGATTGGCCTTGACCAGTATCACGCCACCAAATTCGGTCAAGGCCAAACCCTGTTCGGACTCAACCAGGGTCGCCAGCGGAGAGTAGAGTTGTTGGGCTACCGATAAGGCGACATAGTGCGCCGGCTGGGTTAGTACCAGATCGACCCGTCGCTCGCGGACTGCAAGTTCGAGCTCGGGATAGTCAAGCGGCAGGAGTTCGACGCGATGGCTGGGGATTTTCTCGCCAAGATACTCGGCTACCGGCAGCCAGCGCGCCATCATTTCCGGCGCCGGGCGGAAGGACAGCACGGCAAAACGCAGTATCGGCTTTGCGCTGGCCAGGTTCTCGTGTTCGGCGGCAGTCTGCGCAAACAGGGATAGGCTTGCAAGGCAGCCAGCCAGAAGCAGCATTCCATGCCGAATGGCACGGAGCATCTCAAACCACGGGTAACGAGGAGGTTTGCAAGTCACTGGATTCGATTCGGCCAGAAATTTGATTCAGTGTAGCTGATTCCGGGCCTTTGTTCGCTAGCTGATATCCCGCTATTGCTCCGCAGCGAATTTGCTGGAATCAATCGGCAAGCTGAAACGAATGGCCGGATCGTTGCATCAGAAGCTCGAAACGGACTTTGCAATAAAAAAGGAGCTCAAGGCGCGAGCCCTGGCTCCTTATTTCCGGCGGGCTTGCTTGCCCCCGGCGAATCTTCCTTGCAAGGGCCTTACTTGCCCATATGCTGTAACACGGTATGCAGGCGTTCAGCAGCGTAGGCAGCTTCCGGATCGTTCTCGGTCAATTTCAAAATGTCGCCCCAATTAATGTAACGATCCAGTCGCAGCATGGCATTGGCGCTGACTGCATCGAGATCAATCGTCAATTTAAGGGCGTCACCGCTACCGTCAAGCTTGTACTCAAACGTACCACGCATGCTTTGCTCTCCAAATGGTCATGTAATAGATGCGCGCAGTGTACCGACCTGCGCCGGTAATTGAAATCCCGGCTTGCCATAGGCGGGCTCTTTTCCTTTTAGGGGAATCCGTCGTTTGTCTTCGTCGGCGCTGTCGCATTTGCGACAAGAGTGCCAACAAGTGATTTGATTGGAGCGATCAAGCTACTGATTTAAATAAATAAAGTGCTCTGGCACAGCGATTGCTGAATAGCCTCCGACCGCATTCGAGGAGCCGACATCGTGGAACTACCAGTTATCAGCAACAACGCCCCGGCCGCCGAAGGTGGCGGTTGTGCATCCACTGGCTGCGGTAGCGCGCCCGATGCGCTGGCTCATTTGCCTGACCATATCCGTGCCAAGGTGCAGGATCATCCCTGCTACTCCGAAGAGGCGCATCACTATTTTGCCCGCATGCATGTGGCTGTCGCGCC
Source organism: Dechloromonas sp. (assembly GCA_011391255.1). GTDB lineage: Bacteria > Pseudomonadota > Gammaproteobacteria > Burkholderiales > Rhodocyclaceae > Azonexus. Next base: position 6,434 of record JAABQV010000045.1, read on the forward strand.
GGCCTGCAACATCCAGTGCAACTATTGCAACCGCAAATATGATTGCTCGAACGAATCCCGTCCGGGCGTCGTTTCCGAGGTGTTGACGCCGAAGCAGGCGATCAACAAGGTGCTCGCCGTCGCCGCCGAAATCCCGCAGATGACCGTGCTCGGCATTGCCGGCCCCGGCGATCCGCTGGCCAACCCGGCCCGCACCTTCGAAACCTTTGAACAACTTTCCGAGCGCGCCCCGGACATCAAGCTCTGCGTGTCGACCAACGGCCTCAATCTGCCGCAGTACGTCGATCGCATTGCCCAGCACAACATCGACCACGTTACGATCACCATCAACTGCGTCGATCCGGAAGTGGGTGCCAAGATCTACCCGTGGATTTTCTGGGAGAACAAACGCATCTTCGGCGTCGAAGGTGCGCGCATTCTGATCGAACAGCAGCAGCTAGGTCTGCAAATGCTGACTGACCGGGGCATTCTGGTTAAGGTTAATTCGGTGCTGATCCCCGGCGTCAATGACGAGCATTTGAAGGAAGTCTCGAAGATCGTCAAGGCCAAGGGTGCCTTCCTGCACAATGTCATGCCGCTGATTGCCGAGCCGGAACACGGCACCTACTACGGCATCATGGAACACCCGGAACCGACGCCGGAGATGCTGCAGGACCTGCAGGATGCCTGTGCCGGCGACATGGCGATGATGCGCCACTGCCGCCAGTGCCGCGCCGATGCGGTCGGTCTGCTCGGCGAAGATCGTGGCGACGAATTCACCATGGACAAGATCGACGTCATGGAGGTTGATTACGAAGCCGCCATGGTCCGCCGCAAGGTGGTGCACGATGAAATCATCGAGAAGCTCGACGCCAAGCGCGGCATCGTCAAGCCCAAGGCCGACGGCATTCCGCAAGGTTCGCGGGCAGTGCTGATGGCGGTCGCCGGCAAGAACGGCATCGTCGCCGAGCATTTTGGTCACGCCAAGGAATTCCTGATTTACGAAGCCTCGCCGGAGGGTGTGCGTTTCATCAGCCACCGCAAGACCGAACTCTACTGCGGCGGCATGGATGCCTGCGGTGATGGCGATGTTGCCGAAGCCGGTGCGACCGAATCGCTGCTCGAACGCAATATCCGCGTCCTCGAAGGCTGCGAAGTCGTCCTCTGCTCCAAGATCGGTTATGAACCCTGGGGCAAGCTGGAAGCCGCCGGCATCGCGCCGAATGGCGAACACGCGATGGAGCCGATCGAGGAAGCGGTGATGGCGGTGTACAAGGAAATCGCGGCGAGCGGCAAGTTGCTACCTTCCGCTGAAACGAGAAAGGCAGCCTGATCATGGCCTTACAAATCACCGAATCCTGCGTCAATTGCTGGGCTTGCGTCGATGTCTGTCCGAACGATGCGATCTACGAAGACAAGCCGCACTTTCTCGTCGACGACGGCAAATGCACTGAATGTCTGGGCGATCACAGCGTGCCGCAATGCGCCGCAATCTGCCCGATCGAAATGGCCATCGTCAATGAACTGGGTGAGTTCCTAAATCCACCCGGCTCGCTGACCGGCATCCCAATCGAGAAGCTGAAAGAATTCGGCATGTGGCGCGAGGCCGCCTGATGGCTGTCGTCACCTTCTACGAAAAGCCCGGTTGCAAAGGCAATCTGCGCCAGAAGACGTTGCTTGCTGCCGCCGGCCACACGGTGCAGGCTAAAAATCTGAAAGCCGAATCCTGGACTGCCGATCGTCTGCTCGCCTTTCTCGACAAGCTGCCGGTGGCTTCATGGTTCAACCCGGCCGCGCCGGCAGTCAAAGCCGGCGAGATTGTTCCGGAAAATATTAGCCACGAGCATGCCTTGCAGTTGCTGCTGGCCAATCCCTTGCTGATTCGTCGTCCATTGATGGAGATTGGCGAGCAAAAAATGGTCGGTTTCGACATTGCTGCGGTCGACGCCTGGATTGGCCTGAAAAATGTTGATCTGCCGGAAGGAAGTATTGAAGCCTGCGTGCATGGTCCTGAAGGCCACGGCAGTTGTGGCAGCCACGCGCATGATCATGAGGAAGAAGAAGCCCTCTCCCCCTGCCCCTCCCCCGCTGGCGGGGGAGGGGAGGAAGAAGCCAAGCATGGCCGCTGTGGCACTCACTGATCACGCCGTAGAAATCGCACCCGGTGTCCACTGGGTGGGTGCGCTCGACCCGCATTTACGTAGCTTCGACATCATTCTCAAGACCGCCAACGGCACCAGCTACAACTCGTATGTGGTGCGCGGTGAAAACGGTGTGGCGGTGATCGATACGGTGAAGGAAAACTTCTCCGACGATTTTTTCCGTCGCCTGGAGTCAGTCGCCCGCTACGAGGAAATTACCACCATCGTCCTCAATCACCTTGAGCCGGATCACAGCGGCGCCCTGCCCGAACTGCTCAAACGCGCGCCGCAGGCCAGGGTTTATTTGTCGAGCCGCGCGCAGATGATGCTCAAGGCGCTGCTCAAGCCGAGTGGCGAGAAGCCGCCGGAATACACCCCGGTTACCACCGGTGATGAAGTTGATCTCGGCGGCCGCACCCTGCGCTTTTTGCACACGCCCTACCTGCACTGGCCGGATACGCAATGCACCTATCTGGTCGAGGATGGCCTGCTATTTACCGGCGATATTTTTGGTTGTCACTTTTGCGACAACCGGTTGTTCAACGACACCGTCGGCGATTTCCGCTTTTCATTCGAGTATTACTACGCGCACATCATGCGGCCGTTTCGCGAGTACGTGCTTGACGCGATTGCACTGATCGACCCGCTTGAAATCAACCTGATTGCTCCGGCGCATGGCCCGGTGCTGCGCCACAAGCCGCGTGATTACGTTCATCGCTACCGCGAACTGGCAACGCCGCGTCTGTTCAACGAAGCACGCAGCGAGAAAACGCTGGTTGTCTTTTATCTCTCGGCTTACGGCAATACCCGGCGGATGGCCGAGGCGCTCGCTGCCGGTGCCGAATCGCTCGGTGGCGTGCGTGTCTCGCTTTACGATCTTGAAGGCGGCGAGGCGGATATCTTTACTGATCTGGTTGAAGAAGCCGACGGCCTGGCTTTCGGCAGTCCGACGATCAATGCCGATGCGGTCAAGCCGATCTGGGATCTGCTCTCTTCATTAACGACGGTCAATATCAAGGGCAAACTCGGCGCCGCTTTTGGCTCCTACGGATGGAGCGGCGAAGCAGTGCGCCTGATCGAAGACCGGCTGCGCGGACTCAAGCTGCGCGTCCCGGTCGAAGGCCTGCGCATCAAGCTGGTGCCGGATGCCGGCGAACTGGAAGCGTGCTGGCTGCTCGGCGAACAACTGGCCCGGCATTTGACTGGTCAGGTCGAGCACCGTGAAATCGAATTTAGCCAATTGCAGGCGATAACCGCATAACGACAGGAAGAAAACCATGCCAAAAGCCAAAATTACTTTTCAGGATATCGGCGTCACCGTTACCGTGCCGGCCGGCACCCGTCTGATTGAGGTCTCCGAAAAAGTAGGCGCCGGCATTACCTACGGCTGCCGCGAAGGCGAGTGCTGCACCTGCCTGACCAAGATCATCTCCGGCGGCGAAAATCTCGCCCCGCCGAGCATTCTTGAAGACCAGGTACTCAAGGACAACATGGCTCCGCGCAACCATCGTCTGGCCTGCCAGGCACAAGTTATTGGCGGCGACATTGTAGTGAAGCCAGCCTGAACCCCAAGCGCCGTCATTCCCGCGAAAGCGGGAATCCAGGTACGAAAGCCTCTGGATTCCCGCTTTCGCGGGAATGACGGCAAACGCAACGAACAAGATTAAAAGCATCGCAAACCGCATCAGAGAAATTCAAACCAACCCGCTCTCCAGGAGAACTTAGAAAATGGCACTCATCACATTCACCAGCCCGATGCACAAGGACAAGACGGTGTATGCCGTCGCCGGCAGCCACACCCAGACCATCCTTTCACTGGCCAAAGAACATCACATCCCGATCGACTTCGGTTGCCAGGAAGGCAACTGCGGCACCTGTCTGGTCAAGGTTTCATCCGTTGATGGCAAGCGCGCGCCGATGGGTGGTCCGCTCAACGTCCGCGAAGTTGCCGCGCTGAGCGACCTTGGTCACATTACCAAGGCGCAGATCGAGCAAATGTATGTCGACGATATTCCGCCGACCCAGTGGCGTCTGGCTTGCCAGATGATCGTTCGCGACGAGGACATCCTTGTCGAGTACCCGAGCAAATAGAGGTGACGCGATGAACGGCCCGGATCGCATGCCTTACCGCGCAATCTTGCTCGCTGACTTGCTCGGCACGCCAGCTGCGGCGAAGTACGCCGGTGATCCGAACCGTTCGCTGCTGGCCAGCATGATCGCCGGGCAGTCTGCCGGCAGCGGCTGCCTGCCGCATCATCTCGGGCTCGGCGAGCCGGTTTTTACAGAGTTACTCGGCAATTTCTTCCCCGGCTTTCACAGCCTCGGGCGCCAGCAATCACCCGAGAGCATTCCCGAGTGGAGCGATCTGCAAAAATTGCTGCTCGACCACCGTGCCGCCGAATGTGATTCCGAACTCTGGATTGCTGATATTTTGGCCACAGCCTGCGCCGGCCGCGATCATCTGTGGCAGGATCTCGGGCTGGCAAATCGTGACGAGCTGAGCAACCTGATGTGGGTCAATTTCCCCAAGCTGGCCAGCGCCAATGTTGGCGACATGAAGTGGAAGAAATTTCTCTACCGGCAGTTTTGCGCCATCGAGGGCATTTACGTTTGCCCGGCGCCGTCCTGCGGCGAATGTAAAGACCACGCCAAATGCTTTGGGCCCGAGAACTGATTGCCCGGCGCGCACCGGTTCGCGTGCGCCATGTTGTTGCTCCCCGGGATGAGTTGACTGAGCGTGCCAAGGCGGCCTACTTTGGTCTTGCCATCGGCGATGCGCTCGGTGCCACCGTCGAGTTTCTAACGCCGAACGAAATTCGCCATCAAATCGGCGTTCACCGCGAGATCATTGGTGGCGGCTGGCTGCGTCTCAAAGCTGGCCAGGTAACCGATGACACAACCATGTCGCTAGCGCTTGGCGAGGCCATACTGGCGCACGGTAGTGTCGACGCCAAGTCTGCAGCGGAAGCCTTCGATGCCTGGATGAAGGCCAAGCCTGTCGATATAGGCAACACGGTACGCCGCAATCTGGTCCTGTTCCGCAAGACCGGCATTCCGGAAGCCACCTTTTCCGAACACGATGCCGGTAACGGCGCGGCGATGCGGGTTTTGCCCGTCGCACTGGCCTGTTACGGTCAACCGGAAAAAGACGTCGTTTTTTCTAATCAGGCCCAGGCGCATGTGACGCACAACAACACGATTTCCGACGCTGCCTGCGAAACCCTGATTTTCATGGTTCACGACCTGTTCGCCGGGCGTGACTTGGCAGAAATTCGCCAGCAGCGAGCCGATGCGTTGGTCAGCCGCTTCCCGGTTTTTGCCTTCAACAAAAAGCGTATCGAAAATCCCAGCGGTTACGTCGTCGAGACAATCCAGGCCGTTTTTCAGGCCTTCTTCAGTACCGAGACGTTCGAGGACTGCCTGCTCGACGTCGTTAATCGCGGCGGTGATGCCGACACTACTGGCGCCATCGCCGGCATGCTGGCCGGTGCTCGCTACGGCCTGGAGGCAATCCCCAAGCGATGGCTGAGTGCCATCGACGGCAAGACACTCGGGCAGTGTTCCGCGCAGGCGACAGGATTGCTGGCGTTGGCAGGGTGCGCCACATGATCAATAGTGCGGAGAGCAGAACTGTAAAAACGGGCATCCGGATTTTCCGATGGACAGGGCCGCTGAAATAGCGGCCCTGTAATTTCACTCTCCGGATTCTCCGGTGGACGGATCTGAAGATTGGCCAGGCTTTGTGCGCCGCAAAATTCATACGCCATGGAAAATATAGCGAGATGCTAGGTCCCAGTCCGGCCAACAAGAGACACTCGACCGCTGAAGCTGTCAGGCCACTAAAGACTGACAAGAGACAGTCAGCTTTCGGCAATCAGCGATAACCGCGAACATATGAGTCCATGGTCGCAAATTTCGGGACCCCCTCGGAGCAGCAATTCGCCAAAATCGCAAACCCTTCCGAGAAGATTGGCTTTGCGACCCACCTGACATGTTCGGTACCCAAAAATCAAATTCGAGCTTCCGCTATATAATCCCAACCGATAAAAATTTTTTGGAGAAATAGATTTATGCGTACCTTCTTTGCTTTGCCTGCTTTTGCCGGTTTGATACTTGCGTCCTCGTCGATTGCCGCCCCAGCATATACGCCACCAACGGTAACAGTCGCTTATGGTGGAAACAACTACACGATCAGTTCACAGAACGTTAATTACACAGCAAACCCAACTGCGCTTACATCACAACCTTGGTGGGGCAACTCGGCTTTATCCTTCCAGCTTGCCGATCTGGTTAGAGGTCAAGCTGGTAGCTATACTGGACAAAACTCCAGCTTTGGTGCCCTTTTTGGGTATGCCATCAATGGTGGAACCGTAAGTATTGCTTTTTGGAACGGCTCCTCCACGATAGATTGCCCCACCTCTTGCCCGGGTGTTAGCCTAGATTATTATTATGCCTATTTGGTTAGCATTGTTAATCCTGTAACGCTTGAAAGTCTTGCAAGCAGTTTAGTATCTAGTGCATCAGGCGTCGATTTCGCCATGACAAATGCGAACATGCTGATCAATGGCGCGCACAGTCGTCCGCTCTTTCGCCGTGTTGCAGTAGGCGAGAAAACTGCTTGGGTGGCTGGCGACTTGGGGCGTGATGATCATGGCATCCGTGAGGGTAGTGCCGGACTAGCCGAAATTGGGGGGGGGGTACAACTTTGGTCCGGCTCAAGTCAATCTTGCGGTTGGTAAAACGCGTGGCACTCAAGATCTTGCCAACAGCGGAAGCATGGATGCCAGCGGACAATATCTGATGGTAGAAGGCATCATCCCTCTCTCCCTGTCGCATGGCATCTTTGCTACGGTGGGAGCCTATGGTCATCGGGGCAACTTTGATATTCGTCGCGGATATTTGAATGCTGGTGCCCAGGATTTCTCTACAGCAACCCCCGACAGTCGCACTTCGGGCGTTCGTGCTCGGCTAGACTGGGAAAATGCATTTAATTTTAAAACCGTCGGCTTCAGCCCCTACACCGATCTTAGTTATACCCTATCACGCATGGATGGTTACACCGAAACCGATGGTGGCCTCCCGGCCAGGTTTGATAGTCGCAGTGTTCGTTCAACTGAAATTCGTGCTGGTGTGAATGCGGCATTGCCAATTGCCAACAAGCTTTACGCAGTAGCAAATCTTGAAGCTGCACACCGCTTTAATAATAGCGCCTCGTCCATCAACGGCGAGGTCATTGGCCTTTTCACGTTTAGTCTTCCAGGTGAGGAATTTAAAGCCACTTGGGCCAAGGGCGGTTTCGGCGTAGAGGGTGAATTGGCAGGGGGCAAGGCTTCCGTGATGCTAAATGCTACGACCAGTAGCTCAATGCCCAACGCTTGGCTGGCGGCCAGATATCAGGTTAGTTTCTAACTCAGATTTCCTGAACCAAGTCTTCTAGGCCCGAGCATTTGCTTGGGCCTTTTTCTTTGGATCATACAGATACTGATCAGGAGTGCGATTTGGTAGCTGCGATCTGCGGATGGAAATACGCATTCGGCATTCTGAGTTGAATGTCTCTTATCGCTGCTTTGCTGTCGTTGGCTGAAAAAACCTGAACGGCTCTTCAGGGCACCACTGAGTCATAGCCAGTTCATGGCTTGAGCGCGGTATTTAGTGAGAATGTGCTGCACTGCACCTCTTCTGGTTGTTGAATTGACGATGATCCCGGTGTTTGCTTTTGCTGGGTTGTTGCGAGCGCCCAGCGCTCAAACTTGGTTTCTGCATCTGATGCCTGGGTGTATCATGTATTCATGCAATCATGCGGCACGAAGGAGGGCGTTATGCACAACATCAAAACGGTTGGAAAAAGTGGTCAGATTTCGCTTGGCAAGGCCATGGCCGGGATGGGCTTCATTATGCAAGAACTGCCCGGAGGTGATATCGTGCTCAAACGGGCTGTTGTTGTTCCTATGAACGAAAGACTGCTTGACCCGGTTGTCCATGCGGAACTGGAGGCTGCCCGCGAGTGGCGGCGAAACAACCCGGCAAAAGCAACTGACCTGACGGCGCTTGCTTCCAAACTCGGAATTGATGACGAGTGAGCAACGACGATGCGGTGCTGTTAGACCTGAACGTGCCGACGTTTCAGAAGAGGCTTTTCGAGCTTGATATCGGGGAAATCAAGAAGGTATTCAAGACGTTTCAGAAATTTCAAGCACTAACCTGGAACGAGGTCTTCCGTGACCACGGGTTGAAGTGGGAGCAAGTCAAAAACGAACCGGGCACATTCACGATTCGGCTTTCCAAGTCGTATCGTGCCGTTGTTGAACGAGAGGGCGCGATGATGCTATTTCAAACGCTCCACCTTGACCACGACGGTGCCTAAGGGAAGAAATAGAAACGGCACTCCGCTTCGCCGGCCTTGAAAATCCCTTCCTGAGTTATTTTCTGGCTAAGCGTTCGCCAAAAAGCGGCCCGATTCCCGATGACCTTTTTTTAATTCATTCCAACATCAACCAGATACGCGAGTTTTTCGTAAGCGGTCAATAAACCACGGACTTTCCTGCTGAGCGTGGTTGTTTAAAGATGTGTCCACGTAGAACGAGGTGGAC